>JANOAV010000191.1:0-27923 GCA_031411295.1 Verrucomicrobiales bacterium | reverse complement strand
ACCTGTCCCTGCGTGCTTTGCGGACTGCGGATTAGGGCTTCAATGGTGACCTTTTCGTCGTTCGTTAAATTCAGCGGTTTGATGGAGCGGCTCATCCCCACTTATTTCACATTTGTTAACTATTGCAAGTAAGCACTAGCTTAAATGCCCCCGTCCGATGCCGCGATACATGATCCCCAATTCCTTCATGGTCACGGGATCCAAGAGATTCCTACCATCGAAGACCAGCGGGGCGACCATGCGGCGTTTTACTTCGGTGAAATCAACTTCGGCAAACTCCGGCCATTCCGTGGCGATGATGAGCGCCTCCGCTCCGTCACAGGCCTCCAGGGCGGACTTCGCCAAGGTGATTTTGGGGCCAATTTCCAGCGCAGGAATGTGCTCCGCTCCCTTGGGGTCATAAGCGACCACTTGCGCGCCTTCTTCTACTAACGCAGTCACCAGATCGATGGCTACGCTGTTGCGCACATCGTCCGTGTGCGGCTTGAAGGTAAGTCCCCACACGGCAATTTTCTTTTCCTGCAGCACCCAAAGGCTGTCACGGATGCTCTTGATGAACCGATCCAGCGCATTCTTGTTAATGTTCTGCACTTCCTTGAGCAAATGGAACGGCGTGCCCAACTGGTCGGCAATGGCGATGAACGCAGCGATGTCTTTCGGAAAGCAGGAGCCGCCGTAACCGATTCCCGCGTTGAGGAAATGACGTCCAATCCGTTTGTCCGCGCCAATGCCTTCCGCCACCTTGTCCACATCCGCTCCGCTGGCTTCACAGATGGCGGCCACGGCATTGATGTAGGAAATTTTCAGCGCCAGAAAACTATTGGCGGCATGTTTGATCAGTTCCGCACTATTGATATCCGTGACGAGAACCGGAGCCACGAATGGCTCGTAAACTTTCTGCATCAGCGCCAGGGCCCGATCACTGTTGGTGCCAATCACGATGCGGTCAGGGTTCATCAGATCCTCCACCGCACAGCCTTCGCGCAGGAACTCTGGATTACTGACCACATCAAAAGGCACGTCCTTGGCGTAGCGACGGATCGTCTCTGCCACCTTGTCTCCGGTCTTGACTGGCACGGTAGATTTATCTACGATGACCTTGTAGTCCTTGAGCACCGCTGCAATTTCCCGCGCCACCTTCTCGATGAAGCGCAGATCCACGCTGCCATCTGGTTGGGGCGGGGTCGGCACCGCAATGAAGACAACCTGACCGAAATCTACGCCTTCTTCGGTGCTATTCGTAAATTGCAAGCGGCCCGCAGCCACCATCGTCTGCACGATCTGCTCCAAGCCGGGTTCATAAATCGGAATCTCACCCGCTTTGAGCCGCGCGATCTTGTCGGCATTGTTATCAACACACATGACGTGATGCCCTACATTCGCGAAACACGCGCCTGTAGTCAGCCCGACATATCCAGAACCAATGATGGTTAGCTTCATGATAAAATCTATAATTTAGGGGAAGAATAAGCGCTAAAGGTGCGTCGTCAGAGCGCAGAGTCAATCAAGTTTCGTGCCCCAGCATTCTGCTGCTCTGATGCTACCAGGGATGGACAGCGTCAACTTTTGCGTTATGCTCTTCAGCAAATTATGATTAGCCGAGACCGCATTCGCCAAGTGATTGAACGCATGAGTTCTCTGGGCATCCACAAGGATGACCTGGAGGAATCGTTCATCCGTGGCTCGGGAGCAGGCGGTCAGAAGATCAACAAAACGTCCTCCACCGTGGTCTTGCGTCATCTGCCTTCCGGCATTGAAGTGCGCTGCCAGAAGGAACGCAGCCTGACGCAGAATCGATTCCATGCGCGCGAGGACTTGTGCGATAAAATTGAATCGCTCCGTCGACAGAAGCTGCTGGTCAGTGCGGCGGCCCGCTCCAAAAAGCGCGCCCTGACCCGCAAACGCTCCGCAAATCAGAAGCGAATCATCATTGAACAAAAGCGGCGGCGGGGTGATGTGAAGAAACTTCGCCATCGTCCTTCCAGTGAAGACTAGCCAATTTTGATCCATGGGAACCGCCAACCAGAAAACTCCACCCAAGCCCAAACCACCCAAGCTAACCCCTGCGCAGCGTTTGGTGCTGACGCTATGGACGTTGATCGTGGTGGTGCTCACCCTAATTTTTTTCCGCCGCTTCGGAGCCAAAGTCATGTTGCTGATGCTTGTGGTCGTGCCCGTGATCGGCCTCCTCTTCGGGCTCCGCATGCTGGACAAGTTCGATAAATTTGGCAAAGCGCTGGGGCTCATTCCCGCGGAACCCAAGCCGAAACCACCGTCTGGGGCCGAGCAGTATAAAGCCTTCGTGGAGTTCCTGCGCAGCCAGCAGGAACGTGGCGAATTCACCAAGGACGAACTTCGCAAGTATTGCCAGACCCATGCTCTGGAGTTCGACACCCTGCTCCAACTGGGGCAGCAAAAGAAATGGTTCCGGGAAATGGGCAGCGCCATGGTGATCACAAGTTCTGGCATGGAGATGCTAGGGGCACAAACCGCATAATTTTCAAAATACTGGCGAATATTTTCCCGCCTGGCGTTGTCTATCTTACGAACATGACGCGACCGCTCTATTTAGGCCTGCTCGGTGGCACTGCTTTCCTGGGAATTTCCCTGGGTCGGTGGATGCGTCCTGCTGCCGTAGAACCCGCGGCAACGCCCCCGGTGATCGCAGCAGCGGTGAAAGTGGAACGGGTGGACGCTTCCAAAGTGGAAGGCCGGGATTGGTTCGGCCAGATCAAGGCCGCCAGCACCACGGCGGAATTCTCTGAATTATGGGCCCGGATCGATCGCTGCCATCTGCCCTACGCTTACGTTGAGCTGCTGCAGGAATGGCTCATGGGGCGATGGATCACCAAAGACTTGGAAGGCTGTCTGGCCAAGTGCAATTCGGTGCCTAACGTCATCAAGAAAGGGGTGCCTTGGATTGGCGATGCCTTGGCCGCCTGGGCCAAAGTGGACATCCCTTCCGCGCTCGCCAAAGCCCAGAAAATCGATGCGGTTTACCCGCCCGATCTACGACTCCAAGTCGAAGCCCTCAGCCGACGGATCGCGGAATTGGATCCGGTGGGATTTCTCGAAAATAAATATCGCTTATCCAAAGAACTCCATCGCGAGGGCATGGAGCAAGCGCTGACCACCGTGGCCCGCCGCAGCCCGCAGGAAGCGATTACGCTTTCCCAGCGCTATGCGTTCGGCAAGACGAATGGATCATCGTTAGGATTTACCGCCCAGGTCATTGCTGATTCCGCCGCCAACCAAATGGGAGTAGGAGCGGCCTTGGAATGGACTCGCTCCCTGGCAGACCTGCCGAAAGAGGATCGGAAGTCTCTGGAAACCTCCCTGCTGAATTCGCTGGCGGCAACGAATCCCAGCCAAGCCCTGGCCGAGGCCTCGGGGTGGGACTGGGCCAAACAAGGTGCCCTGCCCAGCGAATTGTGGTCGTTGCTGGCCAAGCAGAATCCAGCGCAAGCTTGGCAGTTAGCGAGTAAGCACGAGCCCTATGCTTTGCCAACCCTGGCCGCGGCCCTGGCACCGGATGCCACCACCCTGACGCGGAACTTGTCCTCGCTGCGGACTCCAGCTGCGGACGAAAACGAAATTTCCGCAGACAAGCTAGCGGCAACCCTGCAGGCCCTGCCAGCCACCCATTGTCTCGAATTACTGAATCAAGCCGGCACCCTGCCGGAAGGGGCGGAGCGCAAAGAAATCCAGACGGCGGCATGGCAGGCGTGGGCCAAGCAGGAGCCGGATGCGGCCATGGCCAGAGTGTTTGCACTAGCAGATGCGACGGAACGCCAGCAGTCTGCTTTGGCGATCATCAAATCCATCGATCCCCTGCTAATGAACGATCCCAGCAACGTGAGCAGTTGCCTGAAACTGATTGATGCTGCGCTGCCCAAGGAACTGAGTGAATCCACCGAGGTCGATTCCACCGGAGAGTTGCTGAGCAAAATTTCCCGGACTGCGCCTGACGCGGTTTTCAAATGGCTCGAAGCGCAACCAGACCCATTCCGCTACAACGCATGGATGCCGCGCGTGCTGGAAGAAATGACGAAACGTCAACCAGAGCAAGCCGTCACCCTGGCACTGCAATTATCCTCACCCGAATTGCGCCAAAGCGCCATTTCGAACACGATTGGCCAATGGACGACGTATGATCCGCACGCGGCTTCGGTCTGGGCCAAGACGTTGCCGCCTGGGCCGGAGCGGGCTACCGCCGCCCTGGGTTTGGCCCAGGGAATAGCCAGCGTGGAACCCGAACTAGCACTGCCCTGGGCCTTGGAATCCACCCCGGGGGATAGTCGTCGGGACGCCATTTGTCGGGTCTTGCAACAGTGGGAGAAAGATGATCCAGGCGCTGTGAGCAAAGCATTACAAAGGATTCAGGCGGACGAAGCATTGCAACAGGACATTGAATTTGCTTGGCAGGAGGTCATGAAATGAAGCGCGCTTTGCTGTCATTAGCGGTCCTCGTTGCCAGTATTGCCGCAGGCTACGGGCCGGCCCGGCTTCCAGAGCCCAAACCAACCACTGAAACGCAGACGCCAACTAAGGGAGTCGCCACCAAACCAGCAATTGTGGCATTGAAGTCAGTTGAGCAAGCAGCAGCCGAACTACCGGACCTTGCCAAGGCGCTGAATTTACCTGCCGGAGCCGCCCAGGAGGAAGCGATGTTACTAGCCCTCTTGGATCTGCCCAAGGATCAACTGCCTAACGCCTTGAGTCTGCTCCTGCCCACGGCCCGTGGGTTCCTCTTGAGAGACATTGCCAAACAATGGGCTTCGACCAATCCGTTAGCAGCCAAGAACTTCGCCAGCTCTCCGGCAGGCCTGGCTTGGATGCGCAGCGAGAAGGGAGGAAACATTCAATTGGGAATAATGGCCGGTCTGGCGCAAAATAATCAATCGGCGGCGGTGGAACTGGCGCAGCAACTTGGCGGGCCCTATGCCATGCAAAATTTATTTCGCGCCCTCTGGGAGCATGATCCCAATCAAGCTCTACTCTGGGCGCAGCAAGAGCCAGGTATGAAGCCAGAGTCCCTGTATTTAGTGAAATGCGATATCCCCAGCGCCAACCAAATTGCCAGTCTGGAGGATGGTCCTATGAGGCGCTCGCTACTCAAAAAGGCCTTTAGCGGCCTGCACTTCGAGGCCATGGGCGATCCGAACAAAATTTCTGCCGTAGTTTCTTGGTGGCAGGGACTAAGCGCCCCGGATCGCCTAACCGCCTTAGCAGATCAGTTCAGCCGTCCAGAGAGCGCAGAGTGGGGGCAAGCCTTTGCCGATAAGCTAGTCACAGGCGATTTGGAAAGTCTGCAAGCCAGCTTAATCGCAGACCCCAAGCTGAATCAGAACACCGATCTCATCAAGAGCGTGGCCACCCTGGCCGGAATGAAAGATCCCGCAGCAGCCATGAGTTGGGCGAATGCTTCGCTAACCGGACGCAGCCGCGTGGAGGCCCTTTCCAGCATCATCGCGATCGGCGTGCCCAAATCACTCGATCAGTTAGGCCCCTTTCTCGACACTGTGCCACCGGGCCCGCTGCGGGATCAAGCCGCCGAGGTCGCCTTGGAGCGTGGGAAATATTTTGTCCCGGAAAATTTCGCCCGCTGGGCCGAGAGTCGCACCGACTCCGGGGAGCGCAAAGTTCTCCTAACGGCAGTGCTGGGACGCTGGGCGGACACCGATCCGGCGGGGGCGGCACGTTTCTTAACGACCGATATCCCAGCCGGACGCCAAGCCACGCTAACCCATAACGTTCTGTCCAATCTCGCAACGCCCAAAGATCAACTGGCGCTGGCGCAACGCCTGCCGGAGTCCCTGGCCATTACCGCCTTGCAACACGTCTGGGGCATTTCCCCACCAGATCCAAACGAAGTCGCGCATCTGGCCCAAGGCCTGCCTGCTGGAGCATTGCATGATGCGGTGCTCCAAGCCTCGAGCACGGCTGAATAAACGCTTCGCAGAATAATCCGTCTGCAGCGGGGGGGGGCAGCTTTGAACCAACTTCAATTTGACTATCACTGCGGAACCCATGATTTATGGTGCGGTCATAGATTAACGAAGAGACTGTGAAATAGTGCCTACCAAACACCAACCTTGGCCCCACATGCCAACCGAACTATCTGATTCATCATTTCTCCTTCATAATGAATCCTTAGCTCCCGCCAGTCCCGTCGCGCCCCGATTCTTCTAAGACAGACTCAGACGGTCTTGACTCATCTGCGCCATGGACGTTGGGTTTTGCCCCTTTGCTTAACAGAAATTCCACCATCTTGATGTCCCCTCCGCCTACCGCGTTGGCCAGCATACAGGGATTTCCTGTATTCAGCCGATCTGGACTCTCCTTGAGAATCTGTTCCACCTTCGCCATTTCCTCCGCGCGGTATCGATCCTCCTCGCTCAGCGCATCGACAGAGGCGGCCCGCTCCACCTTCACCCCCAGTGCAGTCAGGCTTTCACACGCCTGCTTCTGGAAGCGCTCCACGTCAGGATACAGCCGCAGCGCCTTTTGGAAGCCAGCGATGGCTTCGTCCTTTTTGCCCAGCTTGCGGAAACATTCGGCTTGGCGGAAGAGCGCGGTGGCGTGCAGGTCGCGACGGGCTTCCAGTTGCTCCAGGAGCTTGGTATGGCTTTCAAGAGCGGCCGTGGCATCGCCCTTCACTTCTTCAGCATAGAGGGCATCGCGAAAGGCGGTATCCATGGCGGCATCGTCCGCCAGACTGGTGGTGGCAAAAGCGGCTGCAAGGGTGGAGGTGAGAAGGAAATATTTCATGATGGGATAACATGCCACAGCCCGGGCACGGGAATTGTCCCAAAAATGTAATATTTTGCACGGACCTTTTTTGAGCAGTCCGGCGGACTGCTCCGCACTCGGCGGCGGCTCTTGGAGTAAATCCTACCGGCCGAAGCCACGGCCGCCGAAGCCCCCGGGAGGACCGAAGCCACGTCCGCCGCGTCCGCTGTCCTGAGGGGCGGTCTTGATGGCGGCTTGCTGTTCTGGCGTGTAGTTGTTGTTGGCCATATAAGTTTCTGCTTCAGGGGCCGTTTTGGGATCGCGCAATTGGCGTTGGAGCACTTCGGTCAGGCTGGCCTGTTTCACGGCGGGATCGCCAATGGATTCCGCCCAGACGAGCGCGGCATGGGATTCCTCTGGCGTGGTGGATCCGGCAAGCGTCCGCGCCAAACCGCTGGCAGCGGCATCCCGATCAGCCCCTTTGGGCATGGCATTAAGGGCGGTGCTGGCACCTGCGGAGTCGGACTGAGCCCACTCACGATAGGTGTTTTTATAGGCATCGTTGCGAGCCGCGCCCGTGGGCAGACTGGTGGCGAACTCCATGCCTTGCTGCGGGTCTTTGCTGCTGAGACGACGCGCCAGTTCGCCCACCGCACCTTGGCTGAAGGCCTCGCCTGCATTGGCCTTGACGTATTCCATGGCCTTCTGGGGATCGCTGCGATAGAGCTGATCGGCCACGGATTCGAAGGCACCCTTCTTCATCTCGGGATCGGTCAGAGTGGCGGCATAGGCGGCGGCGGCATCCGTGCCTTGCTTGAGTTTTTCATCCATGATGACCTGGGTGAGGCGGGCGCGCTCGCCTTTATCCTCAATGCCAGCAACGTATTTTTGGGCGGCGGCCGCATCGCTGCGAGCCAGCCCACTAACCAAGCCGCGTTCCATGCCGGATTTCTCCCAATCGTTGGTGCTGGGATTGGCTGCCAGCCACGCGAGCGCGCCAGCTGGATCTTTGGCGGCCCAACCCGCAATGGAAGCCACCCCGCCCATCATGCGGGCTGGTCCTTCCTGCTTGGTGGCCTCGGCCATGGCTCCCGCACCATCAATGGAGCCCCATTTGTAGGCGAGCAGCCCGACATAACGCATGGATTCAAATCCCGTGGAGCGGGCGCGGATCTCAGCCGCCACGGTGGCAGCGTTCTCTGGCGTGAGTTGATCCAGAATCATGGCGAACATGAGGCTGCTCTTCACGGGATCTGACTCCGTTAGCACATCCTTCATGGCGGCCTGCATTTGTTCGTTGCTCAGCGGGCGGCCATCCGCATTTCTGTATTTATTGATGAAATCTGAGATCCCTTCCAACGCTGGCGGCAGCTTGGCCGCAGCATCGGTGCCTTCCTTTTTATTGGCACCCGCACCAACTGATGCTGCGGCGGCACGGAGTTGATTGCCGCTGGCGGAATCGGCGGACGCTTGAGATTTCTGATAAAAGATGCCGCCCGCAAACGCTCCAGCAGCAGCGAGGGTCCAAACGACGTGGGTAATTGGGGATTTGTTCATGATTAAAGCAAGTAGGTAGTGCGCGGTGAGCTTGGCGGGGGAAATTATGGTTTGGCGGGCTTGGAATCAGGCTTGCTGTCGATTGATTTGGTTGCGGCAGCTGCTTTGGTCGGGGCCTTTTCCCGTAATTTTTTGGCCGCCTCAAGCGCTGCTTTCTTCTCTGCTTCGTTTAGTTTACCGTCGCCATCCTTGTCGAAGCGCTTGTTAAATTCTGCGCGGAGTTTTTTCTCGGCAGGAGTGTCATCGTCTCCCCCGTTGAGCTTTTTCTGGCCATCCGCCTTGGCTTTGGCTTTCTCCTCGTCGGAGAGCACGCCGTCCTTGTTGGCATCATAGCGTTCGAGCACTTCCTGCTTCACCTTGCCATGCAGCGCTTCTTTCTCAGCATCGTCGAGTTTACCATCACCATCCTTGTCGATTTTCTTGAGCAAGGAACCCAGCTTGCTTTTAAGGCCGGATTTGTCGGACTTATCAGAGGACGATTTTGGCTCCTCCGCGTGCAGGAGCAAGGAGGTAGTGAGGAAGGCTAGGAGGATGGTTTTCATGAGTGCGAGGAGTTGGAGGGACAGAAATTCAGGGCATTATACCCGCTTTTTTCAGTCCGACTAGTCCCATCTTACTACGGATTCGAATTCGGTCACAGGGCGAAACCCCGAATCCATGGGCGAGTTGCAGAAAATTTTCACCATTTCTTTGCCAATTCCGCCCGCCGACAGGCTATCGCAGTCTAGGGAACGGTAACCCTGAGTCGCACGAAAATTTTCCCGGCGCCAGCCAAACTGGTGGGAATGGACACATCCACCCGATCCACGCCCACGGCATAGGCATCATTGGTGGACTGCACCACCACGCCTGCCGTGGTGGCCGTGCCGCTGGTGGAAGCGGTCCACGTGCCTTGCAAATCCACATCATATTCCGCTACTGGATTCAGATAGGCGGAGGGATCCGTGCGGCGGAAGCTGAAGCGCACATAGGGCTTGGCTCCGGCCCCCAGGTTGGCTGTGATTAGGGTCAGCGTAGGCAGGAGCGCACTGTTATTAACCGCAGCCGCGTTTCCTCCCAGCACGAACTCGATGCCGTTGGCCAGACCATCGCGATCAGGATCCATGCTCGCATTGCGCAGGGCAGGATCCGCTATCGTAGCCACAAAGTTATCGTAGGCGGTGGCCAGCGCGAGCTTGATCTGCCCCGGGGTGTTATAGCTCAAAACGTAGCCCGCAGGCAAGGCCGGAAAGGCCGTCAATACTCCCGTTAGGGTGCCCGTGTAAGTAGCCAGCACATAGCTGGGCTGGTTCACCCCGCTGCCTGCGGGTTGGATGACAAACGTGCCCCCCGTGAGGTCAAGATTCCCTGTGATCGCCAATAAATCACTGGTCGCGCCATTGATATCACAAAGGTAGTTGCCGGCAATTTTCGCCCCGTTCAACCCTGTCAGGGTTCCGATACTTCCGATGGCTGCTCCCGGATCTACGGACCCGTTGGACGTCACGTTAATGAGGCCTCCGGTGGTCCCCGTGCCGCCGAACCTTCCGAAACCGCCTACTTGATTCGTGCCCGTGGCTCCGCCACCATTTCCATTGATCCGCACATCGCTGTTTGAATTCAAGGTAATGCCGCCATGGAAGGTATTGGCACCTTGGAGGACCAGCGTCTCATCACCCAACTTCACCATCTGCAGCTTATCCGTAGCGCTGAATCCGGTATCTTGGATCACACCCGTAAACGTTCCCCCGCTTAGCCGAAGCGCCACCGTCCCTGCACCACTGACATTTCCCTCCACCGTGCCTGCACCGGACAGTGTGCCCAAGGTCTCACTCCGACCCCGCAGGTCAAAGAGTCCAGCCAGACTAACCGTGGCGGTATCACCCAGCTGATTCCCCCCGGTGCCCGCCAGGCGAAGGGTGCCGCCTGCCTGCACCTGAATATCTCCATCCAACGCCTTCACCCCATTGGGGATGCTGCTGGCCTTGGCCAGCTCCAAGGTGGCGCCAGCGGCCACGGTAGCGCTGGCGTTGGTATTGTCCGTGGTTCCGCCCAGCACGACCACCCCGGTATTGACCAGCAAGATCGGGCCACTTTCCAGACTCCCCCCGTAGATCCGATTCGTCATCGTCAAGGTATTGCTGCGGTTAAGGATCAACTCCTGCAGCGAACCAAAATAGATATCCCCGGTGCCAAAGCTGCCCACCGTCCCACCGTTGCCAACTCGAACCGGCCCATCAATCGTGGTGAGTCCCGAATAATCATTGTCCGTTAGGATCGTCAGCAGACCTGAACTGTAATGTCGCAGCGTGGCGGGGCCGGAAATTTTCCCACTGCCGGAAAAGGTGTAGGGACTCTCACCACTCACCCGCACCGCCCGGGGACTCAACGCCCCCACGAGCGTGACCACGGGATTGGCTATTCCCGTGTCATCGAAACTCACCCGATCCGCCTGGAAGAAAGTCGCCACCGTTTCCAAATTCTGCAAAAACCAACCGCCGGCCGCTGCCGGATTCCAACTGGACCCGGTGCCGGACCAAGTGATCTCTCCCCGATCGACGGTGATCAGATTGGAGGGCGTAACGGGTAAATCTGCCCCTGCGGAAATGATCGCTGCTCCAGGCGCACTAGCGGTAAAGGTGGCGCTCTTTTGGTCGGCCGCGGCCACTAAATTCGTTGCCAACACACTGCCGGAAAGATTCGTCAGCGACCAACTCGTAGCCGCCACATTGGCAATGAAATTCTCTCCGGCATCTCGGGAGATCGCATACGCCCGCACCTCATCCCCCGGGGCGAGGGTCATGGCCGGAATCACCAACCCGCTGCCATCTGCGTCCGTCTCCAACAAAATATGCGTGGCGGCAGAGACCGTGACGGTAAGGATTCCTGAACCCACGAAGGTTGACGCATTGCCCGTGAGTTGAATTTTATAGGTGCCAGCCAATGCGGCAGTGAAAATGGCACTTTTCCCATCCACCGCAGGGATGAGTTTCCCCGGCACAGTCACGTTGGCAACGTCCGTCAGACTCCAGACGGCGGAAGGATTCCCTTGGAAAACGCCCGCTCCATCCCGCGCGATGGCATAGAGCGAAAGGCTCGTGCCCGCGGGAATCGACTGCGCAGGCAAGGCCACTCCGGCACTGCCATCCGCTGCCGACTCCACCCGCAGTGTAGCATACGGCCCCGCCCCGGGACCCGCGGGAGCCATTAAATCAGCAAAGGAAGTAGCCAGCGCCAGTGCGTCCACCCGCGTGCTGTCCCCGGTATCGACGTTATCTTCGCCCAAATGGACTTGACTGATGGCCGCCAGTCCCAAATCTCCGTTCAACTGCATATTTCCATTGGGCAGGGTGACTTCGGAATTACTCCCGGGATTGATCCAGCCAGTCACCTTGTTGTAGTTCCCCCCCGCCACCGTCTTCTCCACCTTCACCACCAAATAGTGCGTGCCCGTGCTGGCGCTGAAGAGTGACATCTTGGGACCGTAACCGGATTGCGTCGATCCGGTGGGCGTGACCTCCCCCTTGCGGATGAAGAAGTGGTGGCCCGTTGCCGTCGTCAATCCGCGGAAACCGAACCCGAACCCGTTGGTAATATTTCCCGGTAACTCGCTGAGATTAATCGCAAAGGCATCATCCGTATTCATCGTGCCCGTAAATTTCAGCAACGCAGCCACATAGATCGTCCCCGCCTGCGGGGCGAACAGCCCACGGAATGCGGCCACTCCCGATCCGGCAGAAGTGGCCAGAGTTAAATCCACCGCATTTCCGCCCCCCAACGTGTTTCCCAACGCCGGGGTAAAACTAATCGGGGTGCTAACCACCGTCCCCACCACAATCCCCGGTCCCGGCTCCCACGCCCCCGCCCAACCCTGGCCAGCGCTGCCTTTACCGGCCAGCGGACTGGCCGCCGTATAGCTAAAGCTCTCAGAAGCAATGATCCCCGCCCATGCCCCACCGCACGGCGCGAGCAACAAAGCCAGCAGCCAAGGCACGCAACGGGCCCAGCAGGACAGACTACTACATGGAAATTTCATTAGGAGGGGAAGGAAAATACCGATCGAAGGCGCATCTTAACGGAAATCTCCCTCGCTGGCAATAGTTTTGCCTATCGCGCCTTGATACTCGTGAAAATTTCCCAAGGAATCGTGCCCGCTTTCAGTGCCAACTCCGCCGCCGTGACCTCCTCCGCCCCCTGCCGCCCCAGCAAGACCACCTCCCCACCCACCCGAGGCGGGATGGGCAGATGCCCCACGCCCACGACGATTTGGTCCATCGTGACCCTTCCTAACACAGGACATCGTTGCCCCTGAATTAACACTTCCGCGCCACGATTCGACAGCGCCCGCAGGTAGCCATCCGCATAGCCGACCGCCAAGGTAGCCACGAGCATCGGTTCCGGGGTAACAAAGGTGCGGCCATAATTTACGCCCCACCCGGCGGGCAATTCGCGCACCAAGCTCACCTGAGTTTTCCAGGTGAGCACCGGCTCCAACTGAGCCTGGTGCTCGGGGCATGGCGCCACTCCATACAACATGAGGCCCGCTCGCACCAACTCCCGCGGCGGGGTGCCATACCGCATGATGCCAGCGCTATTATTTAACTGCACTCGGTCCGGCACCACTCCAAGCAAGCGCAACTCCTCCACTCTGGCATGGAAACCGCGCGATTGTTGATGAGTAAAGTCCTCATCCTCATCCGCCGAGGGAAAATGGCTGGCAATGCTATCCAAATGCAGATGCGACCAGCCGCCCCAGGCTCCCGCCAACAACTCAACGTTCCAGGGCGGCGTGCCGATCCGTCCCATCCCCGTATCTAACACCCACACCACTGGCAACTGCACCCCTGCCCTAGAGGCGGCCTCATTCCAAGCATTGCCTTCATCCCCGGTCGAAACCACCGGACGAAATTTCCCCGCCACCACTGCCTCGCGCTCCTGGGGCAACGCTGGGCCCAAAATATAAATTGGCTCCTCCACCCCACCCTTCCGCAGCAATTCCGCCTCCGCCACGCAGGCCACGCCCAACGAATGCACCCTGCCAGCGCAAGCGCGGGCCATCCGCAGCGCCCCGTGGCCATACCCATCCGCCTTCACCACCGCCATGAGTTCTGCTGCTGACCCGGCCAGGGCCTGCGCCACCTCAAGATTCCTCTGCACTGCCGGAGAGGAAAATTCCGTCCAACTGCGGCGCCTAGCAAACTCTGACCTTTCAGTCGTGATTACAAATGAAGAATGCATTTACAATGGATTTACATGGAAATTGAATTGTGTTGGCATAGTCTAATGATTCGAGTGAAAATTCCGAAAGATTTTTCTTTCAATTTTTTACCTAAATGGCATCATGCCCCAAATATTGCTCTTATTTCCCCTCATTCTCCCAATATGCAAACCATGAAATCCACCCTGGCCTCCGTTTTTGGTGCGCTCCTGGCCGTTCCAGCGCTCGTTTCCTCAGCCCATGCCGGATTGCCCTTGCATGAGGATGGTGTTTACCAGTTTTCCGATCAGGGCAAAATGAAGACCTTTCGGGTTGATCTATCTACCCTGCGAGCCAACCCCACGGCCGATCTGGCAGAAGCATTTGTTCCAGTAACGGTTACGAACCTGAGTGCGTTGGCAGCTAAAGTTGCCACCCTCGAAACCTCCACCAAGCGCGGACACTCGTTGGTGATGAAGGCGGACGGAGCGGCCAACAAGATTGTGCTGCAGCGGAAAATTATCGTCCGTTTTACGGGCACGCTCAACGTAGCCGCAGTCACAACAGCGATTAATGCTACCTCCTATACTCCCTTCCTGGGCGACACCCCTGGCGTTGGCATCTTCACCTTTGCAGGTGCCGCTGACAGCCTAGCAGGTGCGGAGGCAGCCCTGAAGATCTCTGGGATCACGGCTGCTCGGCCAATCTACATTGACACTTCGAACACGGGGTTGCACTATGTCCCCAATGACGCCTACTACGCTTATAGAGCCGGCAATGCTGGTTATGGTTGGCATATCAAAAATGTCGGAGTGCGCGGTGGAGTTCCTGGCATCGACATCAACGCAGAGCCTGCTTGGGATCTCTACCGCGGCACGGGAATGACCCTGTCATTGCTCGACGACGGCTTAGAGCTAAACCATGCGGATCTTAAATCCAATGTCGCGTCTCGCGGAGGCTTCGATTTCGTCGAACAAGACGGAGATCCCACGGCAGGAGAGCATGGCACTTGCGTTGGTGGATTGATGGCCGCGGTCGGAGATAACACCTTCGGCGTTGCTGGGGTTGCATTTCGTGGCAAGCTCATCGGCTATCGGATTCTCGGCGGCGGCGGAGCCTCTCAGGAAGACTACGCGTTGGCATTTTACAATTCGCTGGTCCATGTGTGCAATAATAGCTGGGGATATAACGTGTCCTATGTCCCTGCAGATGCCATACCTCCGGGTATTGTTAAAGCAGCTACTAGGGGGCGCGCTGGGCGTGGCACCGTTATGGTCTTCTCCGCCGGTAACTCACGCGGGGCTCAAGACTCAAACGATTCCTTCACCACCAATAACTATTGGTCCCTTCCGGTCTCCGCAACCATCGACATTGGGTTCCCAGCATCTTATACGACAATGGGCGCTTGTAATCTGGTGGGTGGCCCCTCGGGAGATGCTATCAACGCTCCTTTCGAAATGATCACCACGACCGACCGCTCCGGCGGCTTGGGTTATAACCCAGCCGAAACCCCCGCCAATCCCGGACGCCGCATGGCTAGCACAAGTTATACCAACACTTTTAACGGCACTTCTGCCGCGGCCCCGATTGTCAGTGGAGGGATCGCGCTCATGATTCAAGCAAAACCCAGCCTGGGAGTGCGTGACGTCTGGGACATCATCGCCCGCACCTCTCAGGAAGTAGGAGGGCTTGATTTCCAAGACCGGGTGACAGACGGCGTGCTTTACCATACCAGCCATGATGCAGGACATGGGATGCTCAACACGGCTGCTGCCTGCACCATGGCTAAGACTTGGAAAAATTTAGCCGCAGACTATGAGAAGGAGTATGAAGACGGTGATATCACAGGGATTCCCGCTGGTGGAGCGGTAACCAAGAGCTTCCGGATTGCCAATGGTCCCCGCATCCGGATCGAAAAAGTTGAAGTTTCGCTCTCTGTCGAACACCCACGTCCGGCCGGGTTGAGGGTCCTCTTAAGCTCCAGCCATTCGCCAGCCCGCATTGTCAGCCTGCTCCAGATCCCGCATGGGGCTACTGTCTTGCGTCCTGGCACTTGGAACTACACCACAACGCAACACTGGGCGGAGTGTGCCGGAGGGGATTGGCAACTCAGAGTGATCGACACCAGTGGTCAAGCTGGGTCCATCACGAACGTCAAACTCACCCTCCACGGTGGCCCGGGCGCTCGCCCCGTGGTTGCCCCTACGATTGCAGCCGTTCCCATGCCCAACGGCATTGAATACTGCCGCGCCTACGCTGGTTACCAAATTGGAGCCTCCGGCTGTCCACTGTCTTATGCTGCTTTCGGGCTCCCAGTCGGGTTGCGTTGCGATACCATCACCGGCTACATCTCAGGCACCCCTTACGAAAGTGGCGTCTTCCCCATCGTCCTTTCTGCCCGTAACGAAATCGGGACCACCACGCTCAATCGAACGCTCACCATTCTTCCGAGAATTCCGGTGCCAAATATTACCGGGGGCTACTTGGCCATCGGAACGGTGGGTGAGCCCTTCCATTTGACTCTCAATACGAACGTCACCCCCATCTCAGGATGGACCGCAAGTGAATGGAACGGTGATGGCTGGCCTGGTAACCCGGGGGACCTCTTTCCAGACTTGAACTTGACTAACGGAGTGATTTCCGGGATCCCACTTATCGCTGGCACGTTCCGTTACAACATCACCGCCACCAATTACTGTGTTAATCCGGCTGATCCGACCCATGATGTGCGGACCGTCCGCATTGTCATCGTGATCCAACCTGCTGATCGCTCCATCGCCACCGCGCTGGACGTGCCAGGACAGGTTTTTGGTGCCAGTGGGGTGGATAATTGGTTCTGGGCCAACGAACATTTCCTCAACGGCGGAGACTCTGTCGTTAGTCCGATCTTTGCTGGCCGTGACAAAGCTGAGTTCAGCACCCGTGTCAAAGGGCCGGTCCGGGTGGAATTCGATTGGATGACCAACAACCACGTTGACGATCACCTGAACTTCTACGTTGCCGCAGCCCCTGCCGCCGTGGAAGCCTACCTCAGTGGCAACTCCGGGTGGCAGCACCACGGCGTGGATCTACCCGCTGGAACCCATACCCTGCGCTGGGAATATGACAACGCTTCCGCCGCCTATGCTGGTGAGGACCGCGGGCACATCGACCACCTCCTGTTCATCTACGCCAATTTGGCTACCGCGATTGGTTGGACTGCGGGTCCAGTTACCAGCTATGGAGCCAATCCTTGGACCTTGGATGTTGCTGCTGCTCGCAGTGGTGCCGTCGCTGACGCCGAGAAATCCACCATGGAAATTTCTGTTACTGGCCCTGGGGTTCTCACCTTCGACTGGAGAGTTTCCTCCGCTGCCGATGAGGATTTCCTGAGCTTCACGCTGGATGATAACGACACGCTGGTAACGCCCATCAGCGGCACGCTCGTGGCGGGTTACACGCCCGTGGCGATCAATATCCCTGCTGGCACGCACTCTGCTAAATGGATTTACAGCGAAAATGGGGTTGCCACCACAGATGGAGCCGATGCTGGTTGGGTCCAAAATGTTGTTTTCACCCCCGCTCCATAATTTATTCAGATTATCCGTTTATTCTTCAGAAAAATCTTGACCATCGTCACCAAATCACCAAACTCACAACGTCATGAAAAAAATCGTCGCATCACTTACACTTCTCTCCATGCTCTTCCAAGCCGCGCCAGCCATGGCTTGGGTGGGCGGTCCCTACAGCAATAACGCCGCCGATGGCCGTTTTGGTGGCGTCTTCCAAGGAATGATCACCATGAAGAATGGTTCCGGTATGTTCCGCTTCTCCAGCGGATCTGAGCCATTCATCTCGCCCAATGCAAACTCCGTCGTCTTCCACCAAGGCTTGGTGTATTACGGAGACTGCTTCGGCATGGTTGACTTCCCCTCCAAGAAAATCAGTGGGATCACCAATGGACGCACCACCATCACCGCTCCCGCAGCCAGCGCCCAATTGACCCCCGTCGGCACACCTTCCATCCAATTCGGTAACGGCGCTGATGACTTCATCGCCAATATTGAGTGGAGTGGGAAACTGACCAAGACTGCCCCAGGCGTGCTCTTCAAAGCCAAGGGTTGGGCTTACTTCTTCGAAGCCAACTACGTCAACCAGATCTCCACTGACATCATTACGGTTGGCATTCAGGACGAAATTCCCGGTGAGCCCACCGCCACGGTGGACACCAGTATCACCCAGACCATCACCGAAAACGAGCCCACGCCAAAACAAAAGGTGCGTGTCAAGGTCTTTGGAAGCCGTGTCAGCCCAATTGCTTACACCACCTTCACGGTTGCTGCTCCGACTCCCTAAGCTATAGTTAGCGGATTTTTTCGCCAGACGGCCCGAGGCAACTCGGGCCGTCTTTTTTGTTTGATTCATCCCAACGCTTGCTCCACCCACCGCCGTTCCGCTCCCACCGTGGTTGGCTCGCCATGCCCCGCATAAACTTTTGTATCATCGGGCAGCATCATCAGATGTTGGCGAATCCCCCGCAAGAGCATTGCGGTGCCCCCGCCGGGGAAATCCGTTCTCCCCATGGTTCCCTGCATCAGGGTATCTCCTGAGAACACTCGGCCATGGGCCCGATCAATGAAAACCACGCTATCCAAAGAATGACCTGGCACATGCGCTAAGTCGAACGTCATGCCTTCCACTACGATGGAGGCCACATCCTTAAGCTCCACCGTCACAGGGTAGGGCGTTACCATAAATTTCATCCCCGCCGCCTGCCACAGATACGTTTCCAAGCGGGATTCTTCCGTGGATACTTCCCAAGCGTAAATCGGGCAATCATGCTCTTCCTGAATCACCGACGCATCAATCACGTGGTCGAAATGCGCATGCGTCAGCAGCAGCGCCAGCACCTTTACCCCCTGAGCTGAAAGCCAATCTGCGAACCCCTCCGGTGCATCCACGGCCAAGCAACCGCCCGGCAATGGGATGACATAGCCATTGGTTGCGGTAAATCCTCCGGTGTAACAACGGACGGAATTGGCGGGATAATGGAATTGGGAGGTCGGAGGCATAGGGGAATTACAGGGATGCGAATCAAAAAAAGTGTAATGGACAATTGCGCTGAATAGCGGAGATTTGACCAACTGCGAAGGGAATTTGCGGCTCCGCTCGGTTAATCACTGTGGTTGATCGAATGAAGCCCATCTCGTCTCGCTTTGCAGGAAAATCTGTTTGATAATTGAGGAAATGAAGACCCCCGCCCCCCGCTTTCTTTCGCTGTTAACCTCAGCGATCTCGCTCACTCTAGCCGCCTGTTCGCTGGCAGACCCCGCCACGCCAAAGCGTGCCGAGACTGACTATGGCCAGGTCGCAGCCTGGGTCACGCACCTCCTCCAGGAGCAGCACTATTCCAAGCACGACTTCGACGACGATATGTCCCGCAAGGCTTTGAAGGGCTATCTGGAGTATCTTGATTACGACAAAATGTATTTCCTCAAGGACGAGGTAGATGCCTTTACGGCCAAGTATGGGACCAAGCTCGACGATTACGTCTTCACAAATGATCTCACGCCAGCGCACGAGATCTACAAGGTCTATTCCCAGCACGTTAAGGCACGGTTCGAAAAAGTGAAGGCACTTCTGGAATCAGGAAAATTGGAATTCTCTGGCACGGGCACCACGCACATCAACCGCAAGGACGCAGCCTATTCAGCCACCACCGCAGAGGCTGACGCCATCTGGACAGCCCGAGTGACCAACGAAGTGCTGGGCGAGCGCCTGCGTCGAACCTTGGCTGAGGAAAAGAAAAAGGAAAAAGCTGAAAAAGCGGAGAGACCGGAAGAAAAGAAGGCTGATCCCGCCTCCGCACCCAAGGTCTCCGCCAATCCCAAACCGGAAGATTCTCCCGAGGTTAAGGTCCTCAAGCGCTACAAGCGTTTGCTCGATAGCATGAACGAGAACGACGAAGAAGATGTCACCAATTTCTTCCTCTCCGCCCTGAGCCAAGCCTACGATCCCCATTCTGAATATTTCAGCGCCCCGGAAAAAGATCAATTCGATATCGAAATGAACAAGCGCCTCCAAGGCATTGGAGCCGTGCTTTCCATGAAAGATGGAGCCGCCGAAGTGGATCGCTTGGTAGCTGGAGCCCCTGCCCACCTCAGCGGGCAACTCAAAATCCATGACCGTATCGTCGGAGTGGCCCAAGGCACCAACGGGGAAATGGAGGACGTGGAAGGCATGAAACTTAACAAGGTGGTCGAGCGCGTCCGTGGCGACGAGGGCAGCACCGTGCGTTTGAAAGTCATTCCCGCTTCTGATCCGACCACGTTTAAGGAAGTCGTGCTCAAGCGCGCCAAGGTCGAACTCAAGGAAAGCCTCGCCAAGGCAGATCTCATCGAAAGTAAGGACGCCAAGGGCGAACCCAACCGCATCGGCTGGCTCACCATTGATTCCTTCTATGCCGACATGGAACACCACACCGTAAGCCTCACCAAGGATGTAAAGAAACTGCTTACCCGCCTCATGAAGGAAAACATCAGCGGCTTGGTCATCGACCTCCGCGGCAACGGTGGCGGCTCGCTGGACGAGGCGATTTCCCTAACTGGACTATTTATTAAAAAAGGCCCGGTGGTCCAGCAAAAGAGCTGGAATGGCGCGGTCGAATCGCGTTACTCAAAATCTCCGGAACCCATGTATACCGGCCCTCTCTGCGTGCTCACGGACCGCACCAGCGCCTCCGCTAGCGAGATTTTTGCAGCCGCCTTGCAAGACCATGGTCGTGCCGTAGTCGTCGGTGATAAATCAACCTTCGGTAAAGGCACCGTCCAGACGATCCTCGATGTCGGCCGCTACATGCCAAACATCAGCAAGAGCACCCGCGCAGGCAGCTTGAAAGTCACAATCCAGAAATTCTACCGCATTGCTGGTGGTTCCACTCAGCTCAAAGGAGTCGTGCCTGATCTGATCCTGCCGAGCCGCTACGACGCCCTGGAAATCGGTGAAGAATCCCTCAAAGGTCCCCTCCCCTATGACACCATTCGCAAACTGGACTACGATCTGGCCGAAACCGCCCCGCTTCCAGCCAACGAATTGCGCAGCCGGATGGATCAGCGCCTGGAGAAGGACCCTGAGTTCCAATACGTCAAAGACGACATCGCTCGCTTGAAGGATCAAGTGGCCAAAAACACCCTCAGCCTCAATGAGAAAGAGCGACTCGACGAAATCCAGAAAAACAAACAACGCAACAAGGCCCGTTCCGAGGACCGCAAGACCCGTGTCGCCACGGCCTCCAAGAACGGTGACCCGTTCACGGTATATCGCCTGACCTTGGAAAACGCTGACGCTGAAGGACTCACGACCCTCGAAAAGGCCAAGATTGACGACAAGGCCGGCATGATTACGGAGAAAGACGACGACGATGATGGCTCGGATGACAAAGACGATTTCCCACACGACATGGAACCGGTGCGTGCCGAGACCGTCAATATTATGAAGGACCTGATCGAGCTCAATCGCCAAGCCCGCACCGCAAAGAAATAAGCGACCATCATTTCCTAATTTCACTCGAAGGGCGCGGCTGTTGAGGTCGCGCCCTTCCTGTTTGTTCCCGCACCATCATTTGACCCCAAAGCCAACCCGTGTATCCTCCGGGCTCCCCATCCCCCAATCCATTTTCAAGGCCATGAGCAACGAACCCAAAAAAGAGAAAAAAGAAGCCAGCCGTTACAAAGACACGGTCAACCTGCCCCGCACGGACTTTCCCATGAAGGCCGATCTGGTGCTGCGGGAGCCTGTGCGCTTGCGACAGTGGGAGGACGCCAAGCTCTATCGCCAGATTCAGGATCAGCGCCTGGCCGCCAAGTCCCCGAAATTTCTCCTCCATGACGGCCCGCCGTTTGCCAATGGCGATGTCCACATGGGCACGGCCCTCAACAAGTTGCTCAAGGATCTCGTGCTGAAATCCAAGACCATGGCGGGCTTCGAGACGCCATTCGTCCCCGGCTGGGATTGCCATGGCCTCCCCATCGAATTCAAGGTCGTGCGCTCCGCCGAAGGCCTGACACCCGTAGAAATCCGCACGCGCTCGGAAGCCTTTGCCCGGGGTTGGATCGACACCCAACGCAAATCATTCAAGCGGCTCGGCGTGTTTGCTGATTGGGAGAACCCCTACCTAACGCTTAGCTCCAGCTACGAGGCCACCATCATCCGGTTCTTCGCCACCGCCATCGATAAGAAGCTAGTCTATCGCAGTAAGCGCCCGGTGCTCTGGAGCTACGGTGCGGGCACCGCTCTGGCTGAGGCGGAAGTGGAGTATAAACAGAAGACTTCGCCCTCGGTGTTCGTGAAATTTCCTGCGTTAGGGAATGATTACTCGTTCGTGATCTGGACCACCACCCCGTGGACGCTGCCAGCCAACTTGGGCATCGCAGTGCATCCGAAGTTCGAATACGTGGTGGGAAATTTCACCAAGGACGGCACGACGCATAAACTAGTTGTCGCCAAGCCGTTGGTGGAAGCCTTCACGGCCAAGACTGGCTATGCGCTGGATGCTGGCTCCGACACGTTAGTGCTAGGCGACACCTTGGTGGGCCAAGAGGCCCAGCATCCGTTCCTTAAACGCACGAGCAAAGTCATCCCCGGAACGTTCGTGACCGCAGATACCGGCACCGGCCAAGTCCATATCGCGCCTGGTCACGGCATGGAAGATTATATCGCAGGTCGGGAAAATGGCCTGGGACTCATTTCTCCTGTGGATGATGCCGGTAAATTTACCGCCGAAGCCGAGGTGCCGGAACTCGTGGGAGTGCATGTCTTCACCGGTAACAAACGCATCATCGAGATCCTCACGGAGCAAGGAAACTTGCTAGGCGAAGAAGCGCACCTGCATGATTACCCGCACTGCTGGCGATCTAAGACACCGATCATTTATCGTTCGTTGGAACAATTCTTCCTCCGCATCGACGACATCCGCGCCACCGCGCTAGCCGAAATCGACAAAGTCGAATGGCTGCCGCACTGGGGCCGGAATCGTATCTATGGCACCGTGGAAAGCCGCCCGGACTGGTGCATCAGTCGCCAACGCACTTGGGGCGTGCCGCTGCCGGTGTTCTACACTCCTGATGGCGACGTCATTCTGGATGCCGCGCTAGCGCGCAAAGTGGCCGATCTCATCGCGACCCACGGCACGAACTATTGGTTCGCCCAGAGCGACGAAGCCCTGGCTGCAGAGCTTGGTTTGCCTGTCGGGAGCAAGAAAGGCAAGGACACCCTGGACGTCTGGATCGACTCCGGTTGCAGTTCCATTGCTGTGACGGAAGCCCATCCTGCGTTGGGAAATGGTGGCGTGGCGGATCTCTACATCGAGGCTACCGACCAACACCGTGGCTGGTTCCAGAGTTCGCTCATGTGCAGCGTGATCCATCGTGACAAGGCTCCCTATAAGAAAGTCCTCACGCATGGTTTCGTTACCGACACTACAGGCAACAAAATTTCCAAGAGTGGCGACAAGCCGATCAACGCCGAGCATTACTACAATACCTTCGGAGCGGACATCGTGCGCTTGTGGGTCAGCAGCGTGGATTATCGCAATGATGTGCCATTCAGTGAAGATCTGTTTAAGAAAGTGGCGGAGACGTATCGTCGCATCCGCAATACCTTCCGCATTCTGCTGGGGAATCTTTGCGACTTCGATGCCAGCAAGGATGCTGTGCCTGCGGCTGAACTAACATTGCTGGACCGTTGGATGCTGGAGCGCCTCCATGGCGTGACCACGGAGTGTGTGACGGCTTACGCTGCGCTGGATTTCCGCAAGGTGTATGACACGCTGAATCAATTCTGTGCCGTGGATCTCTCCGCGCTCTACGTGGACATCACGAAGGACAGAATGTATTGCGATGCCGTGAATTCCCCGCGTCGTCGCAGCGCGCAGACGGCCATGCATCAAGTGCTAACCAGCCTCTGCCAACTGGCCGCCCCCATCCTGGCATTCACCGCGGATGAAGCCTGGGAGCACCTCGGCCACAAGACCGCCGTGCATTTGGAACAATTCCCCGCCGCCGATCCAGCCTTCGCTGGCAACGAAGCCACGCTGGCAGTCGAAGAGTTGCTGAAACTCCGCAGTGCCGTGCAGCAGGAAGTGGAAAAAGCGCGTCAGGAAAAAGTCATCGGTTCCAATCTGGAGGCGGATCTCACGCTCGAAGTGAACACCGCCACCAAACTTCCGCCGCATGCGGAAATGGTGGAGTTCTTCATCCTCAGCGATTTCCAACTGGTCCAAAGCGCCACGGATGCCACCAAGGTAACCATCAAGAAAACCACCGCCGCCAAGTGCGAACGCTGCTGGAAGCACCTCCCCAGCGTCGGCCAGTCCCCCGCACATCCCACGCTCTGCGAGCGATGTGCCAGTGTGCTGAGTTAAGTGGACCGCACAGTCCTCTGTGCGGTGCAACATAAATAGAGCGCTTCCATCGCGCCGCACAGAGGACTGTGCGGTCCACCCAGCTTTGCGGAGGGCTCCGCACTGGGGATGCCAGTTGTTTAGCGAAGGTGGATCAATCCAGCGAATCAATCCAACGAATCGGGCCCCCTCCCCTTTGGTAAAGTCGTGACTTGACAAGTCGTAGTTTCATTTAATGCGACTTGATGAATTGACCCATGGGACTGGCCAACCCAATCGCCCCCATTTGGTAAAGTCGCAACTTGACAAGTCGTGCATGTCTCGTTAGCATTTCCGCATCATGGAGAGTGACTTTTTAGGCAGGGCCAAAGAACTTGCGATGCTGGACGCGGCCTGGCGCGCGTCGGGCGGTTCGATGCTGCCGATCTATGGCCGACGTCGGGTCGGCAAGAGCGAAATGATTGTGCATTTCCAAAAGGGCAAACCCGGATCCATTTACTTCATGGGCAAACGTGCTCCGGCGGAATTACAGATCCGGGAGTTCCTGGAAACTGCGGCCACCGCCCTGCGGGAGCCACTGCTGGCCACCCAGCCCATCACCACCTGGTCAGCGGCATTCAAGCTGGTGGAAGAACGCTGGAAGGGACCGCAGAAGCTCATCCTAGCGTTGGATGAATTCCAGTGGATGTGTGAGAGCAGCCCGGAATTACCCTCCATTCTGCAGGAAGCCTGGGATCGGCGGTGGCGGAAGGGGAACATCATGCTCATTCTCTGCGGATCCTATCTTGGTTTCATGGAACGTGAAGTCCTGGGAAAAAAGAGCCCGCTCTTTGGCCGCCGCACCGCACAGTTGCTCCTGCGGCCGTTTGGCTACCAGGAAGCGGCCCTGTTTCATCCACGCTATGCCATCCCGGATCAGGCTCGCACTTACTTCATCTGCGGCGGCATGCCTTACTATCTGAAGGCGTTTTCCCCCGCCCGTTCCGTGGAGCAGAACATTGCAGCCACCTTGTTTGATGAAATGGGCGTGCTCTTCCGGGAGCCGGACTTCCTGCTGCGGGAAGAACTCCGGGAACTTTCCAACTACCATTCCATCTTGATGGCACTGGCCGCTGGCAAGACCACCAACGCAGAAATCTCCACCGCCTCCGGCATCGGGGATCGCGCCTTGCAATTCTATCTCTCCACCCTCTTGGAATTAGGCTATATTTCGAAACGCTACCCGCTGACCGGAGCCGCCCCCATGGCCCGCAAAGTCCGGTGGTCAATGGAAGATCCGTTGCTCCGATTCTGGTTCCGCTTCGTCTTTCCCAACCTCAGCCGCATCGCCCGCAGCACCCCAGCGCAAGCCGTGCAGGAAATTGTGAAGCCGCAGTTGGACTCCTACTTCGGCCACTGTTTCGAGCGCCTCTGCCGGGAGGCCCTGGCCACGCTGTATGCCCAGGAAGGCGTGCGGGCGAATTTCGAAATTGGCGAATACTGGGATCAGCAGCACCAGATCGATGTCGTTGGCCTGCGCGATGACGGCTGGACCGACTTGGGGGAATGCAAATGGACCGCCACCAGTTCCGCCAGCAGTCTCCGCAAAGAACTCGAACCCCGCGCCAGCGCCTACCCCAACGCCCGCCAAGCCAGCCTCGGCCATCGTTATTTCACCCGTCTCCCCATCAAGAATCCCAACGCCCAACCGCATGAGAAATGGCATTCCTTGGCGGACCTGTATCGGATCTAATGCTTCAGCCCGCAGGGACCGGACCGCTTCCGAAAGCTTACTGATTGCCATCACCACCCTCGACGCTCTGCGGACCTGGGCGAAGCCGCTTTCTTGAAAATGCAATACCCGAGGCTGTTTTCAGGTAGCGCTCAAAGGCCAGCGCTTGAGTCCGCACGGAAAACGCCACGTAGGTCTCCAATACCCAAGGTCGATACTTCGCAGTGTGGGTCGATTTCCCGTCATTATGCTCCTTGAATCGCTGCCGCAAATCTTCGGTGAATCCCGTGTAAACTTGGGTTGGATCGGATTGACTGCGCAGGAGATACACGTAGAACATTTTCATGAAAGGAATCAGTAGATAAGAGAACGGACGGTTGAATAAACTCGCAAGCATGGCGTGCCATTCGTAGCCGGGGAGCACAGGTCAGCCCGTCCTTCGCTCTACGAGCTACGGAGGGCATTCTACGCCTCCTAGCGTCGGCGTAGAATGGCGGAGAGGGTGGGATTCGAACCCACGGTGCCTTTTGAGCACGCCGGTTTTCAAGACCGGAGCCATAAACCGCTCGACCACCTCTCCGTTTGCTTTGGTAAAATGAAAATCTTGCTAGGGACGGCTGGCGCGCGTTCCCGTGGCACCTCCTTTAACGCGTTCTGCGCGGAGTTCAACTTGAAATGCATGTTCATGCGGCAGAGTTTTGCTTAACCCTTGATGCCACGAGGGATTACTGGTCGCAATCGGTGGTCCCAATCCCTGGCTTTGGCGTTGTTATCTTGTTCATGAAAGTTTCTCTCCTTACAACTCTGATCGCAGCCACCCTTACCTTGGGAGGGTTTGTGCTGGGGCGTTATGCTCAGCCAGCGGCGGCAGCCAACGAGAGCACTCAGAAAATTCCGGTCACGGCTTCGGTGGAAGAGCCCAAGCCAAGTCCTCCCGCCGCCGGTCCAGTGTTTTCGAGCGATGCAGCAATCACAGCGTTTCTCAAGGATCACGGGCTCAATGGCACTGGCCCCATGCCACCGGAAAAGCTCGTCATAGCGGTGGAGGAAGCCTTGCGGGAGGCGGATCCGGTGCGCAGCCATTTTCTGTTCGCCCGGCTCATGGAAGAGTTATCGCCTGAATATGCTCCGGAGATCTATGCGATGCTCCGGGCCAACTTACGCGGCCCGGAACAGCAGGAATATTTGCGAATGCTGGCGCACCGCTGGGGAACGCTGGATCCGGAACGGGCGATGAAGGAACTCACGGAACACGGAGCCTCCGCCAAATCAGGCACCGCTGCGGTGCTGGCGGGCTGGGCCAGCAAGTCCCCGGAGGAGGCGATCAAATGGTTGGAAGGCGTCAAATCTCCCGATAAGAACCTGCTCCAAATGTCGCTCATTTCCAGTCTGGCGCGCTCCGATTCTAACATGGCTTCGACCTATGCCGCCTCCTTGGAAAACCCCAAAGATAAGCATCAGGCGGCCCGATCCATCTTCGATGAAATTTTGCGTTCCGGCGGGACCGCGGCCGCCGAAGCTTGGATGAAGTCCTTAACGGATCCGGAAATGAAACGGGGCGCGTTCACATCCCTAACAGACCAAGCGTTGGCCACTGGAAATCTCGATAAGGCAGTGGCACTGCTGCGCGAGCACTCGGGTGAAGCCTACACCAAGGCTGCAGCGGGCGATATCGCCTCCGAGTTGAGCAAACAAGATATCACGAAGGGATTGGAATTCGCCCAAGGATTGCCCGTCGGCACGCAGGAGAAGGCATTTCGCGAGGTGATCGAAGGCTGGATGGAAAAGAACAAAGGCAAGGACAGTCTGGCCGCCAGTGAATACGTTAGAAATTTGCCGCCCGGCCCGAATCGCGACGCAGGTGCGGCAGCCATCGTTCGTGAAGTAGCCCGTGAAGATGTGAATGCCGCCATCGCTTGGGCCAATGTCATTGCGGAACCTGAGGCCAAACAGAAGGCACTCCAAGAAGTAGCCAAAAATTATTTCAAGCAGAACCCAACCATGGCCATGGAATGGCTTCCCACCAGCGGTTTGAACGCAGAGGCTTTGGGTAAATTTATGAACCCAGTGAAGGTGCCCGGACAGAATAAGGAAGCCAAAGCGGAGCGGAAACAGGATAAAAAGAAATCTTGAGGTAGGTCTGTGCGGTCTGACAAATGGGGAACCTGCGTTGGAGTCCCGCGCTTTAGGCGGAGGAACAGGCAGAGCCGTTTTGCCGCGTGAGCTTGGCGTGATGCACCGCTTAAAAGCCAATGCCTTTAAGGATTCAAAAATATCTGGAATTCTGTAATTTCCCATGGCGCCCTGCCAGCTTCTGATGGATTGGGCGGATGCCCCATAACTCCCTGCCGCTTCCCGCATTCTTTTCC
>JANOAV010000190.1:0-43192 GCA_031411295.1 Verrucomicrobiales bacterium | reverse complement strand
TGCGGCGAAATTGGAAAAGAATGCGGGAAGCGGCAGGGAGTTATGGGGCATCCGCCCAATCCATCAGAAGCTGGCAGGGCGCCATGGGAAATTACAGAATTCCAGATATTTTTGAATCCTTAAAGGCATTGGGCTTTAGCCGGCTGAAGCCTGCACTGGAGAAGGCAAGAGGAGTCAAGAAGGCGATTCGTTTGGGAAGAATCGGAAGGGTGGCGCGCGGAAAATACGCGGGGGGTTGGGGCGGATGCTCGGGGAGTTGCGGACGCTGCGGGATTTGCGCGGGTGATGGTTGGCAGAGGAGGCAAATTGGAGCGAGGCTAGATTAACCTTGCCAAACGACTCGTCCCACCACACCTCCTCTGCTCTGGTTTCGTCCGCTCTCAACGTTATGTCCTCCTCCGAACTTCCATTGCCACCCATCCCTGCGAATGATTTCCGTGCCCTGTGGCAGGAAATTCAGTCTGATGCCACTGCTGCGCTCCAGCGGGTGGGCGCAAGTGGTTGGTATATTCTGGGACGCGAAGTCGTGGCCTTTGAGGAAGCGTTAGGAGACTATTGGGGGCTGGAGCACGCGGTTGGCTGCGGTAATGGGATGGATGCCATTGAAATTGCGTTGCGCGCCAAAGGGCTGAAGCCCGGGGAGAAAGTCATCACCACGCCGCTCAGCGCCTTTGCCACGACGTTAGCCATTCTGCGCGCCGGCGGGGTTCCCGTCTTTGTCGATGTGGATGCCAACGGTTTGCTGGATCTCGATTTGGTTGGCGAACTGCTGGCGGAGGCCGCCCACATTAAATGGATGGTTCCGGTGCATCTGTTCGGTCAATGCATGGACCTCACGAAGTTGGCAGCACTACGGGATCGCTATGGGCTTAACCTCGTCGAGGATTGCGCGCAATCGATCGGTGCCACGTGGTCAGGCCGGCCCTGCGGCAGTGTGGGCTTTGCCGCCACGACCAGTTTTTACCCAACGAAAAACCTCGGTGCCATGGGCGATGGGGGTGCCCTCTTAACGAACGATGCCGGCCTGGCCGCTTCCGCTCGGCAATGGCGCGACTATGGTCAGAGCGAAAAATACGTCCACTCGCTGCCCGGGCTCAACAGTCGATTGGATGAACTCCAAGCCGCCATTCTGCATGATGCGCTGCTGCCGCGTCTGGCTAAATTTACGGCCACGCGGCAGGAAATTGCGGCCCGCTATCGGGCGGAACTGAAGCAGGACCACCTGCAACTGCTGCCGGAAGTTTCCGCCAGTGCGGGCGTCGTTCATTTATTCCCGATCATGATTCCGGGGGATCGCGCGGGCTTCCTGGATCACCTCAAGGCGCAGGGCGTCATGGGCGGAATTCACTATCCGAAGTTAATCAGTGATCAGCCGGGGTTGGCGCAGTCAGAAATCCTAACTTGGGGCACCCTGACCATGGCAGAGAAATTTGCCGCCCAAGAAGTTTCGCTGCCGATCCATCCTTACCTGACGCCAGCGCAGGTGGACCGCGTCATTGCCGCCTGCAATGCTTGGGATTACTAATTCTCCTAGCCCCAAAATTTTCCGTGAAAGAGATGCTGCAATCTCGGCGTTCGGGGTTATAACTTGCAGTTAAATCTATCGCCGCCCTTATGGAATTCTTCTCTTCTGCCGAACTTTGGAAAATCGCCCTGCTCTTCTTTGCCGCAGCCTCCCTGATGCTTAGCACGTGGATCGGCACCCAGGCGTTGTTCCCTAAATTTGTCCGCCAAGCGCAGGAAACGTATGATCGGCCGGGGAAAAATTTCCTCATTGGTATCGTCTCGCTGCTGGTGCTGGGAGGCGTTTCCGGAGCGATTGCCAAAATGGGTGGCGTGGGGGCGCTGCTGGGTGGCATCGTTGGTTCCGCGCTCCTCTTGCTGGCCCTGGCAGGCGCAGCTGGCTTGGCCCGTCGCATCGGTTCCGGCATGCAGCATCCCACCGATAAAGATCAACCATGGCGACGCACCATGCGTGGTGGCGTTATCCTGCTAGGAACGATGCTGGTTCCCATTGTCAACGTGGTCCCGCTCACTTTGGTTCTGTCCTGCGGGCTGGGGGCAGGCATCCGGGCCTTGCGGAAAATTCGCTCCGAACAACGCGCTGCCGGCGGCACCGACGAATAATTTCACCGCCATGAAGCCAAGCTCCGAGTCAGCCCCGTCATCGACCGAGTGCCACGCTCGCGGGCAGTCGGGGCGACGTGATTTCCTCCGCTGGACGGGCACCGCGGTAGCAGGCCTTTCCGTCAGTTGTGATTCCCGCATGCGCAAGGCCATGTTAGGGCCGATTGGCGATGCGATCGATGCCGTTAAGCTCGAACCATTCGCCTCACCAGCTGGGAAGGAGATCGACCTGCTCAGCCACGCCATCTCCCGCCTGACTTGGGGCGTCACCCCGGGGCTCTATGGCTACTGGCGTCAGCAAGCGACATCCATCGAAGCGGCCGCAGAGAAATTCATAGCCGCGAGTGTGGCCGTGCGCGATCCCAAGGGCTTGGCGGAAGTAGCGCGGAAACAGGCTAGTCGCCAGGAGGCCATCCAGGAAGCCGTGGGCGAACTCTATGATTTCAATCCGCGGCAGTTGAATTTCGAACTCACGCAAGCCGCCTTGGTGCGGGCCGTGCACTCGCCTAACCAGTTGTATGAACGCATGGTCGCGTTCTGGTCTGATCATTTCAATATCGATTCCTCCAAAGCGGATTGCCGCTGGCTCAAGCCGTATGATGATCGGGAGGTGATTCGGCCGCATGCGTTGGGGAAATTTTCCGACTTGCTGCGCGCTTCCGCGTTGTCTCCGGCCATGTTGTTTTACCTGGATGGCCGGCAAAACAAGCGTCGGAAACCAGAGGATAAACCGAATGAAAACTACGCCCGGGAACTCTTGGAACTCCACACGTTAGGAGTTCATGGCGGTTACACCCAACAGGACGTCATGGAGGCCGCACGCTGCCTCACGGGCTGGACCGTGAAGGGTAAAGACAACAAGCTTTTCAGCATGGGGCCGAAGGGATTGGCGGGCATTGGTTCGGTGGTGTTCATCAAATACAATCACGATGACGGAGCCAAGACCGTGTTGGGCAAAACAATTGCGGCAGGCGGTGGGCCCAAGGATTTGGATGCGTTGCTGGAGATCGTCACCCAGCATCCCTCGACCGCACAATTTATCGCCACGAAATTATGCCGTCATTTCATTGCTGACGAACCACCCGCCGCCGCCATTGCCACGACTGCGGCTGCGTTTACCAAATCCAGCGGAGACATCCCGGAAACGCTTCGCGCGCTGTTTGCCACTGAGTCCTTCCGCACCGCACGGGGCACGAAGTTTAAACGCCCCTTCCATTATCTGGTCTCGCTCTATAGAGCCTTGGGTGTGCCCACAGACGGGGGCATGGAAATCCAACGAGCGCTGCGTCGCATGGGCCACATGCCCTTTGATTACCCCACGCCCGAAGGTTATGCCGATGTGGGGGAGGATTGGATGAGCACGCTACTGGCTCGCTGGGACTTTGCCCTGCGGTTGGGTCGGGGGGAAACGACGCCCGCCACATGGAAGCAGGATCAGTTCCTAACCGCTGCCGGAAACACCACCGGGATGCTGCAACATTTGCTGGGACGCAAGCCCACCACCGACGAACTCACGGCCCTGCAAGCCACGCCTGAGGCCGATCAACTGGCGCTGGCGCTGTCCCTTCCTGGATTCCAACTCTACTAATCGTCATGGCGCAAACTCCCACTCTCCTGATCGAAGCGGAAGGCAAGCCCTCGCAGGTGCTTGTTAGTGTTTACCTGCGCGGTGGGGCGGATGGCCTCCATTTGGTCCCGCCCGTGGGGGATGATGATTACCACAAGCTGCGACCAACGCTGGCGATGAAGGAAAAGGATACGCTCCCCCTGGAGGGCGTGTTCCGACTCCATAACAATCTGGCCCCACTGCATCCGTTCTTTGAACAAAAGCAGTTGGCCATCATTCATCAAGCCGGCACGCCGGAGAATTCGCGCTCCCATTTCGAGGCCGAAGACTACCTGCACTTCGGTGGCGCCAGTGGTGGTGGCTGGTTGGGGAAATTCCTCCATCTCACCAAACAGTCGAATGCCGGTCCGCTCACCGCGGTGAGTATCAGTGAGCATATCTCCGACTCGCTGCATGGCACGGCTGCCGTGGCGATGCGTTCGCTAACGGAATTCGCCCTGCCGAAGCAAACGGAAGTATTCCAGCAACAACTCGGCAAATTATATCAACTGACCGGCGGTAAACTTGGTCAAGCTGGCAGTGAGACGCTCGCTGCGGTGCAACGCATCCAGGGACTGTCCGTCGCGCTGCAGGATGAAGAGGCGCGGCGCAAGGGGCAGCCCAAGCAAGCACGGGATGAATTTGTGGATGGCCTCGGATTGATCGCTCGTCTGATCCAAGCGAATCTTGGTCTGCGCGCGGCCACGATTGATCTGGGCGGATGGGATTCGCACTTTGGCGCAGCGGTCTTGCTGAATTCATTGATGCCGCGGCTAGCGAAAGGCTTGGCGGATTTCGCCACCGCGCTGGGGAAAGATTTCCCCCGCGTGACCATCGTGGTCATGACCGAATTCGGGCGCAGGGTGGGGGAGAATGCTTCGTTGGGAACCGATCACGGCCGCGGCGGCGTGCACTGGGTCATGGGCGGCAGCGTGCCGGGTGGCAAAGTTTTCGCAGACTGGAAAGGGCTCGGTGGCTCCATCTTGGAATACCCTGGAGACGTCCCCGTGGTTCATGACTATCGCGGCACGCTGGGTGCCGTCTGCCGCCATCTGGAGCCCGCGGTGGATCTGGGAAAACTCTTCCCCAGCTACGAAGGTGGCGTGCTGCCCATCTATGCCTGATGCGGTCTCGTCACTTCGACCTCCACGTTCCACGCTGGGACCAGAGCACCCGGAGATCGTCACTTCTCTGACTTGCCAACTGCCTGCATTCGGTCTAGCTAGCTCTCCGTGAACACCACTGCACCTTCCCTCAGCGAACTCGCCACGCAACTCCAACTCCACCCGGACCATCTTGAATTCTATGGCCGGGACAAAGCCAAGATCGCCCTGCCCGCCTTGCAGGATCTACCGGTGCGCGGCAAGCTCATTCTCGTTTCCGCCATCACGCCCACTCCGGCAGGCGAAGGTAAGACCACCGTTTCCATCGGCCTGGCACAGGGGCTGAAACAGATCGGCCAGTCCGTGGCCTTGGCGCTGCGCCAGCCGAGCATGGGCCCAGTCTTTGGGCGCAAAGGTGGAGCTACTGGCGGTGGCAAGAGTTCGCTCACCCCAGCGGAAAGCATCAACCTGCAATTCACCGGGGATTTCCATGCCATTACCGCTGCGCATAATTTGCTGGCTGCGGCCATGGACAACCGACTCCACTTCAAAACCACGCGCCTTGACCCGAATCGTGTCGTCTGGAAACGGTCCATGGATATGAACGACCGCGCCCTGCGGAACATCCGCATCGGCATGCATGGCCAAGGCGTGGAGCGCGATTCCGGATTCGATATCACCGCCGCCAGCGAGATCATGGCCATCCTTTGCTTGGCTACTTCGTATGATGATCTGCGCGCGCGCTTGAACCGCATTTTACTCGGCTATACCACTGAGGGCAAGCCCGTGCTGGCAGAGGAAATGAAGGTCACGGGTGCGATGTTAGCGATTTTGCGGGATGCCTTGAAACCCAATCTGGTGCGCTCCGTGGAAGGCGTGCCGGCTTATGTGCACGGCGGGCCATTTGCCAACATCGCCCACGGCTGCAACTCCATTCTCGCCACGCGACTCGCCTTGGGCACGGCGGATTTTGCCGTCACGGAAGCGGGCTTTGCGTTCGATCTGGGCGGGGAGAAATTTCTCGACATCAAGTGTCGCCAGGGCGGATTTGCGCCTGATGTCATCGTGCTAGTCGCCACCATCCGGGCCTTGAAAATGCACGGTGGCGTGGCGTTGGCGGACCTCAGCCAACCTGACGTGGCCGCCGTGGAACGGGGCTTGGATAATCTGGCCGCTCACTTGGATGCCGCGCAATCGTTCGGCCGCCCGGTCGTGGTGGCCATCAACGAATTCACTGCGGACGCCCCAGTCGAACATGCCATCGTGGAGAATTATTGCGCCACGCGCGACGTGCCGTGTGCGGTGGCCAACGTTTTCGGGGCTGGCGGTTTGGGCGCCCAGGACTTGGCGCACATCGTCGTGAAGGCCTCGCAAACGGAGACCACGCGATTCGACCACGTGTATTCTCTGGACGACACGCCGGAGGAAAAGATTCGCAAAATCGCCACGCGGATCTATGGCGCGGACGGCGTGGATTTCTCGCCCCAAGCGCTGGAGCAGCTGGTGGGCATTCGTCAGTTGGGCTTTGATACACTCCCCATCTGTATGGCCAAGACGCAGGACTCACTTTCCGACGATCCCAAGAAGCAAGGACGTCCGAGAAATTTCCGCATCACGGTGCGGCAATTCGAAATCGCTAACGGAGCCGGATTCCTCGTCGCCCTAACTGGAAAAATTCTCCGCATGCCCGCCCTCCCGAAACTTCCCGCAGCCGAGCGCATTCAGGTGGACAGTGCAGGGGGCATTTCCGGCATTTGAGGCGGTGGCTGGCGACCGCAGAATCTAGTTAGCAATGCGGGTTGGTGCTGAGTTGCAAATCGCGCGGCCTCGAACTACGCTGCCATCATGAGTGATCATCGTTGGAACATTTTTGCTGATGCGACGGCCTGGATGCCGGTGGCTTCCGGACAGGCGGAGTTGATGATCAGAGCGCTCAGGATTGGTGGTGGAGCGGCTCTGCAACTGGACTATGATTTCAAAGGTGGCGGTGGCTTTGCGGTGGCGCGGCGGTTGTGGCGACGGGCGATGCCAGAGGCCTTTGTGCTGCGCCTGCACGTCGCTGGACGTGGGGCAGTGAACCATTTGGAGGTAAAGTTAGTGGACCCATCAAATCAAAATGTATGGCGCTACCAGTTGAAAAACTTCCGTGCCAGCAAGCGGGGTCGCTGGGTGACGATTCCCAGTCAGTCGGTCGAGTTCGCCTGGGGTCCTGCGGGTGGTGGGGCGATCACAGCATTGGGAGCCATCGAGATCGCCATCGTAGCGGGCGAGGGTGGTAGCGGTAGTTGGACGGTTAGGGGATGGAGTTTGGAAGACCAGAGTTTCACGAAACGACCGAAAATAGAGGCTTCCAGCGCGCAACGTGGACATGCGGCCAAGACGGTGCTGGAGGGGGATGATGCTACCTGGTGGGAGCCGAGCGTAAAGGATCCTGCGCCTTGGATTAGGCTGGATGCAGGCACCGCCCGGGTGTTGGGAGGACTAGTGATTCATTGGCAGGAGGCGGCACCGCTTCGGGGTTTCCGGGTGAGGACTTCAAACGATGGGTTGCATTGGCGCACGCGCTACTCTGTCGCCAGAGCCGGAGGATCTTGCAGTTACGTTTACCTCCCGCAGACGCAGGCCCGCTTCGTGAAGTTGGAGTTGAAGTCCACAGCGGGAATGCGCGGTCTCCAGATCGAAGCGTTTGAGTTCTCGCGCTCACTGGAGGCATTCTGGCACAGTGTGGCACAGCGCGCACCGCGTGGTTACTATCCGCGTTGGCTGTGGCGGGAACAAAGCCTCTGGACTCCGGTAGGCATGTTGGAGGGTTCCAATTGTGCGTTGATGAATGAGCAGGGATTGGTGGAAGTGGATGAAGCGTCGTTTACCCTCGAGCCTTTTCTGTCCTTGGATGGAGCGCTCTACACTTGGGCGGATGTGGCGATCACGCAGCATCTCCAACAAACTTGGATGCCAATTCCATCCGTAGTCTGGAAGGGCCAGGATTGGTCGCTAACAATCGAAGCCTTCATGGTGCAGCAAACGCTCTCCGTGCGCTATCGGTTGGAAACCAAGCGCCCGAATCCAAAGGTGAAGTTGTATGTCGCACTGCGCCCGTTTCAAGTCACTCCCCCGTGGCAGCATTTCCGCAATGTGGGCGGTATTAGTAAAATCCGGGAATTGAGCTGGGATGGCGCTGCCGTCCTTGTGAATGGCTCTGCTGAACTTCGCCCCAGCGCAGGAGCTACGTTCGGCGCCTTGACATCTGCGGAAGGCAACTTGGTAGCGGACTTGGCGGCAGGCAAATTTCCCCAGCGGGTGCGGGCCAGGGATGCCTTTGGTTTCGCGACGGGGGTATTGTCTTTTGCGGGCACGGAGGGAGGGATAGATTTTACGAAGGTGAAAACCAGCGCGCCTCAACCGAGGCGTATCTCCGTGACGGATCCAGCAGCGGCCTGGTCAGAGAAATTTTCCGCAGCGCAAATGAAGGCGGCAGGTTGGGGCCATGAAGCGTTGCAGGCAATGCGGACCGCGGCGGCTCATGTCATCAGCACTCGCTCTGGAGCCGCCTTGCAGCCCGGGCCGCGTCGCTACACGCGGAGTTGGATTCGCGATGGCGCGATCATGAGCGCGGCTTTGCTGCGGATGGGTTGTGCGGCGGACGTGCGCGCTTTCATCGCATGGTATGAACCGTTTCTGCGCGACGATGGCTTCGTCCCCTGCTGCGTGGATCGGGATGGGCCGGACTGGCTGGTGGAACATGACAGCCATGGACAATGGTTGGCGTTGGTGGCTGACTACTACGCATTCACCAAGGACGATCGTTGGTTGAAGGCGCGCTGGCCTAAGATTTTGCAGGTGGTGCGGTGTATTGCGGGATTGTTGGAACCGAGCGGACTCATGCCAATCTCCGTGAGCCATGAAGGCTATCTGGCGCAGCCAGTGCATTCTTATTGGGATGATTTCTGGACGGTGCGTGGGTTGCGGGATGCTGTAGGCTTGGCTGAATGCCTGGGAAAATCAGGCCTCGCGCAGCAGTGGCAACAATTGGCAAACCTTGTGGCCACTGCCCTCTACGGTTCCATCGCAGCGACCCGTGCCGGCAAAAATTTGGATTTCATCCCCGCATCGTTGGAGTGGGCGGACTTCGATCCCACGGCCACAGCCAATGCTCTGAGTCTGTTGGATGTCCCTCCAGAGTTGGACGCGAAAGCATTGGCATACACGTTCGATCGATACCTCAGCGACTGGCGCAAGAAGCGCACCGGAGAGCTGCCGTGGTCGAATTACACCCCGTATGAAATTCGCATCATCGGGGCCTTCGTGCGGTTAGGGGATCGTGCTGCTGCCTTGGAATTGCTGCGCTTTTTCCTGACGGATCGGCGGCCGCTGGCTTGGAATCAGTGGCCGGAAATCGCGTGGCGCGATCCCCTGGCTCCAGGTCATGTGGGCGATGTGCCGCACACGTGGATTGGGGCGGAGTATGTGCTGGCCGTGCAGAGTTTGTTTGCTTACGAAAACACCACTGGTCACACGTTGGTGCTCGCTGCGGGCCTGGCTCCAGCATGGCTGGAGGAGGATGGCGTTCACGTGCGAGACTTGCCGACGCGCTTCGGCTTGCTGCATTACACGCTGCGTCGCGTGGATGCGCGGACCTTGGAATTTAGCCTCCTGCCTGGCCTGACTCTACCAGTCAACGGTCTCGTATTGCGACCGCCGCTGCCAGGATCCATCATTCGAGTTGAGACCAAATTGCGAAAGAAAATTCCGTTCACAGCCGACGCTATCTCGTTGTCGCAAACTAGCATTTACCTTCGCATTACCCATGAATCGTAACCTTCCAGCCGCGCTCACCAACGGCCAGTATGCAGTGAAAGTATCGCCTGCCGGGGCCGGGTCATCCATGTTCGATTGGATCGCCCTGAATCGCTGGCCGGCGGATCCAGTGGAAGATGCCCACGGGTTCTTCATTTATTTACGCGACGTAGAGAGCAATGAGCTTTGGTCTGCAGGCCGCCAACCGACCCTGGCCGCGCCCACCAATTACCACATGACAGCGGACACGCAGCGCCTGGTAATCGCACGCGAAGACCATGCCATCCTCGCGACGTTGGAGATCACCGTGGCGGCCAACGAGCCCGTGGAACTCCGCAAGTTGCGGTTGCAGAACAGCTCGTCGCGAACGCGTCGCATCGAAGTCACCAGCTGCATTGAAGTCGCGCTCGCGCATCCCATGGGAGATCTGGGGCATCCGGCATTTTCGAAATTGTTCGTGCAGACGGAACTCTGCGGAGCCGCTCTGGTGGCCAAACGCCGGCCGCGCAGTCAGGGCGAGACATGGCCTGCGCTGTGGCATGCTTTATCCGGGGCTCCGACGGAAGCTTGGGAGACCGATCGGTTGCGTTTCATCGGGCGCGGGCGCAGCCTGCAGCAGCCCAGCATGACGCTTTCAGGAGCGGTGGGAAATGTGCTGGATCCGTTGTTCAGTCTGCGCACCACGATTACGTTGCAGCCGCAGGAGACGCGGGAAATTACATTTCTGCTAGGAGTCGCAACGGATCATGCCACCATTCCGGAAATCGTGACGCGCCATGCGCCAGAAGCCAGGTTGCAAAGTAGCCTGGAGCACCAGTCGGACGCGGCAGAGCATGCCTGCGGTGATTTCTCAGCGGATGGCACCGAGTATCAACTAACATTGCCATGGCGGAAACATGGATTGGTCTTGCCGCCGATGCCGTGGTGCAATGTCTTGGCCAACCAACGCTTTGGATGTCTGTTGACCGAGCGCGGAGCAGGCAGCACTTGGGCGCGGAATAGTCAGGCGAATCGGCTGACGCCCTGGTCGAATGATCCAGTGAGTGACCCGCACGATGAAGCGCTCTATGTGCGCGATGAAGCGAGCGGCAAATCCTGGTCTCCCCTGCCGGGTCCTTGTCCGGCAGTCGCAGATTACGCGGTGGCCCATGGCTTTGGGTATTCGCGGTGGCAGGTTGCCACGCATGGCTTGGAGCAGGAAACGACGGTATTTGTGGCGCAGGAGGATCCGGTGAAACTGACGTTGCTGCGGATTACCAACACGCATCATGAGGCCAAGCAGTTCTCGCTCTTCAGCTACCATCGCTTGGTGCTCGGAACCATGCCGACCACGCCCGGCACCATCAAAACATGGCAGGATGGCGCAGCACTGTGTGCGGTGAACCCGGCCAACGAAGCCTTCAGCGATGGGATTGCCTTTACGCGGGGCGTCATCTCGGGCGGCATCGTTTCCACTGCGCATGTCAGTTGTGATCGCGCCACGTTTCTCGGTGAGCTGGGCAGCACCCGGGCTCCTGCGGCTTTGGCGCAAGCGTCGTTGGATGAAGCCATTGGCACATCAGGCGATGCCTGTTTCGCCCAGCAATGGAAATGCACGTTAGGCGCAGGGCAGACGATGACGGTTGGCATCGTGCTCGGAGAAGCGGTGGGCGAGGCGGAATTGCTGGCTTTGCTTTCGCGTTATGACACGGTGGAGGCGATGGAATCCGCCTTGGCAGACGCGCAGGCGTTTTGGCGGGATGGGTTGAGTGCGGTGCAGGTGAAGACTCCGGTGCCGGAAATTGATCGGATGGTGAATGGCTGGCTGGGTTACCAAGCCTTGTCGTGTCGCATCTGGGGCCGCACCGCGTTCTATCAATCCAGCGGAGCGTATGGCTTCCGGGATCAGTTGCAGGACGCGGGAAATTTAACCCTGCTGTGGCCGGAACGAACTCGCAGCCAAATCCTGCTGCACGCCGCGCATCAATTCGTGGAAGGAGATGTGCTGCATTGGTGGCACGAGCCGCCGATCAATCGTGGCGTGCGCACCCGGTTCTCGGATGATCTACTTTGGCTGCCCTTGATCACGGCGGACTATGTCAGGAACACGGGCGATGCCGCAGTCTGGGATGAAGTAGTGCCATTTCTCAAGGCTCCGTTGCTGAAGCCAGGCGAGGATGAAAATTATCTTCAGCCGGAGCCCAGCGGTGAATCCGCCAGCCTCTATGAACACTGCTGTCGGGCGATTGACCGTTCGCTCACCAAAGGCAGCCACGGACTGCCCTTGATGGGCACGGGGGATTGGAACGATGGGATGAACCGCGTGGGACGGGAGGGACGAGGAGAGAGTGTGTGGCTGGGCTTTTTCCTGCATTTAATTCTGGATGATTTCATTCCATTGGCCGAGCAGCGTCAGGACTCCCGGGCCGGGCGCTATCTTGCATATCAAAGGAATTTGCATCGCACCCTTAACGATACCGGGTGGGATGGCGGATGGTATCGACGAGCCTACTACGATAATGGAATCCCGTTAGGCACCAGCACGGCGGAAGAATGCCGGATCGATGGATTGGCGCAAGCGTGGTCCGTGCTCTCTGGCTTGGCTTCGCCAGAACGTGCCGCCATGGCTCTGGAGGCCGCCCAGCGTCATCTGATTCTGGAAACCGATGGACTGATTCGTCTGCTGACGCCACCATTTATCAACACCCCGGAAGACCCTGGCTATATCAAAGGATACGTCGCTGGAGTGCGGGAAAATGGCGGTCAATACACCCACGCCTCCTGTTGGATGGTGCGGGCCTTTGCCAAACTGGGGCGACGCGATTTGGCAGCGAAACTTCTGCTGCGGCTGAGCCCCAGCTGGCACAATCGTTCCGCTGTGCAGAACGAAATTTACAAAGTGGAACCCTACGTGGTCGCTGCGGACATTTACGGAGCCGAGCCCCACATCGGCCGCGGAGGCTGGACCTGGTATACCGGATCCGCCGGCTGGGCCTTCCGGGCCGCCATCGAATCCGTGTTAGGGTTGCGCGTTGAAGGTGGGAACACGTTGATCATCCAGCCCTGCATTCCAGATGATTGGCCGGAATATCACATCACCTTCCGTCCGCCCGGAGGCACCGCATGCTATCACATCACGGTGGTGAATCCCGCCCAATGTTCCGCCGCCGTAAAAGCCCTCGAACTAGACGGGTGCGCCCTGCCCGTGACCTCTGGGGTGGCGCGCGTTCCTTTGTTGCGTGAGGGAAATCACACGCTGCTCATCCTGCTGGGAGGCGCTTAATCGGAATGAAAACGGCCGGACCAGCATGCTGGTCCGGCCGTGGCGGGTTGGCACGTCTAGTGCTGATGTTTGGCCGCAGGCGCTCCTTTGGTGGCGCCTGGCTTGTCACAGCAGGCTGCGGCAGGATGGTCTTTGCACTTCGAGTCCTTGGCTTCGCAGCAATCGCTGGGCTTGGTGGACGCGCAGGAGGAAAATGCCAGCACACTGGCGAGAGAAAGAAGCAGATGTTTCATGGGAAGTGTTTTAGTTTGGAGTCAGATGGTGCCAACGAAGCATTCGTCGGCTGAACCAACGTTTAATCCTACTGCACCACAGAGCGCTTTCCAACTGCTGATTCAGCGAGTTTGCGGTAGGAAAAGGCGAAACAAAAAGGCGGTCGGTCCGCGCTCATGCCGAAGCTGCGGAGCATCTTAGCCCATCTCCATAAACGAAGCGATAGAATGTGGAGCAGTCCGCTGAGAGATTAGTGATCGAGGCCTGACGCTGGGTCTCTCGATTTGAGGCCGATGACGTTTGCGCAGACCAATGCCGCACGCCGATAAACCCCAATGTAAAACAAACGACGATCAGAGAGGGAAGTTTGAAGCGGGGTTTCATGGGCGGCACTGGAAATCAACAACCGACGATAGTGGCTAGCGGAAAGTTTGCACCCAAATTCTGGGGGCACACTGGAATTGCCGCTCTATTCCTCCGCTCCCTGCTTCTTCCCCTTCGCAGGAGGCGTCCAATCCGCCGGCTTCGGGGTGGCCACTTGCAGTGGAGCCGCGTCTCCAGCGGCGGTCATGGCGGCTTGGAGCTGCTCAGTTAATTCTGCCACGCGCGTTGCCTGTTCCGGTGCGGTGGCGAGGTTGGTGATTTCCCGGGGATCGGTCTGGAGGTCGAAGAGTTGGTTGCGGTCAATTTGCGGATAGCGGATGAGCTTCCAGCGATCGGTGCGGATGGCGCGTTGGAGGTTCTTGTAGGCGAAGATCATTTCCGTGCGGGCAGGTTTGGAGGGGTCTGTTAGGACGCTGGAAAATTCACGCCCATCGCTGGTGGACGGCCCGGTGATCCCGCAGCGTTTCCCTAGGGTGGGGAGGACGTCGAAGAGATAGCACATCGCCTGGGTGCGCTGGCCAGCAGGGATGCCAGGACCAGCGATGATGAGCGGCACGCGCATGGAATGCTCGTAAACGTTTTGTTTCCCAATGAGCCCATGGCTGCCGCGGGCCACACCAGAGTCGGCAGCGAAGACGATCAGCGTGTTCTTAGCGGCGGGGGAGGCGTCCAGGGCATCCAGCACGCGGCCGATTTGAGAGTCCAGATAGGAAATGTAACGGTAATACTCGGCCAGCATTTCCTTGACCTTGGCTTCTGAACGTGGCCAGGGCAAGAGCGCCTCATCCCGGATCGTCATCTCACCATTGTCCCAAGCGTGTTGCGGCAGGAAATTCGGCGGCAGCGGCATGGTGGCGGCAGCGTAATTAATGGCAAAGTCGTGGGGCACCACATGGGGATCGTGCGGGGCATCGAAGGGCAGGTAGCAGAAGAACGGAGCGGTTGCAGGCGTCTTGAGGAAGGCGATGGCTTCATCGGCAAAGACCTCGCAGGCGTGCTTGGGTGAGATCTGCGGTGGTTGCAGTTTCCCGTCCACCACACTGCGCAAAGGTGCCTTGGAGGGATCGGTCATGCCGCCAGTAAACAGCGAACGCGCTTGTTGGAAGCTCTTGAGAATGGAGGGTTCTCCGTTGTGCCACTTGCCGCTGATGAAGGTGGTATAGCCAGCTTTGCCGAAGGCGGCGGGCCAGGTTTCATCCCGCAGTAGTTTTTCGTCGATGTGGAATAAATTACGACCTGATAACAGCATGGCGCGAGATGGCACGCAGGTGGCCCCATTCATGCCCCCCTGCATGTAAGCCTGATCAAACGAGACCCCTCGTCGCACCAAGCGATCCAAATTGGGGGTCTTGATGATGGGATTGCCCAAGGCCGCGATGGTGTCTGCGCGCTGATCATCAGCGAAAAAGAACAGAACGTTGGGACGATTCTCCTCACCGATTGCGGTGGTGTGAGAGACGAGCAGGAGGAGCCAGAGGAGGAAGGTGAGCTTCATGAGAACAGGTTGCGGTAGCAGAGGTGCGTCCACCCTGAACCAATCCGAGAGAAATTACGCCTCCGCTTTCAGGGAAATTGCGACATTCGCCAAATTCGCGTTAAAAGGTCTCAAAAATGATAAATAAACGAATTTTTAAAGTATTTATTGTAATTTTCATAATTTCACTTTATTGTTTTGAGCAGTCAAAATTCCCACCGATTTTAGACCAACGAAAATAAACACCCTTTGCTTCATGACCCTAACTGACAACCCAACTCTTGTGCCCGACATCCGCGAGATCCTGACCCAGCATGGCCGCATGGCGGCGGAGGGGCTCGGGGAAACTGAGGACCTCTATGGAGCGGGTTTGACTTCGCTGGCGACGGTGGCGGTCATGCTGGCGTTGGAGGACAAATTCAATGTTGAATTTCCTGACAACATGGTGGGACGTCGCACTTTTAAGAGCATTGAATCGATAGCCGAGGCCATCAAGCAGCTCTCCGCGTAATTTAACCGGCAGGAAATTTCGTTGGCACCAATCAGCGCTGCTCCTGCCAGAACCCCAACTCCATGACTGCTCAACTAAATCCGAAGGTCGATTTCGACGAACTGCTCCAGGAGGTTCATGCCATCGGCAAGAACGTGCTGCGAGTTCACGCGGCGGAAGTCGATAAGGACGCGCGATTCCCCATCGAATCGATCACGGCCATGCGGGAGGCAAAGTTGCTCAGCGCTTACGTGCCGCAAGCCTTTGGCGGCATGGGCCTGTCCATCGTGGAAATTTCGAAGATCTGCGAGGCGCTCGGCCAGTATTGTGGCTCGTCTGCCATGATCTACGCCATGCATAAAATTCAGGTGGCCTGCCTGGTGCATCATGCGCAGGACTCGGAGTATTTCCGCAACTACCTGCACCAACTCGTGACTGAGCAACGGTTGATTGCCTCGGCCACGACGGAGATTGGCACCGGGGGAGATCTGCGCTCCAGCGTCTGTGCCATGGAAACGGAAGGTAACAAATTCACGCTCACAAAGCAGGCGCCCGTCATTTCTTATGGCGAAGCAGCGGATGACATTCTGGTGACTTGCCGCCAGTCGCCTACTGCCGCAGCCAACGAGCAAGTCAGCGTCATGGTGCGGAAGGGCGAATACACCACCGTGCCGCTTTCCAACTGGGACACGATGGGGTTCCGCGGCACGTGCAGTTCCGGCTTCGCACTGACTTCCAGCGGAGACGTGGAGCAAATTTTACCACAACCGTTCAACGAAATTTTAGGTCACACGATGCATCCTTACTCGCATCTCGTGTGGGGATCGCTCTGGTCTGGGATTGCCGCCGATGCCGTGAATCAAGCCCGAGCCTTCGTCCGCGTGGAAGCCCGCAAGACTCCGGGGGAAACGCCCATTTCAGCCATCCGCTTGGCCGAGGTGGCGCAAGTCCTGCAGGAGATGCGACAGAACATTGCCTCGCTCGCTCGCGAGTATGAGGAACTTCTTTCCAGCGACCGCCCGGAAGCCTTGGAGGAATTTGGGTTTTCCATCCGCACCAATAATCTGAAGCTCTCCTGTTCGCAGCAACTGGTGGACATCGTTAGTCGGGCCATGCTGATTTGCGGCATCTCCGGCTATCGCAACGACTCTAAATTCAGTCTCGCCCGCCATCTGCGCGATGCCTATGGCGCGGCTCTCATGGTCAATAATGACCGCATTTTAAAACTTAACGCTACCATGCTCATGATTCACAAGGAGGCACAGCCATGACCTGCACCGCTAACGCACTACCATTGGCCGAAGCCTATCAGGCTTACCTCGACGAACTGACCACCGCCGGACTCTTCATTCCGCAGGGCGTGAAGGGCGTGTTTGGCTTTGCCGGAGCATTCGAGGATGTCCTCCAATCGTTTGATCGCTTCACGATTCGTCGTTCCACTCACATCCCTTCCGAGACGATGTATTTCCCGGGGATGCTGAGTCGCGAGGTTTATCTCAAGACGAGTCACATTGAAAATTTCCCGGATCTGATGGGCTCGGTGCACAGTTTTGTCGGTCGCGAGCGCGAGCATGCTGCCATGTTAGGAAAACGTGAACAGGGTGAGGATTGGACGCAGGATCTGACTCCCAGTGAGTTAATGCTGACCCCGGCGGGTTGCTATCAATTGTATCCCACCGCCACCGGCACCGTTTCCAGCGAGGGGCGCACGGTGAAATTAGTGTCTTCGGTGTTCCGCCACGAACCCTCCATCGATCCCTGCCGGATGCAGATTTTCCGCATGCGAGAATACGTGCGCATCGGCACCCCGGATCAGGCGCTGGCGCACCGCAAACAATGGCTGGCGCTGGGTGAGGAGATTCTCAATGAAGTTGGGCTGGACGTGGAAGTCGTGCTGGCGAACGATCCGTTCTTCGGCCGCGGAGGTCGCGTCATGGCGGCTTCGCAGAAGGAACAGGACTTGAAACACGAGTTCACTATTCCGGTCGCATCGGACGAGAAACCAACTGCCATCGGATCTACCAACTGCCACATGGATTACTTTGGCAATACGTTTGATATCCAGACGGAAGATGGGGCCACGGCTCACTCTGCGTGCATCGGGTTCGGCTTGGAGCGGGTCACTCTGGCCTTGTTCAAACACCACGGATTGGATCCAGATCGTTGGCCGCAAGAGGTCAAAAATGCGCTGGCGCTATGAGGCATCAACTTCTGCCACTCGATCCCAAAAGCTACGCCCGGCACCGCCTGCACGAGCAGGAACGAGACTGGGCGGAGACGAATTGCTACGTCGATGTCTGGATTGAGTTGCTGCATTCCTGGGGTTTGGAGCCAGTGGCCGCACTGCCCTTCGCCCTTGGCATTGATTTCGAGGGCGACCAGTGGACGTTCTTTAAATATCCGCTCGCGGACCTCTTCGATCTCTACGCCATCGACGTTCAGGAAATGGCGGTCTGGCGACCCTTAACGGCTCATTTGGAAGAACAACTCTCACTGGGTCGTCCCGTGTTAGTGGAGTTGGACTCCCTCTATTTGCCGGACACCGCTGGCAGTGCCTATCAATTGGAACACGTGAAGACCACGGTCGCTGTCATGGAGATCGACGTGGAGCAGCGACGTCTCGGTTATTTCCACGGGCAAGGTTATTACTATCTGGAGGGTGATGATTTCGTAAATATTTTCCACCTGAGTGGCGAAAAGAATCCCGCCATCCTGTCTCCGTATTGTGAGCTGGTAAAGCGACTCCCCACCCCACCGCTGCAAGGCGCGGAACTGCTGCAGGCTTCCCTGCTGCTGCTGCGCAAACATCTGCAGCGCCTGCCGGTCACGAATCCATTCGAGAAATTCCGCGCCCGCTTCGAGGCCGATTTCCAATGGCTGGCCAATGAGCCGCTGACCACATTTCACCAATACTCTTTCGCCACGCTGCGGCAGTTCGGATCTTGCTATGAAGTGGCGGCGGAGTATCTGAAGTGGCTCCAGGATCAAGGGATCACCGATTTGGATTCCCCTATTGCTGAGCTGCGCGCCCTCTCCAACAGTGCCAAGGCCATGCAGTTCCAACTCGCCCGAGCCATGGCCCGGAAGAAGCCAATCGATCTCACCGCGATTGACCAAATGGCCGCGCACTGGCAAACTACGATGGATCATTTGCTCAAAAAATTCCATCCGTGAAACAAGAGTTGCCAACCGGCTGGGAATGCACCAGCAAGGGAGTCGGGGCGGCTCGCCCCGACCTCGATTCAGCAGGGGCGAGCCGCCCCTGCTCCTCTTGGATGCCCGCCCAGGTTCCCGGCACGGTAGCCTCCGCCTTGCAGGCGCTCGGCCAATGGGATCACCAGCACCCGGCAGATCTTGATGGCCAGGATTGGTGGTATCGCACAAATTTTCCTGTCATCGTCAATTCAACCGAAGCTGCGTCCCTCTGCTTCGACGGCCTGGCCACGCTGGCGGAAGTTTACTTGAACGGAGCGCTCATCCTAACGAGCAACAACATGTTCCGTCGTTACCGGGTGGATGTTAGTAAAACTCTGCTGCCTGAAAACGAACTCCAGATCGTCTTCCGTGCACTAACGGCCGATCAAAAGCAGAAGCGACCACGTCCCCGCTGGAAGACCAATTTGGTCAACCATCAGCAACTCCGGTGGCAGCGCACCAGCCTGCTGGGCCGCATCCCTGGCTGGACGCCACCGGTGCCAGCGGTCGGCCCATGGCGGGACATCCGACTGGAGCTGGCCCCAGTCTTGCTGGAGAATGTCCGCTGCCGCTCGATCATCTCCGTGGATGGCAAGGTGACGGGACCTGCATCCCGCCACAGCAATCCCGCGCAGCCTGATGCTGGTCTCCTAACGTCGCCCTCCACGGACTTCATCGTATCCTTTCACGCGGATGTCCTTGCCTCCGTGGAAATTTCCGCTGCGCGGATGCACGTTGGCTCACATGCGGCATCGCTAACTTTTACCAACGGCGAGTTGCATGGTGAGCTGCGAGTCTCAAGCCCGGAGCGCTGGTGGCCGCATACCCATGGCACGCCGCACCTGTATGATTGCCGCATTGTGATCGAGACGCCACAAGGCTCGCAAACGTTTCCGCAGGAGCGCATCGGCTTCCGGGAGATCTCGCTGGATGCTCATTCCAGCTTTGCCGTGCGAGTGAACGGGGAGCCCATTTATTGTCGTGGCGCTTGTTGGACGGCCAGCGACATCTTCACGCTCACAGCCACCGAGGCTGATTTGCGGCGGGATCTAACCCTGGCGCGCGATGCTGGCATGAACATGCTGCGCATCGGTGGAACCATGATTTACGAGAGTGATGCCTTCTATCGTCTCTGTGATGAACTTGGCATTCTGGTGTGGCAGGACTTCATGTTTGCGAACATGGACTACCCGGTCGGAGATGCTGCTTTCTCAGAGAATATCCGGCTCGAAGCCGTGCAGCAATTGGATCGTCTGGCGCAACATGCTTGTGTGGCCGTTTACTGCGGCAACAGCGAGATCGAGCAACAAGCAGCCATGCTCGGAATGCCGCGTGAGTTGTGGCGCAACGATTGGTTTGGCGAAACGCTGCCGGCCCTCTGTCAGGAGCGTCACCCCGGCACCATCTACGTTCCCTCCTCCCCCAGCGGCGGCGTGTTGCCGTTTCACACGCGCACCGGCGTTACCCATTATTACGGCATTGGCGCTTACCTCCGTTCACTGCGCGAACTGCGCCAGGCGGATGTGAAATTCACCTCCGAATGCCTGGGATTCGCTAACATTCCCGAGCCGGAAATCATCGACGAATTCATGGTCGGCCTCATGCCCGTGGTTCACCATCCCCGCTGGAAACAACGCGTGCCGCGCGACACTGGCTCCGCGTGGGATTTCGAGGATGTGCGGGATCACTATCTGCAGGAGTTATTCAACGTGGATCCCGCCAAAATCCGATCCTTCGATATGCCGCGTTATTTAGAACTTAGCCGCGTCACTTCCGGTGAAATGATGGCGCGCACGTTTGCCGAATGGCGCAGTAGTTACAGTAACAACGCAGGGGCACTGGTGTGGTTCTTCAAAGATCTCTGGGCGGCTACGGGATGGGGCATCGTGGATCATCACGGCAGACCCAAAGCGGCCTACTATCAATTGAAACGCAGTTGGCAGACTCGTCAGTTAACCATCACCGATGAAGGTCTTGATGGGCTCCACGTGCATTTGATAAATGAGACCAACGCCCCGATCGAGGGCTTTTTGGAACTCCAACTCCTGCGCGAACCCAGCTTGGTGGTGGCAACGCATGAACTTCCTGCTCACGTTAGTCAACGTGCCATCCTAACGCGCAGCATGGATGAAATCATCGGCACCTTCCATGATATAAATTACGCCTATCGTTTCGGCCCGCAAGTGCATCATGTGGTCATCGCCACTTGGTTCGACTCCGCGCACAACGTCATCAGTCAGTCGGTGCATTTGAATCGTGCGCGAGATCCTGAGCCGCAGGACAACGCCGCAGATTCCCTTGTCAGCCAATCGTCTCCGCTGGGCGAGGGCCGATTCCTCGTCACCTTAACAAGCGATCGATTACTGCATGGCGTGCAATTGTCAGCTCCAGGTTTCCTCCCGGATGATAATTATTTCCCACTGGCACCAGCGCGACAGAAGTCCATCACCTTCGCACCCCTTGGGGGCCATGGGACCTCATTCAGAGCTTCCATCGCAGCCTTGAACCTCATGGGAGAAATCTCCGTGGCAGCCAAGGCATCCGCTTCGTAAACCCGATGACCGCTACCGAATCCATGACTCCATCCCCACTGGCCACCGCCTCCGCTGTGCTGCCGAGTGATGGTGACGTGGCGCGCACGGCCTTTTATTTGGAGAGCCAGGGAGCATCGTTCTTTAATTGGCTGCATCAACCCACGGGCCCGTGCCTGAACCACGGCGTATTGCTTTGTCCGCCCCTCGGCCATGAGATGGTGCACTCTCATCGCACGCTGCGACATCTGGCAAATCAACTGGCCGCCGCAGGGTTTACCGTGCTGCGATTAGACTATCATGGCACCGGAGACTCCGCTGGATGTGATCACGATCCGCAGCGCATCCCCACTTGGCTAACCAACGTGCGCGATGCCGTGGCATGGTTGCGCCAAGCTGGTGGCTGCGGGAACATCAGCCTCATAGGGCTGCGTTTCGGGGCCACCCTAGCCGCGCTTTATTCGCAAGAGCACGCCGTCGAAAACCTTGTGCTCTGGGCTCCCCTCGTTTCCGGACGACGCTATGTGCGGGAACTGAAAGCGTTGAGTCAGACCTCGAAGGTAACCGCCAATTCAAGTTTCCCCGGCCTCGAAGCCATAGCCGCGGTGTATACCGAGGAAACGATAGCCGCGCTGTCCCAAATCGATCTGCTGCGATCCACGCCACAATTCAGCCATGGACTCATCCTGCATTCGGAGATGACTCCCAAGGACGATGCACTGCGCAATCATCTGGCGCAGTCTGGGGCCACCGTGGAGCAATCTTGGTGGCCTGGGTATGAAGCCATGATGGCTGAACCTCACGCGACCGTCGTCCCAGCGCAGACGCTCGAGCATGTCGTGAGTTGGCTGCAGAACAAGGCCACACCGACTCTGACTGAGGCCGGTGCCCCCACCTTCCGCAGATCCTTTACTTGCAGCCCGGGCGTTCAGGAATCGATTCATCAACTGAGCGAGACCCCAGACTTGTTTGGCATCGTTACCCGGCCCATCACGGATGACAGCAGTAAGCCTTGGCTCGTCCTGCTGAATGCCGGATCAGCGCACCGGGTGGGGCCCGGACAGTTGCACGTTTATTTGACCCGAAGTCTCGCCAGTCGAGGTTTCCCCTGTCTGCGCCTGGACCTTGGTGGAGTGGGCGACAGTGCGGCAGATGCTACTCAGGTCGAAAACAACGCTTATGCTGACACGGCGTTTCGAGATGTTTCCCTCGTCTGCGATTACCTCAAAGGTCTCCACCCAACCCGTCCCATTGTGCTCGTCGGCCTCTGCTCAGGAGCTTATACGGCTTTTCAATCGGCAGTTCAATTGCCTCATCCTTCGCTGATTGAAAGCATCCTGCTCAATCCCCTGACATTTTTCTGGGAAGACGGCATGTCACTTACGGACGCCCCGACCCAACACCTGCGAGTCTGGCATTTTTACCGTAGTCGAATGTTCGATCTCGCCAGTTGGCGACGCCTCCTTTCCGGTAAAACCACGCTTGGCATCAAGGGAGCAGCGCGACAAATCCTGACCAAACTGCTTCCAAAGCCAAAGGCGGCAACGGAGCAGATCACACCCGTCCGACGAGCAACCGAGTATGGGCATCCTGCGCAACCGGACCTCATCGGTGATCTCACTCGCTTGGCAGAAGCAAATCGCAAACTCGCCCTGTTCACCGCCGAGAGCGATCCGGGGCATTTTCTCCTGATGAATCAAGCGGGGCGCAAGGCCAAGCAAATGATGCGCGCAGGGCAGTTGCAATGCTTCACGATTCCAGATGCGGATCACATCTTCTCCAGTGATGCCTCCCGCCTCGCGCTCAATCAGGCGCTGGCCGGGTATTTGCTGGGTAAGTTTGGTTCCTGACTTCAAACAATGCGGATCAGCCCCCTGGACTGATCTGGAAAGAGTTGAGCCGTCCAGCGGACTGGTCAACATTTGACCTGATCCTCGGTGGTCTTATTCCGATCTAGCGAAGTGGAAATACCATTCGATGAGCTGCGGTCCGAAGAACAGGAACACAGTGGCACCCAGGGCCAGATAGGGTCCGAAGGGGATACGTTGGGCCCACTCACGTCGGCGGAGGATGATGAGGCTGAGGGCGATGAGGGAGCCGATGATGCTCCCGGCAAAGACCGTAAAGAGCACCCCCTGCCAGCCAAGGAAGGCACCGACGAGGGCCATGAATTTGACATCGCCCAAGCCCATGGCCTCGCGTGGGATGACGACGGTGTGGCACTGGCCTTTCATGTGCTGGACTTGTTCGAGGTTCAGCTCGGTGGGGGCAGAGGCGGGGTTGGCGGGTTGGATGGAGACGCCTTCGGCTTTGATGGTTAGGGTGACATTTTCGTGGGCTACGCCATCAATTTCCGCCCGCGGGCAGGAAATAATTAACGCATCCTTAGGGCGGGTAAAGAGATCGGTCCAGAGTGAGGCATCACCATCCAGGGTGAAGCTGGGTTCCTCCGCGCCTTCTGCTTGGCCAATACTCCAGTCCAGGGCTGGATCAAATTTCATGGTGCGTTTGCCGAAGAGCTTTTTCCCCAATTCGACGACCAACCAGAGCGCAATGTAGCCTAACGCGGCTCCGGCGGCGGAGGCTGCAAGATTTTGCCACCACGTTTCATAGCCGAGAAATTCAGGCACCACTCCGCTGCAAATTAAGCCAGCGGCTGCCCCGCCCAGGGTAATTTCATCTGGCAGGATGTAATGGTCCAGATCGATGTAGGTGCCCGCTACGAAGAGGCTGAGCAAAATCCAGTAAGGGATAACGAGGTAGGGATTCCCTGCGACAATGAAGCAGTGAAGCGTAACCGCCACGAACAACAGGCCAGTCAACAGTTCGACCAAGGGATACCGTGCGGAGATCGGGGCCTTGCAGTTGCCACATTTCCCCCGCAGGACTAACCAGCCGATGAGTGGTAAATTATACCACAGGGGGATCTGATATTTGCACAGCGGGCAGAAGGATCGCTTAGGGTTATTCACGGAGATGCCGAGCGGCAGCCGATAAATCACCACGTTCAAAAAGGAGCCGATGCAGGCTCCGATGGCGAACGCAAAAGCGAGGATAGTATAGGATTGCGAAACTGAGAGATGGGGTAACATAGGTCGATAAAGAAGCCGTAATCTGCCACCATCCGGTCCGGGATGACATTAAAAAGATCTCTTTCCTTAAAATATTTCGTGAGCACATCCATTTCCCGATTTCCCCGCATCGCCAGCCTCGTGGTGCTAACACTGGCTTTGGTCGGGGCCTGTGCCCGGATCCAGCCTGCTCCGGGGATTTCGTTTACGAGCGCGGAGGAAACGGTCATTGCCAGGGCGAAAACGTTTCAACTGGTGGACGCGGCTTCGGCGGTGCCGGGGATTCATATTGATCAACGCTATCGTTCGAGCCGCAATGTAATGGGGGCGTCCTTTTACCCGGCGGATCTGCCTTGTTTGATCCACGAGACCACGGCGGCCAAACTAAAGCGGGCGCAGAAGTTGCTCACGAACCGCGGCTATCAGTTGAAGATCTGGGACGCCTATCGGCCACCGGAAAGCCACCTCTTATTGTGGAATCGATTCAAGGACGGCGGTTACGTTCATGAGCCCGGCTACGAGGGACGTTGGAGTTGGCACTGTTACGGTCGGGCCGTGGATGTGACGCTGGTGGACAAGGATGGCAAGGAGTTAGCGATGCCCAGCGAGTTTGATGATTTTACACCCCAGGCGTGGTGCGCCTACAAGGGCGGAGACCCAGCGGTGGCCAAGCATCTGAACCTTCTGGAATGGGCCATGAAGAGTGCGGGCTTCGAGATTCTGGATAGTGAGTGGTGGCATTTCTCCGATCCGCTGCCGGAAGGCACACCGAGGCCACCGCCGATCTTCGCGCGGGACTTGGGGCTGAATTAAAGGAGTGTGGTAGCAGTCCGCTGGACTGCTGCCCCTCGGCATTGGAATGCCGAGCCACGTGGCGTGACATTCCAATGTCGCGACGGCGGGCGACAGCAGTCCAGCGGACTGCTCCCACCTTCGGGGTCACCTTCTCTGGAGCAATAAGTTCGCCAGGGTGACCAGGCCTCCACCCACTAACAGAGCGGTGGTGATGGATTCGTTCTCATAGTTTACCCCCGCAAAGATTCCCAGCAGGCCCGGCAGGAAGAGCACGTAAATGGCGGTGAAAACAGGCTCCATGCAGTAGATCAGCCCGGCCTCGGTGGCGGTCACGTGCTTCTGCCATTGGTTCATCATGAGGTAGGAAAACAGCGTGCATCCCAAGGTCAGAATAAGCAGCAGGGTGAGATCCGGGCCGGCGGTCCAGAGGGTGAGCATGTGGGACCAATTGTGGGTCATCGGAACTGCAAAGCCCAGTCCCACCACGCCCGTTCCCAACATGGAGAGGATGGTAATGGTTGCGCCCCGATTCTCTGCATGCCGTGGTTGCTCCAACAGCAAGATCTGCCCCGTGAAGAAGCACGCCGCCACGATGGTTTTCCACTCTCCCACGCCCAGATGGAGGTTCTCCCAAGTGAGTTTGGAAAGAATCGCCATGCCCACGAGCACCAGCAGCGTGCAAATAATAATCTTGCGGGACGGCCAACTCCGCAGCCGCAGGCAGGTCCAGAGGGGCAGGAGCACACAGTAGAACTGAGTTAGGAAAGCACTGGTGGAGGCTTCCGTGCTGGCCAGACCATCGGCTTGAAACAACAGCCCCAGCCCGCCAAAGCCCACCAAGCCCAGCGATTGCAACCATTCGTTGCGGGTGATGCCACGCAGCATGCGGGGATTCCAAGCGGCCAGCACCAAGGCGCTGAGCCAGCAGCGGGCCACCAAAGTCCAACAAGAGAGCACGCGGGTATCCTGCAGCGCAGAGTGCCGCAGATGCAGCAGCTTAATGATCGGGAAACTAAGCCCCCACACCGCCGTGGCGGCTATGAGCCAGAATACTGCTTGGGCATGTCGTTTGGTTGTTCCTGTTTCCTCCATCCGTTCCCGTAAAGCGGTAATCATTGAACGCAAACAGAAGGGTGGAATTGTGGTCGGCCCCATGCGCGCAGGCGTGGCATAAAATGGTTGCCTTTACGCTGAGTTTCTCCTTCCATCGTCCATGATGACAACCCGCCGATCCTTTCTCTCTCGCTCCGGACTGGGAGCTGCCAGCGCCTCCTTAGTGGGCGGGCCATACCTTGCGCTTGCAGCTGAGGAGCGCGTTGCGCGCCCTGGACAGAAGCCGCAGCGCATCATTCACATCGTCAGTGACGGCATGAGCGTCGGCACCCTGACGTGTGCGGATTTGCTATCGCAGCAGACGCGGCAGCGACCGCTGTCCTGGACTCAATTGTATCGTCATCCCGGAGCCAAGCTGGCCTTGATGAACACGCGTTCTTTGAACTCCATGGTGACCGACAGTTCCGCGGCCTCCAGCGCCTGGGGCAGTGGCAGTCGCGTGGTGAATGGGGCTGTGAATGTGCTGCCTGATGGAACTACGCTTACTCCGATCTACTCCCTGTTTGCCGCAGCGGGTTGGAAAACTGGCTTGGTAACGACGGCCGAAATCACGCACGCCACCCCCGCCGGTTTCGCGGTGGCAACCCGTTCGCGTGGCAGTTCGGATGTCATTGCTGCGCAATATTTGGAGCGAAAAGTGGACGTTCTGCTGGGCGGTGGTCGGCCCTTTTTCAGCCCCACTCGGCGCAATGATAAACGGGACCTGCACGCAGAATTTGCGCAGGCGGGATACGAAGTAGTGAAGGACAAGGCTGGTTTAAACAAGGCCGCAACGGATAAGCGATTGCTGGGCACCTTTGCCGACGGTCATTTGCCCTACACCCTGGACCACCGGCAGGACGCCAAACTCAAAGACACGGTGCCCACGCTGGCGGAGATGACCACGGCAGCCTTGGTCCGCCTGGAGCGCAGCAATAAATTTATTCTCCAAGTGGAGGGAGCCCGCATTGATCATGCCGCGCATAACTCGGATGCGGCCGCCGCCTTGAACGAGCAAATCGCCTTGGATGAGGCGATCGACGTTTGCTTGGAGTTCCAGAAACGTCACCCCGATACGTTGATCGTGATCACGACAGATCATGCGAACTCAAACTTGGGACTCAATGGCATGGGCGGCGGTTACCGCACCAGTTCGCAGCGCTTCGCCAGTATCACGGAGGTGAAAATGTCGTTTCCTGAAATTCTGTCCAAGATCGAGCGCAAGGCTCAGAAAATTAAGGTTCCCGCAGCGGTCACGGATTCCGAGGATACTTTGAACGTGCCCGATCCCATGGCCAAGGTGGACCCTCATGGCAAAGTGGAAGGGGAGGCCGCCAAGCCCAAAACTGAGGACGATAAAACGAAATTTACCGCCGCAGTGCAAACCAACGCGATTCAAGTCACGCCGGCCCAACTGATCGAAATCATTACGGAAACCACGGGTTACAAGATGTCCGAACGTCGTGCCAGCTTGTTTGCCAAAGTCTTGGCCGGAGAGAATAACCAGTTGTTCGACCAGATGAATTCGCCCGTAACCCAATTGGGCCAACTCATGGCCAACCGCACGGGGCTTGGATGGACGGGGAACACCCACACCGCTGACTATGTGCAGCTCGTGGCGATTGGTCCCGGGAGCGAACTATTTCAAGGGATGCTGGATAACACCGATATCTTCCGTCATTACACCGCGTTGGCTGGCATCGATTTCAAAAATCCCGCCGCCCCACTGATTGCGCATCAAGGCCCCGAGGCTGACGAGTTGGAGCGACCGGGCCATTATGCGTCGGCTTGGGCGTGAGGTTGGAACTAGGGGCCCGCCGGGGCGGAGCGCTCTGGCGAAGCGGACTTAGGAGTGTTTCTCCGAGAAATTGCGGGCGTGACGAACGGAGGAGTTTGGGCTACTATGTGGCTCCCCCCTTCAGTATTCCCTCCCCCCGAACGATTCCATGATCCGACGTTTCCGCCCCTCTCGGTGGCCTGCTCCCCTTTTGCATACCCGCTCCAAGCCAATGGTCTTGCTAGCCTCTTGGCTGGCGGGCGTAAATTCGCTGCTCGCCCAGATTCCGGCGTTTCCAGGCGCGGAAGGAGCCGGGGCGTATGCCGTTGGCGGGCGGTTGGGGGACGTTTACCATGTCACGAACACGAATGCCTCGGGCACGGGATCGCTGGCCTATGGCTTGACTACGGGCGTGCCTTCGGCGGGGCGCACGATCGTGTTTGATGTCAGTGGCTATGCGCACATTGCCAAGGAACTGCGGGTCACGGCAGCGAAGATCACCATCGCTGGGCAGACGGCCCCGGGGGATGGCTTTGGGTTGAAGGACGGGACTTTCCGCGTTTCGAGCGATGAATTTGTGGTGCGACATTTGCGCTTTCGCAACGGGGAGAGCGCGGACTCAGTGGATTTGGATAGTGGCTCGCTGAACTCAATCTTCGATCACTGTGATGTGATGTTTTCCACTGATGAGAACATGTCCAGCTTCGGCAGTCCGCCGGAAAATTTAACGTTTCAATGGGGATTGAACGCTTGGGGGCTCGAATCGCACTCATGCGGTGGACTGTGGGATCAGAATCATGCCACCTGCCATCATTCGCTCTGGGCACACAATCACACGCGCAATCCCAAGGCCCGCCCCTCCTTATTGGATTGGAGCAACAACGTGACCTTCGACTGGGACATTGGCTTCATTTTGGCGGACTCGCAGACGCCTGCTAACTGGAATGCGAATGTGGTGGGAAATTATTTCATTGCGGGCACGAGCGGGAAAACGAAGGCCCTGGAGAAAGGGAGTCGGGATCGCAACGGGGCGTGGAATTTCCATGTGTGGCTGAGCAATAATCGTTTCGATGGCAACGTGAATGGACAGGTGGACGGCACGGATACTGGTTATGGGATGTTGTCAGGCGATGTGGAGCATTTGGCCGCAGCCTTGGTAAACACCGGTAAGCCTGTGACCGTGGATGATCCGCTGACGGCTTATAAAAAGGTGATTTCCACCGCCGGGCCGCTGCGCTTGGAGGCGGATGTGACCAAGCCGCTGCGGGATGAAGTGGCGGCGTTGTTGATCACGGAAACAGTGAATCAAACGCATCATCACGTGAGCAGTGTGGCGGGGACGGGGTTGGGGAATGGAGGCTTCGGAACCCTGGCATCGCAAGCTGCACCAACGGATACGGACCGTGATGGGATGCCGGACTTCTGGGAAACGGCTCTAGGTTGGAATGCCACGACAGATGACCACACCACGCTGATGGCGAATGATGGCACCATCCTAACTGGCACGACATTCTTTCCAGCAGCCACCGTGAAAGGATACACGCGCCTGGAAGAATACCTGCACTGGCTGGCGGTTCCTCATGCCACTGTGCGGCGTAACACCACGGCTGATCCCACGGCCATCGACATTGATCTGAGAAAATTCACCAGCGGCTTCACAGTCACGCCGGTGTTTACGCTAACAGGCGTCGTGGGTGGTGTTGCTACGCAAACCGGCACGGGTGGATATCTGGTGCATTTCGTGCCCACCGTGAATGCGTTTGGTCGGGCGCGCTTTGAATTTAAAGTGCAGGACGCGGCGGGCAGTCAATGGACGCAGACGTTCGGGCTCCTGGTGTCCGCCGCTTCCCTACCGAAGGATTTATCCTGGAAGGGCAATGGATCAACTAACGTGTGGGATGGGTCCACCTTGAATTTCCAGCGCAATGCGACGGTCACAACATTCGGTCCGGGAGATACGGTCACATTCGACGACACAGGCTCCAAGGCTCCAGCTGTAAGCATTCCAGCAAACGTCGCGCCCGCTACGGTCACCGTGAATGCCTCGGGAAATTATACATTGAGCGGTGCTGGAGGGATCGGAAGCACGGGAGCATTGCTAAAGCGAGGCACGGGAAGTCTGACGTTTACCAACACGGCAGCCAACGGGTTTACTGGAGTGACATTGGATGAAGGCGCGATTGTGATGAATAACGCGACAGCGTTAGGCACCGGGGCGCTGGATTTGCGCGGGGGAGCGCTGACGCTCGGAGGATCGCTGGGTAATGCCGTCAGCATCAATGGGACGGTGGGAATGATCACAGGTGGAAATACATTGAGCGGCACGTGGTCTGGCGATGGTGAATTGAATGCCAACATTGGGAACAATACCTTCAGCGTGTCAGGTGATATGAGCGCCTTCTCTGGTAACATCAAGCTGGGGACCAGCTCGGGATACTTTCGCTTCAATGGCAGCACTGGCAGCGGCCTGGCAGGGTGGGACCTAGGCTCGAGCACGGCACAACTAATCAATCGGAATGGCGGAGCAACGTTTAATGTGGGCTCGCTGCGAGGCGGTGTGAACACCACCTTGGGAGCCGCATCAGCAGTCGATGCGACCTCGACGTATAGCATTGGAGGCAACAATGAGAGCACAATCTTCGATGGTAAAATTCTCGATGGCGGCAATACCTTGCGGCCGCTCAGCGTCTCGAAAGTGGGCACGGGGGCACTTATCCTAACAGGCGCTAGTTCCTATCTGGGAGCCACCACTGTGAGCACTGGGGAGTTGATTGTAAATGGATCGCTCAGCACGACTCCAGTGACCGTGGCTAGTGGAGCCAAGTTGCGGGGCAATGGTTCGCTCACAGGTAGTCTAACGATGCAGGCAGGGTCACAATTGTCTCCCGGAGCCGCCTCGGGCTTGGTGGGAACACTGACGCTGGGATCGGCCGGGCTGAATTTGCAGGGCGGAACATTGAGTTATCAGTTATCCAACTCGCCCACTGGAGCCAATGATAAGGTGGTGATGACTGGAGGTGCGTTAAATCTCAGTGGAACGAACCCGCTCACGCTCAGTCTCACAGATGGCGTGCTAGGCGCAGGGACTTACGACTTGATCAGCGGTGGGACCTCCACGGTGGGCACAGCCGCGAATGTCTCCGCCACCTTCCCTACTGGCGGAAGACAGACCTTCGCGTTGGCAGTTCCCGCAGGAAAAATCCAGGTGGTGGTAACCGGAAACGCCGGGAACCTAACTTGGGTGGGAAATCAGAACGCAGCGACATGGGACCTTACCACGACGGCAAATTTCACGGGGGCCACGCCCGGCACGTTTTATAATTTCGACGCGGTTACGTTTGATGACACTAGCATCTATCGCAACGTAACGCTAACTGGAAGCCTGGCCCCCCGCAGCACCACGGTAAATACGACAGCAGGCTATACCTTTGGGGGCACGGGAGCGCTGGCGGGAGGCTCGCTGACGAAGATGGGCAACGGGACGCTGACAATTGCCAATGGCAACTCTTGGGCGGGAAACACCATCATTGCCGGCGGGGTGATTCAGTTGGGAAGTGCCATTCCAAGTCTGAATGCCGTGCCGAACAACAGCGGGCTTGGATCCAGCGTAGTGACGCTGCAGGACGGCTCTTTGTATATGCAGGAGACTTCCAATCTCAACACTGGAGTGGGCACGCTTCCGAATAACCTGATCGTGGCGACCACAGGCACGCTGCGGGTGGCTTCGCGCGGTGGCTTCAGCGGGGATGTCTCCGGCAGCGGAACGTTGACGTATTACACGCCTTACGTGCGGGCCGATATCACGGGTGATTGGTCGGCCTTTACGGGCCAGGTCAATGTGGTGAGCGATGGGGACGGCGGGGATTTTCGGATTGCTTCGAGTTACAGTTGGCCGGGCTTGCCGCTGGCGGCAGTGAACTTGGCGGATCGCACTTACTTCTATTTTTCGGGGATTGTGAACAGCGGCAGCGGCACCACGATCGAGATTGGGGAGTTGAGTGGCACCGCGCTATCCTTTCTCCGAGGTGGCCCCACGGGCGGGCGGAATTTCACCTATCGCATCGGCGGGCGCAACACGAACGCGACCTTTGCCGGAAAGATTGGTGAGCAGAACACGAGCACGACCACGCAGATCGTGAAGACCGGCACGGGAAATTGGACGCTCAGTGGCCCCAGCGCATGGCAGGGCAGCACCACGGTGGAAGCCGGAACACTGACGGTTAGCGGGAGCATCATTTGTGGCAGCACGGTGGAAGTGGAAGCCGGAGCCACACTCTGCCTGGCAGGCGGCACTATTTCGGCAGATGCCATCAATGTAGCCGCCGGGGCCAGCCTCTGTGGTGGCGGCACCTTGCAGGGGGATCTGAACAATGATGGCACGCTGACCGTGGATGCAGGAACTCTGGCGGTCACAGGTGATGTGGTGAACAACGGCACGATGCGCATCAGCAACCTAAGCGCCCTAACCGCCACGGGGGCTTTTGTGAACAATGGCACGCTGGATCTGCTAACCTCCAGCAGCAGTCTTCCAGCAAACCTTGAAAACAACGGCACGGTGATCGACAGCAGTGGACTGAACCTTCTCTCCAGCGGCAAAGCAGGGGCCGCCTTCAGCCTCACCATCAAGGGTTACAGCGGGCACACCTATCAACTGCAACGCACCAGTTCCACTGCCCTCAGTGGCTGGGTGGATATCGGTGCTGCTCAATCAGGCACTGGCGGAAATTTAACCTTCACGGATACCACCGGAGCCACGTTGGTTCGTCGGTTTTACCGGGTGAAGGTTGCTCCGTAATTGAGCCGCCTCATTCCAGTTCACTCGGAGTCGGGCTTTTACAGATTCCTCATGGTTCGGATCCAGCTGCGACCTCTCTTGCGGAAAATTTGGCCGTGGGCGAAAGAAATTTGCGATTTCCCCAGAACGCGGCATCGTTGCGCCCCTTACGAGAGTCCTTTTCTCCCCCCCCCCTCCATTATCATGAGCGATCGCAAATCAGTCAAAATCGGCCTCGCAGGCCTTGGTAACGTCGGTGCTGGCGTGTATAAAAATTTATTGAAGAATGCTGACCTGCTGACAGGTCGGGTGGGAACGCGTATTGAGGTGGGAAAAATTGCGCTGCGGGACGTGACGAAAGCGCGTGGCATTGATGTGCCGGCAGAATTAATTACCACGGACTGGCGGGAGTTAGTAAATGATCCCAATTTGCCGATCATTGTCGAACTGATTGGCGGCACCACCGAAGCCTACGATCTCATCAAAGCGGCCATCCTGGCGCGCAAGACCGTCATTACAGGCAACAAAGCCCTGCTGGCGCAGCATGGCATGGAGTTGGTGGAACTGGCCGAAGCGCAGAATGTGCCGCTCTATTTTGAAGCTGCGGTAGCCGGGGGCATCCCCATCATCAAGGCTGTCCGGGAAGCGCTTATCGGCAACCAGATCGAAGCCATTTATGGCATCATCAATGGCACTACTAATTACATTTTAACCCGCATGTCCGACGCTGGTCTGGACTACCAAACCGCGCTGGCGGAAGCTCAAGGGGCTGGCTATGCCGAGGCGGATCCAACCCTGGATGTCAACGGCTGGGACGCAGGACACAAGGCCCTGGTGCTCGCGTGGCTGAGCTACGGTCGCTGGTTGCGGCCGGAGCAAATTTCGGTCACTGGCATTGAAGCCATCGCGCCCATCGATCTCGAATTTGCCCGCAGCATGGGCTATCAGATCAAGCTCGTGGCCATCATTCGCCTCGATCCTAGCAACCGCGTGGAGGTTCGGGTGCAGCCATCGCTTTTGCCTCGGACTCACATCCTCGCCAACGTGAACGGCGTCTTCAATGCGGTAGCGGTCTATGGAGATGTGGTTGGCGAGACGTTGTTCTACGGCAGCGGAGCGGGTCAGGATGCTACCTCCAGTTCCGTCATTAGCGACTTGGCAGATGCTGCGGATAACTTGCTCAACGATGCTGGCACCAACAACGGCTTTATTCCTACGGGTCGTTATGGCGATTGCCTCCCGGTGGAAGATACCGTTTCCAGTTACTACCTCCGCCTCCGCGTGGCGGATGTGCCGGGCGTAGTGGCCCAACTAGCCACCGTCCTCGCAGCACACGACATCGGCATTTCCAGCATGGTCCAGCCCCAAAGCCAGGGCGCGGCAGAAACGAACCTCATGCTCATGCTTCATGCCGCCCCGTTTGGCAAAATGAAGTCCGCCTGCACCCAACTAGCTGGGTTGCCCTGCGTGAAGGAATCTCCCGTCCTCCTGCGTGTGGAAACGTTGCCGAGTTAGGCTGGTGGCTCAGGCTTTCTCAGCCTCAGCAAATGCCCTCCGGCAACACCACGCAAACGTTACTCTAGAATCGAAGTCCACGGCAGGGCACGCAAAAAATTACCGTTAGGAATCGGTCATATAAGTGTGGAGCTGCCCGCTGGGCTGCTCATCAACCTCCTCCTCCAACTTAGTCACCGCCACCGCCCCAAACATCAGCAGCCGATAGCTCACCTGCGCCTCGTCAGGATTTCTTCCAGCGGAATTTTTCCCAGATCGATTTTTTCCGCGATGGGGGGCGGTTTTGTTTTTCTTTGAGTCGTTGGAGAGCTTCGGCGGTTTTGCGCTCCCGTTGCTGCAGTTTATCCAATTTGAGTTTCTTCCCTTGAATTTCTGAACGCAGACCTGCGATGATTGCCTGCAAAGAGGCTTCATTGAGCGCGTTATGGCTCGCCTTGCGGAGTAATTTTTGAAATGTTAGTTGGTCGGTTTCGCTCATGGTGGCCAACGGCTGCTGCCATTCGGTGTCGTCCATATATCCGAGTTCCGTCATGAGTTCCCCATGGAGAATGCGGAAGGCGTCATCCGCCAGATCGGTCCAGCCATCCGGTCGCTCCCAGGATGTTTTGCCTTCTCGGAAAAAGGGCCCAACTTTTTGCTGCAAGATCGCGAACGGGTTGTCCCAAGCTTTGGGCTCGCCCTGAAAATTAATGAACTCAGCGATTTCCTGGATTTTTTCAATGCTGGCATTCACCAGATCCTCATACCTCACGACGAGGCGTCGCCCCTGCGGGTCCTGTGTCCAGGCCCGGTAGTGGGTGGTCCAGTTCCCGTAGGTTTGGTATCCGAGAATGATGTCGGGCAGGGTCACCTCGGGCATATGAGGAGACTTGTGATGGAAATCGAGGTAACTCCAGCAGGCCTTCCGACCGTCGCGCACCACGTAGATCGCTGGCTGGTCATCCTTTGGAGGGAAATGCGTCTTAACCAGAAACAATTGTTCAGAATCCCGGGCCATTTTATAGAAATCCTTCCATTCCATCGGAGGATCGGTGATCAAGCCTCCCACATAAGCATTGCCCGTTTGGGGGTTGCTCCGAATCAGGTTCTCACAGTTATAGGATCCAATACCCATGGTCTGATGGATGATGGTTCGCAGCAGTGTGTTGCCAGAACGAGGGTAGGAAGCAAGCCAGAGAATCATAGGAAGATGTCGCTTCCTAGCGCGGACCCCGTTGACTTGTCCAGTGGATTCCGCGGGATGCCACGAACCCAGGAGAATTTTAGGGGGGGGAATTGGAGCCTTGCCCTCCGCTGCCTTAGTTATAAGGACAATGCTACCCCGGTCTGATGGAAATTTGCTTTTTCAGGGTGAGGTTGGACGCAGTGTTTCAGATCGCCACGATTTTTATTTGAAGACTAATCGGGTAGTGGAATTCCCCTAGCCGCGAGCAAGCGTCGCAGGAAATACAAATCTGCCGCGTCCTTCTCGCGGTGCGTCTTCACCTTCATGCGCCAGAGCAGCGTGGGTGAGGCGAACGGAATGCGCACGCCGTCAATTTCATGATATTCGACATCCAGAGCGGCTTCGGTGTATTTGATCCCGGAGGCGGATGCCATGAGATCCACCACAAATTCGTCGCCCACGCGGACTACTGTGTAAGCGGAGACTTCGCCCGGCTTCATTTCCAAAATGGCTTGGTCCGGAAGTGTGGCCAAGGCAGAAACCACCAGCGCCTCATTTGCCAATGAGGCCTCTATGAGTAAATCCACGTCCATCGTCGTGCGATCGTAGCCTGCCGCTCGTATCGCGAACCCGCCTATGACGATATAACTGGCCCCACGGTCATTGAGTTCCCGGCAAAGGGAGACTAGGTCCGTGAGCGTGGGCTGCCGCGCTTCTTCTAATTCCTCGGGCGGGTGATCATTTTCCATGTCCATTCGTCAGCTTCCTCATGAGATTTGAAACGATACAATCCTTTCGGAATGAAGTGGGTCGGAAAAGCCTTGCTCCAAGCTTTGGCATCCTCAATTTCACCTGGCCTCACTTTGAGGGCGGACGCAACCCTGCGTCGCCCGATAACACGGGCGGCGGCGGGATCGTCTAAGTTGATTTCAGGAAGCATGGCAGAAGATACTAATCATCAGAGCGTCCGTCAAACTGCATCTCGTCTATCCAGCACGCCCCCAGGGTGGATTTTTGCACGGTGTAAGTTGTTGATTATCAACACATCATGCGGTGGTGACGCGCTGCTGCGCGTCATTGGGCGTCCCCTCTTTCAGACACGCGCAGCAGCGCGTTTCCACCTCGGTGCAAAAATCCGCCGTTCCGCGCCCCTCCTGATTTTCAGCGCTTTGGACACTTTTTAAGTTCGACTTGTGGGCGCATGCGCGTGCACGATGCCTTAGCGCCATGCATTCAAATTCGTTCGCTCAGACCCTCAGATCTCTCAGAGCCGTAATCGCGCCCCACCCTGCTCCACGTAGCTTTCGTGCACCGTCCATTCTTCCTTTCGGGAAATGAGCCTTTTTCATGCCGAAAATCCGATCCACAAATTCCTTCGTCCCCAACACGCCACCACGCGAAAAATACCGCACCCGATCCCGCAACGCTACGGCCCAGGGAAGTTCACCGCCCGCCGCCATGACGGCGTCCCCCGCCGCCTCGGAAATGACGCCTTGCGCCCTACCGTGCTTTACTTTCGGCACCTGGCCCACCGCATATAAAATCAACCGATACCGCGCCTGCACCGCCTTCCAGCTTGCGCCCCCCAGTTGGCTGAATTTCCACGCCAGTTCCTCCTTGGTTTGCCCTGCCGATGCTTCTTCCCATGCTGCCCGAGCCAAGCCAGTCCTGGCCTTCGCCAAGCCGCCCACCGCTTCCCCATAGCCACTCCACCGATACTCCTTCGGGTCACTCACCAGCTTGGCGCGCACGGGATTCAAATCCACATAAGCGCACGTCGCCAACAACGCCTCGCCTTCACCTTCCACGATTACACTCGTAAAACGTTCCGCCCACAGAGTCCCGAACGTTTCGTGAAACGCGTTATACCACCGGGCAAACCGTTGTTTCAACAACCGCATGAACCAGGAAAGATCATGCATCAGCGGGACGTATTTCATCCGAAATGCCTGCCAAATTTCATCCGAAGCCTCGGCCAAATTTCGTTCCGCCTCCTGCATCGCAGACTTGCCATACAGCACCCCATACCGCCGCAGCACCTCCGCATTGGAAACCAACGCATCCGCCCCCGCCCCCGCAGAAATCCCCGCCGCACCATCCACACCGGCCGCAGCCTCCATGGAATCCTTCACCGGCACCCGCACCACCAGATGAACGTGATTACTCATGACTGCATAAGTCAGCACCTCCACCCCGCAAAAATCCGCCATCTGCCACAGCATCTTGCGCAGCATGTTCTTCTCGACCTCCCCGAACAAAAACGTGCCCTGTATCGTGCGGGTGATCGCATGATACACGGTGGGTTCGGAAGTAACGGTGAGACGAGCTTGGGCCATGGCTGGATGCTACCATCGGGAATTTGTCAGTCAAGATGTAATTTCTCTGTCTTTATGGACTTGCATCACTAACACCAGCACTACTCCAGGGGCCTGCCAAGGCGTCCGCCCATTCAACCGTCTGATAGGAATTTGCTTTTTCAGGGGGGCGTTGGATCGGGGATCGGGGATCGGGGATCGGGGATCGGGGAGAGAGGGGGTCTGGCCTCCAATGCAGAGAACATCGCTCGGACCCTTGACAAAAAATATTAGAATGCTAGTAGTCTAAAAGCCGTATGAGTGAGGGCAAATTTCAGTGGATTGCATGCCCGAAATCGTTCGCAGCATTTCTAACAGACAAAACTTATGATGTTCAAACTTTTTAATATGTGCCCCCTAATTTTAGTGCTCATTCTGGCCATAGGTGCTACGACTTCGTTGGCTAAAGATTTTACTCTTGGTGATATTAATGCGCTTCCGCAGGCTAACGTGGAGCAGTATAAGGGAGTCCAATTTGAACTGGACAAGGTGTATGGTTTCCAAGGCTTGGTTCTACAGATGACTGACGATTACATTTATGCATGGAACGAACTTAGTGAGGCTCCGTTTGGATTACTAAATTTCATCGACAAGGATGCAGTAAAGGACTTGAGCCTGGCCAAAAAGAGTCCGATCGGTGCCATCATCAAATTTAAGGGATTTAAGACAGTCACCCTTGTTTCTGGCGAGGAGGAGCGTCTGCCTAGTTTTGAGTGCGTCGGCTTTATGGGGAGGGACTACAAGTGGCACGGAACGAGCGCGGGTGAGCATGACCAGACACCACACACAGAAAATCCACCCACTGAAAAATCGCCACCCGCTGGGTCGAAGACTGCCGGCGCAATGGTGCCAAGAGAGAAATCTCTTGCTGAGTTAAAGGGGGAATTAGCGGCACTTGAAGTGAAAATTGATGCTGAACGAAAACGATTTCAGGATGCCCTTAATATCATTAACGTTCTCACCAACAATAAAACCAGAGGTGTCCGCGAAGGAAGTATTGAATACAGCAGATGCCAGCAGGCTTCGAGGATTATCACGGAAGTAGAGGCAGGGGCTACGGATTTGAAAGCCAAAAAGGCAGCCTTGATGGCGACCATCAAAGAGCTCACTGAGGCATCCACAAAAGAACCTAGCCGACCTTGATTAGTGGGCAGTTTTCAATCGCTTCATGGACTCGAATATCTGATTGACGTTACCTAAGGGCTGTGTTAGTCTTAAGGAATGGAATTGACTCTCTCGTTCTGCTCAAAAGGTAACCCAAATGAGGTCGTATCGATTCAACAAGGAATCGAAACTGCCACTCGAGCAAAGTGTGCCGAGAGCGTTATCGGGTTAGTCCACAAAGGCATCTTCGGCTTGATTAAGAAAACGGCGATCCCCATAGCGGACCGCGTTGAGGTTCAGATTAGGAAATCCTTGGGCGCTGAGCCCGAGGTTTCGTTGCGGGAAAGAAATAAGAGACTAATTGCCAAAATCCGTGACTTGTTAAACACTGGGGCTAGGGAGCGTCAATTGCAGAGCGCATTATTCAATTCTGGGCTCTTGCGGCAGGTTACTTACAGGGTGGTTCAAGAAGTCACGATGAAGGCGACCAAGGATTTTCGTGGAATGCGGATAGATCTCGTTCTCGCTCCGAACGCCAGTGGCCCTGCACAAATTATCGAGTTGAAACGCGGCACTCACGTGCTTTTAGCGCGCGAGGGAACACCCAACGCAAAAAGGTCTAAGCTCTTGATACGAGCCATTAAGCAGCTAGAAGTCTACGGTGACAGGCTCGCTACCGACGAAGTTAGCGTGGCAAATATTGAATCTCGCTACGAGTTCAGGATCATAAATCCCGCACTCCGCCTTATTGCCGGGAGGAGCCTTCGCGATGCTGGTGGATATTCTCTTTTGAGACATGACCGAAATCCTAACTTGTATATATCGTCTTGGGATGGATTTCTAGAGGAGTTGGAGCGTTTAGTTGGTTAGTAATCCCAAGAAGAAATTGGATGGTTGATTAGTCCATACTAAAATGGCTTCTACTATGGGCATCTGGCCACCAAGGATGTAAAGTGGGTGGCGATGCTGGTGGACTGGACGGAGGCTTGGATTAAGCGCGGAGTCGAGGAACCCGATGACTTGATGGGTTGGCCGAAAGGTGATGGTGGCGGCGGGGAAACGAAACTTTATGCGGCAGACAGTCTGCTGGCCGAGGCGATGGCGTTGCGTCCAGTTGTGTTGATGGCGGCGGAAATTCAACAGTCTCCGACGCTAGCCAAGCAGTTTGGGGAACCAGCCAAACGCTATTTGGAGTTGGCGGAACGGAGCTTCACCAAATGGGATACGCGGGAATGTTGGCGCTCCGTGAAGGGAGGCGGGCTTTGGATCGTGCCCTCTTTTGGGATTGATCCCGCAACGAAGGGTTGGTCCGAGGGCTATGCGCGGAGGAAGGTGGAGGGGTTCTCGAATCCGGCCAACAAGCAGAACCACATCGCCTGTTGGATGCTGGCAATGTTCGATGCCACCAAGAAATCCATTTATAAAGCACGCGCGGAACAATGGTTTCGGTTGATGAAATCACGGATTCGCGAGCGGGGTAAATTTTTGGTATGGAACTGCTGGGATCTTGCCGGGCCATGGGATTACAAGCAGGATGGCGCTCCCAGATTGGACTGCTCCGAGGCTTGCTTCCTTCGTAAACACTCGCGATCTAACTCGAGCCACGATTTCTGATAGGAATTTGCTTTTTCAGGGGGGGCGTTGGATCGGGGATCGGGGATCGGGGAGAGAGGGGGTCTGTTGCATCAGCCGAATCATAGCGAACACCGGAATCAAAGAATGCGAAACCGAAGCGTGCCATAAAAGGAATGATGCGGATTTATTTGAATTACCCGCTTAATTTACCAAAATCACCGGATTCTGTCGAGATTCATCTTCAAGCTTGGTTGAAAACAAGGTAAAAGAGGCCAGATCCCGCTTTTCAGAATGACCAAGATTAGGCATATGATTAGAGCGTGTATCGCATCAAACAAATACCCAACACAGACTTTAGATGCTCATTTCCATGGTGGAAATGACCATTAATATCTATAGAGGCTAACTTCCACATCAGAAACGACCATCAATGTCTATAGATGCCAGCTTCCACCGTGGAAATGACCATAAATCTCTATAAATTCCAGCTTCCACGGTGGAAACGACCATAAATCTTGATAGATGCCAACTACCATGGCGGAAATGACCTTCGAAGCCTTTAGATGCCAACTTCCATGGCGGAAACGACCTTCAATGTCTTTAGAGGCCATACCCCGCGTCCTCAGGCTTTGTGATTTACCCAAACCGGATTGGCAGAAGCATGGTGGCAGAAGAATAAAAGTAATTCCCCTGCCATCATCGATGCGCTTCGCTTCCCTGCGGAAAGCCTTTGGCTGTCTGTCCTGCTGCGCAGACAGGATTCAGTGTCAGTCCCCTAGCGAAGCTCGCTTCAGAGTCTCATCGGATGGGTAGAAGCTCCACGCTAAGTCAATGTGTAGCGCCGACATCCTCGCGAGTGTATCGGCTGTAATCCGGTCGTGTGTGCGGTCCCGAGAATTCAACGCTTCATAGCCGAGGTCGATCACTCTCTCGTGAGACGAGTCCCAGAGCGCCCGACAAGTCGAAGAAAGGCTCTCAATGAGAAGGCAGAACGCCACAATCAGGGTCTCTGGACTCTTCGTATCAGGATCATGGTCTATCTCGTAGCGAGCCATGAATGGTAGTTCGTCAGTGAAAAAGCCGCCGTGCAGGAGGAAAGCTCTCTCACCGATCTCGTCGATTAGGGGCTGTAGATCCCGATCACTAAAGACGTCGAGGTCTGCATTCAAGAACTGGGTTGGCACAGAAAGTGGTGGCTTAGGAGTTAGGTGAACGTAAAGCGCATGCACCCCTACTAGAGGGAGCGAGCGTCGATCACGGGGTTGAGGTTTTGGTCAGGGTAAATCATCGAAACTGAATGGCTGGCAGAGGTTGTCATAACTCGGCTTGTTCGGCTTTTGCTTCAGTTCCGACGACGTAATGTGGAGTGTCATCACGCAGTTTGAAGAATCTCCAGAATTCATCATCTGTCCCACAACCATATACCTCAAGGTTGGAGCCATCGCTGAAACCAATCACGAGGTCACCGATGGGATTCTCATGGACAGCAATAACCGTCACTGAGGGTGTCTCTCCTTCGAATGAATTGGTAGTTAGGTCGATACCACCAATGAACCTCTCCCAAAAGGCGTCTTCTCGGCTCGGATGAGGCGATTCATACCAAGCATCCCAGTCAGATACCTCCTCAACAGGGTTCCATCGGTCAGAACTACCCACAAGAATTTTAGAATCACGGACAAGTCTCCAAGAGGCTTGGATGTGGACAGCATAAAGCCCGAAGGATTGATCGTGCGTTCGCGTAACCTCGCCAAAATGGAGGTTAAGCATATTAGCTGCGTGTCGGACGATTGATAGAGGCTGGCCAACCAGCAATGATGGATCTGGGATACTCATGAAGTATTTTTCTGCCGAACATCTAGACCATCCACGGCGGATCGGGAAGCCTGAATTCAAAGAATGACTTTACTCGCCGCTGGTTGAGCCGGCTTGTTCTCTCTTCCTCATTATTGGGCCGGGTTGGAATGAATCGTCGCGTGGCGGATCGGGAAGCAAAAGTAATTCGTCAGAATCCTCCACGAATCTCATGTAGCGCTCCGGCTCGTGCTCGGAGGCCAAATAGACGTTCCAATCCATGCGCCGCCAAATACCCCTGCTCGACTTACTCCCGTGCTGCATAACGAAGGTCGCGTCACGCTTCAGTTCAACCTTGTATCCGTCGCCCTCCCAAGCTCCCACGGCTTCAGAGTCTGACTCGATGCTTGGATTCCACTCGTCGATTCCAGGGATGAGCACCGAAGCGAGCATCAGCAGTGCCCAAGGCGCAACGATAATTCCAACCCCAGTGATTCTGAAAATCTTAAAACGCCTACCTGCAATGGCGATGGCGAGCCCGAGCAGAAAGCAGCCTGCAATTCCTACCAGAATGAATAGACCGCCAAAGGGTTCAGGTATCATTTCTTGGGGCTAATGTTTGAACTCATGAACGCCGAAATGATAACACCAAAAACAGACAGGGTCCAAAGAGGCGTTCCATGGAGTGATCTGTTAGGCTGTGGCTGCCATTTTTCTTCCTGCCGCAGTCAACCCATACTCAGCGGGCATCCCGCGCCCCCCCTCCGCAATGGTGTTAATTATCAGTTTCTGATAGTAATTTGCTTTTTCAGGGGGGCGTTGGATCGGGGATCGGGGATCGGGGAGAGAGGGGGTCTGTTCTCATCACCGTCACCAAAGCCGAGTTGCGCTGGACCCACGGGCCAGATGGCATCGTCGAACGCATTGGTGTTCCAAGCGGTGGGATTGGTTCCGTTGTCAAGGAAACGCCAGTTTCCACCGGCGGGAATGAGGACGG
>JANOAV010000189.1:0-123332 GCA_031411295.1 Verrucomicrobiales bacterium | reverse complement strand
GCAACCGGTGAATGACCGCGGCCTGTTCCATCTCGACAACGCCTACTACATTCCGCACGTGAAGTTTCGTGGCCAAGTCTGCAAGACCAACACCACCTCGCACACCGCCTTTCGCGGCTTCGGCGGACCGCAGGGCATGGTTGTCATTGAAGACATCCTCGGCCGCATTGCACAGGCATTGAATCTCCCGCCCGAAGTCGTGCGGCAGCGAAATTTCTACCATGGTGAAGGCGAAACGAACACCACCCACTATGGCGAAGCAGTGGAGGGCAATCGCCTCGAACGCATTTGGAGCGAACTGCTAACATCATCGGATTTCGCACAGCGCAGGCAAACCATCGCCCAATGGAATTCCGCCCTTCCTCACAAGAAACGCGGCCTCGCCATCACTCCGGTCAAATTTGGCATCAGCTTCACGCTGAAACATTACAACCAAGCCGGAGCGCTCGTGCTCATTTACGCCGACGGCTCCGTGCAGGTGAATCACGGCGGCACCGAGATGGGCCAAGGCCTGCATACGAAAATCCTTGGTGTCGCCATGCGCGAACTCGGCCTGCCGGCCGACCGCATTCGACTCATGCGCACCCGCACAGACAAAGTGCCTAACACGTCTGCCACCGCCGCCAGCTCCGGCTCCGATCTCAACGGCATGGCCGTGGCCGATGCCTGCCAGCAATTGCGCGCACGCCTTGCTCCACTGGCTGCGGTGCAGCTCAACTGCACGCAAGCAGACATCACCTTTGCCGACGCCAAGCTCATGGCGCCTAACGGGACCTCCGTTCCCTTCAAGGACATCATCGCCAAAGCCTACACAGAGCGCATCCAACTCTCCGCCGCCGGATTTTACGTCACGCCCGATCTGCAGTGGGACTGGCAGGTGGGAAGAGGAAAACCCTTTCACTACTATGCCTTCGGAGCCGCCGTCAGCGAAGTGGAAATCGATGGTTTCACCGGCATGAACCACCTCCGCCGCGTGGACATCCTGCACGATGTTGGAGATTCATTGAACCCCGGCATCGACCGCGGGCAGATCGAAGGCGGCTTCGTGCAAGGCGCCGGCTGGCTCACCTGCGAGGAACTCAAATGGAACCCTGACGGAAAACTCCTGACCCACAGCGCCAGCACCTACACCATTCCCACCATCAGCGACGCCCCGCTGGACTTCCGCGTTTCCCTGCTGAAACAATCCACCCAGCCCGGCACCATCCACGGCTCCAAGGCCGTCGGTGAACCTCCGCTCATGCTCGCCATTTCCGTCAGGGAAGCCCTGCGCGATGCGCTGCAGGCCTTTGGCAGGGCGGCGGCAGACATTCCCTCACCACTTACGCCAGAAGCCCTCAAACAGAAGATAGGCCCTATACGCCTTACAAGCCCTAGAGGTCCTATTTCCTAACCACCGTCCCGCTCTCGAATCTACTCCTGGGAATGTTCCTTTTTTCTCGGGAAAACGATGTTCATGTAAAAGGCTGCCAGTGGTAGTGTTAGACCAACGGACTCCAAATTCACGAATGCGTCTGGATCCGTGATTTCCTCCTTGGCCCATTCTTTGCTGCGGCGGAAGATCGTGACCGCCTGACGATTTTGCTCTGCCAGAACATATTCCTCCAACGTGGGAATCGTCATATAACGGAGAAATTTCTCATTTCGATCCACCCGTTCCGTGCTTTCGGAAAGCACTTCGATGATGAGCTTGGGAAATCTTAAGTAGAGATCGTTCGTGTCACGCTCATCGCAGCCCACCATGACATCTGGATAATAGAACGTGTCTTGCTGATGCGCCAGCACGCGGGCTTTCACATCGGCCATGAAAACCTCGCAAGGCTTGCCGCGCAGGTGTTGGCGGAGTTCGGACGCGAAGTTGAGCGAAATCGCGTTATGTGCCCTCGATCCGCCTGCCATCGCAATCACCTCGCCATCAATGAATTCATGACGCACCTCACTCAGAGGTTCGCCACGCAAATACTCCTCTACCGAAATGGCCTTATGCTGAATTGGAATGCCCATTGGTCTATTATAATGTGAAACTAAGGTGGCGCAAGTGTTCCTGCGGCGTGGCAGAGCGGAGGAGAATTCAGGTGAAATGGTCCGATTCCCGCTGTAAAGATGGCCCTCACACCATGAAAACACCACCCACACTCCCACCGTTTGACCACACCCCCGCCCCTTACCACGGCCCTTCCAAGGCAGAACTCCTAGCCAGACGCAAAGCCGTCCTTAACCAGGGAATTTTCCTGCTCTACAAAGACCCGTTCATGCCGGTCGAGGGCAAGATGCAATACCTCTATGATGAAACCGGGAAACGTTATCTGGATTGCTTTGGCGGCATTTGCACCGTGAGCGTGGGGCATTGTCATCCTGAAGTAAATGCCGCGCTCATTGCCCAGGCCGGGTTGATTCAACATGCGCCCACCTGCTACCTTCACCCAGCCGTGGTCGAGTTTGCGGAGACCCTCGCTGGCACGTTTCCGGAATCCCTTAGTCGGGTCTATTTCGTGAACTCCGGCTCTGAGGCCAACGACCTTGCCGTGCTCATGGCGCGCCTCTACACCGGCAACAGCGATATCCTTTCCCTGCGCAATTGCTACCATGGCGGCAATGCGGTCGGCATGTCCCTCACAAGCCACAGCACTTGGAAATACAACGTCCCAGCCCTGCCCGGCTTCCAACACCTCAAAGCCCCGCATCCCGTCTGGGGCCCCATTTCCTACGACACGCCCGATGCCGGCAAACTCTATGCAGAGGAAGTGAAGGACATCATCAAATTCGGAACATCCGGCAAAGTGGCCGCCTTCATTGCCGAGCCCATGCAAGGCGTCGGTGGCACCGTGCCGTATCCTGCCGATTATCTCACCCACGCCTACGCCCACACGCGCGATGCCGGTGGTGTCTGCATTGCCGATGAAGTGCAAACCGGCTTTGGCCGCACCGGCACGAACTTCTGGGGTTTCCAAAACTATAACGTCGTGCCTGACATCGTCGTCATGGCGAAATCCATCGGCAACGGATTTCCCCTAGCCGCTGTTGTGACCACCGATGCCATTGCCGAAAAAATGTTCGTTAAAATTCATTTCAACACCTTCGGAGGCGATCCCCTCGCCATGGCCCAGGGCAAAGCTACGCTCGACATCATGCTGCGCGACAACACCATGGCGCAGTGCAAAAAAATAGGCGACCACCTCATCGCAGGCCTCAATAAACTGAAGGCAAAATATCCCGTCATCGCCAACGTCCGCGGCAGCGGCCTCATTCTTGGTGTGGAATTCGTCCTCGACGGCCAGCCCGCCACTGCCTTCACCGCCGGCTTCATGGAACGCTGCAAAGACCACCAGCTCATCGTCGGCAAAGGCGGCCTAAACGGCTCCGTCATCCGCATCAAACCACCCATGTGCCTAACCGAAGCCGATGCCGATTTCCTGCTCGCAGTCTTCGATCACGTCCTGGCCGAACTCACCGCCTGACCACCGCCATGCAACCGCCTTTGCTCGATCCCCGCGTCACCATTGCTGAACTCAAAGAACTCCGGGCACTCACTCAGGACGAGAACGGTGCCCAGCGTGTCGCCTTCACGCCCACATGGCGCACCGCCAGAGCGTGGCTGCTCGCAAAGCTTGATGCCATCCCTGGCGTCGAAACCCATCGCGACCAAGCCGGCAATCTCTGGGCGACCCTCCAGGGCCAGTCGGACCGAGCGCTCGTCATCGGCGGTCACATCGACTCGGTGCCAAATGGTGGCTGGCTCGACGGCTGCCTCGGCACCCTGGCCGGACTCGCTATCCTCCGCCGCGTTGCCGCCACGTATCCCGACCGCCCTCCAGTTACCGTCCGACTCGTGGATTGGGCCGATGAAGAAGGTGCGCGCTTTGGCAAAAGCCTCTTCGGCTCCTCCGCCTGCTCGGGAAACCTCGACCTTGATGAAGCCGCCGCCTTGAAAGACAAAGACGGCATCACCCTGGGCGACGCCCTGCGCGCCGAAGGCATCGATCTTGCCAACGTCAAATCCTGCGGCATCGAACTCACCGACGTTGCCGCCTATCAAGAACTGCACATCGAGCAAGGCCCCGTCCTGCTCGACCTCGATCTCCCGCTCGGCACCGTGCTAGGGACCTTTGGCGTGGAACGCCATGCCATCCATTTCCATGGTCAAGCCGCGCACTCCGGTAGCACCCCGATGAACCGCCGCAAGGACGCCTACCTGGCCGCCGCCCGCATGGCCCCCGAAGCCTATGCCATCACCGATCGCGAGGGTGGCGTCTGCACCATCGGTTCCTGCAAAACCCGGCCCGGCATCGTCACCAGCGTCGTCGAAGATTGCGAAATCACCCTCGACCAACGCCACCTCGATCCCGCCGCCCTCGCTCGCATGCTTCAGCAGGCAAAAGATGCCAGCCACCGCTTCGCCACCGAAGCCGGCGCCACCGTCACCTGGCAACGCCGCTGGCACATCGCCCCCGCTCCCTTCCACCCCGAGCTCATCGCCCTCTGCGACCAAGCCATCCTCGAAACCACCAACACCACCCACCGCCTCCCCTCCGGCCCCCTCCACGACGCCGCCGAAGTCGCCATGTCCGGCATCCCCACCATCATGATGTTCGTCCAAAGCCTCCACGGCATCAGCCACAACAAGATCGAAGACACCAAGGAAGACCACCTCGAACAAGCCCTCATCGCCTTCGACCGCCTGGCCTCGAAGATCATGCACTGGATTCCGAATCGATAGAATCAAACGTCCCTGCCACCCAACCGACGACCACCTGCACCGCTTTGCCTATGGGGACTGCCGTGCGAGGGGATGTCTGGCAAATGCCTTGCGGCAGTGCAAATTCCGACAACGATCTCCGCATGGGATTACGAGCATTTAGAGATGCGCCTTACATCACTCCGCAGGAATATCTGGAGGGAGAACTGCTTTCCGAGGTCCGGCATGAATACGCTGGAGGTCAGGTGTTTGCCACGACTGGAGCCAGTGCGAATCACGAAGAGATTGCCATGACCCTGGCAGCAGACTTATACCGCCATCTCGAAGGCAAAAAATGTCGTGTCTCAAAATCTGATCTGAAGCTGCGCTGCAAGATCAACCACATGGAGAACTTCTTCTATCCAGACCTCATGGTAGCTTGCGACCCGAAGGACAACCATCGGTATTATCGGGAGAAGCCAACGGTGTTGATCGAGATTCTTTCTGAAGATGGAAAACGCGATCTCGTGGAGAAATTCCTGATTTATAGGAGCATCGAAAGCCTTCAAGAATACATCGTCCTATCACAGGACCCAAATGAACCCAAGGCTTACATCCACCGCCGCGCCAACAACTGGGAGCAGGAGGTGATCGTGACGGGCATGCTGGAGATTCCATCGATTGGATTCTCCACGCCACTGAGGCGGGTGTATCGTAGTGCTGCGGAATTGGAGCAGGGCTCGGAGTAATTGACCACTTACAGATCAAAAATGGGTCGGCTCCCGGTGCAGGAGTTCCCCGTGGCCCAGCGTGCCGACGAAGGTGCCGTCGCGCACGGCCACTTGGCCACGGACCTTTATGAAGCAAATTAAGGCAAGGCGGTGAAGGTGTTGAAAATCTTAAAGTCGGCTGGGTTGAGGGTATAGATTTCGGTGATGCCGGAACAATACCAAGTGGCTGCGATGAGGGTATCGAGGAGGCGTTTTCGTCCCAGTTGGTGTTGGGTCATCCACGTGAGCCACTGTTGGCTGACAGCTTGGTCTTGCGGCAGGAGGCGGACTTCGGCAGCCTGGGACCAAAAGTCCGCAAAGTGGATGGCAACGTCAATGGTGAGCGGTTGGGAAAAACGACGGGGATCGGTGGCGACATGGACAAACTCAGCGAGAATCCCCTGGGTAAGACCGAAGGTGCGGCCCGCGTTGGTAGATTGCAGTGCGAGCGTGCGGCAAGCAGCATGATCCGGGTGCTCAGGGATGGCCCAAGCAACCAGGAAACTGGTATCAATCCCAATCATCTTAGGATTCGCGTTCCAGGAAATCATCCAGCATGTCCGCGCGGCTAGTCCAAGGGCGGAGGATGGCACCTACGGAAACGGGATCTGGTGGCGATCCCAACGAGGGGCGCGAGGCAGCAGCATTCACTGCTATTTCCAAGCAGAGAATAGCCTCTTGGTTCAATGATCGCTTGTGCTGCTGCGCCTGGCTTTTGAGGAGCCGGTGGAGGCGGGGAGACACGTTCTTCAAGGTCAGGGTCATGAGGAATACTGGTTTAGGAACTAATTGGCACATGGAACCGTAATGGATGCGTTTTGGAATTCAAGAGGTATTTTTGGGTGTTAATTAATCGTTTTGAATCGATTTCCTCTTGGTCAGCCCCTGCTCTGCCTGGTAATATTCCTGCGCGCCCGTTTTTCAGGTTTCGGCTTAAAAATGCGTCGGTTCCCGGTGCAGGAATTTCCCGTGGCCCAGCCTGCCGACGAATGCTCCATCGCGCACGGCCACTTGGCCACGGACCGTGACTAGGCTGGGGCGGCCTTGGAGTTGGCGGCCTTCGAAGCCGGAGTAGTCGGTGTTCATCAGTTGGGTTTTTACGGAGATGGTGCCGCGGTAGTCGGGGTCGTAGATGACTAGGTCGGCATCGCTGCCGAGGGCGATTTCTCCTTTGCGGGGATAGAGGCCGAAGAGCTTGGCGGCGGCGGTGCTGGCGGTGCTGACGAAGGTTTGGAGGTTGATTTTTCCGGTCGTGACGCCTTCGGTGTAGAGCAGGTTGACGCGTTCTTCGACGCTGGGGATGCCGTTGGGGATGGTGGTGAAATTGGCGGGCGATCCTTTGGGCGAGAAGTCAGCGTTCAGGGCCTTGGTGGCATCGGGGTGGCCCATGTGCTTTTGGGTTTGGAAATCGAACGGAGCGTGGTCGGTGGCCACGGTGGAGATGGTGCCATCGGCCAAGCCAGCCCAGAGCACGGGCTGGTTTTTGATGTCGCGGATGGGCGGGCTCATGACGTATTTGGCACCCTCGAAATCGGGGCGTTCGGCATACGTTTTGTCCAGCACGAGGTAAGGGATCACGGTTTCGATCCAGACGTTGACGCCACGATTCTTTGCCGCCTTCAGCACGGCCACGGCTTCTGCGCAGGAGGTGTGGACGACATAAACGTGCGCTCCCGTCAGCTCGGCAAACGTCATCAAGTGGCTGCATCCTTCGGCCTCCACCTGCACCGGACGCGAGGGCTCGTGCCACTCGGGACCGACCTTGCCTTCGGCCACCAGCTTGGCTTGCAGCTCGGAAACGAGGTCCGCGTTTTCACAATGCGCGGTGACGATGGCTCCCAATTCCTTGGCGGTTTTCAGGGTTTGATAGAGTTCGTGGTCGTCGATCCCAAACGCGCCTTTGTAGGCGAGGAAGACTTTGAAGGAAGGAATGCCCTCGACTTCCACGGCGGCTTTCAGTTTGGCGGCAGTGGTCTCATCAAATTTCGTGATGCCCAGATGGAACGTGTAGTCGCAGGCGGATAACCCGGCAGCTTTGCTCTTCCAGAGCGCCAGCGCTTCCAGCGGATCTTCACTGCGGGCCGGGCAGCACATTTCAATGAGCGTGGTGGTTCCGCCGACCAGCGCAGCCTTGCTGGCAGTCTCGTAGTCGTCCTTGGCAAACGTGCCCATGAACGGCAAGTAGATGTGCACGTGAGGATCGACGAAGCCCGGGAAAACATACTTTCCGGTAGCGTCGATCACTTCAGCTCCGGCAGGGGCTTGAATGCCCACGCCGATGCCCGTGATCGTTTCCCCCTCACACAACACGTCTCCGACAAAGGTTTTGTCAGCCGTGACGATCGTTCCGTTTCTGATCAGCAGACTCATAAATTTATTTGTTCACCCAAATATCACCTTCGCCAAAACTGAACCAGCGCGTGGTCGTCGTTTTCTGCTTGGTGTAAAATTGCACGCCCTCCTTGCCCTGCATGTGGAGGTCGCCAAAGAAACTTTGGTTCCAGCCGGTGAATGGAAAATACGCCATGGGGGCCGGGACACCGACATTCACGCCCACCATGCCCGCAGAGACCCGATGCCGGAACTCGCGCGCAGCCTTGCCGGACGTGGTGAAGACGCAGGCACCATTGCCGTAGGATTGCCGATTCGCAGCTGCGATGGCCTCATCCAATGTTTTGGTGCGCATGACGCTGAGCACCGGGCCGAAAATTTCCGTGGTGGAAATGTCGTTCGAGTAGTCCACTTCATCGATGATCGTGGGCCGCACATAGAAGCCGCCGGGGGCTTCTGCCACCGAGGTTCCGCGGCCATCCGTGAGCACCTTGCCGCCTTTGGATTCGCCCAGCGAAATGAGTTCGTTCACCCGGTCCCGATGCGCTGCTGTGATCAGCGCGCCCATGTCCGGCTGGCTTTCGATGTCGGTGGGGCCGACTTTCATGCTGCTGATGATGTCCACCAGTCCGGGCAGAATTCGTTTCCCTGCTTCGCCAACACAAACGGCCACAGAGCCCGCCATGCAGCGTTCTCCGGCACAGCCAAAGGCACTGTCGCGCAGGGCGGTAGCGGTCGCCTCAGGATCTGCATCAGGCAGGATGACGAGGAAATTTTTCGCTCCACCCGCCGACTGCACCCGTTTGCCATGTAGGCAGCCTTTGCGATAAATTTGCTCCGCCACCGCCGTCGATCCGACAAAGGAAATCGCTTTGATGTCCGGATGTTCCAGAATGGCATCGACCACCTCCCGTCCGCCGTGGACAATGGAAAACACGCCATCCGGCAGGCCGGCCATGCGCATCAACTCCGCGATCCGTTGCATCGTCATCGGCACTTTTTCAGACGGTTTCAGGATGAAACAATTGCCGCACGCAATCGCCACTGGCCACATCCACATGGGCACGAGTGCAGGGAAATTGAACGGGCAAATGCCAGCCACCACCCCAAGCGCCACGCGATCCGTGTGACAGTCAATCCCCCGAGCGATGTTCTGCAGGCTTTCTCCCATCAGCAGCGTAGGCGCTCCGCAGGCATATTCGACCACTTCAATGCCACGACGCAGATCACCCTTGGCTTCGACTAACGTTTTCCCATGCTCACGGGAAATCCCACGGGCGAGCGCCTCGAATTCAGCCTCCAGCAACCCTTTCAGACGAAAGAGCACCTGCGCTCGTTCGTTCGGGGGCGTTTCCGACCAGTCAGGAAACGCCTTCAACGCAGCCTGCACGGCGGAATCCAGCTCCGCCGCCGATGACATGGGAACATCTGCGATTTGTTCGCCACGCGATGGATTCATGACAGGCACCATTTCGGTAGCCGACGACAGCGTCCATTGGCCACCGATTAAGTTAGGGAGAGTTTCCATGTTAGTTCGTAGCCAGATCGTTGGATTGCTTCACAAAATCATCGCCATCCCAGTCGCCATCCTTGGCCACCAGTTTAGCCTTGGCGGCTTCCTTGCGCTCCGCCTGCATGCGCACCAGTTCGGCATGGGTGGTGAAATAATCGAGGCTGTGGCCTTTGAAATCCGACAGCGTCTCGAAACCCTTGCCCTCCATGAATTCCAGCAGTTCCTCACACAATTGTTTCACCATGGGATAGCCAAATTTCATCACTCCCGTGCAGACTTGAATGGTATCGCCACCCAGCAGGATGAACTGTGCAGCATCGCGACCCGTTTCCACGCCGCCAATAGCCGAGAGGGAACGTCCGGGGAATTCCTTGCGAATCATCTGGGCAACTTCCATGACCATGCGCAGGGCAATCGGCTTCACGGCCTTGCTGGAGTAACCGCCGGGCGTTGAGTAACCCTCCACGGTTGGTTCCGGGCGCAGCGTTTCCAAGTCCACACCCATGACGGAGCGGATGGTGTTGATGGCGCTGATGCCCTCGCAACCACCCAGCAAAGAAGCACGCGACGGGTCTTCGATGTGCGTGATGTTCGGCGTCATCTTGGCCCAGACTGGGATTTTCGAAACAGCATTCACCCAGCCGCAGACCTCGCGCAGGATGTCCGGATCCTGCCCCATGGCTGCCCCCATTTTCCGTTCCGGCAGACCGTGCGGACAGGAGAAATTAAGTTCAAACGCATCCACGCCCGCGTCCTGGCAACGCTCGGTGATCTCGCACCAACCGTCCTTGATATATTCCTCCATGATCGACGCGATCAAAATACCCTCAGGATAGGCGTCCTTGATTTGTTTGAACTCCTCCAGCCACTTGTCGAACGGGCGGTCGCTGATCAGCTCAATGTTTTCCCAGCCGATGACCTCCTTTTGGTCGGCCGATTTCAGCTTGGCATAACGCGGGCTGACATTGATCACCTTGGAGGAATCCAGGCTGACCGTCTTGGCGATGACTCCGCCCCAGCCTTCCTTAAAAGCGCGCAAGATCACTTGCAGATTCGTCCCGGGCGGCCCGGAGCCGATCACGAAAGGGTTGTCGAATACGAGGCCATCGACGGTTGTTTTCAGGGTAGCCATGCGGAAGTGTCGTTAAATTTGTTTGAGGAATGAGTTTAAGCAGACATACTTTAGCACGAATCTTGCCAAGCATACTAGAACTAAAGCAACGCTTTCCATTTAGCTTTACTGACGTATCCTACGCACCTTTCCCTTTAAATCCCCCCGTCCCATGCCCATTATTCGACTCTCTGGAACCGTTCTCAGCGATCAAGATCCCGCCCGTGAACTGCGCGCCGACCTCCTCGGTCTGCTTTTTCGCGCGGGCTGGAATATTTTCAACTCCAACGGGGATCAACGAATCACGTTAGGAAATATTGAAAGTAAGATCATTGAGTCCCAGGCGTTTCTCTTTACGCCGCAGCCCACTTTGGAGGACATGTTCAAGGCCATCTCGGTCTTTGTGGGCTATCAAACCCTGGACCCTAACTTGCGCTCCAAGCCGACGATTATTCTCAATGGTGATGATTCGTGGGATGGGTTTTTCAAGGTGCTCTTTCAATTGCAACGTCAGGGGACGATTAAGCAGAATCATCAAGAGTTTCTGCTCTCAGCCGACTCCTCTTCCGAAGTGCTCCCGTTGCTAAAAAAGGCGGCCGAGCAACCGCCCCCAGATGCCGGGCGGGAGCGCCACTTCACCATGAAAGCGCAAGAGTTCTCCACACCGAAGCCACCTGAACTCATCGGAAATGTTTGTGTCTTCTGCTCCGCATCCATTGAGGAAGAAAGTTATCTTAAAGATGGCCATGATCTCGGTAGATTACTAGCTGAGAACCAACTCGGGTGCGTTTCTGGAGCTGGGAAATCCGGGATCATGGGCACGGTGGTTCAAGGCAGTGTGGAAGCCGGCGGTTGGACTGCAGGTTCCAACGTGCCCCACATCATCGAGCTGGAAGGCTTGCCGGAGGGGCTCTCCACGTTCTGGCTCAAGCCGGACATTTACACCCGCATGGAAATCATGATCGAGAATTCCGATGCCTTCGTGATCATGCCGGGAGGTTCTGGGACCATGCAGGAACTGCTGGCTTTGCTCATCTTCCGCAGTCAAAATGATCCCATGATGCACAACAAACCCATCGTGATCTTTAATCGCCCCATGCCCGACGGCACGGGCTTCTGGGATTCCTTGGTAACCCTTTTGGAAAGCTATGGACGTGGTGATTCATGCATCGTTGTCAGCGACGTAAATGACATCATCCCCGCTCTGATTCCTCAACTCCAACCCGTGGAAACAGTCCCTGCCTAACTTATGGATCCATTTCTCCAAGCCGCCCTCGAAGAAGCTCAGAAGGGACTTGCCAGTGGGGCATCCCGATTGGCTCCGTGTTAGTGTGCGATGGAAAGATCATCGGCCGGGGCCACAACCAACGGGTGCAGCACAGCAGTGTGATTCATCATGCAGAAATGAATTGTCTGGAAAACGCCGGGCGACTGACCGCTGACGTTTACGCCAAGTGCACTCTCTACTCCACCCTCTCGCCTTGTCCCATGTGCTCTGGAGCCGCCTTACTTTACAAAATTCCCCGCATCATCGTGGGGGAAAATGTGACCTTCCAAGGGCCGGAGTCCTATGTGAAATCCCAAGGGGTGGAAGTCACCATCCTACAGGATCCCACGTGCATTCAACTCATGAAAGACTTCATTTCCCAGCACCCCACGTTGTGGAATGAGGACATCGGGGTGGAGGATTAGCGTGTTAACATTGAAGAGGGAGCGCCCTGGCAGTGGAGAGGCCGCGCATACTGGGGACGAGGGCTCCCCTAAACAATGATTTTGTGAGGACGCTCCCGCTACGCTGTTGTGGGTTCGGCTTTGGGAACCGCCTGAAGGCGGCTTTAAGTAGTGATGGGCTTTAGCCCGCAGGCATGTCCCGGGCGGATTTAGGCGTCTGATTCACGAGGAGAATTCGACGGGCTGAAGCCCTGGACTATGGCGGATTTAGGTGATGTTGGGCGTTGGCGGCCTGAAGGCGCCTGAAGGCCGAACTCCAACTGTGATCCGCTAAGGCTTCGACAGCCCTACTTCTGACCGTAGTAAGCCCCGGGGCCATGCTTGCGGAGGAAATGTTTATCCAGCAAATGCTGTGGCAGGGGCGCTAAAGTTGGCGTTAGGGTCGTGGCGAGATGGGCCATTTGCGCGCACATTTCCAGAGCCACGGCGTTATCCACGGCGGCGGCGGGGGATTTCCCCCAAGTGAACGGAGCGTGATAGGCTTGGAGCACGGCGGGCATTTGCAGGGGATCCAATTTCAGTTCGCGGAAGCAGGCCACAATGGCATCGCCTGTGATGCTTTCGTAATCTTTAGCGACCTCTGCGGACGTTAGGGTGCGGCAGACGGGCACTTCCCCATAGAAATGATCTGCATGGGTGGTGCCATAGCAGGGTATCGGCTTGCCCGCTTGGGCAAAGGCGGTGGCGAAGGTGCTGTGAGTGTGGCAGATGCCTTTGATCTGCGGGAACGCACGGTAGATTGCCAAATGCGTCGGCGTGTCTGAGGAAGCTCGCAGCTCGCCTTCGAGCACATTACCCGCCAGATCCAGCACCACCAAATCATCATCCCGCAGCAGCTCGTAAGGCACGCCGCTGGGCTTAATCACCACGCGGCCACTCGCCTGGTCGAATCCACTGACATTGCCCCATGTAAGCTTGGCCAAGCCAGCGGTGGCGATACGTTGGTTGGCAGCGAGGACTTGGTCTTTGAGTTCGGAAAAAGTCATGGGGGATGAAGGAGTGGAATTAAGCAGGGGGAATGAAGGAGTAGAGCAGTGCAGGGGAGAAGCGTCAAGGTGGCAAGGATGGCAAGCTGAGCTGAGCTAAGTCCTGAATGAATCCTCACAACGAAGACTCGCACCAGTTCCGATTACAGCAAAAATGCCGCCTCGTTGGGGAGGCGGCATTTTCGTGATAATTGCTCGGGAGCCGTGAGGCCCGCTGGCTTTAGCTTAGGCCTTGACCTCTTCACCCACGGCAAAGCGGGAGAAGCGGACGATGGTGACCGTGTCACCCAGCGTTTTGGCGGCGGCTTTGACGATGTCTTCCACGGTCTTGTCAGGCTCTTTGATGAAGGCTTGCTCCAGCAGACAGATCTGGCTGAAGAACTTGCCCATGGCACCTTTGAGGATGTTGGCTTGGATGTTTTCTGGCTTATTGGCCAGTTGTCCTGCCATCCGCTCGCGTTGGACTTCCTCTTCCCGAGCGATGACGGCGGCATCCACTTCGGAACGGGTGATCACTTCGGGGGAGCTGGCGGCAATTTGCAGGGTGAGGTCTTTGACCAAGCTCTTGAACGCTTCCTGACCTTGGGTTTCTGCCTTGCCGGTATTCACTTCCAAGAGCACACCGACCCGGCCTGCCATATGGATATAGCTAGTGACAGCACCATTGGAGGAGGATTCATAGCGGCGGAAGCGGCGGAGGAAAATGTTCTCTCCCAAGCCACCGGCCTTGGCTTTAATGAACTCGTCGAACGATCCCTTACCGTCTGGGGAGGCGGTGGTGAGGACGTTGGCGGTGTGGTGATCGTTAGCGGTGTCTTGCTGATGCACGTGGCTGGCGATGGTGCTGACGAAGCCACGGAAATCTTCGTTCTTCGCCACGAAGTCGGTTTCGCAACACACTTCGACGAGCACGCCGACTTTGCTGTCATCGCTCACGAGGGCGTGAATGACGCCTTCTTTGGCATCACGGTCACCTTTGTTGCCACCGCGGCTGATGCCTTTGACGCGGAGCCAGTCGATGGCTGCTTCCATGTCGCCATTGGTTTCTTTGAGGGCGGCTTTACAATCCATCATGCCCGCGTTGGTTTTGTCGCGGAGTTCTTTAACGAGGGAGGCGGTAATTTCTGCCATGGTATTTAAACTTGGGGGATAAAGGTTGGTTTGGAGACCCGGCTGGTTTAGCTGGTCTTGCGGGGGGCGCGGCCAGTTTGCTCGAGGGCGCTGAGAAGCGGATCGACGAGGTTCTGGAGGACAATGCGGATACTGCGGACGGAATCGTCATTGGCAGCAATCGGGAATTGGACGACGGCTGGGTCCGCATTGCTGTCCACGAGGGCGACGATGGGGATGTTCAGACGGGTGGCTTCGTTGACGGCAATTTTTTCACGATGGCTGTCCACGATGACGACGACGTCAGGGGCGCTTTCGAGTTCGCGAATCCCAGAAAGGTTGCGCAGGAGCTTCTCACGCTCACGGCCAAGGGCGGAGAGTTCTTTCTTGGACATCGATTTGAACTCGGGTTGTTTGTCCAGTTCTTCGAGCCACTTCAAGCGTTGGACGCTCTTGCGGATGGTGGCGAGGTTCGTCAGTGTGCCACCCAACCAGCGGTGATTGACGTAAAATTGACCGGTCGCTTGGGCGGCCTCACGCACAGCGTCTTGAGCCTGGCGCTTGCAACCTACGAAGAGGATGCGTTTACCGGCTCGGGCGGCTTCGCTGAGGTAGTCAGCGGCGGTGTCGAGTTGCTTGGCGGTTTCCTCGAGATTGAGGATATGCACGCCGTTTTTCTTGCCGATGATGAATTGCTTCATCCGCGGATGCCATTTGCGGCTTTGATGACCAAAGTGCACGCCTGCTTCCACGAGTTCCTTAAGGAGTTCTGATGCCATGAGATGTATTGTCGATATTCTCTCCACCGCACAGCGCGCGACGCAAATTTTGGTAAATTGACGCCACTGTCATCTGCTCAGGCCAACCCTGATCCGGACAAAGAGAATGGTTTAGGTTTGTTTTACTAACGGTTTAATTAATTTTCCCCTTCGGATGGCGAAGGAGGCGCGGAATCTAGGGGGGATCACAGGCTTGGCAAGAAGAAATTGCCGATGGGGGAAATTTCAGGGAATCCAACCGGTGGCACACGCTCGGGACAAAGGTTTGACTTAACGCACCTCGGTGAACACCAAGCTCAGCTCGTTGGCCAAGGCCGTGAGCGTCGGTTTTTCCTGCTGTTCGATGAAGACCAACGAGATTCCCTTCCGTCCAGCCCGACCGGTGCGGCCGCTGCGGTGAGTGTAATATTCCGTTTGATCCGGCAACTGCGCATGGATCACGAAGGAGAGGCCCTCGACATCAATCCCGCGGGCGGCTACGTCCGTGGCGATGAGTAATTGCACCCGAGATTTCTTGAACGCACGCATTACCTTGTCCCGCTCCGTTTGCATGAGGTCGCCATGCAGCAACTCCAGTGAGAACCCACGGGTCTTCAACTGTTCCGCCAGCGTGTTGGCACTCACAATGGTGCGGCAGAAAATGACGCCACGTTCTTCGGGCCGACGTTTCAGGAAATCCACCATGCGATCCAGCCGCTGCATGCGATTCGTCACGATGAATTGGTGGGTGATGTCTTTATTCACCACGAACTTCTGATCGATCTTCAGCGAAAACGCCTGGGGCGACATATATTCCCGGATCAAATTCTGGATGCCCTTGGGAATGGTGGCGGAGAACAGCCACGTGCTTTGCTTGTCCTTGGTTAGTTGGAAAATTTGCGCCAACTCCTTCTGAAAGCCCATCTTGAGCATTTCATCCGCTTCATCCAGAATGAGGAAACGCACATTCGCCAAGGAAAGCGCACCGCGCTCCAGCAGATCGATCAAGCGCCCCGGCGTGGCCACCACGATATGGGTCGGGCGCTTCAGGGCGGCCATTTGCCGATCCAGGTTCTCGCCTCCGGTCACGACTTCGACGAATACTTTCTCGCTGAATTTCGTGAACTTGAACAATTGTTTGCCGATCTGTTTCGCCAATTCCCGCGTGGGTGCGATCACCAAGCCCTGGATCTCCTTTTTGGTGGGGTCAATTTTCGTCAGCAACGGCAAACCAAAGGCCGCGGTCTTTCCAGTGCCCGTTTGCGCTTGGGCAATCAAGTCCCCGCCCACTTGCAGCAGGCGCGGAATCGCCTCCAGCTGAATGGCCGTGGGGGTTTGAATTCCCAATGCCGCCAACCCCTCCACCAGCTTGGCCGGCACTCCCAGTTCGATAAATGTTTTCAACGTTGTATTAAATAATGATTTCCCAGACGTTCAGCGCTTCCGGGAACGCACGCAAGATGATTTACGGGCAGTCTGCGATCGCTCATAGGGAAAAGCGGTTAGGCCGATTCACGAGTGGCCTGATTGCGGAAGAAAGTGTCTCACCATCCCGTTTTGTCGAGACGGTTTTCAGGGGGACATCGCCCGCTCCCAGCTTGCGTCTTTCTGCATCCACCCGTATTTGCAACAATCGTGAATCCGAAAATCTTCTCAGTTCGTCCTGCCGCACGCTTTATGAAACAAACACTCTTTATTATCCCCCTCCTGACGGTGCATTTGCTGGCTGGAGCGCAGGCCGTGGACAACCCCACCGCTCCGGGCAAACAGGATCCCGCTGCCGCCGCTGAGGCGACTGCCGCAGACCGGGTCTCAGCCCGACCAGAACTCACCATCACCACGCTGGGTTTCGGTTCCTGCACACGTGAGGAGCGGCCAGCGCCCATCTGGGATGCCATTCATGACGCCCACTGCGATGCTTTTGTCCTTTGCGGGGACAACATTTATGGCGACTCCGCCGACCCCATGGTGCTCCGCAGGAAATACGCTTTGCTTGCGGCCATCCCGGGCTTCGCCAAACTCCGGCAGTCCACTCCGTTGTTCGCTACGTGGGACGATCACGACTACGGCCTCAACGATGGCGGGGCGGATTTCCCAGGGGCAGCGGCATCGCAAAAGGAGTTCTGCGAATTTTTCCAAGTGCCCGCCGCGTCGCCCCTGCGCACCACCCGCGGAGTGTATGACTGTGTGACCCTGGGCCCGGTGGGTAAACGCGTCCAGCTCCTCCTCCTGGATACCCGGGCCTTCCGCTCGCCCCTTAATAAGAACCCTGCCAACCCCAAGGTTACCATCCCCAACCACAATCCCGACGCCACCATGCTGGGGGCCGCGCAGTGGGCTTGGCTCGAACGACGCCTGCAAGAACCGGCCGAAATCCGCGTCATCGTTTCCAGCGTCCAGTTGATCCCGCGCGAGCATGGTTCAGAAAAGTGGGGGAACTTTCCCAAAGAACGCGCCCGCTTCCTCGAACTCCTCGGTCGCACGAAGGCTACGGGAGTAATCGTCATCAGTGGCGACCGTCACCTGGCAGAACTTTCTATGCTCCCCCCTGCCGAAGGCGTGCTCTACCCGCTTTATGAGCTGACCACCAGTGGCCTCAACCTTGTCATTCCGCCCAAGCCCGCCGCGCCTCCGCCCAACGAGGACAAGTCATCTCCGCCCGCAGTGGAAAAACCCAAAGTCGCTAAGCCTAAAAAACCACAACCCAATGCTTACCGCCTCCATGAGCTTCCCTACAACTCCTCCAACTTCGGCCTGCTGCGGATTAACTGGGACGCGCCCAATCCCTCCCTGCGCGTGGAAGTCCTCGGGCTGGAGAGTCAGGTCGTGATCGAGCGCGACATCCCGCTCGCAGAACTCCGTCCGCAATGAAAATGAGCCCAGCACTCTGCAAATGCCAGCTTCTAAGTTGGTCCTTATTAACTGTGGTTGGCTGCGTTGCACCGCTCAAGGCGCAGTCTCTCAGCGACGCCAACGCCAGCAGCAACACCCGGGGCGTTTACGAATACCTTAAGACGGTCGGGGCCGCCCGCTCCACCCAGAACCTCATCCTTGGTCAACACTCCGGCCACGGAGCCACCATCACCCGCGCCTCACTGAGCACCAATCCAACCAGCGCCCTCTGGGATTCCCGGTGTTTCGAACGATACATCCAACCCATCTTTGACCAAACCGGCAAATGGCCCGGGATCCTCTCCCTCGATTATGAATGGGACTACCCGCGAGTGTTCGACGGCTACAACGGCAACATCGATACCAGCCTCAAACACCCCAACCTGAAGCTCAAAGAGTGGTGGAGCCAAGGCGGTCTGGTCACCATCAACTGGTCCCCCGCCAACCCCTGGCAATCCCTTGCTAACAATACCGGCAACTACAGCACCATCGTCCCTGGCAAGCACCTCTCCGAACTGACCGATCTCAACACCGACGTCGGCAAGTATTGGCAAGGCCGGCTCGACGAGATGGCCCACGCCCTCCTCGATCTTCAGGACGCTGGCGTCGTTGTCCTGTGGCGCCCTTTTCAGGAAATGAACGCGCCTTGGTTCTGGCCCGGTTATCAGAACCATAGCCTAGCCCAGGGCTCCCAGTTCATTGCCCTCTGGCATCATCTGTATGACTATTTCACCACCACCAAAGGCCTCCATAATCTGATCTGGGTTTTCTCTCCCACCGTCGGTATCACCGAACCTCAAGTAGCCACCACCGGGGACTACGGCATCTACCCTGGTAATGCCTGGGTGGACCTGGTGGCCTTTACCAGCTATGGCTCCCCCCTCGGCTTCAAGGACGGCGTTCGCGTCCGCCACCTCGCGGGCACCAATGCCCTCATCGCTCAAGGCAAACCCATCGCCCTAGCCGAGACTGGCCCCCAGACTGACAATACCACCATCGATAACGTCGCCTATCTGGATTACGCCAAGTCCGAGTTCCCCACCTGCTGTTACGTCATCCCTTGGCAATCCTTCCCCAGTGCCGGTCTGATCCAATACCACGCCTGGGTCAACAATACCAACCTTGTGGGTGCTTTTGCTGACCCCCGCGCCATCCACCGCGCCCTGCTGGCTCACGCCGCCGCCGCTTACATCCCCCACGAACCGGTTCCCTATCTTCCCACCAATCTTTCGCTCGGCAAGACCGTGACAGTTTCCCAAGGCACAACTCCCAACGCTGCCTCCGATGGCAATCCCGCCACCTCCTGGCACTCCGGCCTCCAACCTGCCGCCAACCCTACTGTCATGATCAATTTGGGTTCCCCCAAATCCATTACCCGAGTCAAATTGACCTGGCAGAGTCTCCCCAGCAAGCACCCCTCCTTCCGCATCCAAATCAGTCCAGATACCACCACTTGGACCGACCTCACGGTGCAAAACTACCGCGCTTCCAGCCTCAAGGACGACCTCGCCTTCCCGCCGCAACGCGGCCAATACGTTCGCCTCTACGTCCAGGGCGTTCCGGGCAACCCCTACTACGGCTACCAGTTGTGCGAATTTGAAATTTACGAAGCCAACCCAGAAATCCCCCTGCGCCCCACCGGTCTCCAGGCGGTGGTCACCGATGCCACCCATGCCTGCCTTACTTGGAAAGACAACTCCGCCAACGAGAAGGGTTTCAAGGTCGAGCGCAAATCCGGCCCCACTGGCGTCTGGGGCCAGATCGCTACCGTCGAAGCCAACGTTACCAGCTACACCGACTCTGGGCGCACCGACCCCGCGCCATACCGCTACCGCGTCCGCGCCTACAGCGCCTCCGGTGATTCCGGCCCCACCAACGACGCTTCGACCTCCCCCAGTGCCGCGCCTGCCCCGACCCCTCCCGCACACTCCCCCTAATCCAGGCTTCCATGTCCACGCCAAATTAAAAGCTGGGCTTCCGGTGGTGCGGTTCACCAATCGCTGCCTGCTGTGGATCAACTGGGATGCGCCCAATCCCAACCTGCGCATCGAAGTCCTCGGCCTAGAGAACCAAGTCGTGATCTCCCGCGACATCCCTTTCGCAGAACTTCGTCCGCCATAGCCGGGACGCCAAACCTTGCCGGGACCACGCCTTGGCGGCCTGCAACGCCCTGCGGGAGCGCCTTGCTAACCCTACGATGCCAATCACCGTCGAACTCACACGTTCATCATTTCCTTGATCTGCTTCGTCGCAATCCCAATCGGACGATCCAGCGGAACCCCTGCGCAAGCCAGGAGCGTGGTCAGCAGATCGCCTTGATTGCCTTTGACGTTCGCGAGGAAGCGTCCGGTGTTGATCGATCCGCCGCCTTTTCCGGCAATGATAAAGGGAAGGTTATCCCGGGCGTGTTTGTTGCCATCTTCGAGTCCGGAGCCCCACATCATGATGCAGTTATCCAGCAGGGTGCCATCGCCTTCTTTTAAGCTGGCCATTTTCTTCACCATGTAGGCGAACTGGGAAATGTTAAATGCGGTGATGGCGGCTACTTTCCGGACTTTCTCCGCCTCATTGTTGTGATGGGTTTGCGAATGATGCTCGTCCTTGAATCCAAGCTCCGGATAGGAAACGCCATTGGGCGTGGAGCCGATGTAAGTGCTGACGCGGGTGGTGTCGGTTTGAAATGCCAGGACGTTCAGGTCGCACATGACCTGCATGTATTCGCTGCGTTTGTCGCCCTCGGGGATCTTGACTTCGATGGGCGGGGAGTCAGAGGAATTGCGTTTGCTGGTGCTAACGCCCGCTTTTTCCAGCGCAGCTTCCTTTTGCCGATACTCAATGGCGGCAATGCGACGTTCCACTGACCGCACGCTGTCCAAGTATTCATCCAGCTTGTGTTGATCGCCTTGGGGTAATTTCTTCCGCAAATCCTTCGCCCCGCCAATCACCAAATCCAGCATCTGCCGATCCAGCGGATCCGCCTGGGTGGCTTCTCCCGGCTTGTCGGTCTTGCCGAACAATCGGTTCAGCACGCTGCGTGGATTGGTCTCCGCCGGCACCGCCTGGGTGGCGGAACGGAAGCTGCAATGCGAGTAATAGCCTTCATTCAGCCCCTCCTGATTTTCCTTATGCGTCTGCGGCATGGTGGCCAATTCCAACGAAGGCAACGAGGTTAGTCCACCAACATAATTGGCAGCAATTTGGTCCGCAGAGATGGCAATGTTGATGCGATTCCGTTTATCCGCATCGGGCAAACAAGCTGTCAGCCAAGTCGAAAGCTCCAGCGCATGAGGCGCCCCATTGAAGGGAGCAATCGGCACGCCCGAAATGCCTTTCATCAGCAAACACTGACTCAACACCGGCCGCAGCGATTCCAAACCCGGCGGCGGTGCCGTGAGGAAACTCTCCGCATTGGCCGGCCAGAATTGATCCATGATCACCCCATGCGGCATATACATGAACCCCATGCGCACCGGCGGCTTAACCACCTTCCCCTTGCCCACATCCGCCCAGCCCATGGTTTCCAAAAGCGGCAACGCCAGAGAAGCCCCCAACCCTTTCAGGCAGGCACGACGATTGATGAGGAAGTTATTTCGCATGAGGTAATGAGGATGAGAGGCGGGTTCTATTCCCTAGCACGAATGAGAATGAATAGTGCCCCCCAGAGTCGTAACATTTCGGTGGCTCTGCCTCTGTGTCAAACTGCTCACTATCGCAGAAATGCGTGACCGGCCGCGAAGCATCACTCATCAGACAGACATTCGATGAGCCGTCCCGCGTGCGTGGCAATGTCATCGTCGTGACAATGATCCGCAGGGAAGACCAAACCCTCCCGCACCACCGAAGTCCATTGGCCGGATGCCCTAGTGCTTACTTGCAATAGTTAACAAATGTGAAATAAGTGGGGATGAGCCGCTCCATCAAACCGCTGAATTTAACGAACGACGAAAAGGTCACCATTGAAGCCCTAATCCGCAGTCCGCAAAGCACGCAGGGACAGGTCACCCGTCTTAAAATTGTCAACTTTTCCCACCAAGGGCTGGCGCAAACAGAGATCGCACGCACTCTGGGCATCGGCCTCTCTGCGGTGGGTAAGTGGAGGGCGCGCTTTGTCAGCAAGGGATTGCTCGGCTTGCGTGATTTGCCACGCAGCGGCAAACCACCCCGCTACGACCCCAAGAGTTTCCGCCTGAAGGTGCTTGCGGCGATCGAAAGCAAGCCCCCAGTCGGACAGGCGACGTGGGATGGTCCAAGTCTGGCGCGCAAGCTCGAGGCAAGCCCCCATGCGGTCTGGAGAGTCCTGCGCAAAGAGGGTGTTTGTCTCAGTCGCCAGCGCTCGTGGTGTGTGAGCACGGATCCAGATTTTGCCGCAAAGGCTGCGGACATTGTCGGGCTTTACCTCAATCCCCCCATCAACGCCCTGGTCATTTCCGTGGATGAAAAACCCAGCATTCAAGCGCTCAGCCGGGCCACGGGTTTTGTCCAGACCAGCAGTGGAAAAATCGTTCAGGGACTCAAAAGCACCTACAAACGCAATGGCACACTCAATCTCTTTGCGGCCTTGGAGGTTGCCAAAGGGGCCGTCATCGGCAAAACCACCGAGACGAAGAAGCGGGCGGATTTTCTAAGCTTCCTGGACAGTGTCCTTGCGGAACTTCCTTCTGACAAAGAGGTGCACGTAATTCTGGATAACCTGAGCACCCACAAGAGGAACGAGGACTGGCTGGCAAAATACCAGGGGCGCGTGATTTTCCACTTTACGCCCACCTCGGCCAGTTGGCTTAATCTGGTCGAAGTGTGGTTTGGACTGCTGACGCGGAAGGCGCTGCGCGGAGCAAGTTTCCCCTCAAAAACGGATCTGCGAAACGCCATCGAAGCCTTTATCCAAGCCACCAATAATCACCCGCGACCATTTGTGTGGCGCAAGAGAGAGGTCAAAGGCGCCCAGCTTAGAAATACAATTGTTAACTTGTGCTACTAAGCACTAGCCAAAGCCGAAACCACCCAGGTCAAAACCGAGGGCAAAACCCTACTAGCACAAGCCGAGCAAAGCCAGAAAACCCTCGCGGAGACCCAGACCGCACTCCAGACCCTGCAGACACAACTCGCTAATGCAGCCGCCACCCAGAGCAAGCTCCCCGCTGATCTCTCGCGGGATGTGGAGAAACATCAGCAATCCCTAGGACAAAATATACAAGAGCTCGACCGCGTCCTCAAGACATCCAAATCCATCTTTCGCTAACCCCTCACCAACCGCCGCATTCAGCATTCACACCCATACCCTTGGACCCGCCCGGCTGCAATGAGGGTGCCTCCGAGTCCCGAGGCCTCCACTTTCCTGCCGCTGCTGCCATGCACCATTCGCCTCATTCAACCCGAAAACAGCCTTTAATCGTAGAGGTCGAGTTTCGAGACCCTTAAAACCCGTTTTCAGGTTCAACCACTGGCTCTGCGTCAGAGCACACCACCTCTCCTACTCTATGAAAACAAACGCATTCGCAATAGCAATAGCACTCGTCTGCATGGGACCTCTGGCTCATGCGGAAAAACTGGATGTCCTAGATTTGTCCTTCCTCTGGCCGATGCCACAAAACGCCAAGATGGCGGAGAACCTGATCAGCCTCGCAGACGCCGGGGCTGATGGCAACCTCATGTCAGACGAGTTGTTCAACCAGCTCATCGCCATGGCGAAGACGGTGCCGGCGGGTGGACAGAATATTGGCTTCACAGGAGAGGTTGAAGCCAACAAGAGGGCATGGAAGGTGGCGGGCATCCGCATCAATCCTGTATCCATAAGCTCCCATCCGTCGGTGACCGCGGTGACCAACGGCAAGCCAGGTGGTGAGGTGCCGAGTTTGCGACTGATTGTGCAGCCCGTGACGGCAGATGGAGCTGACGCGCAATTCCACGACACGGCCATGCATGTGGTGTTCACTTACCTCAAAGGAAAGAATGGGGACACGTTTTTGCCGGACCGGGAGGCGTATCAGGCTCTGGTGAATGACCTACAGGCGCTGAAAGCGGACTTGAGAAAGGCAGGGGTGGACACCAGTGGCAAGAGACTGGGAATACACTCAGGGTTTGGAAACGGAGCCTTTGATCTGACGAAACGTCTCCGGGAATTGCTCAGCAAGCATTGTTCCAAAGCAAAACTCGGAGGACTTTCGTTCATGGGAGTGCCGGTGGCATTTGAGCCGTGGACGTTCTTCCCGGTGGACCTGACAAAGACTCCCCCCGCACGCAAGGCAATCAGCGGGAACGTCCCCGCCGACACCAAGCATCAAGTCATGAACTTCCTCTCCGCAGACAAAGTTCAACCTGGGCCGAACCTTGATCCTTCGGCACCGCAGAAGGCATTTGGCTTGAGCACGGCATTGCTGTTCAAGAGCGCGGTGGACGTGAACAAGGTGCTGTTCCCTGCCACGCACCCTTTCTTGCCTAACGCCCGCGTCAAAGATGTGGATGACTTGATAGCCAACCCCGCGCTTCCATTCTTCCATACAGGAACGGTCGATTGTGCCAGTTGTCATTCTGAGACCACCCGGCGACTGAGTGTGCAGGGGCTAGCTGAGCCATCTCCCTTTGCGTTCAAACAGCCGGCGGGTATTTCAGAGGTCGACCCGCAGATGCTCCGAGCCAATCAGTGGAACGTCAGGGACTTCGGCTGGGGGGCCGAGTTCGAAGGTGGAGAAATTACCTTCCATCCCACAATTACACAGCGGGCAGCCAATGAGGCGGCGGATTCTGCTGACTTCACCAACAAAAATTACCCAGTGCCTTGAGCCGCAGGCTGGTCATGTCTGATCCACGCTGCACAAAAACCGATTCCCCCTTGGCCATCCACACTCTCATGAAATCAATTTCTCGCTCACTTATCGTTGCCGCCCTGAATGGTCTCGTCCTCACCTCCCATGCGGAGGATGCGAGTGCGAGAAACATTCTGCCACCACCAGGGGTTACCAAGGTGGAGTCCCTGCCTCAAAACTGGAGTCATGCGGAGTCTAGCAAGTTCTACAACACCACGCAGGGCTCCCAAATCATGCCCTACAAGTGGTTCCTCCACTTGAAGCTGGCAGGCTCCGAGACGTCGTTCCTGGACGCAGATCATGTGCGGCAGATGGGCTACATTGCGCGCAAGCCAGAGGCAGAAAATCCAGACGGGCTGCCCATTGGCTTTGTGAAAAACGTGGACAAGCAAGGCAGGGGCTACGTGGGCCTCACCTGTGCCGCCTGCCATACCGGCCAGCTTAGAATGGACAAAACCCTGTGGATCATCGTCGGGGGGCAGGCCCAAGCAGATGCGCACCGCCTGATGGCAGACCTAGAGGCGGCTCTGCGTGATTTATTGGGCAAGCCAGACAAACTGAAGGCGTTTGCCCAGGGGGTCCTTGGCGCAGAAGGGACTCAGGCGGAGCAGGATCGCCTCCAGGTCGATCTGGCTGAATTGGTGGAGCGCAGGGCGGCTTACAATCGGCGGAACTTCCCCCATGACTTGGCTGCGGGTGGCGGCCCAGGAAGGCTGGATGCATTCAATGCGATCTTCAACGAAGTAGCGGTGCGTTTTGCGCAAGTGCCTGATGCCGAGACCCGGTGTGACGCACCCACGAGCTACCCTTTTCTCTGGGACACGCCTCAGCATGACCGTGTGCAGTGGAACGGGTCTGCCAAGAACACGGTGGTTGCGGGCTTAGAGGTAGGGGCACTGGGGAGAAACATCGGTGAAGTGGTCGGCGTGTTTGCTGATGTGGATACCTCCCAGAAAACACCCTTGGTCAAAGGTTACCGCTCGTCTGCTGATCTTAGGGGGCTGATTCAACTCGAGAACACCCTGAGGCAACTTTGGTCACCCTTGTGGGTGGATGCTATCGGCAAGACAGACCCCGAGCTGACAAAGCAGGGAGAAGGGCTGTTCAAGAGCTTCTGCGCGCGGTGCCATGAGACGGGATTCCAGCGCACCAGCGACACCCGCAAGATCGAGGCCAAGATGAGCAACGTTGGCACCGACCCGGGCATGGCCACCAGCGCTGCCACGCGTAAGACGGCTTCCGGCGTTTTTACGGGCCGCAAATGGCTGGACGGCCTCATTCCCAAAGAGATCAAACCGATCGAACCCATCGCTCATCTATTGCAACACATGGGGCAGCGCGTGCTGGTTGGCGGCAAGTTGCTGAGCAACCCGGACGATGTGGGCCAGTTTAGCTACTCGTTCACTGGAGAAATTAAACATGCAGGGGAAAAGATTTCCGGCGAACTCACGGAGTTCATCTCTGAGAAGGATACCATCAAAGCCAAGATCAAACTCGCGCTGGACAATACGAAGCAAAAGCTCGACGCCCTTGCAGGACAAACCACCGTGTTCAAACCAGAATACAAAGCCCGCCCTCTCAACGGCATCTGGGCGACAGGACCATACTTGCACAACGGCTCGGTGCTGAATTTGGATCAGTTGCTACTACCGGCAGATAAGCGGTTGAAGACTTTCAAGACCGGGACGTTGACCTTTGACCCAATCAACGTCGGCTACATTGACGCGGGCGACTATGTGTTCAACGCAACTGCTCCTGGCAATAGCAATGCCGGGCACGAGGACTACCGGATGAATCCTGATAATCCTGCGGAACCTATCCACAAGTTCACTGACCAGGAACGCAAAGCGCTCATTGAATACATGAAGGGACTTTGACACGCAAAACCAAACTCACTCCAACCCAACTAACCCAGCCGCAAACTAACGCCCAGCTATGAGAGATCCACGCCACCCCACCAAGGAGATCCCACTCGCCCGGCTCATCGACGGCAGGCTGGTCAAGGTGTTCCGCTCCATCAATCGCTGGCGGCCATAGTATCGGCTGCGAAAGTGGACGGGGCTGGCCAATCTCATCGCTTTGCGTGTGGAACTGAGGAAGCACAACCTGCTCAACACGGACGGCGATTTGTCCCGGCCGAAGTCCGGCTGCCCGATTCACTCGGGCATCAACGCCATTTCGCAAAAGCACGGAGGAAGGCACGCACTATTTTAAAACTGTAAACAAACCAACTCCAATTCTAAATTATTATGAGCTTTAACCCGCCCACCAAAAGCAAGAAACTTCTAACTGGAGTCCCCTTCGACCAGGCTACAGACACCGCTGTATCAGCCAAAAAACGGTTCGATGCATTTGATAAAACCGGGACCAAGGACCCCAACCGCTGCAAGGCACTGCTGCAGTTCCCCAACGGCACGGTGTTCTGGAGCGCAAAGATGGCCGTGGATGCGGACGGCCCTGCTGCTGGACCTGGACGGAAGACTGGCAAACAATTGGACCCCGCCAACGGTCAGGACGATACTTCATTTCAATTCCCTAAAAACAAAGGCGGCCTGCCAGCAGAAACCGTCCCGTATATTGCGATCCCACACGCACCAGATGATACCACGAAACCATTTCACCCTTCCATCCAAATTGGGGATGTGGTGATCGTAATTTATCAGGACGAAATCTGCGCGGCCATTTGTGGCGACATGGGACCTCCAAATAAAATTGGTGAGGGTTCCATCCACGTGCACGAGGAACTAATGCCACGCGCGCCCGATCCCTGCCAGCGATCCAGCAGCGGGCACTGCAAGCTCATCCATGACGTTAGCATCGACGAAGACGTGCTCTACTTCGTTTTCCCCCACAGTTCCTTTGGCGCTGAACTCGCGCCCGCCAACATTGAACTCAAAATCAAGGAACGCGCCTTCGCACGCTTCAATGAACTGAAGGGCATTTCTTGAGGCTAGCACATGATCCCTGCCCAGCAACTAACTAACCATGAAACTCAAGCCACTCTTACTAATATGCGCAATTTCGGCTGGGGCCTGCTCTGTTTTCAAGATGGAACCTTCGGCCCTACTGTAAGCCAGCGAAAAGCCAATGAAGCAGCGGAGTCGGCGGCATTCATTAATGATAACTACAAGGACTAACGCCATGAAAGATCCACGTTACACAGGCAACCAAGGTGCCATCTCCCGCTTCATTGACCGGAAACTTGCGGCCCACTACCGTCGCATCAATGAAACTGTGCCCTGGCATCGCCAGGGACCGGAGGGCAGTTGGCTGGAAAAGTGGCTGGGCGTGCTCAACCTGCTGGGGCTGCGCATCGATTTACGGGAGGAAAATCTCCACGATACGGATGGCGATCTCACGCAACCGAAGCCAGGGTGTCCGTTCCATAGCGGTGCGGATGCTCTAAAAATCCGCACGCCCAACGGCACGCAGAACGATCCCAACCATGGCGCCATGGGCTGCCGCGGCTCGCGTTTTGGTCGCAATGTGCCCCGCACCATTACTGCCCAAGACGCAGCCAAGCTGCTAAAGCCGGACCCTTTGCTGATTAGTCAACGCCTCATGGCACGCCAGGAATTCATCCCCGCCACAACAGTCAATTTGCTAGCAGCCGCGTGGATTCAGTTTCAAGTCCATGACTGGATGCTGCATGAAAATGAACCGCTGGATGCAGGGAAAGACATCCGCGTGCCACCATCGGGTGACTGGTTGCATGGCGAAATGGTAGTCCCACGCACCAAGCCAGATGCCGTCAATCCAGCGATTCCCAACGATGCAGAATACCCTGCCTATCAAAACAAAAATCCTCAGTGGTGGGACGGTTCCCAAATCTACGGAGACACCCCGGAAGAAAATCGTCTGCTGCGCACCGCGCCTGATGGCAACCTCTGCCCCCTGGGCCAGCTCTACGTTGATCCTAAAACACACTTACTGCCAGTGAACCCAGCCACGAGCATGACTCTAACTGGATTGACGGAGAATTGGTGGCTGGGCCTGGAACTGCTGCACACGCTCTTCGCCCTGGAGCACAATGCCATTTGCCAGACGCTGGCGCAAAACGAAAAAGGGCTCGATGACGACCAAATCTATCAAAAGGCACGCCTCATCAACTGTGCGGTCATGGCCAAAATTCATACCGTAGAATGGACTCCCGGCATCATTGGCCATCCGTCCATTCAGCTAGCACTGGATGCCAACTGGATGGGGATAGCCGGCCATTTGTTCGGGGAGCGCTTCTCACGTTGGCTGGATCTCATCACCCCGAATTGGACAGGAGCACTAAAACTACTTCTCACGGGCATCCCGGGACGGGAGGTGGATCATCATGGCGCTCCCTTCGCTCTAACAGAGGAATTTGCCACCGTTTACCGATTACACCCATTGATTCCAGATTCCGTTAGCATAACACAATTCAAGACACAGAATCGCACGGATTATTCCATGCACGATATTTCCTTCGAACGCACCCGCACCCCGCTCACGCAGCGGGAGAGCTTCCGGGATGCGCTCTACAGCTTCGGCGTGGCACATCCAGGAGCCATCACCATCCGCAACTATCCGAAATTCTTGCGTGACTTGGAGCTGCCGCCAGACCCAGCCACCGGCATCCGTCGGAAATTAGACTTGGCCGCTGTGGACATCATCCGGGACCGGGAGCGGGGCGTGCCACGCTACAACGATTTCCTCCGCCACCTCCGCATTAAGCCTGTGGCCTCTTGGGAGGAACTAGCTGGAGGAGATCCCATCCTGGCCAGTGACCTCAAGGAAGTGTATGAGGATGACTTGGAGGCAGTGGACACGGTGGTGGGAATGTTCTGCGAGGCCCATCCTCGACAAAATGGAGCCAAAGAAGTGCTCCCAAGAGGCTTCGGATTTAGCGACACGGCCTTCCGTGTCTTCATCTTAATGGCATCCCGACGCCTCAGCAGTGATCGTTTCTTCTGCTCGGATTTCAAGAAGGAAACCTACACCGCCACCGGCATGACCTGGATCCGGGAGCGCAGCATGAAACGCGTTATCCTGGCGCACTATCCGGAATTGGCCCCTGCTTTGGAAGGGCAGGAAAACGCCTTCGGCCCTTGGAAGCACGTCTAGCATTTTTACATTTACTAACTCAAAAATATCCACCACATGACCAATCGCAAATCCGCCACCGCCATGACCGCCGCCGAACAGACGCGGTATCGCAACGCTATCACAACCATGCTTGCCACCCCCACCAATCCCTATGGCAAAATGGTGGCCATACACGGAGACATGCGGCACAACATGCACGGGATGCACATCCCCGGCATGCCCCCTGACGTAGGCACCCAGCGCTTCCTGCCGTGGCATCGGGATTACCTCCTGAAGTTCGAACGCATGCTCCAAGCCATTGATCCACTCTGCTTCATTCCCTACTTCGACTGGACTGCGGGCACCGCAGTGCCGACGTGGATTCGCAACTTCAAGCCCACCGTCAACGTGCCTGGCCAAGGCCCTGTGATCGTCAAACGAAATGCATCCATCCCCGCCCGTAAAAATCTAATAAACATTATGAGCCAGACCACCTTCACGCCATTTACGGATTTGCTGGAAAGCGGTCCGCATGGCGAAGTGCACATGGAACTGGGTGTAGTAAACGGGCGTCGCGAGGCCATGGCCCGCATCGCAGTCTCCCCCGCAGACCCCATTTTCTGGCTCCACCATGCAATGATCGACAAAATATGGGCCACGTGGCAAACGGCACATCCCGGTAAAAACCCTACCCTAACTGGACCCGACGCCATCATGGACCCCTGGCCGGAAACAGCCACCAGCCTGCGCTCCATCACTACGCTGGCGTATGCTTATGTTTAAGCTTTCCGCTACGTGAAGCCGACCTAAATAATCAACAAATAATATTATGTCCTCAAAAGCAAACAAATCCAAGCGTCCAGCAATTTGGAAGCCTACGGTTGATGAGCAGAGATTAAAAAAGTCCTTCGTTTTGTGTGACTGCGAAGCTAATCGGGAACTCGGTATTAATGCCACAACGCCAGAGCACACTCATCTCCCAGTCGGATCTGGTCTTGGTGTAAAGAAAGCCAGTGCGGCAAATGATAACTGGCGTGTGGCCAAGGCTCTACTTAGGCTGCGGGAACAAGTCAATGCTAAATGGCCGAACCGTAAGAAAGGCAATGATGGCACCATCGGCGACACGAGTCACCAGAACCGGAACTCTGATCATAACCCGTGGGTGGATGAAGGTGTCGTCACCGCATTAGACATCACTCATGATCCCAAGACTGGCCCGGACGCTGGTGCGCTGGCGGAGACCATCCGCAAGTCTCAAGACTCACGGGTCAAATACATCATCTCGAATCGCCGCATCGCCAACTCTGGAGCCATTGGCACTGCCAAGCCGTGGGCTTGGCGTAAATACAACGGCACCAACCCGCACGAGGAACACTGCCACATCTCCGTGAAATCCACTAGGGCCGAATACGACGATGCGGCCGACTGGGCTGTTTGAGTGTCTGGCCTACAACCTTGCGAACCGAAACTCCACTAATACCATGCCTAGCAAAACCATTGCAAAAAAAGCATCTCAAAAATCATCTGCGGCACCACAGCCGAATCTCAAGCACAAGCCTCAATTTCGCAAATTGAGGGGCTTCTCGTTCGATCCTAGCCTGTCCTCGAATTTGGATACCGCAGCGATCAATCAACGAGTCTATACAGTTCCGTGGGAAAGTCTGGCTCCCGGCCCGGTGGGGGATTATGTGGAAGTCGTAGATGTCGATCCTCCTAGCGATGCTTGGTATGAACCAGTAGATCTAGACCATCCGCATCTCTTAGCACAGGATGGTCTCCCGCCGCTCTCCTCCAATCCGCAGTTCCATCAGCAAATGGTTTATGCTGTGGTCATGACTACGATCAAAAATTTTGAGCGCGCATTAGGACGCCCCGTGATGTGGTCGGATCGCACTCCAGAAGAAATGGGAACGACTTGGGGCGAACTGAGCGAGAAACAAAAACTGGGTATGTTCGTAGAAAGACTGCGGGTGTATCCCCATGCGCTCCGTGAGGCCAATGCTTATTACTCCCCCTCCAAGAAAGCACTGCTTTTCGGCTATTTCCCAGCGTCAGAGGTAGGCGGTGCCGTTTACTATCCCGGTGGGATTGTTTTTGGGTGCCTCTCACACGACATCATCGCGCACGAAACAACCCATGCGATTCTGGATGGCATTTATCCTAAATTCATGGAAGTCACTCAGCCAGACGGATTGGCATTTCACGAAGCTTTTGCAGACATTGTAGCCCTCTTCCAACACTTTACTTTTTTGGAGGTAGTGAAACATCAGATTGCCAAGACCAGAGGTGATTTGGAAACCAATAACCTTTTGGGGGAATTAGCGCAGGAATTCGGACGGGCCACGGGAAACCGGGAGTCCTTACGCGATGCTCTAGGCGAGAAAAACGAGGCTACGGGAAAATGGGAACGGCGGGCACCGGATCCCCGCAAACTAGCTGACGAGTTGGAGCCTCATGGGCGAGGTGCCATCCTAGTTTCTGCAGTTTTCGATGCCTTCGTCACCATTTACAACTCGAGAATTAAAGACCTCCGCAGAATTGCCAGCGGAGGCACGGGAATTTTGCAAGAAGGAGAACTCCACCCAGACCTAGTAAATAGACTTGCCAAGGAAGCAGTGAAGACCGCTGGCCAAATCCTGACAATGTGCATCCGCGCTCTGGACTATTGCCCACCCGTGGACATCACCTTCGGGGACTATCTTAGGGCGTTGATCACTGCGGATCGGGACGTGGTTCCCAGCGATGACCGTGGCTACCGACTAGCCTTTATTGATGCATTTAGACAGCATGGCATTTTTCCGCCCAAGCTCCGTTCCTTGTCTGAAGAAAGTCTCACTTGGGATGCGGCAGATGCGATTAAAGAATATCATCAAATTCACACTCTTGGTGATAAATTAAAGCCCTTCTTCTCGGAACTTGGATGGGCTAACCGACGCCGTGATCGATGGGAAGCTACTCGGCTGAAACGCGCCGAACTCCACTTTCATCTGCAAGCCAAGTTTTGGTGGGAATTTGACGATGAGGTTTTGCAAAAGCAGACGGGCTTGGATTTCACAATCGAAAGCTCAGGAAGCGTGCGCTTTGAAGTTCATTCCCTCTGGCGAGTCCGCAGGCAACGTCCGGACGGCACGACTCTTAACCAAGTCATCTTTACCATCCTCCAGCATTGTGCACTAGGACCGAAAGACAATGACAATAAACGGCCCGAAATTTGGGGTGGCTGCACGTTTATTTTCGATCTGGATCTAGGCATGGTGCAGTATTTGGTGCGCAAGCCACTCTTTAATCAAAAAGGCCCTGAAGGTAGAATCACCGCAGCTATTGAATCCTTGATAAATCCACAGACAGCCTCGCTAGCCAGCACTTACGGCATGGACAATGAGGGGGAACCTTTTGCGATGCTTCACACCGAGTATTAACACATTCACCACAAACTATCTCTAATTATGCCTGCAAAAAAATCGCCAGCAAAGACGGCCCGCAAGTCTGCTGCAAAAGCAGCCAGTAAGCGTGAAGTCCCTACGAAATTCCGCGTTCGAATCCGCATGTATCGCCAAGGTCTGGGGGATTGTTTCCTACTAACATTTCCTAAGAAGGACCGCACGCCAGTGCATTTGATGATAGACTGCGGAGTTGTTCTGGGAACCAAAAACCCTGCTGCCATCATGGAAAAAGTGGCTGAGGACCTGCGTGCGGAGACTGATGGGAAAATCGATGTGCTGGTCATTACTCACGAGCATTGGGATCATCTTTCAGGATTCACCACAGGCCAAGCGCAAGGCAGCTTTGATAAAATCGATTTTGGACAACTTTGGCTGGCATGGACTGAAGACCCGAAGGATGACCTTGCCCAGCAATTGAGAAAAGAACGCGAAGCCAAGAAAAAGGCCTCAGCCGAGACCAAGGCCAGACTCAAAAAGCTCAAAGTCAGCCCCAAGCGCATCCAACGTATGGAAGCACTGTTGGGCTTCCTAGGCATTGCAGGGGACGGAGATGGGGGAGCGCCTGCAGGCGGCACGCAGGCGGCGCTGGATTATCTCAAAGGTAAAATCAAAAAGCAGCAGACCTTCAAGCCGGGAAGCAAGCCTTTGGCAATTCCGGGCGTGGATGGCGTTCGCATCTATGTGCTCGGCCCGCCGGAGGATAAAACCAAACTGCATAAGACGAATCCCGGCAAGGGCCAAGGTTACGGACTAACAGGCCAAGACATGAGCCTAGCGGACGCCTATTCGGCGGCCTTGGGCATAGAGGAAACGCCGTGTTCAGCAGCCCGCGCTCAACCTTTTGCCCCCACTTTCCGGCGGGCTGCCAGTGATTGCAAAGCGACGAGTGAGAGGTATCTTTCTTCAGATGAGTCGTGGCGCAATATCGATGGTGATTGGCTAGCCGTGGGCGAACGTCTCGCATTGCAACTAGACAACGATACCAACAATACTAGTCTCGTGCTAGCATTCGAGCTCGTTGAGACAGGCGAAGTGCTGTTGTTCGTCGGGGATGCTCAAGCTGGAAATTGGCTTTCATGGGACGATTACACTTGGAAAGTCACCGATGGCCAAGGCGTGAAGCAAGAGGTGAAAGCGGCTGATTTGCTTGCACGCACAATTTTCTATAAAGTAGGACATCATGGGAGCCATAATGCTACCCTACGGGAGAAAGGGCTAGAGCGCATGACGAGTCCGAATTTAGTAGCCATGATGCCCGTAGATGAAAAAGTCGCCCATGAAACCAAAGGCTGGTTGCACATGCCTCTCCCCGGTTTGGTTGATCGACTTGAAGAAAAATGCGTTGCCTTTGCTCGCACGGATAACGACAAAATTGCAGGTGATCCCGCTACTGGTTTAGGACTGTTTGAGACACCGTTGTTCTTTGAATATTATTTGTAAACTCGCACTAAAATTAAATTTATGATTATCAATTCAACATTCACCATTGCGCTCGGGTCGCTCGTTCTCCTTGCTGGCATCCTTTTTCTCCTCCCAGGATGCGCTGCGAACGGTAAAGCCATGCGACTCCACTCTAAGCCTGGAAGCCTGCATCCGCAAGGGCTTAGCGCTTACATTGAAGGCAAAAACTCGGACGGGGTTCCGATTTCTTGCTCCTTCGTAGAGTTTGATGAACGGGGGGATTTTTTAGATTTCCAGCAGCACAGAGATTGTGAGGAACGTATCAGAACCATGGTGGATTCTGGCCAGCGGGTCTTGGTAATGATCTATTGCCATGGGTGGAAAAATAATTCGCAATCTGGGGATGTGATTGAGTTTAACGCATTCCTGGGTCAGTTAGCAGCTAGCAAGGAAATTCGAGCTAAAGGCCTGCGAGTGCATGGAGTGTATTTGGGCTGGCGTGGGAATTCCTTCAAGCCTTATGTGGACCAAGGGAAATCCAACTTAAACTTGCTGACTACGCAGCAGTTCTATGGTGCGGAACCCATCGTGGCCGCTCAATATCAACGCAGGTTTGCCATGACTGGGACAATTCCTGAAACGTTGAGCTATTGGAACCGGAAAGCTGCTGCTGAAAGCAAAGTTTGCGGACTTCCAATCGCGCGGGCTGCGTTTACTTACGCGGCTGCGGCCAAGGGCTTCGGCAAGGCTCCAAGCAATCGTGTCGTAGTGTTGGGACACTCTTTCGGAGCACTGATGTTAGAACGATCCCTGGGTCAAGCCATGACGGGTGCACTGACGATGATGTGGCAGGATAAAAGCGTGCAGGGGATGCAGGCACCCGCAATGCCCTTCGATCTGGTCTTGCTAGTAAATTCCGCTGCCCCATCGATTTACGCCAAAGAAATGCGGGACTTCCTGATGGCCTACCGTAGGGGCCTAGAGCGCAGTGGCAATCCAACCTCAGATGCCCCGGTCATTATTTCCGTCACTTCAACCGCAGATTGGGCCACTGGGAAGGTCCACCCCATCGGCAATCTCCTAGCCCCTCTTGATCCCAGCCTCCAGCGGAAATATACAAATGGAGTTCTGGTTGATCCCGGCCAAGCTGGATTCCCAGATCATGATCCCATACGTCAGTCCGCATTTTACAACAAAACACCCGGTCACCAACCCCTTTTAATCAACCACTGGATCGTGAAACAGCCAGGTGCAAATCTGCCATCAGACACGAGCCACGATGCCGTGATGAGTGCGAACTTGGCTGCCAACGTAACTGACCATGACAGGTTCTTCACTTCAGCGGGACACCTTCCTGCCGCCGTTTGGCGGTTGGAAATTGAATCTCCAAGCACGCCATATAGCATAGGGGGGAAGGTCCCCGCAATGAAGGATTCCGACTACTGGGTCATCAACTGTGATAAAGAAATTATCAGTGGTCACAATGATATTTGGAACCCTGCGGCCATGGAAATGTATGCTGGACTTTTCCGCGCGGCACAAAGCCGCACGAACCGCTAGTTGCTCCTAGGTTAAAGCTGCGGAGAAATCCCACAACGCCCGCTCAAGCATACGCCGGCTCGCAGATCGTTAGGACTTTGTCCGCGATTTGGCTGGCGTAGGGGAGTTGGAGTTTTTCGGTGGGGGGGCTGTAGATGGCGGGGGCGTCGATGGCGCTGATGCGCAGGACGGGGGCATCGAGGTCGTCGAAGGCGTGTTCTTGGATCATGCTGACGATCTGGCTGCCGACTCCACAGAAGGGTTTGTTCTCTTCGACGTAGATGGCTTTGTTTGTTTTGCGCACGCTTTCGAGGATGGTTTCCTGGTCGAGGGGGCGGATGCTGCGGAGGTCCACGACTTCGGCGTTGATGCCGTGTTCTTCTTCGAGGATTTTGGCGGCGGCTAGGCAGACGATGACGCTGCGGCCGTGGGCGATGAGGGAGATGTCGGTGCCTTCGCGTTTGATGTCGGCTTTGCCGAGGGGGATGATGAGTTCGCCATCGGGGAGTTCGCTGTTTTCGGGCACGTCCCAGAGTTCGCCATAGAGGACGGTGGATTCCATGACATAGACGGGGTCGTTGTCACGGATGGCAGCTTTCATGAGGCCTTTGGCATCGTAGGCGGTGGCGGGGCACACGACTTTGAGGCCCGGGGTGTTGGCGATGAAGTTTTCCGGGGTGTGGCTGTGGGTGGCGCCCACGCTGGTGCCGCCGTTGGCGGGGCCGCGGATGACGATGGGGCAATTGATCTTCCCACCGCTCATGTAGCGCACGCTGGCTGCGTTGTTAATGATTTGATCGAAGGCCACGTAGGCGAAACTCCAGAACATGAGTTCCATGACGGGGCGGGTGCCGAGCATGGAAGCTCCAATGCCCATGCCGATGAATCCAGCTTCGGAAATGGGCATGTCCATGACGCGGGTGTCCCCCCACTTATCCCAGAGGCCTTGGGTAACTTTGTAGGCTCCGTTGTATTGGGCAACTTCTTCGCCCATGAGGATGACGTTTTTATCCCGGGCTAACTCTTCATCGAGCGCTTCACGGATGGCTTCACGGTAGGTAATCTGGCGCATTGCTGATTAGGAAATAAGAGAGTGAGAAAATTAAAAAATGAGGAAGTTAGGCAACGAGGGAAATTAATCGTTGAAGAAGTGGCGGCCGGTGCGGCCAGCTTCGGTATCGTTATCCACTTCCCAGTAAACGTCTTTGGTGATGTCTTCCACGGTGGGGTAGGCACCTTCTTCTGCGAAGACGACGGAATCGGCGGCTTCTTTCTTGGCGGCTTTATCGATCGCTTTGTAGCGTTCTTCCGTCAGGGTGCCTTCGGCGTAGAGCCGATCCCGCCAGACTTTGATGGGGTCGAATTCACATTGGAAACGTTCGATTTCCTCTGGGGAACGATACTTCTTGGCATTCGCGTCAGCCACGGAATGGCCCTGGTAACGGTAGGTGGCGACTTCGATCACGGTCGGGCGGCTTTCGTTGTGGGCGCGGTCGATGGCGATCTGGGTCTTGGCGCGGACTTCGTAGATGTCCCAGCCATTTATCATGTCCCAGATGATGTTGTAGCCGTCAGCCCGATAGGCGAGGCTGTTCTTCCAGGCACTGGAGCGCGCTTGGCTGGTGCCCATGGAATAGCCATTGTTTTCGATGATGTAAATGACGGGGATGTCGAGCAGGCCGACCAAATTCAGCGCTTCGTGGAAGGCACCTTGGTTGATGGCTCCGTCGCCCATGTAGCAGAGGCAACTGCCTTTTTTGCCATTGAGTTTCATGTTCCAAGCGATGCCTGCACCCAGCGGGGTTTGGCCTCCGACGATGCCGTGGCCGCCCCAGTAGTTTTTCTCAGGCTCGAAGAAGTGCATCGAACCGCCCTTGCCCTTGGAGCAACCAGTGATTTTCCCGAAGAGTTCCGCCATACATTCATTCATGCCCATCCCCATGCCGAGCGCATGGGCGTGATCGCGATAGGCGGTAATCACGTGATCGTTTTCGCCCAGCAGGCTGATCTGACCGATGGCGACGCTTTCCTGGCCGTTGTAGAGGTGGAGGAATCCGCCCATTTTGCCGGCTTGGTATTGTTCCATGGAGGCTTCTTCAAAGCGGCGCACACGGATCATTTCAGCGAGGATGTGAATTTTCTCCTCAGCGGTCATCTTGGCATTGATGGCGTAGGAGGCGAAGTCGGTGGGGTCAATGGTGGTGGTCGTGCTCATAAGGCGGGAGTGAGGAAACTAAGGTGGGGACTCGGGTGAATACGAAGTGAGGGAAATGGTGGATGGCTGATTAGGCTTCGGTGGGTTCGGCGGCGGGTTCTTCCTCGGCTTCGGCGGCGGGTGCCGCTTGGGCGCGAGTAACGAACAAGGCGATGAGGCCGGTGAAGAACAGGTCTCCACCGATGGATTTAAACAGGAAAAGATACGTTGGTGGGTAGCCGGGGATGCCGGTGGTTAAGGCCTGCACCCAGCCAGCCAATGATTTCACATAGCCAGGATCCTGCCAGAAGGCCATGGTATTTGTGATGACATAAAAAAGGAGCGTCCCGACTAAGGACGCTCCGAGCAGTTTCGAAGGTGTGAAAGGCTTCTTCGCCAGCAGCCCGACGGCGGCAATGACGACGTAGGCGACGACGAGGACGATGGAGAAGGACCAGGAGATGGATTTCCCCATCAGGTGGAGGCCGATATCGGACAAAATTTGCGCAGCGACGGGCACCAACAAAGCCCATTTCCGTGGGAAAAAGGCCCCCGAGCAGACGGTCATGGCGGCCAAGGGGGAAAAGTTCGCCAGCATAAGTCGCGTGGCATCGTCCGAGGCTCCAACGGCGCACCGGAAAATGACAACAGCGATGATTAATAGGGAGGCTGGAAACATGAATTAATGGGGGTCACAGAACTATTTCGCAATAAAGACATGCCCATGGCGGTTGTGCAACTTCCAGAGAATTTAAAAAGGGCAGAGCGCTTGTAAACCGGAATGTGGAAATTTAGCCGCCGTGTGTGAAATTGGACGGATTTGAGCCTGCGGCATGATACTATCGGTATTGGAAAGCAGCGCAGGGCCCCCAATAACTCTAACGGGCACTCGCCATCGTTGGCAAACCGGTGCGCCAGCCGTCGCTCAGAACCTTTACGATTCGCACCTGCTTGGTATCCTGGGAATGTTCCGTGGCAGTAACCTCGACGACAATTGGCCGGGGAGATTCTGGCGAGGCATCTTCCAGCATCGCGCGCAATGCGACGGCAGCGGCTTGTTGACGCTCCAGGTAACCATATCCCAGTAATTCATTATTTTCCGGGTCCTGCAAGCGGACGCACATCTGGGCGCGCTCATCGGCAAAGTCGAAATTGTAGTAATCATCCAAGGCGGCCAGCACGCGCATGGGGGCCGATTGGGCTTTGGCCGCCAGCACGGCGGGCCATTCCTGAGGGCTGTAGCCCAGGGAACTTTCCCACTCGATGCGGGGTCCCTGAGGGGTGTGTTCTACCGTGAAGTCGAGCCGATTGCCAGACACCGTCTCTACCTTCACGTTGGTGCTGGGATGAAGTAATTCGCTGCCGGAATAAAATCCAGTCTCTTGCGCTTGAATGGATTTCCAAGTCACAGGCACGCTACCGGAATGCCGCGCATAGTAGTCATCCATGAGGGGCATGACCCGCTCTGGATCACGCACGAAGGATGCCTTGGCGTGAATGCCATCGGCGGCCAAGTATTGCCGCACGATTTGCTCTGCGGCGGTCAATGGGGAGTCCGGGATGGAGGTGGCGATGGTCGGAGTGACACCGAAGGGCTCCAGCCGCCCGCCTTGCAGCTTGCGGTAACCGTTAATCAAAAGCATGGCCAGCACCACGGAGAGTGATGCGAGAATTCTCGCCTGCCGGAAATGCTTTTTTCGCATCCCGGCCCAGCCGTGCGCGGGCACCGCTTGGAAGCGCTCTGGATGCAGTAACGACTCAACGTCCCGCTCCATATTCAGTCCCCGGAGGGATCGGCCGGGACGCGGCACGGTAATGGCTGAATGACAGAGTGGGCAGCGGGCCTTTTGTCCGGTTTGCTCTGCCGCAAGCTCGGTGGGGCGTTGGCAGGCCGGACAGGCGAACTCCACCCGTCCGCGGACGAGCTGCACGGGATACACGCGACGGCGGTAGAGTGCTTCCAGAGGTTCTTCGGAGCGGGGCGTCCAGACTTTTTTGGGGGCAGACTCGGCTGATGGCTTGCTCGTAAGGCGAAACAGCAGGAATTGCTCGAACATTTCCCGAAAAAGCGACATTTCTTCGCGTAGTCTCTCGATGGGCACGCTTGCTTCCGTTTCTTCCGAGGCCTTGGTCCGACGCTCAATCGGCGGAAGTTCAAACAGACGCTGAGCTTCTCCCTTCTTATTGCGACGGATAATTTTTCTGGCCTTGGCTAGAGACATGCAGTGGATCGGATGTGAGTGACGGAAATATTAAAATTATTATTAAGTGAACTTTAATAATTTCTATAATTTCCGCAACTAAAATAATTCACATTTGCAAAAATCTAGCCAATCAGGTGCGAATGATCGACCAACCCAATCACAATTGATAAGGGTGTAGGCGACGGCCAGAACCGCCAAAATCTCGGGGTTTGGGTGCTCACGCTGAGCGCAAACGAGCATCATCTCCTTCTGCGGAGGCCACAGCCACCTAATCCTAAGAGCAAGAAGAACGTCCCCGTGGGTTCTGGCACAGTGGTTAAATTGGAGCCAAACGATAGTCCAGTGAAGGAGGCGGCAGGGGTGGCTTCGGTCAGGGTGAAACCATCTCCATTGGTGTCAAAGGCCACGTCATGCAGACCAAACCAAACCGTAAAACTGGTAAGGGGCTGCCCCGTGAGGCCCAAGCTCTCACCAGTGATAGTTTGGTTGTCCTCAATGGGCCATCGCCCCCGTTCACCCCGAAGGATTCGTCGCCATTAGGAACTTGGGTATTGAAGTCATCGATTGCCCACCATCCATTGGCGACCGCTCCTCCACTGGGATTAGCGGAAGCTGGTGCTCCAGCGAGATATTGCGAAATGGAGCGCCCGGTCGCAAGTGCGTCCCCATTGCCCAAGGACTGCGGAGAGTCTGCATTATAGATGCCACCGTTATAGGTCCCAAGCTGAGCCAGGGAAAACGGAGCGTCATTTAATCCTCCTGCCGTAACCATGGACCATTCATAAAGCTGACTCGAACCATTGGCGCTGGCCAAACGAATCGCCAATTGATCTGCCGACACCCCCAACGAACTCGCGAAACTAACCTCAAAGGCAACGACCGCAAAATCCCCGGCACCGCTCGTTCCAAGATCAACCAAGCTGCTCATGCGCAAGGTTCCTCGGCGTTGCTCGGCTGCCACCTTCGCCCAGCGGCCGGTAGAGCCATCCAAGAGCAGGGTGCGGATAGTCAGGTCATTAACCCCATCCTGGCCCATGGTATAGGTTGGTTGCCCGCTCAGCCCATTGGCCGGGCCCTCCTGAACGACATCATAAGCCCGAGTCAGGATCCCCGAATTTGCCTGGTTCCGAAGGGTGTCCGGAGCATTGGTGGCGTCCGCAAAACCTCCCGGCTGCCCAGCGAAAGCGTCGAAGCTCAGATCCACCGTCCATGCGCTGGTTGCTGCACAGCTGTGATCGATCAAAATGGCCGCTGTCCCGATGAGAGCGAGAAGACGCGGAAAGGATGATGAGATAATATTTTTGCGATTTTGCATATCGAATTCGATAATCTTACGGATTATGATGGTTAATGCAAGAGAAATTTCAGATTTTCCAAGCATTCGCACTGCAAAGATACTTAAATTGCAAAAATATCTCTACTCAACGCTTGCAATCCCGCTTCACTGATGATAGTAATTATTGATATTATTGTTTATGCGTTCAAAATTCAGTCGATTTACTTGCTCTATCATCACGCTCGCGCTTCTGTTCGGGGCATCCGTGACGAAGGCTGCCATGATGTCGCTAAATCTATTAGGCACAGGAATGGAAAAGCTGATCGACTCGAGGTATGCCGACGGAGAGTCGATGCTACTGCGCACGACCAGCAGTGGAAAGACGTTTACTCTCAGTGCAGCCAACTATGGGGATGATGAACTTTCGACCAGTCGTTGGGGATTGATTGATGCCAGCAAGCCATGGAACCGGGGCAAAGAGGGTGCCATGCTACAGCAGGGATTCGCCCCATCGGGCATCGGAAGCACCAAGCACACCTTCAGCTTGGGGAAGGGCTCCCCCACGCTGGATACTTATGCGTCTTACGTCTCTCTGAAGATCGATAAATCCTCGGCCTTGATGTTTTCCTCGGTCAAAGTGGATCTGATTGCCTCCACCCTGAGCCTCGCCACGACAGCATGGGCAGGCACAAGTGCAGACAATTTCACCAGCGCCATCACGACTTCGCGCGGCGGGCTCAATACGCAGGGGCGCGCCTACAGTTGGGACTTTGCGAATTTGAATTACCGAGGGGACGCGCCATTGGAAATCCGTTTCTACGGACTCCAGGGAGCGGATGCCGCGCTCTTGAATAGTATGCAGGTGCAGATTAATGCGGTGAGCGTTCCAGAAGCCCGAGCCGTAACGATGCAGGGGCTCATGGGATCGGTCTGGCTATTGCGTCGGAGACGCCATCCTGCAGGGCGGTAGCTCTGCATTCGTCCTCGTCCCAGTGCAGCAAACTCTGCCGTGATTTGCGACGATCCGAGCGATGCTCGATCTGGCGTTTTTGCTTGGGCGTCAGTTCCAATTCACGAGCCCACGGACGCGGTCCGGCATCGCCAGCCATGATACAGCCGAGCGGTTGGATCTCGGCTATGATTTCGGCTAACTGGAAGTGCTCAATTTGCGCCTGCACCTGGGCCGCCGATTTGTATGCTAGTGGGGTCTCGCTCAGATCGGCCTTGCCGTGCCACCAGCGGATATCCAAGTCTGGCGTTTGTTCCTTGACCAAGCGCTGAAGCTCCTTGGGCTCGATGGATCCATCTTCCTGACGGTAGGGTTTCACCGCTGTCCTGCGGGAAACATTGCGGCCAGCACCATGGGGGGCGAAGCTGAGATACTCTGGGTTATCCCGCCCTAGCACCAAGAGGATCGGGGCCGCCATGTGCAGCGGAATGAGTCCCAACTGAGGCCGCCCCTGCTCGTCCGGCCATGCGGGGGTGGCACCTTTTCCGTGCAGGAAGGTGCGGCCGCGTTGCCAGACGAAATTATGTTCATTTCCCACGGCTGCGGCCAGGGTGATCCCGAGTCGCTGGGCAAAGCCTGCATGAATGCACTGGTGGTTGGCCCGGGTCCAGCGACTGACATATTGGAGCGCCTCCCAGTAAGCTTCCCCTTCCTCGGTGGTCACATCCAACCAGCAGGCGGCGGTGGGCATACCGGCGGCAATCTTGGCCGTGGCTTTCTCTGCCGCTTTTTGGCCGCGCTTGAAAACATGAGCCCCCAGTCCGCGGCTGCCGTGATGGGTCACGAGCACGTTCCATTTTCCGTCAGCCGCAGCCAGAGTGGTTGCGAGTTCGGTATGGCCGGCTTGGGTAAGTCGGTCGAGCTGAGCGGGGCTGAGCGCTACTTTCCCCAGATAGGCAAAGTGATTTCCATCCCCCTGGTCCGCCAGATGCATGGCGGCATGGCGTTCCAATCCTTGCAGGAACTGATTGTCCCACACCGGTTCTGATAAGACCGGATGCGCCACCCAATCCTCCTCTTTACGGCCTCCCTGGCCGAAGCGAGTGGATTGCATGAGAGTATCCAACTGGATTGCGATCGGGTCGTTGGATTGGTAGAAACTGGCATACATCGAGCAGCAAATGTCTTCGCTGTGAGCGCTGGGAATGATGGCCTGCTCCACGGCCACCACGCCACCGACGGGAATGTTAGCCACGGCAGAACCTGCTGGACAGGCGTCGGGCATGATGGCTCCACGCTGGATGATCGGCACCCGCAGCAGTTGATCCATGTAGCGACGCACCGCCCCGATGTTCTGCTCGTCCTGCGCATTGGTGGCCGCAATGGCTTCCGCCAGCGGGGCGGCTTCCGTTCGCATCTGGAGCTTGAGTTCGGGCGGCGGGAAATCACGTCGCAGCAGTTTCATTGCGTAAGCGCGATCCTGGATGCCACGGGCTTCCATGGCTGCCACGGCGGTGAGCATTTGCTCAAGTTGCGGGCCGTGCAGCCAACCCGCCAGGAGTAAATCTGATTCAGTCAGTAAGTTCATAAAGTTAAGTGGCCCACCCGTCCCAAGCACAGAATGGTGTCGGGAAGGGTGGGGGATTAGTTAAGTTTCAGGCACCACGCGGAAGGTTAAATGGGGTGCCCGCTTGCGGTGGATGTCACTGGCAACGACGGAGCGGAGCAGGCCGGAGGCCTTTTGCAAGGCTTGCTCCAGCGCACTAAGTTCCGCGCGATCAGCTACGGGAGCTGAGACCACGACAATGAGTTTCGATCCGCCGGGGAGTGGCTCCACGGAGAGGATCGCGAGGGATTTCAAGCGCGGGTCGCCACAGGCGCTGGCTAAGCCAGCATCCAGCGCACGCCACACAGCTTTGCAGTATTGTTGGGAGCGGCCCTCGTGAGGACCGCGGTTTTCCCGTTGTTCTTTCCGCTTCGTGAGATGCGGAGGGAGCCCGTCGTCCGGGCGGAGTTCAGCGCAGAGAGGATGAATTTCCTGCGCGGAACATCGAGTCGATGATTTCATATAATAAGTTCAAGCGACCACGGCTACCAAGCCGCAGTCAAAGGGTGTCATTTACCAATCTCCCCACGGTATCACGTGGAGGAGAAATTACGGGCATTCGAAGGAATACCCATTTAGTTGGAGTCAGCGCTGGCTGATCAAGTGAACCCCAGGTTGAACGTTGTGAGCGTTCCGGTGATTAATGAATCCGAACCCGCCGACAACATTTAGAGCGCACTCACCCAGCCAGCGTTCATTGCAGAGAACGCCGTGGCCGATTTTGTTGTGAGGGTAGTTGTCATAGGGAACCTCCGTGTAGGAATGCAGAATAGATAACACGGCCAGCCTAACGTGCAAGAAAAATCTTACGCGCTGAGCTTACTGCCGTCAGAGCGAGGCAGGACTACCTGTCGCCTGGATTTAGAACTTCTTGATATTGGCCTTGCTCCGAGCGCGATCCAACCAAGCTTTTAGCAACTGCGTGCGTTCTTCATTCTGGACTAGTTTCTCCAACTCTGGCTCGATCTCAGAGGCGGGCTTCATTTTGCCCGGTTGCTTGGCTTCGACATAAAACAGATAGTAATTCTCTTCGTCTTCGATGATATCGCTAATGGATTTGGCATCAAGGGCGAAAGCGGCGGCAGCCATGCGGGCCGACATGGCGCTGCGATCTATCGTGCCCCAGTCGCCACCGCTGGAAGCATGGGAGTCGTTGGAGTAGGTCTTGGCTTCGGAAGCAAAATCCCCACCTTTGATCACCCGCTGGCGGATTTCTTTGATCAGCTTCTTCTGGTCGTCTGGGGTGGTGCCGGGTGCTCCGCCGAATTTACTGACCGTAATGGAGCGCAGTTTGATGTATTCGGTGCCCCGGAACATATCGCTGTGCTTCTTCATGAACTCAGCCTTTTTGTCTGGCGTGGGGACCCCAACTTCCTTGGTCACATGGGAACGCATCATCTGCACGATGAGCATCTTCTCCCGCACCTCGCTGAATTTCTTCAGGGTCATGCCGAATTGCTTTAGTTCCTTCAAAAATTTGTCGTTGTCCCCACCGTAGGTTTGCTTGATGAAGTCCTTAATGTCTTCCTGCACATACTGTGGCTTCACAGGCTGGCCGCCGCTCAGCTTAATGTATTCAGCCAGCATCAACTCCCGGTCAATCAAGGAGTCTAATGATTCCTTGCGCAGTTTGCTTTTAAGCTCGGCGCGCTTGGCTACGTCCGGCACTTGCGCATCAATCGCCCGCACTTGGTTCTTGATCTGCTCATCCACTTCCGCCTTCGTAATCGCACGACCATTGACCGTGGCCGCCAGGCCGTTGGTCTCAGCGTGAATAGCGGGAATCAAAGCTAATTGGCAGGCGATCACGAGTGCGGGAATCAAGTGACGGCGGGTCAGAGAAATGAGGTTCATGTGGAGCAAGGAGTGAGTGGCGTGATTGGGTTGGCGGATCTTAGAATGCGCTTTGTGAAATATCCAGCGATTCCTTTGGCGTGCTCTCACGAAAAATTTATCTGGAAATTTGATTGATCACGAGGGTTCTGAAAGCAATCGACCTGGATGGAATCAGAAGTAGAAATGTCGTTTTCGTTCAATTATCCATGATTTCGCTGGACGGCCCCGCAGTGGGTATGCCATTTCTAATTATTCGAATCATGGCTTTCCCGGAATCAACATGGACAAAATTATGGTCGGACAGCTTCGCCATCGCGCGCCGTCCGCTGTCAGGGATTTGTGTGCCTGCGCCAGAAGCGGAGCAAATCGCGCGCGAAGTCTTCCAACGTTTGCTGGCAGATGGACGCAAGCTGACTTCGCTGCCAGAAATCGTGGAATTCCTGCGGTCGAATACCCGCAAAGCGACCTTAGTGACGGTAGCCTCGGCGCGCTTGGCGGCCGATGCGCCTGCACTCTGGGCGGATCCTGCGGCCACCGATCCGCCGGGGCTTCATTTGCGGCAGCTTCAACAAGACCAGTCAGCCGGAACCGCCTGGCAAACCACCCTGAACCATTTCCGCCAGCGCAATTGGCAGACGATGAAATCGCTGGGGGTGCCGCAGGAGGAAATTGAGGATGTGCTCTCGGACACCTTGGTGGCGCTGTTCAAACCCCGCGCTGATGGCGTAACTCGTCCGCTGGATACAATTCATGTTTACGAGGAACTCATGCCGTTGCTCCACGCGATGGCGAAAAATGTGGGCACCGATTACCTGCGCGCCAAGTCCGCGCAGAAACGATCTCCTGGTCCGGGAGGCTTGGTTTCAGGAGAGGAAGTCGAGCAGGTGCCCAGCCCGGATGCCGCTCCAGGTGAGGAATTTTCTTTCTACACCTGCTACCAAGAATGCCGGGATTGTCTTTCCGAATTCCAGTGGAATGTGCTCATGCGGCTCTACGTGCTGGAGTCCGCGAATCGAATGCAGCTCATTGAAGAACCCGCGGTGCTAAAGGAACTTGGCGTAAAAGCCAGTGCCTCTTCGGCCACCAAGCGACGTCGGCTCAACGAGTATGTGGACGAAATGATCGCCACCCTGGCGAGTAGAATTCAACTTCCGTGAAATAAATCTCAACTATTTTGCAAATCAGCCCCCGCCAATCCGATCATCTTTGGTAGAACCCAACTACTCCATACCCGATGACACCAGAACTAGATCACCCCGCGAACACTCAACACGCCACGCCTGCCTCCACGCAGCCGCAGTCGGAGCAAGTCCTCGCTTGGCTGGCCACCCAGGCGACTCCGGATCACGGTGAGTCTGCCCCGCCCCTGCCAGCGGATTTGTTAAGCGACATTCAAAAGACCTTCGGCATTGCTCCAGAAGCAGCCGCTCGCACTATGGAAAGCTCCAGCCTGTGGAGTCGTATCACCGAGGCCTTCTCCTCCCGTAATATGATGGCTTGGGGCGGTTCCCTGGCCGCCGCTTGTATCGTGGCGCTGCTCGTCTGGCAAAATGGCAACCCCTCCACCAACCATACCACCACAGGCGCTGGCGATCAGTTGCGGGGCGGCGGTCAAGTCGCCACCATCCCCGGAATTTCCTGGCAATGGACCGGTTTGGAAAATTTCCCTGCGGAACAGGCGAAGTTGGACCAGGCGGAATTGATCAGCGCCAACGCCAACACCAGCGTGGTGGTGCACTTGGATGCCACCTCCGATCCCCTCAAGGTTCTGCTAACGATTACGAAAGATGGCGTCGCGCAATCTGATCCTGCTCCCGCGCTCTACAAAAACGCCTTGGGAGATCGTCCCTCGCAATGGGTCAACGCCCTGCAACAACTGCAAAGCAAGCTGCAGTCTCCACCTTGATTTATTCCACGCGATCCACCCCTTTCATTTTCATGCGTCATGCTCATTGGATCGCTCTCTGCCTTTTCCCAGTGTCCGGCTTTGGGGAAACCATCCGCAGCATCAATCTTGACCACGCGGCTCCCATCCCTGCTGCCACCAAGCTTGCCAATGCCTTGGTGGCGTTTCAAGGGCAGGAGTTCACCACGGGAACCGCAGAGGAAATCGCCAGTCTGATCGTGGCCCACTATCAAACGCAGGATTTTCCTGTCGTCCAAGTAAGTCTGCCGGAAAACGCCTGCCAGCAAGGCGTGCTCACCTTGCAAGTTACCGAGGGTCGCGTGGGAAAGGTGACCCAGACGGGACATCGCTGGCTGGCCGCGCCAAGTCCACGTCTGCATTCAGGAGATATCCTAACCGGTGTGAAATTACAGCAATCGCTGGACGATTTGAATCGAAATCCATTTCACCGCGCCACCGTGGCCGCCACGCCAGGAGCCACCCCAGACGTAGCCGACCTGCGATTCGATCTGCCGCCGGAAATGCCGCTCTCAGCTTGGGTAAGTTTCTCCAATGATGGCATTCGACCGCTGGGCGAAGCGCGCTGGCTGGCAGGGATGAGCGTGGGAGATTTATGCGGCTTCGACAACACCCTGACCCTGCAAGGCCAGATGGCGGAGGAATTCGAGACCTATCACGCGATGATGGGGGAATGGAAAGGGCGACTCCCCTGGCATCATGAGATCGCGCTCACCGGGGCCTTCGTGCAAACGCAATCGCCCGATGTCGATGCTATTTCCGTGGCTGGGGAAGCCTGGTTCGCGAGCGCAAAATACCTCGTGCCTTGGCGCCCCAGCGTGAGTTGTGCCGGGGAAACATGGCTGGGCATGGAGGTGAAGCATTTTGCCACCGATGTCTTCTTCGGCGGCCAATCCGCGCTGCAGCAACCGCTGGATGTCGCCACGTTTTCGCTTGGTGGAAAAATAAGCTTAACCCATCCACAGGACACGCTGGAACTCAGCACCGAAGCCATCTACAGCCCCGGTGGGCTCTGGGGTCATAGTGCCAATGAGGATTACGCTGCCGGGGTGCCCGGTGCTTCATCCCAATTTTTCTATGCCCGGGCGCAAGCCACCTGGACGCACACCTGGCAGAACCGCGCCAGCCTGATTACCAGCATCGGTGGCCAATGGGCAGATGGCACCTTACTGTCTTCGGAAGCATTTTACCTCACGGGAGCAAATGCCGTGCGGGGGTATCGTGAGCGCTCCCTGATTGGTAGTTCCGGCCTGCGCGGCAGCATCGAGGGCCGCACCCCGTTCATCCCCCTGCCCCTGTTGCCGCAGTCGCAAGCGCAAGCAGTGTGCTTTGCGGACGCTGGCCATACTTGGACGGAACAGGCGTTAACGGAAACCCCAATCGCTCTGGGCACCGGCATCCGGGCCCAATTGGGCCGCTGGGGGCAGTTGCGTTGTGAGGCGGCCTGGCCACTGACAGACCGCCTGCCTCCCCGGCTGCACGTGCAAATGACTTTATTCTTCTAACCGATCATTCCAGATGCACCGTTTCCTCCCCTTTCTTTTCCTGCTGCTGGTGACGTGGAGCGCCCCGGCTCAAACTACCAACACCACACGTTATCTCGTTTCCGTGCGTGGCGTCAATGCCTCCACGGGGCCCATTCCGAAGCAGGATTTCATCAACAGTCTGCCGCACCCGCCGCAGGAACCAGGAGAATGGGTGCTCAGCAATGCCGCCTTGCGCACGAATTTAGCGCTGATCAAACTCACGGCTGCGGAGTTCCAAGGATTCGTCACCCAGCATCGGGAATACCTCATTGAGGAAGACCAACTCATGGTGCCTAACGATGGGCCGCCGGCCCCGGATCCTCTGCCCACCGGCTGGGCCCTGCAAAATTTGCTCGCCAGCCTCCCCTATGGTCTCCCGGCTCCCGCCGGTTGCGCTCCCTGTCAAGTTACCCTCTACGTCGTGGACACGGGGGTGCAGCAACTCATTGGCGGCAATCTGCATGGTCAATTCGGCCCCACTTCTCCGGTCGTTTGGGGCGCTGGCTTAATGACGACAAGCCTGCTCGGAACTGGTGCCAGTCCGTTCATCGACCTCCATGATCATGGCACCGGAGTCGCCTCCACCGCAGTCGGGAAGGACACGGGATTGTTTGCCCATCTGCACGGTGGCTCGGTCAAACTTGAACCCTGCCAGATCTATTTTCCCTCGATTACACCACCGACGCCACCTTGGATGAGCGATGCCATTAACGTCATCTTCCAAGCCTCAGAACAGCAGTTAGCGCGACGCAGCGATGCTTCCCCCATGAATGATGGTGGCGTGTTGCTCTTCGCCAACCGCACAAACCTCAGTTATTCCGAAATCATGGAGCGGCAGATGGCCGAGGCCTCACGCACCGGGTTGGTCATCGTTTCCTCCGCCGGGAATGCCGCCTCCAACAGCGATCCGGAGCTTCCTTTGACGAGCGCACCCGTGTCCAATGGCTGCATGCCCCTCAGTCTCGTGTCCACGATTACCCCAGCCGTCCCCATCCGCACCCCTTCAGGCCTGCCCTTGAACAAGACGCTGGCAGACCTGTTTACTCCGTGCCTAACTTACGCCACTCCGACCTCCGAATACCTCCTCCTCATTGGTGCGACCACTGCCACGAACACGGTTTGGACGAATTCAAATTTCGGCCCCGCCACCCACCTGTTCGCTCCAGGCAGTGCCGTCACCCGTGCCAGCAAAGCATCCAATGCACTAATCAGCAGTTCCGGCACCAGTTATGCCGCAGGCTATGCGGCCGGGTTGGCGCTCTACTATCTTTCCTTCCGCCCGTGGGCCACCCTGAATGAAGTGCGCAATTACGTCATCGCAAAATCCGACGTTACGCTGCCACTTCCGCCCGGGTGCAAAACGACCTTCCTGCGCAAGATGAATTTAAATAATCTCGCTCCGCCCACTTGCTGCTTGGATTACGCTACTTGGATTGGATTGAAAAAACTCACGGGAGACGACACCATCAAGCTGGCGGACCCTGATAAGGATGGATTGCCTAACATCTTCGAGTGGGCCTTAAACACTGATCCCAGCGCAGCAGAAACCAACCGCGGCTTAAGCATCACCCAGCATGGCGGCTATTATTTTCTGCAATTCAGCCGTGCGGCCTACGACTTGTGCAACGCCAGCCTAACCGTGGAAGCGAGCTTCGATTTGCTGGACTGGAGTGCGCCCGTGCCCGTTTTCACAACGATCAATAATGGGGATCCCTGCACCAATAATCGGCTGTCGGAAGCGCTCATACCTGAGCCGGGAGAGAAGAAATTTTACCGCCTCCGTGTCAATGTGCCCTAAGCTCCAGCTTTGTTTTGCGCTGCTGCTGCTGGCCACCAACAGCGCCCCGGCCGATTCCGCGGCGGACCTTGACCAACTTATGGAGGATCGCAACTACGCCGAGGCGCGCACGCAGTTGTTGGCTCTGAAGCCGCAGGATACTGATCCTGCCCAGCGAGCCTATCTTCTGGGAGTCACCTGCCGCCAACTGGAAAAAATGGACGAAGCCATTTCCTGGCAACAACAGGCGCGTGACCTCCTTGCAGCCAAACCGAATCCAGCCCTGTTAGGCGCAGTATTCTCCGAACTCGCGGAGCTGCAACCCAGTGCGGCCGCAACTCACTTCGAGGCCGCCTGGCAAACCCTCAAGACCTGCTCCAGCCAGCCTGCGCTGGCCGCCAACGTGCGCCTGCGTTTTGCTGAAAGCCAACGTTCCCAGGCCAATTACGCCGCCGCCAAGACGCTGATTGAAGAAGCGATCGAATGGCTCAACCAACCACCACACCGCACGAATCCGGAGTGCCTCTCCGCGCGCTCCCGCGCCGAGCAGAATCTGGGAACATGGTATCATGTCATGGGTAACTACCCAGCCGCGTTGGAACACTTGCAGCAAGCCCTAACTAACACCAATGAGCCCGCTCTCGTCTGGAGCGATCTCGCCTTGGCGCATTGGCGCATGGGCAATGTTGCCGCCTCCCGCAACGCCTTCCGGGAGGCGCTGGCCAAAGACTCCCCTTATCTGGCAAGCATCCGTGCCAACTACGCTGCCGCTGCCTTGTCGGCCATCGACGGGAATGATCCGCAGGAAGACATCCTGGCCACCACCACGGAGATTGCCCAAACTCTGTCGTCGCAGAAACTTGATCTCTCCGCACAACTAACGTTAGCCGAAACCCTGCGCCTGCAAGCCGCCGCGCACAGTTCTCTGGGACAAGCGGAGGCGGCCACCGTCAGTCTCGAGGCCTGCCGCAGCACGTTGCAAGCCATCACGACTGATCCAAAGTTTCAAGCCTTGGCCACCTCGCACCCTCTGCGGCGCAATGCCGCCACCACCCGCTGGGCGCTGGAGGCCATCTCAGGCAAGGATTCCAGCATTTCCGCCCAAGAGGTGATCACTTGCGCCCTGGCGCAAATTAAATCGCTCACTGCCACCAAAAGTGAAGCGGAGCGCTTGGCTTTCCTTGACCACTTGGACCTTGCCAGCCCCCTCATGGCGCTCCCTGCGGAATCTCGTGCCACGCATGTGCCAGCGCTGCTCAGTGGCTTTGGATTGGCCATGCGAGAATCGCTCAGCCTCCACTCCCTGACTGATTGGCAGGCTACCTTGCCGAACAACAGTTGTTTGCTGTGCTTGTTCACGTTCCGCAAACCTATTGGCCAACAATGGGAAACCACGCTGGCCGCACTGGTCTTGAACCCTACTGGACCGCCCAGCTTCATCAACCTGGGCTACGACCTAACCTCCGCCCTGAATCAAGCGAATCAACTGCGCGACAATCTTCTCGCCTCTACGGCTGAACGCACGAAGATCCTAACGAGTCTGGGGAAATTTATCTGGGGACCCATTGCCTCCAAGTTCGCCTCCGAGACCAAGCGCATTTTTCTGTTCCTCGAAGGTGCTCTGGCCAGTCTGCCCATCCCGTTTCTGCGCTGGCAGGATCAGGCATTGCTGGATTCCCCGCAATGGATCACCTTCCTTGCCACCCCGGAAACGATGTTTCATCAAGGCGCCCAGAACTTGCCCTTGCGGCCAGGAACTTGGCTGGGAATTGATGCCAGCAACGTGCCGTTGCAAATTCCCGCGCCCAAGGCGGGCTGGAATTTCCCGCTCACGCTGGTGCAGAATCGTCCGCTGGCCAAGCTGACCCAAGTCGATCCGGAACTGACGGTCGTGGGCGCGCAGCACCCGCAGTCGTGGCTTAGACTAGCCGCTACGGAACCCCAGCTACGCGAAGTGCTGGAGGACAAATCAATGCGCGTCTGGCACTTTGCGGGGCATGGCGTCTCCGATGTGGCCAGCGATGGTCGGCCCAGTCCATTCAGCAATTGCTTGGTGTGTCCGCAGGTGAACCTGAATTTGGCTGAAGCCGAGAATGGACTCCTGTTTGCAGGTGAAGTAGCCGCGATGAAACTTAACCACCTGGACTTGGCGGTCCTCAGTGCTTGCGATACCGGACGCGGCGGCAGTCAGCGCAGCGAGGCCGTGTTTGACTTTTCCCGTGCCTGTCATACGGCCGGGGTGCGGGACGTGCTCGTTTCCACCACGCCGGTGGCCGATCCCGTGGCTCCGGTCCTCATGGAGGCGTTCTACGCCAGCCTGAAACAGGGCACGGACGCCTCCGAAGCAGCCTGGCAGGCGCTTCGCAAGATTTCCCACAGCAAACCCAACCTTCCCTCCGTCGGATCCTTCCGCCTCATCCGGGGCAACGCTTCACGCTTATGAAAACGCAGCATCCATGTCGTAATGGGCTTCAGCCCGTAAACCGTTCCCTCGCTGACCACCATCCCAGCGCCTCGAACGCTCACTCCGCAGTTCATCGTATGCGGGCTAAAGCCCAGCACTACCTTGCCTTGGCCGCTCTGCTGTGGCCTGCTGCCTTGCACGCTCAATCTGTCCCCGTGGACTGTCACATGTTCACTGGATATCAAGGCTTCACCGGAGCCATTCCGCAATGTTTCATCGACTCCGCAGGGCAGGGCACGATTCTCCTCAATGGCTCCACTCGGCTCAACTGGCAGGGGCTTCAAATTGGCGGGACCAGTAGTTTACAGCGACTTACCATCAACAGCGGCGGCCAGGCTGTCGCCATCGTTGACGGTGGCAGCAGCGTCATCAATGGACCTCTGAGTTCCAACGGACGCCTGGGCTTGTTCTCCCAGAACATTACCGTAGGAGCTGGTGGTAGTATCAATGCTCCCACGGTCCTCCTCAGCGCGCTCCCTGCAGCCAATGCAGATCAATGGATCACCACAGGCGAGACAGTCGTCGGAGAGCCTGCGGGAACCGTCACCTCCACGGGTGGCACCGTAAACAATCGCGGCATCGTGCGGGCGTCCCAAGGAAATCTCACCATCATTGGGTCCACCGTGCAAAATGAAGGTCGCTTTGGCGATCCTGCCTTGCTGGAATCCACCAATGGCGATCTGCGGATCACGGCGGCAGGCCGGGCCAACGTCACCAACCCAGCGACCACAGCCCTGGCCCAGCCAGCCACCACCATCGCCAGCATCAACAATTATGGCACCATGCGCGGCTTCACGGTCCACCTGCAAGCCGTGCCGAGATATGTCCCCGGCAGCAACACTGTCCAAATCAATATTACTAGCAACGGGACCATTCAATCAAGTGCCAGTGGCAGCGGCGTGCATCTTAACACCGAGCATCCAACCCAACCGCTGCGTGGAGCTTCAGCCCTGCAAGGCGAGAGCATTGTGATCACCCCCAATGCCACCACTTGGCCAACCTCCCCCAACATTCGGACCACGTTAATCAACGATGGTGAAATTTTGAATCCACAAGAAGACGAAGCGCCCACCGCTCCTGCCGCCCCTCTGGCGCTGCCGAAACTTTCTTCCAATCAAGTCGTCTCCACCAACTCCGCTTCCCCGCCATTGGCCACCACCTACAGTTCTCTCAACGCCCTGCCCAAGAACCCCACCAACGGCCCCGCCGCGCAGGGTTCCAGCATCGTCGCCACGCGGGGCACGAATGAGAAAAAACCGCGCAAGGCCCTGGTGAAAGGCGCTTTCTTCTCCCTGCAATACCAAAGCCGGTAAGTTTGCTTCGGCTCTTCGCAGTTCCTCAAACGACGGTAGCGACGACGCACCTATGCCTGGTAGCTCGGCAGGCTCGGCGCTCTGACTTGTAGGGGGATTTATTACGCCGATACGTTGACAGAATTTCAAAGGTTTTGTCATAGGGTGCGCAAGATTGAAGTTGTGCTAGTGACTTTTCGCATTTAGGAACTTATGAAAGACACTTTCCCACTTTGTTACCAAACCTTTCAACTCTTTTTCGGGTAATCCTTCGGAAAACAACTCTAACCCAGCTGCATCGCCGATTGTAAGTTTATGCAATTTGTCAACAAAAGTATCATCCCAAATTATCCGCTTTTCGGGAGATAAAAAGTCAATGTAGGCATATTCTAAGCTCATACTTTTCCAGTTGCTGCGCAATGTGAGAGCGGCTGAGCTAAGGTGGTCTCCAAGCAACCAACAATGATCTGCGTCCTTGGTTTGGTTCCTTTGATTCCGCGAGCAACTTAAATCAAAACTATAAAATTGAAAAATTGCTTCTGAATCCGCTTCGATGCAGGATGTTTTACTCGGCATTAAGTTAACAATAAAGACAGCATGTTCTGGGATGAATCCCCTATCAAACTGAAGATAATCTATTCGTGATTGAAGTATTTCAGTTTCTGTGTCTTTATATACTAATCCTAAGTGATTCAGGAAAAGCCGCATTTGGTTTATGTGAGAAATCATACGGATTCGTCTATTATTTTACTGGCCACTTAAAAATGGTAATCCCGCAACAATCGACGCAGCCAATGCAAGATGCAAGTGACAGCTTGCCCCAACACGCATTAAGAGCCCCGGCTTAGCGACGTTCCCAATGCCGTAGCCGCGAACCAAGAACCCTCAGATGCGGCAAATTGGCTCTTGATCCCCGTTTAGGTGTTTTCGCTTTATCAACGGCTGCGATGGTGCTAAATTGGCATCACCAACCATGACCAATCCCTCAGTTCCAAACCTGCCTATCAAGGGCTCGCTTTTCTTGGCCGATCCCTCCTTGCGCGACCCTAACTTCAGTCGCTGCGTGTTACTCTTGACCGAATACAGTCGGGCCAAGGGCGCGCATGGGTATATCTTGAACCGGCCCATGGATAAGAAGGTGGGCGATGTTCTGGCCTCGGTCGAGTTTGCTGCCCTGCGCGAGGTGCCGATCTATATTGGCGGTCCCGTTGGACAGGAGCATTTGACCTTTGCGGCCTTCGGTTGGCCACCAGACCAGGATGTCCTTAGTTTTAATACCCATCTTTCCACGCAGGAGGCCATCGCGCGACATGAGGCAGGGGATGTGGTGCGAGCCTTTCTGGGCTATGCGGGGTGGAGTGAGGGGCAATTGGAGGACGAGTTACGAGAGCAGGCATGGATCACCCGAAGCCCTGCGGCTGAAGTGCTCAAACCGGGCCGTCGCGAAGACTTATGGACGTCGCTCTTGAGTTCGTTGGGACCGTGGGGCCGCATTCTGGCCGACACCCCGGAGGATCCCTCGCTCAATTGAACGCGACGCTGACACTGACCGCTTGGACGGCCGACTTGGGCGATCCGGGGGAAACGCCGCAGGCCTTTGCTTCCGCCGTCACCCAGCGAGTGGTCGCGTCCTGGGAGGAAGGCGCGGATGTAGTCTTGCTGCCGGAGTTTCTTTGGTTGGGATTGGAACGTTTTGCTGGTGGATTATCGGAAGTTTCCACGCTCTTCTGGGATCAGCTGTGGCCGGACATTTCGGTTGCCTTGAGCCAGCCCAACAAATGCGTTATCCTAGGAACCGTGCCTTGTTGTGGCCCTCAGGGCCTTCATAATCGGGCGGTAATTTTAGCTGACGGTCGGCCGCTGTTTCAGGATAAACTCTGCCTTACGCCATGGGAAAAAGCGTTTGATCCTGGCCGCGGCATCCATCCGTGGATGTTCCTCGGCTGGAAGCTGGCGACGCTCGTTTGTCTGGATGTGGAACTGCCGGAACACAGCATCGCGCTGCGGGACCAGGGGATCGATCTGCTCCTCGTTCCCAGTGCCACGGAGACGATGCTGGGCGTGGAGCGCATCGCGCGCTGCGCCTCAGCCCGGGCGGTGGAGCGAGGGTGCTACGTGGCAGTCAGCCCGTTGGTCGGGAAAAGTGAATCCGAGCTGGTAGATGAGAATGTGGGTCGGTTATCCTGCTATACCCCTTCGCAAGCGGCTTTCCGCAAAATGGAGCGAATGGATGAGAGCGAAGTTTTCACTGATGGCTGGCACTCGCGCAGATGGGAACTCAGCGCGTCGGCGTTGCAGCGGATGCGGCGGAATCGGGTGGAGACGAATCCTGCGTTGCTTGCATCGGCTGGGCCGGTGGCCACAGCTAAATGATTAAGCTGGCGGTTACCATCCACCACTCCCAGCTGCCCGGGCGCCCGAAACAGCATGAATTTAATGGACTAGTCAGATGGATATTGCTATTATTCGCTAAGCAATAATTCCCCCTCATGAAAATCCTCCTCGTAGCCTCACTCTGTGCGCTGTTTTCCTTCGTCCGCCCCTTGGCGGCAGCTCCATTCATTTCCGAATTTTTGGCGGAAAATTCGGCTGGGTTGCGCGATGAAGATGGCGCGACTTCTGACTGGATCGAGATCCAGAATCCTGATGCCACGACGGCGGATCTCACGGGGTGGGCGCTCACGGATGATGCTGGAAGTAAGCTGAAATGGCGCTTTCCCAGCGTCTCCATTGCTCCTGGGGGATCGTTAGTAGTGTTCGCGTCGGGAAAAAATCGCGCGGTGGCGGGGCAGCAATTGCACACGAATTTCTCATTGAACAACTCCGGGGAGTATCTGGCGTTGGTGCAACCGAATGGCACCACGGTGGTATCGGAATTTAACCCGCAGTATCCGGGGCAGAAAGCGAACCAATCGTATGGCATTGCGCAGACGCCGGTGGCCACAGACTTGGTGGCCACGGTGACTCCCTCGGTGCTCGTCCCGTTGGCAGTGGGTGATTTACCGGCCGACTGGAATCAGACCAGCACGGGCGGGACTTGGATTACCGGCACGGCACCTGGCGGAGTGGGATATGATGTAGGAATCGTGCCCGTCACGAGCAATGTCTCGAACATCGGCGTAGCCACGCAGAGTTCGGAACTGGGCGGCTATCCTGCCAGCAACGCAGTGGATGGGAATACGGGAAATTTCACGCACACCAGTGGGAGTGCGGCAGATGCGAACGCTTGGTGGCAGGTGGCTTTTCCGGTGCCGCAGGACATTGGCAAAATCGTCCTCTTCAACCGCGGGGGCGGTTGCTGCCCCGAGCGCATGCGCAATCTCACGGTGCAAATCTTGAATGCTGCGGGCACGGCGGTGTATACCTCCGCGTTGTTGAATCCGAATAACAGTTTGAATGGCCCGGCTTCGATCACATTGGATTTGTTTGGAACGCTGGGAAGTTTGCAGACCGGCAGTCGAGTCCGCGTCACGCGGACGGGTGGCGGTGGGGCGATTGGGGATCATGACAATTACGTGCTCTCCTTGGGCGAAGTGCAAGTCTTCGCCACCGCTCCTAACACGGTTAATGCGGCTCGTATCACGGGTGCTGTCGCCACCCAGAGCACGGAACTGAGCGGCTATCCTGCCGCGCTGGGCATTGATGGGAATCTGGCAAATTTCACCCACACCACCGGGGCTGCTGGTGACGTGAATCCTTGGTGGCAGGTCGTCCTGGCCAATGAGGGGCAAATCTCTAACATTATTCTCAACAACCGCAGTAACTGCTGCCCGGAGCGCCTCGCGGATATCACGGTGCAGATTTACGATGCTGCGGGCACGCTGCGTTGGACCTCACCAACCCTGAATCCAGGGAACACTCTGGCCGGCCCAGCGCTGATCTATGTCAATGTGGCGGGTGCCAATGGCGGCAACAATGTGCCGGGCAAGCGAGTCCGCATTACCAAGACGGGAAGCTCCACGATCCTTTCGCTGGGCGAAGTGCAAGTGAATGTCACGCCTCCGCCCGCCACTTACAATGCGGCGCAATCCATTGGGGTGGTTGCCTTCCAGAGTTCGGAATACGGCGGTTATCCGGCGGGCAACGCCATTGATGGCAATACCGCAAATTTCACCCACACCAGCGGTGCGCCTGCTGATGCCAATGCTTGGCTGGAAGTGGCCTTACCCAATGATGTGGCCTTGGCGAGCCTGGTAATTTACAATCGAGGCGATGGCTGTTGCCCAGAGCGGTTGCGTAACTTTACGGTCGATGTTTTAGATCAAGCGGATGCCGTGGTCTGGACCTCTGGCTTGCTCAACAGCAATAACACAGCACCGCAAGCACCCTATGTGCTCAATTTACTCCCCACCAATCCCACTGGCCTGCTGGGGCGAAAAGTAAAAATCACCCGCACTGGGGGCGGCGGCGTGAACGATCATGATAGTTACACCTTGGCCATCGGTGAATTACAAATCAACGCACTTGTGGGCGTCGGTCCGGTGGTGGATACGAACGTCGCGCTGGCCGCGGTGGCCACGGGTTCCAGCAACATTGGTTTCCCTGAAGGTAATGCCACCAACGGCAACTATGGGGACTTCACGCATACTGCCAGCACCGACAATGCCGCCCGTTTAGCCATTGATCTTGGGGGACGGAAACTCATTTCTTCCATCACGTTGTATAACCGCACCAGTTGCTGTGGCTCGCGGATGCGGGACCTCACGGTCAAAGTGCTCGACACGGATAACAGCACCGTCGTCTTTCAAAGCGCGCTGCTGAATCCCGAGAACGCTGGCTACGCCTTCCCCGGCGGCCCGGGCCAGATTGCGGTCAACCTCAGCGCGCTGGCGGGCGGATCCGTTCCGGGACGTTATGTGGTCATCACGCGCACCCCGGACCCTGATCTCAGCGGCTCGGCCGGCAATGGCAATACGGACGAAAGCAACGTGCTCTCGCTGGGTGAAGTCGTGGTCATGGGGCGGGCGTTCGACACCTACCTGCCGCTCATCGCCACGAATGTGAAGGATAGTCTCTACGGCAAGAACACTTCCGCCTTCATGCGCTATCCATTTAACGTGGCGGATGTCAGCGCGTTGAAGAGCCTGAAATTACGCATGCGCAACGACGACGCGTTCGTCGCTTACATCAACGGTGTGAAAGTTGCCGAACGTCGCACGCCGACCACTACGCCGTGGAATGCGGTCGCTCCGGTCGAACGCGATGATGTCTCTGCCCTGGTCTGGGAGGAAATTGATATTTCCAGTGCCATCGCCTCGCTCAACCCGGGCTCGAATAACGTGCTAGCGATCCAAGGCTTGACCGCCGGGCTAACGGATGCGGATTTCTTCGTGCAACCGCAACTGATCGCCAATTCGCTCATTGTAAATGCCTTCGCCAGTTACCTAACGACGCCGACTCCAGGCGCGCAGAACAACTCGACTTGGTTTATCGACACCGTGGCGGACACCAGTTTCTCCGTGAAACGCGGTTTCTACACCAGCGCGCAGACCGTGGCCATCACGAGCCTAACCCCAGGCGTGGACATCTGGTATAGCACGAATGGCGAGGAGCCGGAACCCGGCCAAGGCACGCTCTATTCCGGTCCGCTGACCATTTCACAAACGACGGTCCTCCGCGCCCGGGCGTTCAAGACGAATTGGAAGCCGACGAACGTGGATACGAACACCTACATTTTTCTCAGCGACGTCGTCGCTCAAGCCGCCAACGGCCAAGCTCCCACCGGTTGGCCCGTCAGTTGGGGTGCCAATTCCGTCAACTATGGGATGGATCCTGCGGTCCGCGCGCTCTATGGCGATGCCGCCCTGCAGGCCGCGCTAACTCAGATTCCAACCGTCTCGGTGGTCACGGAAATGGCCAATCTCTTCGATGCCGGGACGGGCATCTACGCCAACGCCGGCGGCCATGGCGATGAATGGGAACGGCCCGCGTCATTCGAGTGGTTGGATCCCAACGGAGCAGTCGGTCAGCAGGGGAAGATTCAGCAGAATTTCGGCCTGCGGATTCGGGGCGGAGCCAGTCGCAGCAGCACCGTGCCGAAGCATAGCTTCCGGGCTTATTTCCGGGGCGAGTATGGCGCGGGGAAACTGGAGTTTCCCATCTTCGGCAATACCGGAGCCAGTCAATATGACGTCATCGATCTCGCCAGCAGCCAGAACTACAGTTGGCAGGGGGGCGACGCGAGTGATACCATGGTGCGAGATCCCTTTTCCCGCACCACGTTGCTGGCCACGGGTTCGCCTGCCTGCCGGAATAAATATTTTCAGCTCTATCTCAACGGTCTGTATTGGGGCCTGTTTTACTTCGATGAACGCGTCTCCGGCGGTTATGGCGAGGCGTATTTCGGGGGCAATAAAGATGATTACGATGTCATCAAGACCGCCAACCACAATGGAGGATTCGCCACCGAAGCTACCAGCGGCTACTTGGACACCCAGCCGTTAGTCGGCGGCGGCACCACCACCGCAGCCTGGAAACTCCTCTGGGATAAAGCCCGCGCGCTGGCCGCAGCGCCCACCACCGCGGCTTATTTCGAAATCCTCGGCAAGAATCCCGATGGCACCCGGAACCCCACTTACCCCGTGCTGGTGGACGAAACCAGTCTCATCGATTACCTGCTCACCATCTTCTACACAGGCGATGGTGATGCTCCGCTCTCCGCCTTTCTGGGCAGTGAGCGGGCCAACAATTGGTTCAGCCTGCGCAGTCGCGTCAACCAGGATCAAGGCTTCACGTTCTACACCCACGATGCGGAACACACGGTGGGAGCCGGGGCCAGCCAAAATGATCGCACGGGGCCGTGGCCCTCCAATCCCACTGCGGCCACGAATCAGAACAACTTCATTTACTCCAACCCACAATGGCTCTTCCAGGACCTCTGCGCCAGCCCTGAGTTCCGCCTCAAAGTGGCGGATCGCGCGCATCGGCATTTCTTCAATGGCGGCGTCATGACGACCACCAGTTCCCAGGCGCGCATCGACGATCTGGCCAGCCAAATCAATCTGGCTGTCAAAGCGCACGCCCAGCGTTGGGGTTCCACTAGCCTAAATGACGCGCAATGGTCCTCTGCCGTGGGGGTTGCTCGTGGTTGGCTCAATGGCCGCACGGAAACGGTGGTGCAGCAGTTGCGCAACTATCGCCTCACCTCCGCCTTGGCGATCGGCAGCGCCCCGCTCTATCCGAATGTCGTGGCCCCCGTCTTTAGTCAACACGGCGGCAACATTCCCCCGGCGTTTGGGCTCACCATGACCTCCACAGACGTTCCGGCGGGCACGATTTATTTCAGCACTAACGGCACCGATCCCCGCGCCATCGGTGGTGCCGCCGTCGGCTCTGAGTATGCCAGCAGCATCCCCCTCAGCGCTACCACCACCGTGAAAGCTCGCACCTTGCTCAACGGAAATTGGAGCGCGCTGACGGAAGCTCAATTCCTCGTCGATGTGACTCCGGCCACGAATCAGAACCTGGTCATTTCCGAGATCCACTATCATCCCGTGGATCTCACCACCGCTGAAGCCGTCGGACTCAATGCCACCCAACTGGCGGCCTATGCGGATTCTGATGTCTTTGAGTTTCTCGAACTCACGAACCTCAGCACCAGCAACGTCAACCTCAGTGGGGCCACGTTTACCGCCGGCATCAGCTACACCTTTCCCGCTGGTTCCATTTTCCCGCCAGGTGCCAAGATCCTACTCGTCAAACACGCGGATGCCTTCGCCCTGCGCTATGGCAATAGCATCGTGCCCAACGGAGTCTATGGCGGGAAACTTTCCAACAATGGCGAGACCCTCACCCTAACCAGCACGTTCGGAACCGTCCTCGCCACCGTCACCTACGTGGGTGCAGGCGACTCCGATGGCGGCGGCCCCAGCCTCGTCATCATGCGCCCCGAAGATCTCAACTACGATGCCGCCCACCAGCGCAGCAGTATCCAAACGAACGGCAATCCCGGAGCCAGCGATGCCCTCAGGCTCACCGTGAATCCCCTGGGCGATGCCGATAAGGACGGCTTCCCAGCCTTGGTAGAATACGCCCTCGGCACCAGTGACACTAACGGTTTCCAAATGCCTGCCCTACCCGAGGTCGTGAAACATGGCGCCGGAGAAATTGAAATTCGGTTCCCCTTCAAAGCCAACGCCGACGACGCCATCATTCTGCCGCAGGGCTCCCCAGATATAACCACCTGGGTGGACGCCCGCACTCTGGCACCCACCACAGAAATCATCAACGGGCCCAACCCTGGGGATAGAATCATGATCATCCGCGGCCCCGCCACCATTGCTGATGGCACGCGATATTTCTACCGGACCAACGTGCAACTGAAGTAACCCCGAAACGCAGGGCGATTTTGTGATTCTGCAGTGAGGTGGGACTGAGGGATCGCAGCGCAACCAGATCAACTTCTCCAAACATGATTGCTCCGCCCGAAAATAATCTGAGGGTTTGGAGCTACCGTGGACATTTACTGAGTAGTTGTAGAAATTCATCTGCAGCAAACTCCCTTCCAAAATACAATACTATGAAAATTACAATTCCCGCAGCAATCTTCGCAGCAGTCACCCTCGTCCTTAGCTCCTGCGCCAGCACGGGCAAGACGGGTTCCGATTCAGCCGTCACTAGCGGAGTGAAGCCTTATCCGCTCACCACCTGTGTCGTTACCGGAAATGATCTGGGTTCGATGGGCGACGAACAGCGCATCGTGTATCAGGGGCAGGAAATGAAGTTCTGCTGCAAGCCTTGTGTGGACAAATTCAAAAAGAATCCCACGAAATATCTCGCCAAACTCAATTAACTATCACCTTCCATGGATTCTGCGCCCCAAAATCCCCCTCCCAACCTACAGCACGAAGCTGATTTCGATGCTGTGCTGCGATCCGCCCAAGCTACCATCCCGCTACACCATTCGTTTCAATCGGAAGTCTGGCGTCGAATTGCAACCGCTCAGGCAGCCACCCCATCCGCGCGGATGGCCCAATTCGTCGAGGCTCGCTTGGTATGGCTTGGCCGTCCTGCCGTGGCCACCGCTGCGGTGCTGACGATGGTCACAACCGGGGCGTGGTTGGGTCTCAAAGAACGCCCTGCCAAAGTCTCCGGCAAGTTGGCCTACATCGAATCAATCAGCCCATTCGCTGAACCACAGGATGGAGGAGCGCGATGAAACGGGGGGGCTTCGTGCTCATCATAGCCCTGCTGGCCGGGTTGGTGGCGTTCTATGGATTGCGCTGGCAGCGGGAGCGGGGGCATAATTACCGCTCAGGTATTGCCCTCGACTCCATGCCTGAGTTGACTTGGCTAGAGGATGACCTGGGCCTATCTGAAGCTCAGGTCATCCAGGTTCGGGATCTCCATCAAGCCTATCGCCCGAAGTGCGTCGAGATGTGCCGACGGATTGCTGCGGCCCATCATAAGATAACAACCATCGCTTCGGCTAACAATGCTATTTCAGAGGAATATCATGCGGCCCTGAAGGCCCATGCCGAGCTCCATTTAGAATGTCAGGAGTCCATGCTGCAGCACCTCTACCAGACCGCCGCAACCCTCAGGCCAGAGCAAGCAAGCCGGTATCTGAAAACGATGCTTCCTTTCGCCTTGGATTTTTCCCATAGTGAACCAAGCAATCTGCACGATCACTAGTATGTCGTCGCCACAATCCATAGAGGCCACCGATGCGGAATTAATGATCCGCCTTGCCGGGGGCGACGATTTGGCTCTGAATGCCTTGATGCTGCGCTGGAAAGCTCGTGTGGCCTCGTTTCTCTATAAAATGACCGGACACACCGGAACTGCGGAAGAGCTGGCTCACGAAACGTTTGTGAAACTCTATCAAGCGCGAAACCGCTACCGCGCTGAAGCGAGATTCTCGACGTATCTCTTTGCCATCGCAGCCAACCTTGGCCGCAATCAGGCTCGCTGGAAGAAGCGCCACCCCACGATCTCGCTGGATGACAATGGCGACGACCTGGTGACGCCCATTGAGGTCACCGACCCCAGCCCACCGCCAGATCAAGCAGCCTCCAGCGCGGAAGCTTGCCGTGAAGTCCAGCGAGCATTTCAAGTCCTCCCGCTGGAATTGCGGGAAGCCATGACCCTCTTCATTTACGAATCGATGAGCTACGCGGAAATAGCCGCCATCGCGGGATGCAGCGCCAAAGCCGCGGAGACGAGAATCTATCGCGCCCGGCAGATCCTCAAGGTTCAGCTCGCAAATTTGCGCAGATGAGATCTGCCATGGATGGAAGCGTAAGCACTGGCGCAAAATAAATTCGTAAAATGCCAAGGGTTTTGGCCTTGGTTGGTTTAACACCATGCAGCATGTCGCAATCCACTTCTAAACCTTTGGCTCGTCCTGGCTCTCTGACCGCAACCCTGTCGGAGAGCAGCGTGTTTCAGGACTATCAGAACGCGTTCGAGAGCGCGACTGGCTTGCCGTTGCATTTGCATGAACCAGGAGGTGCCAGCGGGAAGCTGGCGCTCAGACCTGGTGGGAATCCCTTCTGCCTGCTCATGGCCAAAAGTAATCAGGCCTGTGCCGCCTGCTTCGCCTTGCAGCAAAAAGTAGAGCAGCAGGCGGGGATGGAGCCACGCTCGTTGCATTGCTTTGCTGGTTTGTGTGAAAGTGCCGTTCCCGTGCGTGTGGGGGAGAAGATCATCGCCTTCTTACAGACGGGGCAGATTCAACTGCATCGCCCTGATGCCAAATGCTTCAGCAAAGTGGCGCAACGCTTGATCGCGATGGGAACTGAAGTGGATCTCAAACAAGCTGAAGAGGCTTGGTTTGCCACCAAGGTGCTGGGCGAGCAGCAATATGCGGCCATGTTGCGCTTACTACATATTTTCGCCAACCATTTATCGGAGTGTGCCAGGGCGTTGCAGGTGGAACCGCAAACCTTGGAGCCAAAATCCATCAAGCAGGCCAAGGCCATCGTGCGCGCGAATTCTTCCGACGAAATCTCGCTCGGCAAGGTAGCCATGGCGGTGAACGTCAGTGCCGGGTATTTCAGCGATCTCTTCCACAAGTCCACGGGACTTACTTTCACAGACTATGTGTCACGCGTCCGGATCGAAAAGGTAAAAAATCTGCTGCGGAATCCTCGACTGCAAATCACAGAGATCGCCTACGACACGGGATTCAAATCACTCTCACAATTCAACCGGACCTTCAAACAGGTGACTGGCATGTCCCCACGCGCCTATCGCGCCAAACTAAGGGCAAAGGTTTAGAGGAACCTTTGCAGCGTGGCCCGGTTGGACAAGCCAGAGCACCTGCCAGCTTGGGTAAAACCACAGGTGTCCGTAACGCATGTCAGCATGCCGCATTGATCAAAACCAATCGATCACCCCCCCATCAGCAGCAGAAGGTAACACCTGACTGTTTGGGGTGAACACCCCATGGCAGCGCGGCCTCCACCGGTGCATTATAACTTTCGGCCCAGATTAGCCGGACGGCAAAACCTTACAAAAAAAAGCAATCAACCATGAAAAGTAAAGCGCCCACGAACCTCCTCATCCGTTCCAGCCTCGCCTTGGCCATGACCCTGGCAATCTGGTCTCCAGTCCAATCGCAATCCGCTGAGCCAGCGGAGGCGAAGCAGATGGCAGGTAAAATGATGGAAGGCTGTGAGAAGATGAAGGAAGAGAAGGAGGAAATGAAGGCGGACATGAAAGCTCAAAATGCCGATCTCACCGAACGGGTCGCCAAGATGAACAGCGCTTCGCCGGACAAGAAATTGGAGCTGATGGCGGCCCTCATCACCCACACTCTGGAGCAGAGGATCGCGATGGATGCACGAAAGGCAAAGATGGAGGAGGAGATGATGAAACACATGATGAAGCACATGGAGATGGGCAAAGAATCCATGGCGTAGTGCCCGATGATGAAAGGGATGAAGGGTATGGACGAAAAATCAGCAGATGCCCACAAAGAGCATAAAGACGCGCAGAAATGATGCCTGAGCGCCGAGGTCCGGCAGCGAGAGATTGCTCCGAACCCCCTGTCGCTACTTCCATAAACACCGCTGCCTCCACTCACTTTCTGAAGATCCAGAAGGTGGGCTGGTTGCGGCACAAGAAAGGATTTTTATGATGGACCATACTGACGGATGGATGGGTGGATGGTCGGGAGGTTGGACAGTGATCGGCACCTTGGTGGTGGTCCTGCTGGTCGTCCTGATCAAAAGGGTGTCCAAAAAATGATTCACAGACCCGTGCTGCCACAAAACAAACTCTCACCCCAGGAAAACAAACTTATGCTCATTAAATTCTCCAGTGACAAAACCGTGACTGAGGTTGCAACTGCCTTGCAAACCACCGTCCAGGCCAATCATTTTGGCGTCATGCAGGTGCATAACCTCAAAGAAACCATGATGAAGAAAGGTGTCGAGTTCGGGCCCGAATGCCTCATCTTTGAGGTGTGTCAGCCCCAGCAGGCAAAACAGGTGCTCGTTGAAAATATGAGCGTCTCCACCGCGCTGCCGTGTCGGATCTCCATTTATGAGGAGGGCGGTAAAACGATTCTCGCGACACTGAAGCCCACCACCCTGCTGGCGATGTTCAACACGCCTCAACTCGAAGGGGTCGCGCGGAACGTCGAGGACACGCTTGTTAAAATCATGAAGGAGGCGGTGGAACCGTGAGCCTCAGTAATGGTCGCTCCCTCAAAAAAATTTCTGTGGGGGTTCGCAAACCGGGGAGCTTCCGCCATCAGCACTCAGGGCATAAAAAATAACGACGTCATTTTACCGCACCCACAACTGGTGCACTTCAAACAAACTCAAACCACAAACGACTATGATCAAATTCATTACCATCACCATGGCAGCCCTTACCCTCCTCGCCGTGAGCAGTTGCACGTTCTCCAAGAAGGCTCCTGCGGGTCAATCCATGCCCGGCATGTCCGCCGCAGAGCACGCCAGGATGTAGCCGGACGACCCCCGCCGCAAACATCTCCGCTCATGCGCTCCCGTGCTATCCGTCCTCTGGTGTGGCTATTTCTCCTGTCCGTATCCTCGGCCTTGTGCGCCAAGACCGTGAACTATGACTTGGTTCTGGCGCAGACCGATGGCCCGGTCAAAGGCGGACAAAAGGCGATGACCATCAACGGTAGCCTGCCAGGCCCAACGTTGCGTTTCATGGAAGGCGACGATGCTGTGCTGCACGTGCGCAATGACCTGAAGGAAGAGACCTCCATCCACTGGCATGGTCTGCTAGTGCCCAATGACCAGGACGGCGTGCCCCATGTGACCATGGCTGCCCTCAAACCTGGCGATACGCGTGAATATCGATTCCGTTTGCGGCAGAGCGGCACCTTCTGGTATCACTCCCACAGCGTCCTTCAGGAGCAGCTTGGCATTTACGGCAGCATTGTCATCACGCCCAAGGGCGGTGAGCGTATCAGAGCCGATCACGACCTCGTGGTGATGCTCTCCGACTGGACCAATGAACGCCCGTATGATGTGCTCGGACAACTCCGCGCGGGCCGCGAGTGGCAGCAGATCAAGAAAGGCACAGCGCAAAGTATCGTCGGTGCCATCCAGCACGACGCGCTGCCGGACATGATCAAGCGCTCCAGGAGCCGGATGCCAGCGATGGACTTCTCCGATGTGGGCTATGACGCCTTTCTCGCGAATGGAAAGCCCGCCGCCGAGTTTGCAGCGCGGCCCGGTGAAACGTTGCGCCTGCGGATGATCAATGCCAGCGCCGCCAGCTACTACCATCTCGAATATGCCGGCGGGCCGATGAAGATCATTGCCGCCGATGGCACCGATGTGCAGCCCGTGGCGACCGGGCGTTTTCTTTTCGCCATCGCTGAAACTTACGACCTGCTGGTGAAAGTGCCAAAAAGTGGCGGAGCCTGGGAGCTGCGTGCTACCTCGCAAGATGGCACCGGCCACAGCAGCCTGTTCATCGGCCAGGGAGAACGGCACGCCGCACCTGATGTGCCGAAGCCCAATGTCTATAAGCCGATGGCTGGAATGGGTGACATGGGTGACATGGGTAGTATGAGCGGCATGGCTGACATGAAAGGCAAAGCTGACATGAAGGGCATGGATCACAGCAGCATGGCGGGCATGGGTGAAGGCGACATGGCCGAGCCTGAGCCCCCGATGGATCACAGCACGATGGCAGGCATGAAAGGCATGTCGCCACCCAAGACCACGAATACACCTGACGCCATGGCCGACATGAAAGGCATGGATCACAGCACGATGCCAATGCCCACCGAGAAGCAAGGCCGCGCCACCACTCAAGCCATGCCGCCCATGGCTGGAATGCAGGGCATGGATGACCCGGATCGCCCCGGCAGCCCGTATGAAAAACTGCGTGCCCTGCGTTCCACCGTGATCTCTGACTCCCGCCCGTTGCGCGAATACACCTTTCATCTCACGGGCGACATGATCCGCTTTGTCTGGACGCTGGATGGCAAGACCTTCTCTGAGGCGGACATGATCAATGTGCGCCAAGGCGAGAAGGTGCGCTTCACCTTCATCAATGATTCAATGATGCACCATCCCATGCATCTGCACGGGCATTTCTTCCGCCTTGTCACCAGCGCCGGAAACTTCTCGCCCATGAAGCACACGGTGGATGTGCCGCCCATGACCAGCCACACCATCGAGTTTGCCGCTGATGAGCCGGGCGACTGGATGATGCACTGCCACGTCCTTTATCACCTCGCCATCGGCATGGCCCGTGTCGTCCACTATGAGGATGCCCCGCCGAATCCTCATCTCATGACGGGTGCCATGATGACGGAACACGATCCGAAGTTCCTCTTTGGGGAAGGCATCCTGCTTTCCAACCTGACCGAAGGCACCGCATCCTGGGAAAACAATCGCAACGGTCTCATGGCCCACTGGCAGTCGCGCATCGGCAATGGCAGTGAAAGCGACTATGAGCTGGGCATTGATTACGACCGCTTTATCAACAGTAACCTCAGCGTCTTCGCCAGCTACGAATGGAGCAACGGCATCAACGAGGATCGCGGCATGTTCGGCGCGCGCTACCTCCTGCCGTTCCTGATCCAATCCCAAGCTTCGGTGGACACGGATGGCGACTTTCGTTTCACCGCCAGCAAAGCCTTCCCCATCACCGCCCGCCTTTCACTGTTTGGCCGGGCCCAGTATGACACCAAAGCGCGGTGGGAGACCAGCGTAGGAGTCGCCTATTTCCTGCACAAGAACCTCTCTCTCGTGGGCCAGTATCACAATGAATATGGCTGGGGTGCTGGAGTCGGTTTCCGATTCTAACCAGATCGGTCACCATTAGTAGTGATTTACTCCATGGTAAAAACCGGGACTGGATGTCGGTGGACTGGCTGGAGAAGGACGATCAGAAAGATCTGCGGAGTCAGCCTACGTGAGTTTCGCGCCGGACTGGCTAGAGCGGCTGAAATCTAAAAAAATGCGCCATGGTTCCGGGTAGATGCGCAGTATTGCACCTAAGCAGCGGCTATAGTCTCCCTAATGAAACCAATCGCCACTTTGCTCGAAATCAACCTCACCGATGCCAAGGGCTCGGCGCGAAGCTACCGGGCCGTCAGTGCCACTTTGGACTGTGGTGCTGGGGCGATAGATTTCCATGCTGGCTGCTCCTCATACAGTCGCGGATTTGCCGAGTGTTTACTCACCATCTTTAACAATTCAGGAAAAATCGAACTCAAGCTGCTGGCGGGCACCGCCTCACTAACTCCTACCGTGCTCCACATCCTTTGCGAATCCTTCCACGAACAGCATCCGACCCACGCCTAAAACTTTTCCGATGATGACCATCGGACGAAACCAAAAACCATAATAATACCAAAACTATGAAACTCAAGACACGCCTCCTCATCCTCGCCAGCAGCCTCGGTCTGGCCACGCTCATGTCTTCCTGTCAATCCACTGGTGGTGCCGCCGCCGGATCAGATGCCGTCACCTGTGACAAATGTAAAACCGTTTGGGTCAAGACCGCATCGCCAGGCCCAGGCGGCAAAGGCTACATGACCTACTCTAATCAGAAATCCATGAACTGTCCTGATTGCCAATCTGCGGTGACGACCTTCTTCAAGACTGGTGAACTTAAACACACCTGCAGCCATTGCGGTGGTGCCATGACTCACTGCACGCAGCACTAAGTGCGTTTCATTTCAACCCGGTGGTAGGGTTACACCCCATCGCCAGAGGTGAACTCATCAATTAAAATAAGTAGTTGGTAATTATAACATAAAAAAACAAACAAAACAGATTCTATGAAACTCAAATCACGCCTCCTCATTCTTGCCAGCAGCCTTGGTCTGGCCACGCTCATGTCTTCCTGTCAATCCACCGGTGGTGCCACCGCAGGCGCAGATGCTGTCACCTGTGACAAATGTAAAACCGTCTGGGTCAAGACCGCATCACCAGGTCCAGGCGGCAAAGGCTATATGACCTACTCCAATCAGAAATCCATGAACTGTCCTGATTGCCAATCTGCGGTGACGACCTTCTTCAAAACCGGTCAACTCAAACACACCTGCACCCATTGCGGTGGTGCCATGACTCACTGCACGCAGCACTAAGCAACTGAGTTTCATCCAGGTCTTGGGGACTCCCCCCCCAAGATGCTGATGGCCCAAGCCGTCCAAGACACTCAGTAATTTCACAAACGATAATCTGATGTATCATCGATCATAGCATATGAAAATCAAACCTAAAACGGCCCTGGCAGGATTCGGATTCGCCATCTTTACCAGTCTTGCATTCTCCAGTTGTGAGACTGCCCCGAAGAAATCATCAACGGGTGTGCATACCATGGGTGCTCCCGCCAGCGGCTATGTCATGCCTAACTCAGGCATGGCAGGGCAATAGGAACGGGAAATCTTTTCTCAGGCGGGGAAAATGGTTGATCTGCGGGATCTGGTCACGTTGCAGCCGACGTTAGGAGGCTGGCCGAGTCAGGCTCAAGCTAGAAAACCTTAAATTAGCGCAGGCGGGCGATGATGTGAAAATGGATGCCCTGACTCGGGAGCCATCCTCCTCACGTCATCTGCTGGATAGCAAGTTACCAACCAATGGCCATCCGTTTTCCCCACAGATCAGCATGTCTGAGACTGCCTGACCACGCAGTTAATTCTGAACCACTTAACATCTGATGAATTTTCTATCCCATACTCTATTAACAGCCTCCGTTGTAATGATGGGGATGCTAGTTCCTACAGTTGGGGCAACATTGGATGATATCGAGCAACAAATCTCTGCAAAAAATCCTGAACTCGTTGCTGCGCGGTTCATGATTGATGAGGCGAAGGGCAGGCATCTGGGCGCGGGGCGGCTGATGAATCCTGAGGTGGAAGTGAATGGTCGGCGCATGACGATGGGGCGCGAGGGCGCCTATGGTGTGGCGCTGATGCAAAAATTTCCGCTCACTGCCCGGCTGCGTTTGGAGAGGGCCATGACGGCGGCTCAGATCGCGGCTGCAGAAGCGGAGGTGGCCGACAAGCAGCGGATGCTTGTTGCCGAGGCGGAAACCATGGCTGTGAAAATTCTTGCGATGCGTGCCGAGATCGGCATTCAGGAAAGCCAGGCGACGCTGGCGGAGAAACTGACGGAGATCGCGACGGCGCGCGCCGCGGCTAACGAGTCCGCGATTGATGCCGGGCAAATGCGGCTGGAAGCGCGACAGCAGCGCAACTCGATCGTCAAGTTGCAGGCGGGGATTGCGGCCATGAATGAGTCGCTCAAGCCCATGCTGGGGCTCTCGGCCAATGATGAGCTAGAGGTGACAGGAACGTTGCCTGAAGCCCACGCTGCAGCTAACGCGGTGTCGGGTGATTCACGGCCGGATATTCAAGCGGCATTGCATCGCGCGAATGCAGCAGGGCAATCGGTGGATCTCGCCAAAGCCAAGAAGTGGGAGGACATTTCCGCTGGCGTGATGGTGGAACAAGCACGCACTATGGATGAGCCGATGGGGCTAAGAAACGAAACCATGATCGGCGTGAAGGTGTCCATTCCGCTGCCCTTCTGGAACAAGAACCAAGGCGAGATCGCAGAGACCATGGCCATGCGTTCGCGAGCCGAGGCTGAAGTGCAGGCGCTGCGATTGAAGGCGGGTGGCGAAGTGGCTTCAGCGAAGAAGGAGATGGATCGGCTGCTGCCATTCATTGACGAGAACACAGCGCAACTGCTCCCGCTGGCAAGGCAGCAAATCGAACGCGTCCGCGAGACCTATACGAATAACAAAGCCTCACTGCAAGATCTGCTGCGGGCACGCGATCAGCTTCTCATGGTGGAAATGGACCGCGTGAATGCACTCCGCGATTTCCATCTCGCTCGTGTCCGCTGGAAGGCGGCTCTTGGTCAAAACATTCGCTGAGAAATCCCTATCATGAAAAGCAAACGTCTCATCATTACTATCGTGAGCCTGGTTGTGCTGGCAGTGGCCATCATCTTCTGGAGTTCGCGTCCAGCTCCAAGTGCGGGTGAGCATCAAGGTCACGACGCAGCTCACGACATGGGCGAGGGCACACTGCACGTTGCGGAGGCCGCGCAAGAACGGGCAGCGCTGGAAACGGTAGTTGTAGAGCGACGTGACTTGAAACACTCATTGCGGGTGTTCGGGAAAATCGGCTATAACGAAACCGGACTCGCAACGATCACGAGCCGTGTGGAAGGCTACGTGGAGAATTTGTTCGTAAATTTCACGGGCGTGGAGGTGACGAAGGGCGATCACCTCGTGGAGATTTACAGCCCTGATCTTGCGGTCGCTCAGCGAGAACTATTGCTAGGCAGCAAAGATCCGACGGACAAAACGTTGCTGGTTGCGGCACGAACCAAGCTAGAACGCTGGGGCCTGCTGCCGGAGCAGATCGACGAGTTTTTAAAGAATGGCAAAGTCACGGAACGCGTCACGCTGATGGCACCGATGGGCGGAACCGTCACGGAGAAAATGGTCGTGCAGAACAGCATGGTGAAGCCAGGGGAGATGCTCTACAAGCTGGCGAATCTCGATTCCGTCTGGCTCTATCTCGACATTTACGAATATGAACTGGGAATGATCCGCTATGGACAGGAAGTTGTCGCCACCACGGAGTCGTATCCTGGCGAGATCTTCACGGGCCGCGTGTGGTTCATCAATCCAACGCTGAGCGAAGAAACGCGCACCGTGAAGGTCATTGTGTCGTTGCAGAACAAGGATCGCAAACTCAAGCCGGGCATGTTTGTCAGCGCTCAAGTGGAGGTGCCGCTGCTGGCCGACGGGACGGCGGCTCCGAGCGGTGTTGAAGGCCGGTGGTCATGCCCAATGCATCCACAAGTGCTGCGCGATGAAGCGGGTCCGTGTCCGGTGTGCCGCATGGCGCTCGTGCAAATTCCCGGCAAACCGGAGCCTGCAAAGCCAGCCGCACAAGCGCTGGCGATCCCGCTCACCGCCGTGCTCGATTCCGGCACGAGGAAGCTGGTGCATGTGGAGGTGAGCGAGGATGTGTATCGTCCTGTTGAAGTCAAGGTTGGACCTCGCAGCGGAGATTATTATCCCGTGCTCGATGGCCTGAAGGCAGGGGATCGAGTGGTGGTTCGTGGCAATTTCCTGCTCGACTCACAGTTCCAAATCGCAGGCTTGCCTAGCCTGTTCTATCCTAAAGGCCAGGCACCTTCAGCCGGGCATGCTGGTCACGGTGGAATGTCGATGCCTGCGACGAAGGATGCGCCAACTCCGCCACCACCTGCCGCCAAAGACCCGAAGCCTGTCGATCATTCAGCTCACGAAGGAATGGCGATGCCTCCTGCGAAAACGGCGCCGGCATCGACACCTCCAGCTCACCAACACTGATCAACACTATGACGTCCTGGATCATCCGTTCATGTCTGCGCAATCCCTTCATGGTGATTGTGGGAGTGTTGGCGTTGATCTTTGGCGGTGCCTATGCCTTGAAGCAAACGCCGGTCGATGCGATCCCTGACATTGGTGAAAAACAAGTGATTGTTTATGCCGACTGGGATGGTCGCTCACCGCAGGATGTGGACAATCAGATCACCTTTCCGCTAACCACGGCACTCACTGGCACGCCCGGCGTGAAGGCCATCCGCAGCATGTCGGGCTTCGGCTTCTCGATGGTCTTCGTCATTTTCAAAGATGACATTGATTACTATTGGGCGCGGTCGCGCGTCATCGAACGCATGAACGTCGTGCAGCAACGTTTGCCCAAAGGCGTGGTGCCGGTCATCGGCCCGGACGCCACTGCGCTTGGTCAGGTCTTTTGGTATACGGTCGAAGGCGAGGGTTTTGATCTTGCGGAACTGCGTTCGATTCAGGATTGGTATCTCCGCTATCAGCTAAATGCTGAGGAAGGTGTAAGTGAAGTCGCCAGCATCGGCGGCTTTGTGAAGCAGTATCAGATCGACATCCATCCTGACAAACTGCGCGCGCATCGCGTCACCTTGATGGAAGTGAACGAGGCGGTGCGGAAAGCCAACATCGACGTGGGCGCGAAAGTGCTGGAGAAAAATGGCGTCGAGTTTTTCATCCGTGGCATCGGCTTCATCAAGTCCGTGGAGGACTTGGAAAAAGTGGTCATCCGGCAGGAGGGCGGCACGCCCATTCAATTGAAGAACGTGGCCACCGTCACCCTCGGACCCGACTTCCGCCGAGGTTCGCTGGACAAGAACGGGAAGGAAGTGGTGGGCGGTGTGGTGTTGATGCGCTATGGCGAAAACCCCCAGCACGTCGTCGAGCGCGTGAAACAAAAGATCAAGCAGCTCGAGCCTGGCCTCCCACAGAAGAAGCTAGCGGACGGTCGCATTTCCAAAGCTCACATCGTGCCGTTCTATGATCGCACGACCATTGTAAAGGAAACCATCGGCACGCTCAAAGGAGCGCTCGTGGAGGAAGCCATCCTCGGCAGCCTCGTGATCCTCATCTTCCTGCTGCACTTGCGTAGCACGCTCTCCGTGCTAATAACCTTCCCGCTCAGCGTCGCAATGTGCTTCATCCTCATGTATGTTTTTGGCGTCGATTCGAACATCATGTCGCTCGCAGGTCTCGCTATCGCCATCGGAGATGTGGGTGACATGGGCATCACCATGACGGAGAATATCTATCGACACGTCGCGATGAAGGACGAATCGAAAAGCTACTTCGACACCATTTACGAAGGCGCATCGGAGGTCGGTGGCGCGATCATCACGGCCGTCTCGAACACGCTCGTGTCCTTCATTCCCGTGTTCTTCCTAGCTGATCAGGAAGGGAAAATGTTTCGCCCACTCGCCTTCACGAAAACCTTCGCCATCAGCGGTTCCGTCATCCTCGCCATCACCGTCGTGCCGTTGATGTGTTACTTCCTTTTCTATCCGGTGAAATGGAAGAAACAGATCGTGTGGGGCATGGCCACGGGGCTCGGCATCGCCAGCGCCTTCGCGCTTCATCTCATCCTCGTGTGGACCACGGACCTCGGCCACTACAGCGGATGGCCGATGTCCATTGCAGTCGGTATCATGGTTGCACTAGCTGTTTTCCGAATGACCAAAGAGCGATTCCTGCCGCTCGAAGAGAACGCCGTTTCACGCAGTGTGTTTAAAGTTTACGACCCCACGTTGCGCTGGATTCTCGGGCACAAAAAGACCTTCATGCTCGCGCCATTGCTGATCCTGTTTACCGGGATCACCATCTGGCTCGGTGCCGGAACGACGCTGGCTCCCATCGGTTGGGGTATCAATCTTTTCGCTCGCGAAAAAGCATCACCAGAGTTGAAACGTGAGATGAGTCTGAGTCCCGATGAAGATGCGACGCGCCCCTTGGTCGAGTTGGATCAAGTTCGTTGGCAACGCGTGGAAGACAAGAATGGCTCCACGCATCAACGCATCCTTTGGCGTCGGCAAGATCCGCGTGATCGCGCCACTGAAGTTGCCTCTGGCGCAAAGGTCACCTCCGAACACCGCTTCCTGCCCGGCATTGGACGCGAGTTTATGCCGCCGCTGGATGAAGGTTCGTTCCTTTACATGCCATCGCTGCTGCCGCAGACGGGTCTTGGTCCCGCGATCGAAGTGAATGCAAAACAAGACCTCGCCATCGCCAGCGTGCCCGAAGTTGAATCCGTTGTCGGCAAACTCGGACGTGCCGAGAGCGCGCTCGATCCCGCGCCCATCTCCATGCTGGAGAGTATTGTTATTTTGAAGCAGGAAGCTCAATGGCGCACCTTTCCGGTGCAGCGCTGGTTCTCCGACTGGCCCGGCTGGCTCAAGGCTCCACTCGCTTGGCTAGCACCAGAGGAACGCCGCATTACCAAGGCTGAAATTCTTGGCGAGCTGCAAATGAAGACCTCCATGCCTGGCGTGTTGCCGACGTGGCTGCAACCGATTCAAACCCGCATCACCATGCTGCAAACCGGCTTCCGTGCGATGATGGGTGTGAAGATTTATGGCAGTGATTTGAAGGAGATCGAACGCCTCGGCCTCCAGATCGAATCCCTGCTCAAAGAAGTGCCCGGCTCCACCGACGTGGTCGCGGATCGCATTGTCGGCAAACCTTACTTGGAGTTTGAAATCGACCGTGATCGCATCGCCCGCTATGGCGTGAACATTCGCGATGTGCAGGATGTGATCGAGACGGCCATAGGCGGCATGAACCTCATGGAGTCGGTCGAGGGACGCGAGCGCTATCCGATTCGTGTCCGCTACCTGCGCGAGTTTCGCGAAGACATTCCCGAGCTTGAGAAGATCCTCGTGCCCTCAAGCACGATGGCGCAAGTGCCGCTCGCGCAAGTCCTCACCATCAAGAGCGTGCTTGGTCCCCAAGAGATCAAAGGCGAGCGCGGGTTGCTCGTCGGTTACGTGACCATGAACACGCGCGACCGCGATGAAATCAGCGTTGTCGAAGATGCCGAGAAACTACTGCAAACCGCCTTGAAGGACGGACGACTCACGTTGCCATCTGGTTATTACTGGGAATGGAGCGGCCAGTTCGAAAGCCAGCGACGTGCGACCGCGCGGATGCAAATCCTCGTGCCGGTCACCTTGTTCATCATGATCGTCATGCTCTACCTCGGCTTCCGTCGCTGGTGGATCGCGCCGATCATTTACTTGGGCATTCTCACCTCGGCAGCAGGCGGATTCATCATGCTGGCCTGGTGGGGCGCGAACCTCTCCGTCGCTGTGTGGGTCGGCTTTCTCGTGCTCTTCGGCGTGGCCGATGACGATGGAGTTGTCATATCCACTTACCTCGAAGACATCTTTGATAAGTTGCAGCCCACCTCCGTGCAGGAGATACGTGAAGCCGTCGTCCAGGCTGGGTTGAAGCGCATCCGCCCCTGCTTGATGACGCTCTCCACTACCGTCTTTGGCCTCATGCCCATCTTCTGGGCCACAGGCCGCGGCTCGGACGTGATGCAGCCCATGGCCATCCCTAGCATCGGAGGACTAGCCGTCAGTCTGCTCGTCACCATCTTCATCGCGCCCACGCTCTTCTGTGCCGTCGAGGAATGGAAATGGAAACGCGCCCAAACGAAGGGAAACGCGAAGCAAGAATCAATGACCGCAACCACCCAGGAAGAAGCACGACTATGAAAAAATTGAACCCCGCAACCACAGACCCGATTTGCGGGATGGCTGTGGATGAAACGATGGCACCGCAGGCTGAACGCGACGGACAGACGTTCTATTTTTGCAGTGAGCACTGCCGGCAAAAGTTCCTGTCTGAAAGCACGGCGACCAAATCGGATGGTGATTGCTGCGGTGCTGCCAAACCCACGGGCGATTCCGGCGATTGTTGCGGCGGAAAAAGCGAACAGGCAAAACACCGAAGCAACGAACACGAACACGCCGCAGTGACGCCTTCCGCTTCCTCCAAATATTTCTGCCCGATGTGTCCCTGCGTGGAGTCGGACAAGCCCGGCGATTGCACGAAGTGCGGGATGTCGTTGGAACGAAATCCGGCGTGGGTTGCGCCAGGCGCAGGCAAAGCCATTTACACCTGTTCGATGCATCCCGAGATTGAGCAAGATCATCCCGGTGATTGCCCCAAGTGCGGCATGACGCTGGTGCTGAAAACACCGGTGGTGGGTGCGGATGATGACGAGAACTCCGAACTGGACAACATGACGAGGCGCTTTTGGATCAGCGCGGCACTGACGTTGCCCGTGTTCATCGTGGCGATGGCGCACCTGGTTCCCGCGTGGAGTCACGCCGCATGGCTCAGTGGCAACGTATCGCGTTGGGGCCAGTTTATTCTCAGCACGCCGGTTGTGTCGTGGGGGGCTTGGCCGTTCTTTTTGCGCGGCTGGCGGTCCCTCGTGAATCGCAGCCTGAACATGTTCACCCTCATCGCGCTCGGCGTCGGCGCGGCGTATGTTTTCAGCGCGGTCACCATGTTGTTCCCGCGGGCGTTCCCACCCGCAGCCGGACACGGTAACATGCCGGCCATCTACTTTGAGGCCGCAGCGGTGATCGTGGTGCTGGTGCTCCTCGGTCAGGTGCTCGAACTGCGCGCCCGCAGTCGAACGGGCAGCGCCATCAAAGCATTGCTCAACCTCGCACCGCCGACGGCGAGACTGGTCGCGCCGGGCGGTGATCATGAAATCCCGCTCGACCAGGTGAAGGTCGGCGACTCGTTGCGCGTGGTGCCTGGCGACAAGGTGCCCGTGGATGGCGTGGTGGTCGAAGGTCACTCCAGCGTGGAGGAATCCATGGTCACCGGCGAACCGCTACCGGTAGAAAAATCTGTCGGCGACAAAGTGACGGGCGGCACAGTCAATGGCCCCGGCAGTTTCGTCATGCGTGCCGAGCGCGTCGGCAGCGACACGTTGCTCGGGCAGATTGTGAGCATGGTGGCCGAAGCCCAGCGCAGCCGCGCGCCCATCCAGGGGCTCGCCGACAAAGTCGCAGGCATCTTCGTGCCAATCGTAGTGGCGGTTTCGGTAATTACCTTCGTCCTCTGGATGTGGCTGGGGCCGGAGCCAAAGCTTGCGCACGCCTTCGTGAACGCCGTCGCGGTCCTCATCATCGCGTGTCCGTGCGCACTCGGCCTGGCGACACCCATGTCCATCATGGTCGGCGTCGGACGCGGGGCACAGGAAGGCGTGCTCGTGAAAAACGCCGAGTCCCTCGAACGTCTGGAGCAAGTCGCCACCCTGGTCGTGGACAAGACGGGAACTTTGACGGAAGGCAAACCCAAGCTCATGGATGTCCTGCCCATCGGCGGATTCGATGCGAAAGAGTTACTGCGCCTTGCAGCCTCCTTGGAGCAGAACAGCGAACATCCGCTCGCTGCCGCGATGGTGCAGGGAGCGAAGGAACAAGGCGTCACCCTCGAATCCGTTAAGGACTTTCGTTCGGTGACGGCGGGCGGCGTGGTCGGCAACATCACCGATCGTGCGGTGATGATCGGCAAACCCGATTTCTTGCGGAACGAAAAGATCCGTGGTCTCGAGCCGCTGGAAGCGTCGGCTGTGAAACTGCAAGAAGAAGGCAAGACCGCGATGTTTGTCGCCATTGATGGCAAACCGGCGGGCGTGCTTGCTGTCGCTGACCCAATTAAAACCACCACCGCCGAAGCCATTCGTGATCTTCAAGCGCTTGGCTTAAAGATTGTCATGCTTACGGGCGACAACGTTCGCACTGCGGCTGTGGTAGCCAAGCAACTCGGCCTTGATGCCGTGGAAGCGGAGATTGAACCCGCCGGGAAAGTCGCCCACGTGAAGAAGCTGCGCGAGGAAGGTAAACACGTCGCGATGGCTGGCGACGGCATCAACGACGCCCCCGCGCTCAGCGAAGCAGAAGTCGGCATTGCCATGGGCACCGGCACCGACGTTGCCATGCAAAGCGCTGGCATCACCCTCGTTAAAGGCGACCTGCGCGGCATTGCCAAAGCCATCCGCCTCAGCCGCGCAACGATGCGGAACATCCGGCAGAACCTGTTCTTCGCCTTTCTCTACAATGCGCTGGGCATTCCAGTCGCGGCGGGGGTGCTGTATCCCTTCTTCGGCCTGTTGCTCAGCCCCATGCTGGCCGGAGCCGCGATGAGCCTGAGTTCCTTGTCTGTCATCTCAAATGCGCTGCGATTGAGGAGCGTGAAGCTATGAGCCCACAGGCTGAGCAAGACATCGCGAGTCACCCGATTCGGTTGCAGCGCATTGGCGTGGTGATGGAGCCGGAGCTAGGGAATCCATTGGAGGTGGAAGGCGTGTTGAACCCGGCATCGGCACGCGGTCGCGACGGACAGCTTTATCTCTTTCCGCGATTGGTAGCGCAAGGAAACTACTCGCGCATTGGCATCGCGCGTGTGCGCGTGAACGAGGTCGGTGATCCGGTGGGTGTAGAGCGACTCGGTATTGCGTTGGAGCCACAGGCTGATTACGAACTGCGGCCCGATGGTGGCGGTAGCGAAGACCCGCGCATCACATTCATTGCTCCGCTGGATCGGTATGTGACGACTTACACCGCGCTTTCATCTCGGGGACCACGTATCGCACTCGCCATGCTAGGTTTGCCAGGCCGCTTCGATGTTTATTACGGCATGGCCGACAAACGCATCGGCGTTGCGCGGTTGGACTTGCCAGCACACCTTCCATTATGAACACACCCTCCACAACATGGCACACGCAATCGCCACAGAGCGTGCTTGAGCAACTCAAGACATCCATCAAAGGCTTGTCCGCTGCTGAGGCGGCGCAGCGCCTAGCTGCGAACGGCCCAAATGAGCTGAAGGAAACCAAAGCCATCAATCCGTGGCGATTGTTCCTCGGACAGTTCAGCAGTCTCATTGTTTGGATCTTGATCGTCGCGGGCATCATCGCTGGGTTGCTGGGTGAATGGTTGGATAGCATTGCCATCCTTGCCATCGTGGTGTTGAACTCGGCGATCGGCTTTTATCAGGAGTTCAATGCCGAGAAAGCCATTGCTGCGCTGAAGAAGATGACAGCTCCGAGTGCGAAGGTCTGGCGCGATGGCCAGGTCGTTTCGATTCCTGCCGCTGAAGTGGTGACGGGGGACGTGCTCGAAATCGAAGACGGTGATCTCGCTGCTGCCGATGCGCGATTACTCGAATCCTCCTCGTTGCGTTGCATTGAGTCGTCTCTCACTGGCGAGTCGGAGGCTGTGGAAAAAAAGGTGGTTACGCTTGAGCAAGCCGATGTTCCGCTAGGTGATCGCGAGAACATGATCTTCGCCGGCACGAGCGTAGCGTCAGGCGCGGCCAAGGCAGTCGTCGTCGGCACCGGGATGCAAACGGAGATGGGCCGCATCGCTGGCCTGCTAGGCGAAGCCACGCTGGAGGAAGCAGGTGAGGGCACACCGTTACAGCACAAGCTAGCAGCGTTCGGTCGGCTGTTGGTGTGGATTTCGCTCAGCATCGTTGGACTGCTGTTTGTGCTGGGTTTGCTGCGAGGCATGCAGTTCTTCGAGCTGTTTCTCACCTCCGTGAGTCTCGCTGTGGCTGCGGTCCCCGAGGGCTTGCCCGCCATCGTGACCATCTCGCTCGCACTCGGCGTGCGCCGCATGTCGCATCGACGCGCGCTGGTGCGCAAGTTGCCAGCAGTGGAGACACTGGGTTCTACAAGCGTCATCTGCACCGACAAGACCGGCACGCTCACCGTTGGCGAGATGACTGCCCGGGCGTTCTATGTCGCAGGCCAGTCGTTTGAAATTACCGGTGAAGGCTACGGTCCCGAAGGTCAGGTCTTGATGAACGGACAAACGCCAGATGCTGCTCACGCGGCGTCGCTGCTTGAGTTGGGCAATGTCCTCGTCGGCTGTAACAACTCGCATCTGCAACAAGAAGGGGATCAGTGGAAAGTCATCGGTGATCCCACGGAAGGCGCGCTGCTTTCCGCAGGCGGCAAGGCCGGTGGCGACAAGGAGCGAGCGGACAAGGACCAACCACGTCATCACGAAATCCCCTTCGACTCGGACCGTAAGCGTCACACGGTCGTCCGCCTAATGCCGGACAAACGTCTGCGTGCCTTCGTCAACGGCGCGCCCGATAAACTACTCGCGCTCTGCACTCACGTGCTCGGTAGCGACGGTGTGCGTCCGATCACCGATGCCGACCGCACCGCCATCAGCGCCGAGAATACCGCGCTCGCAGGCAAAGCGATGCGCGTGCTCGGAGCTGCCTATCGCGACCTTCAACCCACGCCGCCCGAATCCCTGACTGCTGATCAAGTCGAACTCGACCTCACCTTTGTCGGTCTCACCGGCATGGTCGATCCGCCCCGTCCTGAAGTGAAGGATGCCGTGTCCCGCTGCCGTGATGCGGGCATTCGCGTGGTCATGATCACGGGCGATCATCCGCAAACGGCAATGGCCATCGCCCATGAACTCGGCATCGCGACTGGCGACGATCTCGCAGTCTCCGGCACCGAGTTAGAAAAAATGAGCGACGATGACCTCAAGCAGCGCGCCCCCAAAATTGCGGTCTATGCTCGCGTGACTGCCGCGCACAAACTGCGCATCATCCGCGCCTGGAAAGCCAATGATGCAGTCGTTGCTATGACTGGCGATGGTGTGAACGACGCGCCCGCCATCAAAGGGGCCGACATCGGCATCGCCATGGGGCGCGGCGGCACGGAAGTGACGAAGCAAGCCTCGGACATGATCATCACCGACGACAATTTTGCCACCATCGTAGCCGCTGTCGAAGAAGGGCGCGGCATTTACGACAACATCCGCAAGACCCTGCAATACCTGCTCGCGGGCAACGTCGGCGAACTCCTACTCATGATGGCCTGCATCCTTTTCGGCCTGCCCATGGCCCTGTTGCCCATCCATTTACTTTGGATCAACCTAGTCACCGATGGACTCCCGGCCCTCTGCCTAGCCGTCGATCCCATCGACCCTGACGTCATGAAGCGCGCCCCGCGCCCCCGCAATGAACGCATTACGTCCGGCTCCTTCCTCGGCGTGATGTTCCTCACCGGTGTGCTCACCGCTGGGGTCTCCTTCGCGGTATTTATTTATGGTTTGCGAACCGAAACCGTCGAACTGGCCCGCACCCACGCCTTCGCCACCCTCGTTTTCGCAGAACTCCTCAGGTCGTTCGGGGTGCGCAGCGAAACCAAATCTGTCTGGCAAATGGGATTCGCCACCAACATGCGTTTGCTCCTCGTGGTCGCCTTTTCGTTCATTATCCAAATCACAGGCCATCACAGCGCCTTCCTCGCCAACTTGTTCCGAGGTGCCACCATGGACTTCAGTGACTGCATCATGCTTACCGCTGTCTCAACGCTTCCACTGGTCGTTTTGGAAGTCATCAAATACAGCAAGGCCTTTAGGCTGCCGAGCAAACTAGATCCGAAGGCCGCATAGCCCCAACAAAGGAACCGGATCATACGGTAGCGAACAGAGGCGAGATTGCGGACACATACGAAGTAGTGGACCTGCTAAGCAGTGTTTGAAAAACAGCTTTCAATTCAATCGTCGACCATAAACGTATCGCGACTAAACGAGTTGCCTTGTGAAAATATACCGCTTCGCATGGTGGCCGAGAGCAAAATCCCGGCTTTTATAAATTGGTCGTTCCCTGACGAGGTGCAAGCGTGGACGGTTGTTGCAACTGGACGCTATCTGGGAGGCCTTTTTTATCAGCTTCGAGTGTCTGGTCCGTGGCGCACCATTTACGGGGGGGAATAGAGAGACCCATCTAACCACGCTTCTGCCAGGCCCGGATGTAATCGATTTCGTAAACGCTGGGGAGTGTGGCCTTGTCAGGTATGCCAAACCACGGATCCATGACCTCTGTGTCGAAGAGCAAATACAGGGTTTGTCGCCAGTGGGTGTTCTCCTGCTTACGCACCAACTTTCCGTCCACATACCAGCGGATGAAGGACAGATCCCATTCCAAGCCATAGACGTGAAAATTTTGTGATGGATCGTCCGGCATGAGGAATGATTCGGGCAGGGCAAGCTCTTGCGATATCCCTGGACCATGCATGACGTGAACGTTCGTGTGGATCTTGCCAGATTCCTTGGAGCCGCCAGCACACATCTCAAAGACGTCGATTTCGGTCCATAATTCGGGCGTGTTGTTGAAGAACCAAAACGCGCTGGCTCCTTTGCTGGCCATGATCTTGGCCTTCATTTCAAAATAACCGTAGCGGATGCGGTTGCGACTGGTTACACTGGCGCAGGAGAAATCGTGGTAGCCTGGAGGTGGGTTCACCAATGTTTCGGCCTGCATTTTTAGCAGCAACTTGCCGTTTTGAAGGGTGACATTGTGATCCATGAACAATCCTGGTTCACGGCCCCTCCAAGTGGGATTGCCCCGTTGCCATTTTTTTAAATCTAACTCTTTGGCATCGAATTCATCGGTGAATTCAGGAATCGGCGTCCACTTTGGGCCTTCTGGAGGATCTGCGTGGAGGCTGGTGGTGCCCCAGCCTAAGAGTGCCGCCCAGAGTCGTAACTTCATGGTTAGATGGAGGATTTTTTCCGCAGGGAACGATAGGCAAAACTCAGCTTGAGCAGACCCCACAATCCAACTAAAGCCGCCACCACCATGCCCGTCAGGCGAACCGGTTCCTTGATCAAACGCTCCAAAGTGCCCGGTTGGCCATTGATGCCGAGAATTTCCTCCTTGCCGGCAATGAAGGCCGTTACCGCCGCTGCGGTTAGCAGCGCTTTCGGGTGTTTCTCGAGAAACGCCACGACCTTGGCAGAGCCATTGCGCATGGCGGCCAGCAGGCTGGAGCGCTCCGCCACCGGGAGGGCGGCAATGGCATCGGCATTGCGTGCCAGTGCCAAGGCGGCATCATCCCCTAACTTGGCCGCAGTTTCAGCGCCTTCTTTGCCCAGCGTCTTGGCAATCTGTGAGCCCACCCCGGGATGTCGGGCGGCGGCTTCCAGCGCTTCCTGACCGGTTTCCGAAATCAATTTCTGCATGGCTGCGGGCTCGTGGGAGATGGCGCGCAAGCCTTGCTCTGCTAGTTCCTGCGGCAGCTTCGCCACGGCTTCGACGACGACTTTGGGCGATCCTTTGGCCGCTTGCACAGCGATGATGCCATATTTACCGGCCTGCTCCGAAAGTGCTTTGACGAGTTGTTCTCCGCCCTCACGCTCGGCTTGTTCGAGCACTTCACGCACCGCCACTTCGCCTCCCAGTTCTGCTAGTTCCCGGGTTGCGGTGGCCCCACCGCGTTTGGCTAGTTGCTCCACGACTTCCACGGCGGCACGGGCTGCGGTGCCCACCTGAGCCTGGCTGGATGCAGGCTGGAGCACAACAAAGAGTAAACAAGACAGGATCAAGGGCTTATGGTTCATGGCACAGAGTTTGTTGATGGTTGTTTTCACGGTTTAACGGCGGCTTGCAGGGCTTGTTCGTAGGCGGTGGCGGCTTGTTCGACTTGCAGCGAGAGGACTTTTTTTAGTCCACCGTCGCCATCCAACAGGCTCTGTTTGGTGGTATCCAAAAATCCGTGGCATTGCTGGGTGATTTTCTCTTCAAACTCGTCGGTCATCCACCAATCCACCAGCGCTCCCACGATAAATCCTCCGGCTAATCCAATCACTGTGCCCACGCCGGGAGCAATCGCGGTGCCTCCCGTGGCTCCGGCCGTGGCGGCTCCGCCGGCCGCTCCTCCGGCGGCCGCAGCCGATGCTGCGATACGGGCGGCTACTTCGGCAATGATGGTGCGCACGATCTGTCGCACCGCTTCCTCGGCCACAATCCCGGCTGTGATGCTGCCCACACCTACCCCGACGCTTTGCTGGGGCATTTGTGCTAGCAGTGCCTTCACGTTCAAGCTGAACTGGGTTTGGAAATCTTTTAACGCCAACTGTTTCGTGCTCACCGGGAGATTGGAGGCCACCAGTTTCGCCTGCACTCCGGCTAGCATTTCATTGCGATTCGCTTCCAGATCGAAATTGAACTGCTTCATGATCGCCAGTAAATCCTGCTCCAAGCTCGTATCCGACATCACGTGGGTGGCGAATTTCTCCTGCACTAATTGTTGGGTCCACGTGTGCTCGTCCTTGCGCTGAACGGTTTCGACGCCTTTGCGATACATGATTTTGAATCGCGTGCCCCAGCCCGTGAGATCTTTGGCAAAATTAGGTGCTCCCTCCGCATATCGCACAAACGCAGCATCCAGACTGTTCAGAACCTGGGCAATGGCGGCCAAATCTTTGCCGCGCGTTTTCGCGAGGAGCGGCCGAGCCTCCACGTCAAAGAAGTTGGCCAATTGGGCTTCCAGGGCCGCTCTCTCCGCCACGGAAGTGTCGGCTGGAACCGGACTAGTCTCGGGCACAGCCGTGTTCATCACGGAATAAAACAGCCCGCCGGAAGCTGCCAGTAACAGCAATCCACTCGCCACCCCTCGCTTGGCGCGGGAGGCTGATAGTGGTTGGTCGGGTGAAGAGGGATCCGATTTCATAGGGTCGAGGAAGCAGCGGACAAGTTACACTATCGCCCCGGGCAGCGGAAACGCAACTTGAGGAATTTTCCGCGTTGTAGTGCCCGGTGCTTCCATATCTACCCGCGTTTCCGAGAAATTTTCTGCTTTGCAAGATGGGCATGAACCACTAAATGCGACCTTATGACTAAACCTTTCTTTGCTCTCTTAACCGCTGCCCTCACCACCCTGTCTGCTTCGGCTCAGGTCGCTTATGACTTCGCCCCGAACTGGCTAACACCTCCTCCGGGAACCGAAACCATTGGCAGTGGCCACGGAGAAATTGCCGTGGACTCCGCGGGTAATATTTATGTGAGTGTTGACGGCAAGAAAGAAGGCGGCCTCCAAGTCTATGGACCGGATGGTAAGTTCAAGAACTACGTGGCCGGCACTCCGGGCACGCTTCATGGCTTCACAATTCATAAGGATGCCGAAGGTGAATTCATTTACGCCACCGTGCTCAGCCAGGCTAAGTTGCTGAAAATGAAGCTGGATGGCACGGTGGTCATGACCATCGAAAAGGACGCTTTTGGCGATGATAAGAAGGACAAGCTCAAGCTGACTAATGTAGCCGTGGCCGACACGGGCGACATTTACATCGTCGATGGCTACGGAGCGGACTGGATTTTCCAATTCGACAAGGCGGGCAAACTCAAGAAAACCTTCGGTGGCCGCGTGGATCCCTACAAGCTTTCCAACTGTCATAAGATTTTCGTCGACCCACGCTTCCAGCCTCAGCGCCTGCTCCTGTGTGATCGTGGCAACAACCGCATGCTGCATCTTTCGTTGGATGGCGATATCTTGGGCGTGATCGTGGATAAGGATCTGCGTCGTCCGAGTTCGGCTAGTTTCAATGGCGATCTAGTCTGCGTGGCAGAAATCGCAGGTCGTGTTAGCGTCTGGGATAAAGCAGGCAAGCAAGTCGCCAGCCTCGGCGTAAATGATACCCCCGGCCAGACCAACACCCCCGGCGTGAAGCCACCAGACTGGCGTGAAGGCGTGGTCACTTCCCCGCACGGCATCACCTTCGATGCCAAGGGCAACATCATGGAAACCGAATGGAATAACTTCGGACGCGTCCTCCGGTGGAACAAAAAGTAAGGTTGCGCTTACCGATCCTCATCTTGGCGGTTGGTGGTGTGCTGCTTCCGCAGGCCCACAGTCACGGGCTGAATTTCCTGCTCGTGAAAGCTACGCCTGCGGCAGGACAATTGCGGCTAGATATTTCTGCCGATTTCTCGAACAATCCATTGATCGAGAACGCGGCCCAAGCCCGGGAAATCATCGCAAACCTGCTGCAACTCCAAACGCCAGCAGGCAGCCAAGCGATAGGTCAGTCCGCCGGCTTCACTTTCCAGCCCAGTGCTGAGGTGGATCCCACGTGCCCTTTCCAGCCGCCAGTAGATCCCGCCGCGCCACCGCATCAACTCGTCACTGGCACCACCTTCGAACCCATCACCGCCCCTAGCGTCACCCTAAACATTCCCAAAGGAAATCCCCACGACGTTATCTTCTGGACCGATCCCGCCGCCGCCGCCCCTGCCCAAAAACTAATGATGATAGCCGGAGACAGCACCGCTCCGATTCCTATTCCGCAAGCTGGAGAAGGTTCACGCCCATACCCCCTTTGGATCTGGGGCGCGATTACCCTTGGTTATGTGGCACTGCGGTGGAGAATGATCCGGCGGAGAGGAAAGTAAAGCTGCAAGGCCAAAGGTGTTTCGACCTCCAGCCCAAGCTTGCCCGGAAGGGACTGCCTTGGGGACCACCGCACCCCGACCGCAACGCAGTTGCGTCCTTACTTCCCAGCCTCAACCAACGCTGGTTCCACCACAGGAGCTGGCTTCGGTTTGATCGGTTGGACGCGGATAAATGTGGCCAGGGCCGCACTCCAGTCCGCTAACATGCCTGCGGCCTTTTTGCTGCCGGTGTTGGCTACGTGGGTTTCCACTAAGCCTTTCAGCGTTGCTTCGTCCTCGCTGTCCAGTTCCACGATCTCGATCATTTCACTGTTGTAGAGCTTCGCGAAATTTCCTGTTTCGTTGAAAATGTAAGCCACGCCTCCGCTCATGCCGGCTCCAAAGTTCTTGCCGGTTTCTCCCAAAATAACCACCGTGCCGTTGGTCATATATTCGCAGCCATGATCGCCCACGCCTTCGACCACCGCGGTGGCTCCGGAGTTGCGGACGCAGAAGCGCTCGCCTGCCAGACCGTTGGCGTAGAGCGCTCCGCCGCTGGCTCCGTAGAGGACGGTATTGCCCAGAATCACGTTCTTGCTGGCGTCGTATTTGATGCTGGCTCGCGGTTTGATCACGATTTCTCCGCCGCACATGCTCTTGCCCACGTAGTCGTTGGCTTCACCTGTTAGGATCAGTTTGATGCCGCCGCAGAGGAAGGTGCCGAAGCTTTGTCCAGCGCTGCCTTCGAGGTTCAGGATGATCGTTTCCGGCGGCAGGCCGTTGTCGTCGTAAGTGTAAGCGATGAGCCCTGCCAACTGCGTGCCGATGTTGCGATTGGTGTTCTTAACTTTGTAGTTCAGGGAAATGGGCACCAATTTCTTGATGGCATCTTTACAGTCCTGAATGATGCGTTCATCCAGCGACCGCTCATGCACCCCGATATTCTTTTCCCCATTCCAAACGCGTGGCACATCGGCTCCGAGTTCCTTCGGCATGTTGCGCAAGAGTTTCTTGAAATCGAGCTTGTTCGCCTTCGGATGGTTCGGCACCACGCGTTGTTTGATAAACTCGGTGCGACCAATGAGTTCGTTCAACGTGCGCACGCCTAACGCGGCCATGTGATGGCGGATTTCGTCCGCCACGGAGTTGAAGAAATTGATGATGTATTCCGGCTTGCCCTTGAACTTGGCGCGCAGGCGTTCGTCCTGCGTGGCCACGCCCACGGGGCAAGTATTGAGATGGCACTGCCGCACGAAGACGCATCCTAACGCGATGAGCGCGATGGTTCCGAAGTTAAATTCCTCTGCGCCCAGGATGGCTGCGTGAATAATATCCAGCCCGTTTCTCATGCCGCCATCGGTGCGCAGCGTAACCCGATTCCGCAATCCATTCATGGTTAGGACTTGCTGCGTTTCTGCCAGGCCGATTTCCCATGGCAGGCCCGCATGGCGAATGGAACTCAGCGGACTAGCTCCCGTGCCGCCTTCATGGCCACTGACTAAAATGATATCCGCATTGGCCTTGGCCACGCCAGCCGCCACCGTGCCCACGCCGGTTTCAGCCACCAGCTTGACGCAGATGCGCGCCCGGGGATTCACCTCCTTGAGGTCGTGGATCAACTGCGCCAGATCTTCGATGCTGTAGATGTCATGGTGCGGCGGTGGCGAGATCAACGTGACGCCCGGCTGGGTGCGACGAAGTTTCGCGATGATGCCGTTCACTTTGTGGCCCGGCAGCTGGCCGCCTTCACCCGGCTTGGCTCCCTGTGCCATCTTGATTTCAATTTCCTCTGCGCTGGCCAGATACTCCGCTGTAACGCCAAAGCGCCCAGAGGCCACTTGCTTGATCTTGCTGTTTGCATAAGGCACGCCGCGCTCGTGGCTGAAGCGACGCGGATCCTCGCCACCCTCACCAGAGTTGGATTTCCCGCCAATGATGTTCATCGCGATGGCCAGCGCTTCATGCGCTTCCGGGCTGATGGCGCCCAGGCTCATGCCTGCTGTGGTGAAACGCCGCCGGATGTCCTCGATGGGCTCCACTTCATCCAAAGGCACCGGGCCGCGTGGATTCGGCACTAACTCGAACATGTCGTGCAGGCTCAGCGGTTGTTTATCCAGATATCCTTCCACATACTTCGCATAGTTTTCGGGCGATCCATCTTTCACGAACGTGTGGAAGTTCTTGATGAAACTGGGGTTGATCGCATGCTGCTCGCCCTTCTGGCGGAAACGATAGTAACCGGGGTCGCCCAAGTCCAGCGGGCTCTCCGGCACAGCCTGAGCGTAGGCGGCAGCGTGCCGCACGAGGCTTTCCTCTGCAATCTCCACGAAGCCAATTCCACCCACCTGACTGGGGCTGCCTTTGAAACATTTCGCCATCACTTCCGGCCCGATGCCCACAGCTTCGAAGATCTGCGCGCCAATGTAGCTGCTGAGCACGCCGATGCCCATCTTGCTCATGATCTTCAGCACGCCTTTCTCCAGACCGCTGCGATAGTTTTTCAGTGCCTTCAGGATGTCCACCCCGCCGGTGGATTTGTCATTCTTTTCGACTAACTCACGAATCGTTTCATAGCCCAGATATGGGCAAATGGCCTGCGCGCCAAAGCCGAACAAGCACGCCATCTGATGCACGTCGCGCGCCTCGCCACTGTCCACCACGATGCTGACGCGCATGCGTTTCCGCTTCTGCCCCAGCCGATGATGCACGGCTCCGGTGGCTAGTAACATCGGCACGGGCACGCTCACATGATCCACGTGTCGGTCGCTTAAAATCAAAATTTGCACTCCGGCATCCACACACTTTTCCGCTTCGGCACAGATGCGATCCAGCGCCTTCTCCAAGCCCTCCGCGCCTTGATTGGCGGGCCAGGTGGTGTCGATGGTGTGACTGGGGAAACCAACCACTTCACGCAGGGCAGTCAGTTCGTGCTCCCAGAGAAATGGTGTTTCCAGCGCGATGACTCGGGCGTGTTCTGGAGTTTCCTGCAGGATGTTCCGTTGATAGCCTAACGACACCGCCAGACTCATGACGAGTCGCTCGCGGATCGGATCGATGGGCGGATTCGTGACCTGGGCGAAGTTCTGTTTGAAGTAAGTAAAGAGCACGCGCGGTTGCAATGACAACACGGCTAGTGGCGTGTCATCACCCATGCTGGAGGTGGCCTCCATACCGTCCTTGGCCATGGGTCCCATGGACATCGTAAGCTCTTCCTTGGTGTAGCCGAAGGTGACCTGCTGTTGCGATTGGGAAAGGATATCCAGATCGCCCGCAGGCGCTTGGGGCAAAGGATTGGCGACGTTGGCCAGCTCCACCCGATTCTCCTGCAGCCATTGTTTATACGGCTGACGTTGTGCCAGGGCGGTCTTGATTTCTGCGTTGAAACGAATCGTGCCGGTGGTCGTATCCAGCGCAATCATTTCCCCCGGGCCGAGGCGTCCTTTCTTGATCACACGCGCATCGTCCAGCTCGATCACGCCCACTTCCGATCCCCCGGAAATGATGCCGTCCTCCATGATTTTATAACGCGAAGGCCGCAATCCATTGCGATCCAGACAAGCCGCCACTGTCTTGCCATCGGTAAACGCCAAGCCCGCCGGGCCGTCCCATGGCTCCATGAAGCAGCGCGTGTATTGATAGTAGGCCTTCTGTTCTTCCGTGGTAAACGGATCAATGCGATAGGCTGGCGGCACGAGTTTACTCATGGCTTCCTCCGGACTGGCACCGCTGAGCACGAGCAACTCCAGAGCATTGTCCAGCGTGGCGGAATCGGAGTCATCCCAATCCACCATCGGGCTCAAGTGCTTCACGTCATCGCCCCAGACATCGTTCGCAAAATCAGACTCCCGGCTCGTCAGCCAATTGCGATTTCCCCTCATGGTGTTGATTTCCCCGTTGTGGCAAAGCATCCGGAACGGTTGCGCCAGCGGCCAGGCCGGGAAGGTGTTGGTGGAGAAACGTTGGTGGTAGAGACAGATCGCAGTTTCGTAGTCCGGGTTCTGGAGGTCCACGTAAAATTTATGCAACGCAGTGGCCACGACTAACGCCTTGTAAACAATCGTCCGACAGGAAAAACTCGCGACATAGAAATCGATCCCGTGCTTGTCCGCGCGAATCCCCACCTGCCGACGCACCATGTAGAGCGTGCGCTCGAATTCATCATGACTCATTTCCGGTGGGCGTCCGACGAGCAGATGACTTATGAAAGGCCGCGTCCGACGTGCTTTGTCGCCTAGCTCATTATCATTGATGGGCACGTCTCTCCAGCCGAAGACTGGAATCCCGTAATTCTCCAGGATCAATTCTGCTGTGACCATGGCGCGGGCCTTGCCCATCTCATCATCCTTGGGCAGGAAAAAGACCCCCACGCCCAGATCGTGATCGTCCGCCAGCACGGCATTCATGGCTGCCAGGTCGTCTTGGAAAATCTTGTGCGGAATCTGCGTCAACAGGCCCGCACCATCGCCCGTCTTGTGATCCGCCTCCATGGCTCCCCGATGCACCACATTGCACACGCTCGTGATGCCATAACGCAGAATCTTGTTCGACCGAATCCCGTCCTTCTGGGCCACAAATCCCACCCCGCAACTATCGCGTTCAGCATCAGGAAAATGCAACGTATCAGAGACCGGCAGCGGGAGAGCGTAGTGCTTATTCATTGAGGCTAGAGGGGGATGTAGTAGGCGCGGAAATCCACGCAAAATTTCGGGGGATCGGCAGGGTTCCGCAGATAACTACGCTTCTCAAGCAAATCTTGGGCCAGTTTGTGTAGAGAAATTAGGATGTAATTGTGCACTTTGCTTCCAGATGCGCTGCCGACAAAGTGTCCCGACTGTCCTCAGTCGGGAGGCCCCGCACGCCACGCCAGCATCCGTTGGAGTCCCGTCTTTTAGGCGGAGGATCACGCAAAGCCAACACGCCAAGCCTCTACTCCACGATGCTCCAAGCGTGCTGCTCCGCTTAAAAGCGGGACTCCAACGGTTGATGCAGCTAGGCCAATTTCAACGCTTCGCAAAGGATGCCGAAGCTACCGCTAAATCCACCTCTGCGCATACGCTAGATTTTCCTTGGCTATCGCATCAGTATCGGCTATGGATCATGGGTCTCAAACCACACCATGAACGCGCTCACCCTTGCCAATCCTCTTCAGGTGATTCGCCTTCCGAATGCCGAAGAGCCGAAATTATCTAACATTTTGATTTAAAAATGGCCACCTACACCGTGAGGACCGTAATCCGATGGGCAAATCGTCCCAACCAGAGTCGGAAATTTATCTACGAAGAGCGCATCACGGCATGGAATGCTGAATCAATTGAGGCTGCAATTGACGAAGCGGAGAAGGAGGCCAACGAATATGCAGTCGCGGACGCTGAAGCGCTAGATTTGATTCAAGCCTATTGGCTCTTTGACGAGATCGGACTGATCCCGCAAGGGACGGAGGTGTTTTCTCTGCTGCGTGAGAGTGATTTCGCTCCCGCCGAATACCTCACCGCTTTCTTCGATACCGGTGGAGAACGCCAAGGTCACGAGAATTCCGATTAGTGGGAACGATGGCGGCAGCTCCGTCTGGACAAAAGCCGTCATAAAGTCCGCACGCCAACTTACACTGGTTGTCTGCGTGGACTCCCAGGGGTCTAAGATCGGTAGAAAGGACCTCAGAGGAACGGGTTTTGGAGACTTCAAACAGGACTGGGACTCCCCAAGAGATGATGCCAGTGGCGGCATCTAGGCTGAGCCCAGTGGGTAGCCCGGTGGCAGCATAACTCGTGCGTCGCTTCTTTGTTGTGATGCGGAAATAATTCAGTCTTTAAGCCGGATGCGAAGAAACCGAGGTCCCATGCGGGATGGAACGTAGGTATCAGAAGTATGCGGCACGCTGGAAGGTGGTAGCACCTGCGTTATATCCCAAGCGGAGAGATCGGAGGACTCTTCCAACAGATAGGCAGATCCCGGGGTGGCTTGGAAGCGGAGGAGCCAGCCGGAGGCGGTTTCGAGAAGGTTGTCCACTCTGAGCACACTGGCGGGGCTGGCAGGATCGGTGCCAGCGACGTATTCCTGGCCATCGTTCATGCCGTCACCATCCGAGTCCTGAGTATTACTGGGCAGATCTGGGTTCAGGCCGTGGCTGAGTTCGTAGGCATCAGGCATCCCATCGCCATCCCGATCCAAGGCTGGTCCATTGGTGAAGGCTTGGAAAAGTTCGCCAGCGGGATGACCAGAATTGGGTGGAGCATCGCTTCCAAACCATGAGGCCCCAGTGACAAGTGCAGGGTTGGGGGTTCCAAAGCTCACGCGAGTGCTGTAGACTTGGATGAGGGGTGGGGTGGTCCCCACCGCTCCGCCGAACGTTGGCACGGACTGGAAGCCCACCCACAGGTAACCTTGGGGCGCGGGGTGCGCTTGCTGGGCCTTTTCAGCGACTGCCGAAGCTGGCGCAAAGGCTACCGGCGTTCCGCTGGCCGTCTCGACGCTGAGGGCGAAGTTGGCAGAGCCGACGGGAACCTGGAAGGCTTCTTGCAGATGGTAAACGACTCCTGCGAATGCATCGGGAAGGGTCTTCACGTCACGGACGATTTTCCAAGTGCAGGTTGGTGGGATGAGTTTGTAGGTGCAATCAAATCTGATTTTGGAGAAACCTGCGGGAGGTGACAATGGAGTGGCGGTCTCACTAGTGATGGTAAATCCTGGACTCGTGGCATCTGCTCCGTTTAGACCCATTCCGGTAATCGTATAGCTGGAGAGATAGTTGGCACTGGGGGGGGATTCCTGCAACATGAGCACTTGGTTGCCTGTTAGCGTGGTCGTGCCAATCGCGAAGTTGGTAAGGTCTGGGTAATCGAAACGGATACAACCTAGCACCCAGGGACCGAACCGCCGGCCGGTCTTGCCGCCGCCAATCGGCCAGCGCGAGGCCGTCCCGAAGTTTCCTCCAGGGATGCCAGGCAGGACCGCCACGAGGGTGGCGTGATCCCAGACTTCCACGCGGATGGTGGGCGAGCCCAGCGGGTTGAGATCGGCCGCCATGGTGAAGGCAGTTGCACCAGGCTGTCTGCTTACCTTGGCAAGACCGAGGGATTGGTCCGGCACATCATTGATGGATCCCTTGAAATCCAATTGAATCTCAGACCCCACCGACGGTGGGCCGGCGGTGTCCAGTGGCAACCATGAACATTCGCAACTTTCCGCACGACCGAGTGTCACTTCCACCCCATCCAGGCCGCTGCTGCCGATATTGTTGGCCACCAACTTTCCGCCTTTGGCGACCAGTGCCGCCCCGCCTGCCGCAGTGTGCGAGTGATGGAACATGCCTAACTGCTCCTCGAATACCGACATCCCAGACAGCCCTGTGCTGCGCACTTCCACGTCTGAAAGATGGCTGAAGGTGCCCGTGGGATTAAGCACGGAAATCACAATTTTATCTCCCATCACTGGCGCATGCCCGCTCAAACTCACCGGGCCAACCACGGGTGAACTCACAATGGATTGCATGGACCCGAGAGTATCCACCAGCCACCAAATCCAATCGAAGAGCAACGGGCGTTCGCTAAATGTGACCAACGCACCAGTGCTGCCCGATGCCGGGAAGGCCAGATTCTGTGAATCCACCAGCGTTGCGCCATTATAGACATCCACCCGGAGGGCGCTGCCACGCAGGCCCAATAGATAACGCAGACTGAGGGCATACTGATCTCCCACATCCTGGACTCGCCCGACGACCATGGGCGAATTTTCGATTCCATTGAATTTAGCCTTCGCGGTCATTTCCACAAATGATCCATCGACAGCGGTAGCCGCACTGCCTGGGTTGAGACCCAGCGTGGCGTAGCCTGCCTGTCCAAAATGAACCGATACCCCGTCCTGCCCGCTGCTCCCAAGGTTGTAGAGTTGCAGCCCTCCCGTAGTCGCTGACAGATCTAGCGCCGCAGCGCCAAGCCCGAAGTGTTCTAGGCCGTGCAGTCGCAGGGTTTCGTTGACGATCTGAAACGCTGGCATGTTGGATTTCATTTCGATCCGCGTTGCTGACGGTGCCGGTGCAGGCACTTGCGTAGGAATGAAGAGAATCTCGTCTCCCTCAATCGTTGGCCCACCCGCAATCCTAAAGGCGGAGAATGGATCTCCATTTTGATCCACGATCCAGATCCGCCATCTCCAGCAGTTGGTCTTGGCATCACGCGTGCATTCATAATCGAAACCCGCTGGATAAGAGAAATTCACCACTTCTCCGCTCAGTCCCGTGCCCCCGCCCACGTAGCTGCCATGGCGGAAAATCTTTGCGGTATAAGTTGGCGAGCCGAGACCAGAGAAGTCCACAATCGCATTGAAGTTGGTAGCCATGCGCCTCATGCCGATCACTTCCGTGGCGACCCCGCCAGCATAGGCCGTCGAGCTCATGAAGGCCCCGACCGGAGCATTTGGATCGCCTGGAATGACCGTGGAGAAAGCCTGCGAGGGCGGCAAATCCACGGACACGCCATCCTGTCCGCTGCTCCCGATGTTTGACACCAGCAAGCCCGGACACCGATACCATCCGGCAGCCTGGGAGGAAACGACCTGCACATTCGCTTGGCCAACGGAGGTGTGTGCCAAGCCGCTTGAACGCAGAGTTTTCTCTACATGGAAAATGTTCAGCGATGGTATTTGCGTCGTGGTGATCTGTAGCTTGTCATGCTCTGCGGCTGCCAGGCCACCTTCTGGCCGGACTACGATCCGATCCCCAGCCACCGTGGTCCCATTACTCAGATTAAAAAAATCTGAGAAATCAATTTTGATATCAACATACCAACAACCCGTCTTCGGATTTCTGCCCGCGCTGAAATCAATGGGGGTTTTGCTCATCGTCGCGACCAACGGATTGGTCTGGCCTACGAGGGTCTGGACCAAGTTTCGGCCATTATACACTTCCACCGTCCAACTGGGGGCTCCAGTGGTGGCTAAATCGGCGTTCAAGGCGTAGGTATGAGCTGCGGTTTTCGTAACGAGAAGGCCTCCGCCGTAGGCTAGCAGCCGCATGCGTGCCGTGGCTCCCACCGGTAACTGATCTGTGGCATCAGGGTTCTCCCAATCCACCGCCACATGCTCTAAGGAAGCGGGGAAATCTACCTCCACGCCATCCTGTCCACTGCTGCCGATGTTGTTCACGCGCAAGCAGTCGGCCGTAGGCTTGATCGTCGCAGTTCCCAAGCCAGCAACGTCGATGCCATATTTGCGAATGCCTTCATCAGAGAATTGGAACATCGGCATGTCCGCGCCAGTGATGCTGACCAAATTAGGTCGGACTTGCCCAGGGGCACCGACATCTGGAGTAAACACGATTTGATCCCCAGGGACATTCGTGCCGGCGCCTGGAATGGTAAACGCGGCTAGGCTGCCAAAGAGTGGCGGGAATTTCCAAGTCCAACTGAGGTTCACAAAATCGCATTTGCATTCAATGCGGCCCACTCCATCCGCCGTCATCCGCACCACTTCCCCACTCAGCCCGCTGCCGGACAAGACAGGCACCCCCGCACGGTAAACCACCGCAGTATAAGAGGGTGATCCCACGTCTGAGAAATCCACTATTGCCACCATGCTAGAGGGTAAGCGACGCATCCCCACTTTCCCTAGCGGCACCATTGTTCCTAGGGCGTTTGGGCCAGTGAAATTTGAAACCATATATCCCCCCACCGGCAGACCGGGGGTGAGCGGAATCTCCGTCAGAAAGGCCTCTGAAACTCCCAGGTCCACCGAGACGCCATCCTGTCCGCTGCTGCCGAGGTTGCTAACAGTGAGGAGGCTGCCCCCTTTGCGAACATTCGCCTGTCCCAGCGAGCCGTGCGCCAAGCCTTTATAATTCACGAAATGACGTTCTTGATCGATGTCGATGCGGGGAATGTTCTTGGCCACCACCAGCGCCTTGGTCAGAGCACTTACTGAGGGCGCCCCGTCAGGCAGAATCACTAGTCGATTCCCCACCACGGAGGAAGTCGAATTCGGGAAGGTGAATTGCCGCGCGCTGAGAAACGTTAGCGCCCCGCCGAATTTTCCCGGGAGGCCAAAGGGGCCATCCGGTGTAGGATTCCCCCAATGATCATCATCGACACATCCGTTGACGCGCACGAATTGTCCGGTCACTCCAGGAACCGTGGTTACCAAGGTGGCGCCATCGTAAACTTGTGCGGTCACGGTGGTAGCTCCCAGAGCGGTGAAATTTGCGGTCACGCCGTAGTCACTCTGGGCCAGTTTCGTGCATCGCCAGAAACCTAAAAGATTGTTATTCACGGTGCCCGCAGAACCATAAATTGCGCTGCCCACAAACGCTCCAAATGGCAAACTATTCGTCGGATCCAATGGTGCCCAGCGGCTTTCCCAATGCGAAACATTCGGCAATTCAATCGCCACTCCATCCTGCCCACTGCTGCCGATGTTGGTGACGCTAAGCAGCCCCCCAGCTGGGGTCACCGTTACGACCCCATTCCCTTGCGGACAATGCGCCAAGCCCTTGAATGTAATCGGGCTGGCACAGAGCGGGGGAATCAAACTGAAGTCACCTTCCGCCCCGGCCCCATCATCACTGAAATAAATCGCTCCCTGCGGACTCACCGTGGTTGGCCAGGTGAATTTCAATTTAAACCCTACCTGGGACCCCACGGGGCCGCCCGCAGTCAGCGGCACATTCGTGGTGAACCCATGCCAGGCATGGTCCGGTGAGATTCCGCCATATCTTGCCACCAATTGCTCCGTCACCGCAGCGGAAGGTTCCAAGGTTAGAACGACCCCCGCCACCAGGATCGGGGCCCCGTTGAGATCCGTCAGCGTGGCCGTGGGGCCACTCGGAAGATTGGGCGACGATTCCACGCCAACGGTAATTTTATTGGTGGCGGTGGCAGTGATAACGGATTTCCAAGTGCAAGTCTCCGTGCACTCCCAAGTGGTGCCCGTTCCGTTTACCGTCGTGCACACCGTAGTGGAAGTGCCGGTGTAAGTCCGGACAATGTCTGCAGAGCAAAATGGGGTCAGCAGCAGGAGCGCTGAAAGTGTTAGTGATTTCATAAGGAGAGAGGATGGGGTGACAAAAAAAATTAGAAAGGTGAAAGTTGCGTTGCCGCTAAAACTCCCCACGTCGGGACTGCCAAGTGAGCCCGTGGGAATGCGCTTAATGCTCGTGATGACGCAATCCATGCGTCCTCAGACGCTCCAAATTGAAAAGTGGATATTTTCATAGTAAGGCAGTGATTTTTCCGTTCCTATGCTTAATAACCGCCTACCATATTTTAAGCAAGATGAATTAATCAGTGGGCAACACGCGCCCGAGTCGTCTGAAAAGCAAATAAAGCGCGAATGCGACCGCAAATCCAACAAACCACGCCTGTTGGTAGAGCGATTCGAGGAAATCCGGCACCGAGGCTCCATCCAGAACATGGATCTGCACCAGAAAGCCGGGCAGATTGGGCAATACTGCGAGGATCAGAGCCCCGATGCCTGCATAACTGAATCCTGCATGGTATTGGTAACGTCCGTCCGTGCGGTAGAGATCGACCAGATCTAACTGGCAGCGGCGGATTACGAAATAATCCGCAATCAGGATGCCAGCTATGGGCCCCAGCAGGGCACTATAGCCCACGAGCCACGTGAAGATATAGCCGCTAGGATCGGCCACGAGTTTCCAGGGCATCATGAGGAGGCCGATGATGCCGGTGATAAAGCCGCCAGTGCGAAAAGAAATGCGCTGGGGCGCCAGATTGGCAAAGTCATTGGCGGGACTAACGACATTGGCAGCGATATTGGTGGCAAGCGTAGCGATGCATACGGCCACCATGCCGAGCACGAGCGCGAAGGGGTTCTTGAAGCGCGTCAGGACATCCACAGGATCCCACAGGGTGGTGCCGTAAATCACGGAGGTAGCCGAAGTTACGGCCACGCCGATAAAAGCATAGAGCGCCATGGTGAACGGCAGTCCGAGCGCCTGCCCCCAGACCTGATCTTTCTGGGAACGCGCATATCTGGAGAAATCCGGGATATTTAGCGACAGCGTGGCCCAGAACCCCACCATGCCCGTGAGCGCAGGCACGAACAGGGTGAAAAATTTTCCCTCCTGTGGTTGACCCACCGCAAAGGCGGACGGTTTGGCCAGCATGGGGCCGAATCCTCCCGCAGTAGTATAAGCCCACCAGAGTAAAATTAATCCCAGCCCGATCAGCAGCGGGGCTTTGATGGAGAGGAGGAGGCGAATCGTGTGGATTCCGCGATGGATGATCCACAGGTTGATGCTCCAGAAAAAGAGGAAACAGGCAAACTGCATCCAGGTAATGCCAAGCCAGCCGACGACATTGCCAGTGGCGAGAGAGGGGAAAAAGACCGCCAAAATTTTATGGATCGCCTCCCCGCCGATCCACGTCTGGATGCCGAACCAGCCACAGGCGACCAAAGCCCTTAGCAGGGCTGGAACATTGGCTCCCAAGGTTCCGAATGCAGCCCGACAATAGACTGGAAAGGGAATTCCATAGCGGGTTCCAGCGTGAGCGTTGAGCATCATGGGAATCAGCACTACCACATTTCCCAGGAAGACGGTAAGCACCGCCTGCCACCAATTCATGCCCTTTTCGATCAAGGATGAGGCCAGCATGTAGGTGGGAATACAGGCGGCCATGGAAATCCACAGTGCAGCGAAATGCCACCTGCTCCAGGTGCGCTTTTCCAAGGGCACAGCTGCCAAGTCCTCGTTGATTAGATTTTCGTCCGGTGTGCGAGTGGTCATGGGATAAGCTTTTTGGTTTTCTTAGCAGAGATCGTGCGCAGCCAGGCTGAGAGCAATGAAAACTTTCCGGATTGGGTCCTTGCCTGGTGAGTCGAGCTGTTTTGCCCACCTTCCTTTCCGCTTTACACGGCGGGCAGATTCCCTTCTATGAAGAAAGCAATTTTACCCTCGTTCCTACCCCGCATTTTCAGATCATGGATTTAGACCAAAATAACCTCGCAGACGCAGTCGATACTGGCGTCGATGCCAGTCAAGCATATGATGGTGCCCAGATTACCAAACTCGACTTCCCAGACAACGTCCGGCACCGCCCCGGCATGTATATTGGGGATCCTGACGAGCGGGGCCTGCATCACTGTGTTTTCGAGGTGGTGGATAACTCCATCGATGAGCACCTGGCCGGCTACTGTAAGAACATTTTCGTAAATATTCATGGCGACGGTTCCTGCTCGGTGCGGGATGACGGTCGGGGTATTCCGGTTGAATTTAAGAAAGATGCGAACATGCCCGCCATTGAGCTGGCACTCACGAATCTTCATGCCGGTGGTAAATTCGGTCAGGGAGCGTATAAATTTTCCGGTGGTCTCCACGGCGTGGGTGCCAAGTGCGTCAACGCCTTGAGCGATTGGTTCAAGGCGGAAGTCTATCGCGATGGCAAGATCCACAGCATCGCCTTCGAGCGGGGTATCACCACCCAGAAACTCACCGTGGTGGGGGAGTTGGACGATCCCAAATCCACCGGCACCTGCATCACCTTCATGCCAGATGCCACGATCTTCAAGATCACTACCGTCTTCAATTTCGATATGCTGGCGCATCGTCTGCGCGAGTTGGCCTTCCTTGATCCCGGGCTGACGATTACCCTGACGGACGAGCGCTCTGAGCGCCCCCGCACCGAGGTTTTCTTCTACCAACATGGGATCACCGAGTTCGTGGCGCAGTTGGGGGAAAATAAATCCCTTTTGCATGAGAAACCCATCTCCCTCCGCGGCAAGCGTCTGGTGCCAGTAGAGATCGACGGCAAGCCTGCCGAGGACGATGCTTTCGTGGACGTGGTCATGCAATACAACGATAGCTACACTGAACAAACGCTGTGTTTTGCCAATAATATTCCCAACTCTGATGGGGGCACCCACCTGACAGGTTTCCGGGGAGCGCTCACCCGGGCCATCAACAACTACGCCAAGAATGCCAAGATCCTCAAAGAAAAGGATTCCGCACTTACAGGCGATGATGTGCGCGAGGGACTCGTCTGCGTCATCAGTGTCAAAGTTCCCAATCCCCGTTTCAGTTCCCAAACCAAGACGAAGTTGGTAAATAATGAGATCGAAGCCGTTACCGCGTCCATCACCTACGATGGACTAACGAATTTCTTCGACGAGAATCCTACCCTGGCTAAGCGGATCATCGAGCGCTGCTTCATGGCCGCCCGCGCACGGGAAGCTGCCCGGAAGGCTCGGGAAACGGTTCGTAAGAGCGTCATGGGCGGTGGTGGTCTGCCGGGGAAACTGGCGGATTGCTCCGAAAAGGATCCGGCCAAATCCGAGTTATTTATTGTCGAAGGCGATTCGGCGGGTGGCTCTGCCAAACAAGGTCGGAACCGCGCCAACCAAGCCATTCTCCCATTGCGGGGCAAAGTCATCAACGTGGAGAAAGCCCGCTTGGACAAGGTGTTGGATAACAAAGAAATCCGCACGCTGATTACGGCCATCGGCACTGGCATCGGTGGTGGTCCCGAAGGCGAAGGGGGGTTCAATTTGGGCAAAGCCCGCTACCATAAAATCATCATCATGACGGATGCTGATATCGATGGGAGCCATATTCGCACGCTGTTGCTGACGTTCTTCTGCCGACAAATGATCGATTTGGTGAAGGCTGGATTCGTTTATATCGCGCAGCCACCGCTTTATCGGGTCAGCCGTAAGAAGCGGGAGGAATACGTGCAGGATGATGCTGAGCTGAACAAAATCCTGATTGATCTCGGCTCCGAGGAGGTTCGCCTGCGCAAAGTTGGCGAAGAAAAGGAAATTGATTCAACCCAGCTCCGCGAAATTCTAACCTTGCTCAGCCGCTTGGATCGTTTCAGTGACATCATCGTCCGTCAGGGCGGAGACTTCGAAGCCTATCTCAATGCCCGTGACACGATCACTCACGAACTGCCCGCCCACATGGTAAAGGTGCGCGAAGGCAATGAAGAACGTATGCTTTACTTCCTCAATGATCTGGCCCTGCGGGATTTCAGCGCAGAGAACCCAGACCTGAGCCTCTTTGGTCATGCCTCGGTCCCACTGGGAGAAGACATGCCGATCCCGGCCAAGGCGGATCCTAGCAAGCCGAGCCGCCGAGCCCGCTTGTATGAAATTCACGAATCCAAGTCCATCACCAAGCTGCTCACGCAATTGGAAGAGAAGGGTCTGGCCATCGATCACTTCAGTGCGCAGGATCAACCACTCTTCGAGCTACTGGAAGCCAAGGACCACGTCCAGCCGCTCTTTAGCGTCCCCGAGATTCTCAGCAAAGTCCTCGAAGTCGGCCGTCGTGGCGTGGAGATCACCCGATTCAAAGGACTCGGGGAAATGAACGCCAAGCAATTGTTCGAAACCACGATGCACCCTGAACGACGCAAGCTGCTCAAGGTGAAAATGAACGAAGAAAACATGGTCGAAGCCGATCGCATGTTCACTATCCTGATGGGTGATATCGTGGAACCCCGTCGCCAATTCATCGAGGACAACGCGCTCAATGTGCGCAACCTCGACGTCTAATACCCTCGCCACCAAGGAGCAGGTAGAATGTGGAGCAGTCCGCTGGGCTGCTCATTTAGATCAGCCCAGCGGGCTGATCCACATTCTTTTAAATTCACTCATTTTTAAATGGAAATGGTCTCAGTCGTTCACCGAGGGACCATGCCCACCGTGGCCCCTGGACGCAGGCGGCCATCGATAAAGACGTGCTGCGTAGAACCAAAATGCTTCCTAACGCGCTCAATTAAACGGAGCGTGCCCGTAGCTCCGATCTCCCGGAAGGGGATCTCGATGGTGCTGAGGCGTGGACTGCCTTTGGGGGCGGTGATCCCGTCGAATCCGGTGACAGAGACGTGGCGAGGAGTTTCCAAGCCGCGTTCCTTCAAGCCTCGGACCAGTTCGTAGGCTTGGTGATCTGCGGCACACACCCAGGCCGTAACTCCGGCCCTGGTTCGTTCCGCCACGTAATCCAAACTTTCCGCATCGGTGAACCCGCGAGACGGAAACATGTTGACGATATCCTTGGCTGAAACCGGTAAGCGCAGGCGGGCCATTTTCTCGATGAACGCCGCATAGCGTCGGAACGACCAACTGGCTTCCACCGGATAGCTTCGCGTAAAAAAGCCGATGCGACGATGGCCATGTTCCCGCAGATGTTCAATGGCGGCTGAGATGCCCTTGTCGTGGTCCACGTCCACGCAATCGAGACCCGTGTGGCCATATTGCTCAACTAATGACACCAGCGGCATCCTGATCGCTAACTCGTCCAGGACGGGCGCAGGAAATGGATAGATCAGGAGCACCCCGCTCCATTTGCGACGTAATTTCTCGATTTTCAAGTAACTGGGGTCTTCCAGGGCGACGGCCTTGGGATCGACCAAATGAACCTCCAACTTAAGATGGTTTACCTGGGCGCATTCCGCCACGCCAGCCAGGATCTGTTCGCTCGGATTCTGATAGTCCTTGCGATAATACTCTTCCTCTTCGGAGCACACTAGCACGCCAAACGTGAGCTTCGACTTTGCTTTGGCAGACGCCCGCTTGGCAGTCCGCCCCGTGCGCATTTCCTGATGCGTGTAGCCCAACTCGGCCGCCAGTTGAAACACCTTTGCTCTCGTGAGCGGATTGATCCCTGGGTGACTGGTGAAACACCGCGACACGGTGGCAACCGAGATTTGTAATCTCTCTGCGATAAGCTGCTGGTTGATTGCGGACATGTTGGTTTGGGGGCGGACATTTGCAGGATGCGTTGGTCCGATTGATCCGCAAGGCCCAAATGAACTTGGTGGATCATTCAATTGCCGCAACGCAAACGGCCCAAATCAGACAATGCAAATTTATGCAAAAAATATCTTGCCACGGATTGCAAAAATCGCTATAACCGGGGCGCTGTCGGAATATCGACTCCCCGCCAAGGCGAATCGCACTGCTCCATCTCCCTGATAGGTAACCCATCTAGTCTCTCACTTAATCTCATGAAAATACCCTTTCCACTTCTTGCGCTGAGCCTCTCCCTCAGTTGCTCCATCAATGCTCTGGCTGGTTTTGGAACCATTCCCAATGGCGATTTTGAATCGCCCGCAGGAGCTGCGGGTTCCTGGCTCCCGGTCAGCAGCGGATCCTATGTTTACAGTTATCCGGCCACGGGAGGCAATCCTGGTGGTTACGGTGTCATCGACAATACTGGCGGCGGCGGCTTTGGTATCTGGGTGGCCAATAATGGAAATCCTGTTCCCCTAACTGATCTTAAAATTGAAGCTGGCAAGTCTTATACTTTCCTTCAGGACATGAAACTTCTGGCCGGAACCAAAATCGGCGGATTCAAAGTAGATTTCTTCACTGGAAATACTAACATTGGAACCACTGGGGACGTGTTTCCCGCGAGTGGTTCCAGCGCTTGGGCCACCTATTCCTTTCCCGTCACCATCAAGCCGGGCACCGATGGGGTTAAGATCGTCCCGCTCTGGGGCGCGAATTCTTCCGTGGCCTACGATAACATCCGCATCAAGGAATTGGATCCCTTTGTGGCCACGATCAAAGCGGGCACCTTGGTAAATTGGGTGGGTTCAAATGGGCACACGTATCAGCCGCAGGAATCGTTGAACGAGACTAACTGGGTGAATCTGGGACCAATCATCATTGGTTCCGCCGCCTTATCCCGTTTGGACGAAACTCCTTCGCCATTCTATCAGGTAGTGGAAGTCACTCCAGGCAGCGCCTCCAACACCCTGCCCAATCCAGGGTTTGAAGAAGCCGCAGCCAACTCTGTCGGAGCCGCCAACTGGGCCATTGCCGTGCAACCCAACGCCGGGGCGAGCATGGCGGTGGCAACCTCCTATGGGACCATCCTGCCTCATGGCGGTAACACGATGCTCAAGATTGAATCGACCACTCCGGCCACCGGTCCGGTGGCGGCTCCCAACACCGACGTGCGTTGCGTCCCCTTTGCGGTGGAAGCTGGGACAACCTACGACATGTCGTTCTACGCGGCTCATCCGGTGAAAGTCGGCGGAGCCAATCCACAATATAACATATTTTTCTATAACGACGCCAATGGAGTGGTGGGTGCTCCGAGCTTCGTGTCCTTCGCTACCATTGGGGCTAATTGGACCAAAGTCTCCACGACGGTGACGCCACCAGCGGGCGCGACGAAGCTGACCATCGGTTGGATTCAAGCCATGGGCGCGGCCAACGCTTGGAACTGGGTCACCTTAATTGATGATGTGGCACTCACGACCGGTCCCGTCGGACCAGATGTTACTAACATCCTTCCTGCCAGTGCCGGGGATGCCTATCAAGTCACTTGGAACACCGTCGGGGGCACCAACTATCAATTCCAATCCTCCACGAATCTTTCGGCTTGGGACAACATAGGCACTCCCATGCTTGGCACCGGGGCGGCCATGAGTGCGACAGATTTTAGGGACGGAACAGAGAAGTTTTATCGGGCAAAAATTGTTCCCTGAGTCGCGCCCCCAAAAATGATAGCGGCATTTGCGCAAGCAAATGCCGCTTTCGTGTTGCTTGAGCAGATCCGGTTTAGGTGGTTTTAGGCACGCAGTAGGGCAAGTCGTCCGGCAGCGGCACGAATTCCCGAATCTGCGCCCAGAGCGGGCCGAAGTCCTTATTGATGTCGCCCGATAAACAATCCGTGATGGATGCTCCAGCTTCCGGGTAACGCATGACCACCTCCTTGAAGGAAAAGTTAGGTTCGTAGAAAGCATACACCAGTTTGCGCATATTCTCCACGCCCATGCGGATGGCGGCTCCGTAGTCAGCGAAGCATTCTGGTCCCAGATCATTCGACTGCAAGCCGGCGTGGATGGCATCCGCTGCGAGCACGCCGCTCTTCAGGGCTAGCAGCACGCCACTGCTGAAGACCGGATCCAGGAAAACCAGCGCATCTCCTACCAGCAGTAATCCAGGCGCGGAGCAATAAAGTGAATGGCGGGAGTATTCGCTGGTCACCCAATATTCACCCTGACACTGGCCTTCACTCAGTCGATCCTTGATCCATTCGTTTTGCCCAACTTCGCGCTCGAAGATTGCTTGGGGATCCTTCACGCCATCCCGGGTCAGATATTTCCCCTCAGCGACCACGCCCACACTAACCATGTCGTCGTGTTGTGGAATATGCCAGAACCAGCCTTTCTCCGGCACAAAAGCCACCGTGGTGCCGCCTTCATCGATCCCTTCCTGCCTCTTGGATCCTTTGTAGTAAGTCCAGACGGCTACTTTATTGAGGTAAGGATCAGGCCGCCGCCAGCCTTCGCGATTGGAGGCGAAAGCGTCCTTCCCGGTCGCATCCACGACAATCTTGCCGTGCAGTTCATATTTGGTGCCATCCGGCCCCTGTGCTTGCACGCCGATGACGGTGTCTCCCTCCTTAAGCAGATTCAAGACCTTGGTCTCTTCCCGCACTTCCGCTCCCAGCGCACGGGCGCGGTTGAGCAGGATTTCATCGAACTCAGCGCGCAGGACCTGCCAAGTCTGGGCCACGGTGTCTTTGTCGTAGCGGGTGTGGAAATAGAATGGTTGCGAACGGTGACCGTCTGGCTGCACGAAGGTGACGCTGTGTTTCTTCACAAAATGGGATTTCCGCATGTGCTCAATCAGTCCCAGTCGATCGAGTGGTTGGAACGTGAAGGGAATCAGCGACTCTCCGATGTGGTAGCGGGGAAATTTCGCCCGCTCCAGAATGAGCGCACGGTGGCCATACTCGGCCAGGATGGCTCCGGTGGACGCCCCCGCAGGACCTCCGCCGATGATGATTGCGTCGTAAACGTCGTTGCTAGTTGAGTTCATATTTAAGTGGGTTTGTCTGCTAAATCAGGCGCATCCTTGGGCCGGTGGCGACCAACGAGATATTCAAAAATGGGTGATGCCATTAGCGTAGTAACGACTGCCATGATAACCAGGGTTGCAAATAACGCCTTGGAAATGACCCCGCGTTGCAGGCCGATGTTGATAATGATAAGTTCCATCAATCCGCGCGCGTTCATCAGCACGCCAATTCCCATCGCCTCCCGGTTCGGCAGTCCCGTGGCTCGCGCGGCGGCCCAGCAGGCAACTCCCTTGCCAAACACGGCGGCAAACAGGACGAGTCCCGCCATGCCCCATAAGTAGGCCGAATCGAGCAATCCAATCTGCGTTTTTAAGCCGGAGAAGGTAAAGAACAGCGGCAGGAGCAGCGCCACCGTTAGTGGTTGAATCCGTTCAATCAGGGTCTTCGTAATAATTCCGCGTGGCATGGCGATGCCCATGACGAAAGCGCCAAACACTGCGTGCAGGTGAATCAAGTCGGTCCACCAGGCCCCCACCGCCATGCAAATAAGGCAGACGACAAATTCCCGATCGGAAACGACTCCGCGCGCTTCCATGCCTTGACCCCAGCGGGCGAGGAGTGGGCGAATCACCAGCAACGTCAGGGCTACATAACCTATCCCGCCACCGATATTCCAAATGGCGGTATCCCAGTTACCGTCAAAGCTGGCCAGCACGATTGCCAGTAAACACCAAGCCGCGGCATCATCAATGGCTCCCGCCCCAATCGCGACCGTGCCCATGGTGGTGCCCGATAATTTCTTGAACACAATGATCCGGGCCAGCATCGGAAAGGCCGTAATGCACATGGAGGCTCCCAAAAAAATCATCGCTTCATGAAGACTGGTGCGCTCTGGAAACAAAGCCGTGTGATGGAAGAAATACCAAGCCAACCCGGCCCCCAGCACAAACGGGGCAATCATCCCCGCAGCAGAGACGGCCACGGCACTGTGGAGTCGCTTCGTGACGATATCCATCCGAAACTCTAATCCGACGACAAACATATAAGTGGCCAATCCCAGCTGAGAAATCGGAAAGAGCACTTTGAGCGATTCGGCTGGGAAAAGTTTCTGCCCGATCTCCGGCCAGAACAAACTCAGAAAAGATGGCCCCAGCAGCACTCCTGCGATCATTTCCGAAACCACCTGCGGTTGCCCCAACCGCTTCCCGACCATGCCCGCCAATTGGCAGGCGGTAAGGATGATGGCGATTTGAATGAATAACTGGATGGCAAGCTGGACTTCGGTCATAGGATACGGTAGATCGCATGTTTTGGTGGTAACGGAAATAGAATGTGCTTATATTGGCCATGCCGATTCAGCATGACGGCCGCTTCTACTTATGGACCTCCGACACTTACGTTATTTTCAGGCGGTAGCCGAGGAATTGAATTATTCTCGAGCGGCTGTGCGCCTGCACGTGGCGCAGCCGGCCTTGAGCCGAGCGGTGCAGGAAATTGAGTCTGAGCTGGGCGCCATGGTCTTGGAACGCACGAAGCATCGGGTGAAGTTGACCCCGGCGGGGGAAGTGCTGTTGCGGGAAGCAGGGAATTTGTTGGAGGCGTGGAGGGATGCGCAACTACGGGTCAAGCGGGTCGCGAGCGGAGAGGAAGGAGAACTGCGCTTGGGGTATGTGGGCCCTCCGACGGCTCCTTTTCTGGGGCGGTTGCTGCAAGCGTATCGGCAGCACTACCCCATGGTAGCGGTGCATTTGGAAGAGCGCACGCCGGAACGGCTTTGGGAGATGGTGGCTCGGGGTCGGCTCAGTGCGGCCCTCACCCGGCCGGTTCCCAGTCCGCAGGACCTGGGCCTGCGAACCTTGCTCCTGCGCCAGGAACGGCTGGGCGTGGCCGTGCCGCTGACGCATCCATGGGCTGGGCGCAAGACCGTGAGTTGGAAACAGTTGGAGGATCAACCTTTGGTGGTGTTGGCCAGACGGGAGGGCGCCAGCCTGCATGACACCGTGCTCATGGCTTGTCGCCAAGCTGGGTTTATGCCCAAGCTGGCCCACACTCCGAGCGTGATTGGCACCGTGCTAACGTATACTCAGGCCGGGGCGGGAATCGGGATTGTGACCGATTCCATTATCAGCCAACCTTCACCCTTGCGATTTGTGCCGCTCACGCCAGCGCAGACGGTGCCGTTAGTGCTAGTTTGGCATGAGGATGCGGCCAGTCCACCTGTGGAGCGCTTGCGGGAATTGATGCAGGATTGGAAGAAACAAGGGTGCTTGTGGGAGTGAGGCGGTGGGAGAGCATCATTTCATGAACTCCTCTTCCCGAAACTTTGGCTGCTGCGCAAGCCAAGCGACGAGCAACCAAACCAGCAGCGCAGCGTGCAGCAGAGCACACAGCGTGTCCCATCCCAATCGCCAAACGCTCGCGACCGGCAGCCCGGACGCAACCCCTTGGTGCGCCAGATGCAGCATGAAAAAGTGGGTGTAGGCGACTGCCACCCAAGTGAGCAATCTTGGCCAGTGCAACCGCCATCGTTGCGCTGCCAGAGTGAACGGGGTCCGCCAGTTCCAATCTCCCCGCCAGTGGACCAGCAGCAACGGGAGAAAGGCTGCGGCGGTGGCTGCGATCCAACCCAGGATGCGCAAGCTCCATCCGACTTGAAAATTTACCACTGGTGCCCACTCCTGCCAGCCTTGCGCCAGGGCTGCGCCCAGCGCGATGGGCCACAGTCGAGGGATGCGGCCGGCGGCACTGCCGGGCCATTGGATCTGCAAAATCTCCTCAGGGGCCTGAAGGTGTGTTTCTGCCAAGCGCACTAACCATGCCAAGCCAAAGGCCACCGTGGCACCACTCCAAGGCAACCCCAGCACGTGCAGGGTTCTCAATCCCCAGTGGGACTCCGGCAACCAGCCACCAATCAAGCACGCCAGCCAGCCCACATTAGCCATGGCGCAGAGAATGAGGATGCGCCAGAGGGCGATGCCTCCATGCGGGAGTGCCGTTTTACAACCACGATTCAGGGCCAGGCCCAGGTCGCTTAAATTCAGGAACACCGCCAAGGCCAGGACCACGCTGAGAGGTTCTGCCACCAGCGGCAGTGCCAGCGTTGCGGCTACGGAATTGCCCGCCTGCGTGGCCACTGACACCGTTAACTCACTCGCAAATGCCGGTGAGAAATCATGCGGCCATCCGAACCACAAGGGCTCCTTCCGTTCCAACCACCAACTATGGTGGGCACCCACCAATCCCAACACGACCCAGGTCCAGGGCCAGGCGCGGGCAAATTTCCAACCTGCACGGAAACTGGCGGAGGCAGGATTGACCAGCATGCAAGCCGCATAGGAAATTACTGCGAGGGCACCGAGAATGTATGGTTGAATCATCCGAAGGCAATTGGGCTAAAAATGGGCTAGCGTGGCGCTGGCTTGTCATTCCCGAACGGCAAGCCCAGATACTTGGGCCGCCAACTTGGCTCGCCCATCGAGCCCTGGGCCTCATATTCGAAGAGTTTACTCACGGGAAAGAGCAACACGCCAGGTGCTCCCCGCAGGTTCATCCGGGCGTTGAGATCCACCCGGTCCTTGGCGTAGTCCACGATGCCGTTAACCAGCAATTTGAAGGTGCTGGTCTGCGCTTCGAATTTTTCGGTCATGGCGGTGCCATTTTCCACCTTGATATCCGCCGTGGCTTCCCGGGCGACGCTGTAGATTAGTTTTCCCACGGGTAGAATGGTCGAGAAAAGTTTGGAGAGCGGACCCAGGAGGGGGATGGCGAACACGTCCCCATCATTGATCACGATGCGTCCAGTGCCCTTGATATTGGAGGTGTTGCTGCCCTGGCCGGTGAAATTGAGAAATCCACTCAGTTCACCCACGGTGTCCTTGGCGGGATCGAAAAGTTTGGCCAGCTTGGCATAGCTAATCCGATCCACCTGCACGTTGGCATTATAAGGGATATCTTTGTTCACGTCCGGAAAGACGAAATTTGCCGTTAGTCCTCCGCCATAGACGCGGGCGGTGCCCTCGATCTTTAGTTTGCCTTGCTCAGCTTCCACGGTTGCGATCAGGCTTTGCGCGGGGATGGCTTTCCCTGCAATCGCAATGCTGACATCGTCGGCACACTTCGCGACCAAGTTCCAATTCAGTAAGGAGCCGAGCTTTTTTCCCACCCCGAATTGCCCATGAAATTCCACGTCCGTTTCCCGGGCGCAGGATACTCCGCTGTGACTCATGCCGGGTGCTCCTTTGCCAGTTAGGTCCAGCAGAATGGCGTCCTCCACCCAGTGCAGAGCCCCCTTGGCGCCAGTCAGTTGATACTTGGCTCCAGCCACGGACACATTGATCTTTTGATCCGGTGCGAGGATCTTCACCCTCAGATCGGATTGGGAGGCCAGCGAGAGGAGCAGTCCTATTTTACCTTCTACCAAAAGTGTGGGCGGAGCACTGAAGACGTAAGGTTCAACCTGTTTGACGATCATGGGGGCGAACATCTGCGCCAGCGGCAGCGGTTGGGTCGTGCAGGTCACGCCAATCAGTTCGAGCATGGATTCGTTCGGGAGGAAATTGACTTGCGTGGCATGCACCGCGCCATCTGGTCGCTGCATCACGACGTTCCGCGCAATGCATTTGCCGTCGGCCAGAGTGATGTCGCCCGTGACGCTCTTCACCGCCACCTCCCTGAAAGTGAAGTTCCGCAGATCCGCCACCACGCTTCCGGTCCAAGTCGAGGGATTCAAGTCCGCCCCGGCACCCAAGGCTTCGATGCTAACATGTGAGCTTTTCGTGAACTCAAAAGCGGAGAGGGCTTGTTGGACCGCTTCCGATTCCACAAATGGCAACGCTGCCTGCAGGCTCGCGTTCCACTTCAGATGATACTTCAGCCCGCCTTGCTTGGTGCGCATGATTTGGCCACTGGCGGTCCCGCTTTCATGTTCAATCTGTAAATTGCGGGCGTAGAATTCCGACTCCTTTACGGCAAAATCACCATGCAGGCCGTCGAAGATGACGCCGTGGGAGGTGAATTTGTGGCAGTCCACCCGGGCCACCACGTCAAGCGGCAGGCTCCATTCGGCATCTTGCGTGGCTGGCTTCGGCTTGGCCTTGGGATTGGTCAGCGTTTCCGGCAGCAGAATCTTGCCGTCCGCGCGGACGTGGGGCGGTTGGTAAAAGACGACTTCCCCCAGCGCCTTCGCATCCACCAGACCTTTCATGAGCGCGTGCAAGTCCACCGTGGAGTCAACCCAGAAATCGATCGCCCGCCCGTCGGCCATGTTCCAGAATGCCTGCCCTGCGAGTTTGCCACCCTTATCCGTAAGCTCCAAGTGTCGCATGGAGACGACCCCTCCGGTCAATTCCGCTTCCGCGCTCAGCGACTCCAAATTGAACCGCCCACACTGCAAATGATGGGCTTCAAGCTTCACGCCTGCATGCAACCGGCTCAGGTCCGAGAGCGGGCCATTCAAGTCAATTTTCAATGTGGCCTTTTGAGCCTTGGTGGTCGTGAATTTTGCCAGGAACTCCAGCAGCGTCTTCAGTAATCCTCTTCGCTGCTTGATCTCCGCCAACTGCCGGGCTCGTTCCTTTTTCAGGCGATCCATCTCCTCCTTGTTGCCGGTGGGAGGTGTCGGCAGGTCGATACTGCCACGCACGAGCACACTGATGCCCGAGATGGTCCCCTCCGCGTTGGTAATGTCCACCCGGTTTCCCGCAAAGTGCAGGCGGGCATTCAGGTGGCTAATTTCCACGGCTGGTCCGCTGGGGACGTCAGGATCGACTGGCAGGCTTAAGGAGGCGTGGCGCAAGTCCACCGTGCGGAGAAAATCCTCCCCATCCAAGATCTTGCCCAAATCCACATCCAGACTGATGTTGCTAATACTGGCGAGTTGTCGATTGCGATTGGTGATGTCAAACAAACTAACATCGCGCGCCGTCAGGCCGTTGACGGGATCAATCGTCAGCCGCCCAATCCGGGCCGCCACGCCCTGCTTCTCCAACTCCTTGATGATGTAGTTCTTCCATTTATTAGTAAATCCCTGATCGTAAGCCACCACCGCTCCCCAAACGCCACCGATGAATAGGGCGATAGTGAGAAATAATCGGATGGTCTTCCAGTGATGGCGCACGACGAGTGATGGGGTGGGGGAGTTAAGCGGCAGCATAGATTCAATCCGTCAGAGAGCAACGCCTTAACATCCAAAGGTCGCAAAAATTGCAGGGGACCAATGCGCTGTGTTTTGCCAAGATGATCAACCATCTTCCCCACCACCGGATCACAGATTTCCACGGCACCCGCAGCCAGGAGTGATTGTTCCGCCGACTGACTTGGCCACAAAGAACACCTAACACACAAAGCAAGCCCCTCGTTCTTCGCCTTTTTGTGTTTCTTGTGTTCTTTATGGCTAAATTCCTGTGGAAAATAAGTGGCCGGAGGATGGAACTATTCGGAACATGCGTTGGAGTCACGCGCTTTAGGCTGAGGAACAGGCAAAGCCGTTTTGCAGAGTCAGCTTGGAGTGATGCACCGCTTAAAAGCGAAACTCCAGCGGATGGTGCTGAATCTTCGCATGGAATCGTCAAGCCCTCCCGGTAGCTCATGGGTTTTCCCTCTGGAAATCATTCGTCGAGCGCAGGTCAGGATGGCTAGCCTCCTAGCCCGATTTCTGCGGGATGGTGCTGGGCGCTTTTTCTTGACCTGTTGTCATAATCTGCGGGAATTCACGCGCATTTGAGTTCAAATCGACAATAGCGTTGACTATCACGCGCATCTGCGGCTAAATCCCGGCAATATTCCTCTATGAAATTACTACCCCGCGCAAAAACCGACAAAGCTGTCGCCTATAAAGAAGCTCGGCAACAATCGCCACTTCTGTCGGTGATCAACTAGTTCGCCCAACTTCGCAGCGCCATCATCCCATGCCACGCTATTGCAATAAGTTGATTCTAGTGACTTCGGTCGTTCTGTTGTCAGGATGTGTTTCGGGTGGCTTGAGACGTAGTTCGGACGCCTCACAGGAAACTAGATCTGCTGCGCCTCGACCATTTCCGCGAGTAGAAGCCCGTGAACCCGAAGACAGCGTAAGGTTGATGCGTGCACGATTATTGGCCACCAGACTGAGTGACGAAACGAAGAATCACATGATGCAGCGTGAGCATATCTGTCGCCTGACTGAGATTTGTAGTGAACTGAAGACATTGATTGCCCCGTCCACGATGGATGCAGACCGTGCTACGACAGCCAGATGTGGCCATTGGTTGTCCCCGAGACATGGTTATGAATATAAGCGTGACGGGACTTGGCGCATGACTGGGGACGGAGAGACCACCGCAGGACGATGGCGGATCAAGGGGAATACCTACTTCTCAGAGCATGCAATTAGTGGCGAACGAGGCCACCTGATTATATTGCTCGATAGCGATTACTTCATTTACACAGACGGAACCGAAGTCTTTATTGAATGGAGGAACAACCGTGGCTGACTACCCTAAACCAAGGGCGAACAAAGCGCGGTTGGTCAACCGCTGGGGCTGCCCTGTCGGTCATGCTTTCCGTAGCTTTAACCCGCCCACCCGTTTCCACGCTCCCCGCCGCCCCAGCGGTGCCAGCGCTTGAACGCCTAACCCCAACAACCTCTCGTGAAGCCGATCATCAAGACAATCAACTCCCCGTGTGCTCATTGCTCGAAGCCATTCGATCACGAAGTTTTGTTCCGTGTGGATGGCGAAGGTTATCCAGATCTTAAGCAGAGAGTTCTGAACTACACAGCTTTCACGAGTCCGTGTCCCGCGTGTCATGGCCAGTCGAATGTTCCTCAGGACTTCAAGTATTTTGATTCTGCCGCTGGCGTTCGATACGTGGTCTATTACTTCCCCAAGGGTTCAGAAGGTCAGCTAGAGGATACAATTGCTGGAGTTGCTTGCCTCCGAGATTCCGGCACACGGACTCACTACGTGCATAAGATTTCGGACATCCTTCAGACCATCAAGCTATATGAGGCCGGGACTCCACCGCCTGAGAACGATTTCCCAGTGAGTGAGGCTGCGGTGGTCCGAAGCAAAGCTCTCTCGAGTGAGGCTGATGAGTCTATGAAGCGCGTTATGGAGGCGATGAGCCATCAGCAAGAGACAGGGCAGTTCCCGCCGGGCTTTATCGAGAACATTAAGCGGGGACGAGCGATCATGGATGAGCAGAAGCGGCAGGCTGACGCACCCAAGAAGCCATCGCTCTTTAAGCGGCTGTTTGGAGGATAGACCCCTGACATTCACACCCGATGGGCTGCCTACTCCTTCTTTGCCTCATAGCGAGCTTGCCGCTTCTCTGGTTCATTCCCATCTTTACTTCTGTAGTGATTGGCATTGCTTGGTTGCTTCTCTTTTTGATTGTCTTCGGAACTCAGCGGACGACTAGGTTTCAGGTGGGTCTCTTGACTCCAGACGAAGCTGAGGTTGCATCACAGCATGGCTTTTATTTTCGGATGCCATTCGCCGCAGCGAACATCTCCAACGGTGCTTCTCCGTGGCAGATGTTCACAGTAGTCTGGGCCATCTACCTTGGCTGCATTGGGCTTTGGTGGTATCTGCCGATTCCGATCGCAGTCCACTTTATCTGCGCCTACCTCCGCACTACTTGCCACCCCATTTTCTTCGCACAGGAGGGAGTGCGTTTGTATGGCGGGACGCTCCAAGGATTTGCATTCGAGGCGAAGCTTCGATTACTCACATCTGTTTATGAGAAGTTCTATGGCAATCACACACGCAACTAACCAAACCAAGGCGAACAAAACACTGCTGGCAACAGATGGGGCGGCGGAGTTTTCTCTGATTCGGAAGCGTCATACCCGCCCCATCTGTGCCAGAGTTTAGACGTTCGCCCAATTTCGCAGCTCACCCAGACTTCCCGATGCGTTTCCTTTCTGTTACAGCGATACTTGCCTTCATGGTGGCCTGCACATCAACCCCAGAGAGCCGCCTCGGCTACGTTCCGCAACGTGGACTTGAGAGCTACCAGCGTGATGAAGCTCGGAAGGGACGCGATCGCGCTCAACTCGACCTGCGACAAGGAGTCTTGGGGTTTGAGGATATCCAGTGTGAGGAGGAAGAAGGTTGGCGAGTGCTATGGTGCTTCAGGAGACTTTTGCGAGAGCGATATGGGATTGATTATCGCGTCATCAGCCCGTGTCCGGTGCCCGGCCCAGTGGCGCGGATTGCTGGCTACCAGAAGGTAGTGCGACCGATTATCGAGGCTCGTCTCGGTGCAGACTGGGAGAAGCGGATATATGAGGAAGCCAAGCTCTTTTATCGTGAGCACTGGTCGCAGGTTGAGCACATCTATTTGCAGGAGCGGTGGTCAGTAGGCTATCAACATCACCAACCGGGCGAAACGGATTCAGGGAACGGCTCGAAGGCTATCTGTCGTGTCATCGACGCTTCCGGCTCGCCGTCGCCTGATCCGAAACGTTCGCTGAAGAAATGAGCACAAACCGATGGAGAAGATCAATGCGTGTTTTCGGCTGCCTCATAGTCGTGATCACAGGCGTCACTTTGTTATGGCTTGTCCAAGAAGATGAGTATCTGCGAATCGACTCTCCAGACGGCAAGCACACAGCAATCGTAACTTACCGCCGATACGAATCATTGTTGCCGACGATGCCAGGTGGATCTGGGGATAAGGAGGGTTTCATCAGAATCGAGGATCCGGGTGGCTCGAACTATGGCAAGATTGGTGTCCCAATGGTCTCGATGTCTCGCGATCTGGAATGGACTGCGGATGGTGCGCGTCTAAAGTTGGTGGGGGAGTGGGTCTTTTCGAATCGAGAGTATCGGTATTGGAATGAGGCTCAGACTGTGGAGATCGTGAAGAGTGCAAGATGAAATCAACAGCGAACCTTCAAAGATAGCTTTGGGCGGCTTTGCGCCCCGAAGCTATTAGTTGTTGGACAAGCCCGGTGATTTACTCGGCGTTTTCCTTGTTGGCCGCGCTCTGCCTGCGCGGCTCGCTGTGCGGCTATGATGGCGGGGCGATGGGGTTTGGCGACGCCAATGAAACTGGGCGGGACCTTGCGGCACCGCCCAGTTCGTTTGTTTCTGTGATGAGGCAGTTTTACATGCTCATGTGGCTCACGGGATCGCTCCAGTCGCTGTAGCCGGTGCTGCCCCCGACTGCGCGGACTTGGAATTGGTAAACGGTTCCCGGAGTCAGCCCGCCTACGGCCATGGATCGCGAATTGGTAAATAGGCCACCAGTTTGCCATGGTCCCAAGGTCCCGTTCGGGCCGACGAGCGCAGAGCGGACTTCGTAGCACTTGGCGTTGGTCACGACGGTAACGCGGAGCACTAGTTGGCCGGTATTCCCGTTGGTGATGTCCTTAATGTGGGGCGGTGCGAGCGGACTGGAGGCCCGGTTGGTGCTAACGGCATCGAATCCGCTGGAGAGCAGATTGGCGAGGTCATTCTCATGGCGCTCCTGAACATAAACCGCCAGTTTGCGCAACAGGTCCACTAAATCCTCCCGTTTGTTATTCTTGATGGCGGTGTCCCCTGGCCCGCCCAGATTAGCCGCCGCTACGGCGGCGGAAAAATCATTTTTGGCGGTGGTGAGGGCCACTGAGGTCACTGGAGGTGTCGGGTAGATGGCATTGCCATATAATTTCTGGAGCACGGCTCCAGCGAGTTCATCCAGTGCATTATCAGGAGCACTGGCAAAGCCTAAAAGGACGCGTAACTGAGGCATACGTTTTGGGTTGGGTTGCGGCACAAATCCATCCCAGAAAAGTCCGGGCGAGTCCCAACGCAGCGGTTGGCCTTTCGCGTCCGTGCCGTCCCAAGTGAGTGGAGTTTTTGCCATTGTTTTGGTTTGTTGTGGTTTGGGGGAAAGGTGCTCCAGCGCGGAGAAATGGAGGTCTGAACCGGGAAAGGCGCATTTTCGCCCACGGAAAGACATTGGTCCGGGGTGGACGGAGTTTGGTCGGAGCCGGAGGGAGATGGCTCGCAACCGGACAAGGTAATCTCACAGCCGGAGAGAGTTTGGTCCGGGGTGGACAGACCTTTGTCCGGTAGCGACAGAGTTTGGTCCGCGAGGGAAACAGTCTTGTCGCTCAGCGAGACGACTGTTTCCGTGAGCGAAAGTCTTGTTTCCCTGCCGGAGAAAGTGATGTCCGTCCCCCCCAAAGTCCCGTCGCCAGTCGAGATAGTCGTTTCGCCAAACGAAACTCTGGGGCTGTCCGCCAAAACCATGTGACTCAAGCAGGAAAACACGCACCCATGCTCAGCATAGTAGGCTGACGTCCCGCAGCGTTGTTTTTTAATCACCATGGAGTCGGATTCTACTATTAGCTGCTATCACCGTCAATTTTTTTATTGGGCGTGCAAAAATCCGCCCTGCGCGAGGATTACTTCCGCCCCCCCGTTTTTGTCACACGAGAAGGGTTGCTCGACGCCATATCGCGGACGACACTGCACTTCATATCCATTCCCATGCAGCTTGATCACGTTCAGAAAATCCCCTTTCGCAGTAAAGAAATTAGTTGGTTAGCTTTCAATTCCCGCGTGCTGCAAGAAGCAGGCGATGCCAAAGTGCCGTTGCTCGAACGTTTAAAATTCCTTGGCATCTACAGCTCCAATCTGGATGAATTCTTTCGGGTGCGCGTGGCTACGCTGAAGCGCCTGACGTTGCTGGGCAAGGATTACAAGCAACTGAGCCTGCCGGATCCCAAACGCACCCTGAGTCAAATCAAATCCCTGGTGCGGGCGGAGATGCAGAAATTCGATCAGATTTACTCCGAAATATTCACTGATTTAACTCGTCACGGGATTTCACTGGTGGATGAGAAGCGCGTTCCGAAAGCATTGAAGCCCTGGCTGGAAGAATACTTCCAGACGAAGGTGCGTCCGCGCATCATGCCCAATATGATCAAGGGCTACAGCCGCCTGTCAGAACTGCGGGATCATCCGATGTATCTGGCCGTGAGACTTTCCCAAGCGGAGCATCCGGAACGGGCAGGGTATGCCTTGATCGAGATTCCGTCCGCCGAGTTGCCGCGTTTTGTAGTCCTGCCGCAGCATGAGGGCAAAACGCTGGTGATGTATCTGGATGACATCATTCGCTTCGGCATGGATTCGCTATTTGCTGGAGTGCCGTATGATAAATTTGAGGCTTGGGCGGTGAAATTTACGCGGGATGCGGAGATGGAATTTGATGACGATTTTACCGAAAGCCTGCACGACAAAATTTCCGACGGTCTGAAAGCCCGGGAAACCGGGGCCGCGGTGCGCATGAATTATGACAAGGGATTACCGCCCGAGTTTCTCCACTTGTTGCTGGGGAAACTGAAGCTCAAGCAGGAGGATACGTTGTTCCCTGGGGCCCGGTATCATAATCGGAAGGATTTGATGAAATTCCCCAAACTGGGAGGTGCCGAGTTGGCCTTCCCGCATTTGCCGGAGTTGTCACATCCGTTGCTCAACCGGCAGACGAAGAGCATCTTGAAGGTAATTCACGACCATGACGTGCTTTTGCATTTCCCGTATCATTCCTTCAACACCTTCATCGATCTGCTGCGGGAAGCGAGTCTGGATCCGCTGGTGCAGAGTATCAAGCTCACCCAATATCGCATGGCGAGCCAATCGTGTGTGGCCAAGGCGCTGGTGAATGCGGTGCGCAATGGCAAGGCGGTGACGGTTATGATCGAGCCGCGGGCTCGGTTTGACGAAAAGAATAACATTAGCTGGGCCAATCACTATCAGGAAGCCGGGGTGAAGGTTATTTTGGGGATCCCCAACTTGAAAGTGCACGCCAAAGTCTGCTTGATCACGCGCAGTGAGGGTGGGAATGAAACGTTCTATAGCGTGGTGGGAACGGGGAATTTCAACGAAGATACCTCGACGCTTTATACCGACCACATGCTCTTCACGAGCGATCAGGGCATTGGGCGTGACCTGAAGCAAATCTTCGCCTTCTTCCGGAATACCTATCAACCGCCCCGCTTGGACTACTTAGTGGCCTCTCCCTTCCATCTGCGGCCGACGATTAAGTATTGGATTCAAAACGAGATTGCCAATGCCAAGAAGGGACTCCCGGCCGAGGTCTTCATCAAGATTAACAACTTGTCCGACTTGGAAATTGTCGAGTTGCTCTACAAGGCGGAAAAGGCAGGTGTTCAGGTGCGCTTAATTTGCCGCAGTATGTTCAGCGTGGTCACGGGTGATGCCCGTCACAAAAGCAATATTTCAGCCATCGGCATTGTGGACGGTTACTTGGAGCACTCGCGCATTTTCCGCTTCGCCAACGGGGGGCAGCCGAAACTATTTCTCAGTTCGGCGGATTTTTTGCCGCGTAACTTCGATAGCCGGTTCGAGGTCATCTGCCCCATCTTTGATCCTGCGATTCAAAATGAACTAAACACGTATTTGGAACTGCAATGGAGTGATAATCAGAAGTCCCGCGTGCTCGATCGCGCGCTGCTCAATCACTATGCCAAGGGCACGCATCCGAAGCTTGCGGTGCGGGCGCAGGCCGTGATCCGTGACTGGCTGGCGCTGCGGGCGCGGACCGGAAGGAAGGATTGGGATGGAACCTCGCTAACCGCTCCTGAAATGATGGAAGTCATGCATGGGGGCACTGCTGTGGGGGCCAGAAAAGGGAAGAAAAAGCCGGTGAAAGCCAAATTGAAGCCCAAAGCGCAAAAGCATTCCAAAAAGCCCAAAGCAAAAAAGAAATTGCTGTAGTAACTGGCGGGCGGTGGCCAGGCCTGGAACTAAACCTCAAGCTTCTTCTGCAGCAGCTCACCGCATGGACGTGCCACGTCTGCCGCCAGAGTTTTTATATGGGAGCGCAGCAGGTCGGGCTTACTGGCATAATCTGCGATGGGGGCGTGGATCGACTGCCCCTCTAGAAAGATGCCACTGGTGAAGCAATGCTTGTTCAGCAACTCATCTCCATTCGCAGCGGTCTGCTTCACGTGCGCCATCAAGGCTGGCGCATGATTCGGAGATTTTCCTGACATGCGTTGCAGCGCGAAGCTTTTCACTTCCATGGAGAAATGCGCGGCGGCATTCGGCTTCACCTGGCCGCGGAAATGAGGAAACATTTAAGTGTCGTGGGGCTGGTGTCAGATGTGTCATTCTAAGTTGGGTTCAAGCTGAGGTGATCCCGGAGGGATCTCAGAAATTAGCCGGGGGTTGAGCGCTAGCGATACCCCCGGTTAGAGGACCCAAAGAATCGCATCCCGGCAGGGATGCCAGATCAGCAATATGCGAGGAAATGGCTAGGCACGATCCCATTCTGGCATCCCTGCCGGGATGCGGTCATTTCGTTGGGATTCCGGGGGTATCGCTAGTGCTTACTTGCAATAGTTAACAAATGTGAAATAAGTGGGGATGAGCCGCTCCATCAAACCGCTGAATTTAACG
>JANOAV010000188.1:0-11942 GCA_031411295.1 Verrucomicrobiales bacterium | reverse complement strand
GCAAAGGCTGCGGCGAAATTGGAAAAGAATGCGGGAAGCGGCAGGGAGTTATGGGGCATCCGCCCAATCCATCAGAAGCTGGCAGGGCGCCATGGGAAATTACAGAATTCCAGATATTTTTGAATCCTTAAAGGCATTGGTCTTTAGCCCGAGAAAATAAACTGGGTTTAGTGCGTGCATCGTTGGCAAAGCGCTCCATGGTAGCGCTTTATGTCTTTTCGTTCCCTCCAACTTCACTCCAGCCTGCTGCAAGCCATTGCCGAGGCCGGATACACTGAACCCACGCCCATTCAACAAGCCGCCATTCCCCTCGTCCTCACCGGCCAGGATGTGATTGGCATCGCCCAAACGGGCACCGGTAAGACGGCAGCGTTTACCCTGCCGATCCTGACGCGACTGCTCGAAGCAGGTGTGGGCACGGGCATCAAAGTGCTGGTGTTAGCTCCCACCCGGGAGTTGGCCGTGCAGATTGAAGAAAACGTGCGGGCCTACGCCCAGCACACCAAGGTGACCATGGCCACCGTCTTCGGCGGAGTGGGCGAGCGCCCACAAATGGCCGCGCTGCGCAAAGGGGTGGATATAGTAATCGCCTGTCCGGGACGATTGCTGGACCTGATGCAGCAAGGTTTCGGGGACTTCCGCAATCTGACGGCACTCGTGCTGGATGAGGCTGATCGCATGTTGGACATGGGCTTCCTGCCATCCATCCGCCGCATTGTAAAATTGCTCCCCCAGCGTCGCCAGACGTTGATGTTTTCCGCCACCCTTTCCAAGGAAATTGAGTCGCTGACCCATGAATTCCAGCGTTCTCCCAAGACGGTGCAGATTGGCAAGCGATCCAATCCCGCTGAGTCTGTGACCCAGTTAGTGTATGAAGTTCCGATGCATTTGAAGCCCGCTCTGCTGGCTCACCTGCTGGAAGATCCTGCGATGGATAGCGTGCTCGTATTCACCCGCATGAAACATGGGGCGGACCGCGTGGCCAAACGTCTGGAAGCCAGTGGCATTAAGACCGCCACCCTGCACTCGAATCGTTCCCAAAACCAACGCCTGCGGGCGCTGCAGGATTTCAAGGCCGGCACCGTGCGTGTGCTAGTGGCCACGGACATTGCCGCGCGCGGCATCGATGTTGAAGGTATTTCCCATGTGGTAAACTATGATTTCCCGCCCCATGCCGAAGACTACGTGCACCGCATTGGACGCACCGGCCGCGCTAAAGCGATTGGGGATGCGATCAGTTTCGTAACCGGGGAAGACCGGGCTCCACTGCGTGCTTTGGAGAAATTTATCGGTCGGGGATTGGTGCGTAAAGTGGCTGAAGGATTCGACTACAATGCCGCTGCGTCCGCCATGCCGGAAGAAGTGCGCCCGCCGCGGCAACCACGGCAGCAGCAGCAACAACGTCGGGGAAGTTCCGGTGGTGGTGGTGGTGGTGGTGGCGGCGGCTCACGGCCCGCGCGTCAAGGTCCGCCGCGCGAAGGCTCACGAGATTCTTCCCGCTCGAGTGCACCTAGGGAAAACGCTGCCCCGCGCGATCCCAGCGCGGCCCCGGCTCCCAGCGAATCCCGCTATGGTCGTCGGGAACGCAAATTTAGATGAGCGTCAGGGACTCCGGTCCGATCGCTCGTTTACTAACCAACGCCACCGCAAGGAATCCCGTCGCTGTCGCTGGATCATTCAGTGTGAACACCCCGCCATGCAATTGCCCGGAGGCATTGAATTGTCTGGGATAGCGAAGTTGTAACGCCGCCGCCGCCGCGGGGAAAGTGGCGTGGCCTGCTTTCTTCAATGCGGCCTTGCTGAAGATCCGCATTAGCACCGTGTGGCCAGGCGCAGCCAGTCCCATGAGTTCCCAAGTCGTGCGGCCCATGGTGCAGCGAGGATTAATCTCGACGATGGGCTTCAAGCGAAGGTTGCCGCCTGCATCCCGATAAAAGAACGCATCAATGCCGAGGAACCCGCGGAAGCCCGTTCCCGCCAGCGATGCCGCCAACACGTTAGGGATCTCGGTCCCGTAGAGTTGCTTGAGCCATGGTGATCCTTGTTCATTTAAAAAGCGCGCCACTTCAGCGGGCAGCAGCCGGCTGAAGGTTCCACTGGCCACGCAGGCCGTGAAGCGACCACTCGGTTCGCAATGCAGCCGAACCAGTCCTTTCAGCCTGGGTGGCTGATCTGGCTCGCATTCATACTGCGCAGAAAAATCCGCCACCCGCTCCAGCCAAGGCTCCACCACGTAGCCACCTGGCGATTGGCGCAACGGCTCCAGAGCCGTAAGCTTATCCTCGGGAGCGAAACGCGCCATGCTTCGACCAGCGATACCGAAGTTAGCCTTCACCACGGCCGTGTGGCCAGCGCCCCAGATCGCTTCCATCGAGCCCTCCGGACTACCGATGATTTCCCGTGAGCCAAACGCGGCCTGCCATGGAAGCCGCGCCAGACACTCGGCGGCATGGGCTTTGGTATAAAGCTTCCGCGTGCCTTGTGACCAAGGGCTAACTTGATCTGAGGCAGGTAAATTAGGGAGCAAATCCCGCAATAGCTCATGCGAATCCGAACTCCACCCCCAGGGCCGCAACTTGCCCAGCTTGCGGTTCCGCAACTCACTCCCGGCGGCAAGTTTCCCCTCCACCAAAATTTCCTGGGCCGGCAACTCCACCCCTAACGATTTAAGATCCCGCAAGAAATCCGCCCGTGGTTCACGCTGCAGCAACACGGTGTCCTCGGCGTTTGCCAGGAAAAATGGCAGCGTGTCCAAGTCCTGCGTGATTTGCCGTGTCGATGGATCAATCGCGTTAGGATCTTGGGCTGCCGCCGCGGCTTCGGCCCCGGGATTGAAGACATAAACCCACGGCGTGCGGCCCCGGCTCTGACTGTAGAGTTCCAGCGCGGCAATGAACACGTCGTCCAGCCCCGCCTTGCGTCGCCCGGCGGCATTGAAGTGCCTCGTGCCCTTGGCACGGGCCGGGCTCAGGGGAAATGCCAACAATTCCTGGAACGCCTGCCAATCGCTGCGATGCTCGCCCTTCCAACGGCGGAACCATTTCAACCCATAGCCCACATGGGCAATCTCATCCTTGTAAATCTGCTGTAACAAGGCGGCCGTAACCTCATCACCAGCCTCATGGAAGCGCGCGGCGTAGTGCTGCGCATAGTCCAGATTAGCCTGTTCAAATGTTAGACTAAGCCGAGCCACATAGTCCATCGGTGTGGTCATGTCCGCAATGCTGCGCCAGAAAAATCCATTCACGGGATACTCCCCGAAGCTCACGCCGCACTCCGCCATGCGCTTCAAATACCACTGCGTGTGCTGTTGTTCCTCCTGCAGCGTGTGCATCAACCCCTTGCGGAAGGGGGCCGGAGCATCGGGAAATTTCAACAACGCCAGGGCCATGAGTTCGGTGGCCAGCAACTCGTGATTGCAAAAGAAATGCAGCAGCAGCCCGCGTTCCCGATCCTCCGTCAGTCGGTCCTCCCGCGGCTTGGGCCCATGCTCGCCAATGGCCGCAAACCGCAACTCCCGGGATCGCGCTGGCACCAATGGACTCAGGATGGGAGGACCCATGGCATCATCCACCAGCGACTGCGTAGGCGCGGCCAATTTCTCTTCCAGACTGGAGCTGAAGAGGATGCGTTCGGCAAATTGGCGGTAAGTGGACATGAGGCTGGGCCAAGATAGCCGAACCAGCGCAGATGCACGCTCAATTTATCCGTCCGTTCCAATGCTTTCGGTGGGACAGATGGCGGCCACGGCTACCGCCTCTGCGATCTCCTCCGCCGTGCTTGGTTGCTGCCAAACGTAGCTCTGCCCGTCATGGTCGTCTCTCCGGAAGACCGTGGGCAGGGATTCCGGGCAGAGCCCGCAGTCAACGCAAGTATCGTCCACATAGAAGCGACCGGGGCATTGCGATGGAATTTGCATACGTCATTCACCATAGTCCAACGACTCGACCTGTGCAGCCATTCCCACGCCGATGGCACACGGGATAAGCAGGGCCGCGGCTGCAATCGTCATGAGCACCCGCAATGGCAGACGCTGGATTTGCGGAACCAATAGCACTAGCAAGCCTAGCGGAGCAAAGGCCACGCAAGCGAATGCGCTTACTGGAATCTCACTGTAAGTATTGGCCGCGCCAGCCAACAACAAACAGGGATAAAATACAGCCGGGACTGCCAGGAGAAATGTTACCTCAAGTTTCCTCAGCAGGGCAACCAAGCCCACCCCGCACAGGCTCGTGGTGAGCAGCACCGCAAGATCCGAGAAGCGGGCCGAATGCGCAAAGATCAGCAATGCGGCGGACGCACCACCCCAGACCGTCGTTAGGATCACAAAAGCAGTTCGCGAAGGGATACCAGGAAGGATCAGACGGCAGGCCTCCCAATTGAGAACTACCCCAACCAGAACAACGCCATAGGTCCACGCTTCGCTCAGGGGAGACAGTGCCTCAACCAACAGCCACGTGCCACTGGCAGCCAAGCACAAGCGGGCGGCCAATCCCCCGATCCAAAGGATTCGACCCGGCAGCAGCGTCAGCAGCGCGGCGGCAGTTGCCACGCCGGAAATGACTGGCAGCAAACAGCGCCAGCCACGAAGAAATGGACTTGGCCACCATTGCGCTAAAGGATGAAAATGATTTCCGGCGGCCAATCCTGCGATCAGCGCCACAACTGCACCGATAGCCCGCCAGCGCTCCGAGCGCGAGAGGGCACAGACTACAGCGAAGACCACGCTGGCCGCGACAAACGTCGGGAGCACCAGCGTCCGCAAGATTTCCTCGATCAATGACCACGGTGGCAGCGAGGCCAGGAAATCCATGAAGTTAGGAAGATTTCACCTTTACTTCGAGCGTCAATTGGACCTCGTCATTCACTTTGTCCGGACCGTAGGTCATGCCCCACTGACTGCGCTTAATGCTGGTCTGACCAGCCACCGTTTTCGTTCCATCCGTCGTGACGGCCTTGGCTTCGAAGGTCACAGGATTGGTTTTGCCCAGCAGCGTCAGATCACCCGTGATGCTATAGGTATCCTTGGTGGCACCAGCTTTGATGGCAGTGGAGACGAACTTGGCGGTGGGGTTGGCCTTGGCATCGAAGAAATCGGGGGATTTCAAATGCGCGGTGAGTTTGGCTGCATCGGTCGTCATGGATTCGATGTCGATCGTCAGGCTCAATTTTGATTTGGAAATGTCAGCCGTATCCACCGACAAAGTTCCATCAACTTTCTTGAATGAGCCTTCATGCTTGCCGTCCTTTTTGGTGCCCACAAATTTGATCGTGGTGTTGTCACCAGTAAGTTTATGATCTTCAGCGTGCAGCGTAAATCCAGAGAGGAGCAGGGCCAAGGCAGGGAGGAGAAGCGGTGTTTTCATAGTAAGGTGAAGCATGGGGATCGTCCGCCGAATGTCAACTTTGTCATTTCCGCGTTTACTGAAAGCCGATCATCGAACCGGCTTCATGCCTAACTGATCAAAGAGGTAAGTCAGGACGTCCGCTTTCTGGGCAATCCGTTCTGTCAGCGCGGTGCCCATGCCGTGGCCGGAGGCGCTGAAACGGGCTAGAATCGGACGATCCGAAATGGTGGCGGCTTGGAGACGGGCGGTCATTTTGCGGGAGTTGGCAGGATTGACCCGGCCATCATTTTCTCCTGCAAGAAAGAACACTGCGGGATACTTGGTGCCATCGATAACCCGATGATAGGGCGAGTAGGCATGGATGGCTTGGAACTGGGCGGGATCTTTCACGGTGCCGAATTCCGTGATGTTGAAGGCTCCGTTAGGATCGAGTTCCACCCGCAACATATCGTAAATCCCCACATGGGCAACGACCGCCTGGCAAAGATCCGGGTGTTGCGTGAGGAAGGCTCCCATGAGCAATCCGCCATTGCTGCCACCTTCCACCGCCAGCTTATCCGGCCGGGTGTAGCCGCGGTCGATCAGATGTTTGGCACAACCGGCAAAGTCATCGAAGACGTTTTGCTTCTTGGTTAAATTTCCCGCCAAATGCCACGCTTCACCATACTCGCCACCGCCGCGTAGATTGGCGATGACGATGATGCCGCCGCGATCAAACCAGAGTCGGTGCGTGAATTCGAAATTTGGTCTCATGCTATGACCGTAGCCGCCGTAGGCCTTGAGCAGCGTGGGATTGGTGCCATCCAGCTTCGTGCCTTGGCGACGCAGAATGTTGATGGGAACCTTGGTCCCGTCTTTGCTGGTGGCGAATTCCCGCACGGCTTCGATGTCGCTGAAATCGACCGGAGAGGTGTTCCGTAAGGCCGTTTGCTTCAATTCGCCCGTGGCTGGTTCATAACGATACCAGGCTGAGGGTGCCGTATAACTGGTCTCCCGAAACAGCACCCAATTATCCCCGGCGGTTTCTTCCAGCGCTAACAACTGTCCTACCCCAGACGTCGGCGGCAACGGGAGTTCGCGACCCTGCTTGCCCGCCAGATCAAATTGCCGAATCCGTGACGGCCCGCCCAGTAACTCAGACACGAAGAGAAATGACGCGGTGGGCGTGATGCGTTCAATCACCGCGTCCGATTCCGGCACGATGACTTCCGCTTCGGCCAAGGACTTACCGCCCGCCAGCGGCAAGCGCAGAACTTTGCCACGGGGCGCTTGGTTCACCGAGCGCAGGTAAAGCACGGTGCCATCGCAACTGATGGCGACTTGTTTCACCAGGTCGGCAAACGTCGTGATCTGTCGCCATGGGGCGGACTCCGCTGCGTGGAGATCCCGCAGATAGTGAGCGTATTCGCCTCCGTCACCATTCGCTACCGTTGCCAGCAGCCACCGACCATCGCGTGAGGTATCCAGATCCACCTCCGCAATGCGTGGAAAGTCCTTGCCTGCAGCATAACGATCCTCACTCACCATGGTGCCCATTTTGTGGAAATAGATCTGCATGAAGAAATTCAGATCCGCTTCCGGTCGCTCGCCCTGGCGCGGATAGCGCGTGTAATAAATGCCCGTGCCATCAGGCGTCCAAGACGCACTGCCGCCACCCGTGGGATACTGCACCCGGGCGATACGATCGGGCAATGACGCGCCTGTTTCGGTGTTGTAGAAGTGCAGCGTTCCTTCCTCGCTGCCATGTTCCGAAAGACACACCGCCAGCAATTTGCCGTCGGGCGAGGGCACGAACCAATCCATCGCGACCTGCCCCTTCGGTTCCATTTCATTGGGATCCAACACGAGTTTCTCCGATGCCAGATCATCCGCCGAAGCCAGCGTGACCAGCAACCGTTGTTGTTTCGGTGGTTGAAATTTCAACGCAAACAACCGCCCCGGCCGCGAGACCAGCCCGCCATGCGAAGGCGTGTCCTTGCGAAACATTTCCGTCAACCCGGCCTCGATCCCAGCCCGATCCGGCAGCGCGTCCAGATAGGTCCGCGCAAATTTCGTTTGTTCCGCGGACCAAGCTTTCACCGCCGGCGCAACGGATTCCTCCAGCCACCGATAATCCTCTACTACCTTCACTCCATGATAGGTATCCGTGACCGGAGACTTGTCGGTGGCAGGATACTTGGCAGCAAACGAGTGGGTATGAGCAGACATGGTGAGGACAAAAGTAAACGGTGTTAACAGGCGAGTTTTCATGGGGGAAGGAAAGGGGCCAATCCGAAATCCGGAAGCCCCTGAGCTTGCCGCGCTTGATGACAACGGCAAGGCCACAAATGAACGGAGCGCGAACGACGCCATGGACTGCGGCTTGTTCCTGCCATATTCTGGTTGCTTAATGCTCTGAATTCAGGAAACGAATTCTCATGACTAGAATCCGTTGCTCAAGAGTTGTGAATCCTGCCAGGGCTTGGCTGATGGGGTTGCTGTTGCTAACCATGAGTGAATCCCAGGCGGGAAATCCGCATGATTTGCCGGACGGTTTGTTCACCGAAATCACGACTGAGGTGGGCGTAGTGGTGGGTGAATTGTTTTACGAACAGGTGCCAATGACGGTGACAAATTATGTGGGCTTGGCGGAAGGCTCGCTGGGACCTGCGCCCCGGAAACCGTTTTATGATGGGCTGACGTGGTGTCGCGTGGTGCCCGGGTTGGTGGTGCAGGGCGGAGATCCCAAGGGGACGGGTGAAGGCGACGCGGGATACCTTTTCCCTGACGAAATCGTGCCCGGGCTGCGGCATGAAGCGGAAGGCGTGATCCAGATGGGGAATGATGGACCGGATACGAATGGATCGCAGTATTGTCTGATGCTCAGTGCGCAACATCGGCTCAACTATCAGCACAATGTTTTCGGGCGGGTGGTGCGGGGATTGGAGTTGTTACCGAAGATAAAACAAGGGGACACGATGAAAGTCAAAATTCTGCGATTGGGAGCCAAGGCCCAAGCATTCAAAGCCGACGAAGCGACGTTCACGGCCTTGGTGGCAAAAGCCAAACGCTATGCCGGCCCGCGCGATCCAGGCCCGGATGCTCCATTCGATGACGCCGATCATTTGCTTCCTCAGGAATGGGATCGGGCCAAAAACTTCACTTACAAACTGGCCAACTTCGAGCGCTTCACGGGCGTCAAAATTGCCGCCCGACTCTTCACTCAGGTGCCTACCGATGCCGCAGGAGAGTTGGCGGAAGCTTATTGGAAAAAGGAAGCAATTCGCTTGGGGGTAGCCCAGCAGGGCACTCTGGCGGTTTACTTCGCAAAGGAAGATCGTTGGCTGTTACGGATTGGCGAGGCCTCAGTAGCGCATTTCCTGAAGACCGGTCCCAATGGAGAGAAGGCGGGCGCGGCCGCCAGCTTGGACGAAGCCCGATCCGCCCTTCTCAAAGCCGCGCAAACGCGCGCCGATGAAGCCATTGCCACGATGATCAAACGTCTTGCTCCAGAAGATCCCATGACAGACAGCCGCAGAGTGAAACTCAAAACCGATGCCGTGTTGGACGCGCTGATTTTCAAGTTGGAAAAGAGCGGGCGTTAGGGCGGGAATCTCTCCCTGGCAAGTGGCCGGCTAATCCCCACCCCGGAGGATGGCCAGCGGCGGGGTGCTGGTGATGCCTCGGCTCAGGAGGAGTCCGATGATGGTAGTGGCAGTCGTCAGGGCTGCCACAGCCCAGAAGCACGGTGTCAGCCAGAGCGAATTCTCCAACTTGAAGGCATACTTCGCCAACCACCAGGTGGCTCCCAACGCCAGTCCGCTGCCGATGAGTGATGCAAGGAACCCTAACAGCGCATACTCACTGACGAGGATTTTCCAAATCTGCGCGCGCGAAGCACCGAGGGTGCGCAGGAGCACACTTTCTTCGACTCGATCCCGCTTGCCGCCCACCAGCACGGCCACGAGAATGATGATGCCGGTGCCGATGGTGAACAGGGCCATGAAACGAATCACGAAGGCCACCTTGTCAATGATGCCCGTAACGGTGGCGAAGATCTGGCCGATGTCGATCATGTTGAGATTGGAAAATTTCCCTGCGATCTGCTTTTGCGCTGCGGCACTCAGGGCTGGATCCGTCACCTGAGCTGTCATGACGCCAGTGTGGGGAAATTTCTCCAACGCTCCAGGTGGGAACACGAAGAAGAAGTTGAGCCCCAACTCCTGCCACTCAATCTCCCGGGTGCCGACCAATCGGCAATCCATCGTTTCCTCCTCGATGGCAAAGGTTACGACATCGCCTAGTTTGGCGTGAAGTTTCTCGATCAATCCCTTGTCCACCGTCACTGGCACCGGGCCGGTGCCTTCATAGCGACGCGGCATTTCACCGGTGAGTAATTTTTCGGAACGTGTTAGTTCGGCTCTGGTGGTGGAGTTAAAGCGATACCCCAGAATCCAGTTTTCGACGCGGGTTTCCGGCTGCTTTTGTAATTCCACCAGAGTCTTCCCATTGAGTTTCGTGAGCTGCATGTTGACCATCGTGGAATACTCCAGCGGCTTGTCGGTCAGGGGCGTGAGGATATCGCGCAGCGGTTTTTCCTGCTCCATTTTTACATCCAGCATGATCAGGTTAGGTTTATCGCGCAGGGTTTTGGATTCGAGGAATTGCAGCAGGAGATGCTGCATCAGAATCATGGTTAAAATTAGCGTCACCCCCAAGCCCGCACTCAGCAGGAATAGTAACGTCTGATTCCGGGGGCGATGCAGGTTCAGCATTCCTTGCCGCAGCGGATACGGCCAGAGTGGATGCCGCAGGACGGAGGCAAGTTTCACCACGAGCTTGGCAATCAACACGAGCACGAGCAACCCCAATCCCAACAGAACGGCAAAGCCATAACCTACGGCGGGGTTTTTCGGTGGACTGAGTTGATACGCCAGAAACGTCAGTGTTCCGCCCAAGAGGCCGATGATGGCCCACCAAATGGGATCCACCGCCCGCACCACGAGTCCGGCTCCGATGAGGAACAACGCCACGAAACCGACGTTGCGCGTGTGGACATTTTCCATCCAGACAAGATGACCACGCCACGCTTGCCAAGTCCAGAAGCCTAACAGCAGAATCCAGGCCAACCAGATCCAGCGCAACCACCGACGCGGGGGCGGAGGTTCTTCGGTATAAGCGGCTCGCACCGCTGCCAGGGGGCTGATGCGACGGATTTTAAGCAACGGTAAAATGGCAAAGCTAACACAAATCAAGAACCCCAGGCCCAGCGCCACGAGAATGCTCTGTGGCTGGAACGCGATGTCGATTTCGATGGGAATGTAGCTTTTGAAAAGCAGCGGCATGCCGCGCTGCAACGCCATGCCAATGAGCACCCCGCCGACGGCTCCGCAGAGACCCAATGCGATTCCTTGGGCCACGAAAACGGCAAAGGCTTGCGAAGCCGTGCCGCCCAGGCAACGCAGCGTGGCCACGGAACCAAGTCGCTGCTGCACATGCACGTGAATCGCGCTGGCAACACCGAGGCCGCCTAGCACCAAGGCTACGAAGCCCAGCAGGCTCAGGAAACTATACAGATGGTCCAGCACTTGGCCGATGTTCTTGCGCCGCTTCTCCACCGTCTCGAGATCGGCTCCTTCACGTTTAAACTGGTCCCGGACTCGGCGCGCCCAGTCCTCTGGATCTTTGTCAGCGGGAAATTTCAGATGGGCCCGATGGAAGGTAAACATGCCGACGGAGAGCTTGGTCTTGGCTGCAAGCTCCCTGACGTAGAAAACTTCCGGGGAGATCATTCCGAATGCCCCAGCCCACGACGCCCGGGCGGGAGCGGTGATGAAAACTCCCAGAATACGGCTTTCCAGGGCACCTAATTTTACCGTGGCTCCCACGCTGACGCCTGCCTGCTCCAGCAGGAGTGAATCACAAACGAATCCTTCGCCCTTCATACAGCGCGCCCAGGCATCTGGCGGTTCGGTTACCGGGGTTCCGTAAAAGGGAAATTCCGGGTCCACGGCTCGGGCCTCCACGCGGAGCAGGCCACTATCGGCTTTGCCGGTGGGGAAACTCAGCGCTGACAAATGGCTGATTTCACGTGCCACGATGGCACCGCTTTTGTTTAACAACTCATCAGCTGCCGGACTAAACCCACGGCGGGCATTGATGAAGACATCGCTTCCCACCAGCGCCTTCGCTTGATTTTCCACCGCTGCCACCAAGTTCTCCTTGAGCGATCCAATCGCCACCAGAGCGGCAATGCCCAGCATGATACTCATGGAAAAAAGCAACAGGCGCTGGCGACCCCGGCGGCTGTCGCGCCAGGCCATTTTCCAGGTCCAGGGGGTAAGGAGATGCAGTAAAAACACGGTGGAGGGGAAGCGAAAGAGTGTCAGATGACGAGTGACGAGAATCAGAAGCGCGCTAAGTAATCCGGCTTTGTCCATTCGTCATTCTTCATTTTCGCCATGCTTGCGCCCATCCTTAGAACCTGTCCGGTAATTTTGAAAAAGGGCCATAATGGGGTAGGGTAAGGAATGAGAAAAAGCTACCCGACAGATGTGAGTGACAAGGAATGGGCGTTACTGGAGCCACTATTTTGCCCACCAGGGGCGGCCCGCA
>JANOAV010000187.1:0-116340 GCA_031411295.1 Verrucomicrobiales bacterium | reverse complement strand
ATCAACGTTTAATCATTGATCAGCTACTTGAACCACCCTCGAAACCCGCACTGCGTTTCGCGGCGGGATGGAGAGAATACCCAGTCCTCTCCCCGGCGCAAGTTTTTTTCGCAGCTTTTTTGATTTATTTTTTAGAATGGCGCGGTTTTGGGGTAAACGGCACCTCAAAGCAGCCAAGGGATGGGTAGGAAATTCCCTACCCTCTGTGGAGTCCCCCTACTTTTTCAGCGCCTTCTCCGCCTGCACTCCTTTACCGCTGGTGCGGCGTTTGCTGTCCCAGGCACTCCAGTTGAATTCTTGGATGGCGCCATTATCCCTACCCACGTTCTGTAAATAAGCGTCCTTGCCCAGCATACCATTGGTGTGCGGGATCTGAGGTGGCTCGAAGTCTTCGGGCAGAATCTGACCATTCAACTCTACTCTTCTCCGCGGCGTGGTTGGCGTGACAGGAAATCCACCGGAAGCGGCCGCCGCTGGCTTTAGCACGGTATTCCCCCGAGGAAACGCGAACCGATTCTCCCCCTGCCGCACAATCACCGTGGCAGTGCCTTGCAGATTTCCTGCTTGGAAGATGCCACGTGGATCCGTCTGGCCGGACTGGATGTCTGCACTGCCGCTGGCGATGGCTTTGACTTCGGCATCGGCCACGTATTTTCCATCGGCTGCGCTAAGCACGTTTACTCGCACAGAGCCTGCGTTGGCGTCTTCTCTAACATCCAATTTCAAGGCCGTGATCAGCACCAAGCCGCTGGTAAATAGATCGTCTCCGCGGGCGATGACCAAATACGCGCCCTCATCTTTCATCGGCAGCGCCACCTCCAGCGTGTGATCCGTCCATGCCGTCGCGTTGGCCACATCCATGGGCACTGTGGCTTCTGGCTAGATGCCTGTCAGGTTCACACGAGTGACTCGGCTGAGGTTCTTTTCGGGAGATAAGGTTTCATCAGATCCACCTTGTAGATTTGCAGCGATGCCTGCTTCACATTGCGATGATTGATGCTGAGTTTGACGGCTTCCCCCGGTTGATAGGTGGCTATTTCCGGTAGGCCGATCTTCTTTTCTTCAAATGCAGCCAAGGCCGCAGCGGCATCGGGATATTTGCCCTTCACCTGTTGATACCAGGAAACAGCATCGGCGGGTTTGCCCTGCGCGTGGTGAATCTGGCCAGTGATATAGCGCGCCAGATCCCGGTCCTTGCTCTCGCCATTAGCCACAGGAGCCGCACTTGCCAGCGCTTCCGCGAAATGAAACTGCCAGAAGTGTCCTAACGCGGCCATGTATTGGAACTGCCCCAGATAGGTGCTCTGCGGATACCGCTTCACAGCAGCTTCACCGGCCCTCACCACACTGGGGTAATCCTTCAGCGCGAAGAAAGCATTCGTTGAACTAAACGTCGCATCATCCGCCAGCGCATCCGCCGGATACAGCGTGATGAAACGTCGCAGCAGATCGCGACTCCGCGTCAGCAGACCGTTCTTTTCCAACTTCTGCTGGCCCCGCCTAACTGCAATTTTGCCCGCCTCATTCGCCTTGCGGAACAAGCCCTGGCTCAGTGCAAAATAAGCGGAGCGGGGATCGTCGCTATCAGGAGCATCGAACCAGAGACGTTCCTGGAAGTCCACGCTGCCAGCATAATCGCCATTGTCCTCCAAGGAGACACTGATGCGGGCATCTGTCAGGAAATTGGCATCCAGCGCAGCGCTGATTACATAAGCCCCGCGTTCATGCTCACCAATTTTCTGATAAGCCGCACCCTCTCGCAGAATGCGATCGAAGGGCATCACGAGGCTAGGATGACGCTCGTTCAGCGTTGCAAATGCAGAGACAATTTGTGCGGCATCGCCATCGGCTTTGTCGGTTAGCAACCACAGTTTCATGCGGGCCAGATCCTTCTCGTATTCAGCCTTGCGGGCGGACGGTGCCAGCGCCTCCAGGTGCTTCAGACACTCTTCGGAGTTGCCCTCATCAAACGTCAGTTTTGCCAACTCGAAGTGTTCCGCCTGATTCATCGCATAAACGTCAGGCGATTTCTCACCCGGTGCCAACACCGCTAATTTGGCCGCCGTGCCGGGGCGGAATTTCGTGGGATCATAAGCATCCGAAATGATGCTGGCACCCGCTGTGGATTCACCCGGCACCACCGCCACGAGTTCATATTTCAGCGGCTGAATGACACCGGGGCCATACGTTAGCCGAATGTGCCCTGGCGGCAGTTCCAGATTGTTCCAATTCCCCTCCAGCGAGCCTGGCACCAAGGCAAAGCAGGATGGAATCGGTTCATCCCACACCAAATACTGCGGATGCTTCGCCCCATCTTCCGCCGTGCTTTTCAGCTTCACTTCCACCCGCACCCGTTGCCCCATTTCAACCTTTTCCACCGGACTCGTGCTGGGAGAATTTAGTGAATTGTCGCCTTGCAGCAACGTGTCATGAAAATATTTCCGGCTGGAAATTTCCGGATGCACCCAGGGTTTGGGATCGGTGATTTCAGTGGGTGTGCCTGACAGAATCGCGCTCACGATGATCTTCTTTCCGGCTGGCGGTGTTACTTTGAAATGATACTCGCCACCGACCGGAGCGACCAATGGAATAGGGCCTTCCTTAAGGCTCTTCGCCTTATCGAAATTTCGGTCCTCCAAATCAAACGGAGCCTTCCAGTCGTTCTCACCACTGAACCACGCATCCAATGCCACCACTGCCACGCCCGTGGCACGGCTTCCGCCATCCACCGCCATGATGCGGGAACCGATCAGCCAATTCGCTGCAGCACCTCCCATGGCTGATCTGGCGTCCAGCTTGGCGTAGCACCACAGAGCCATGGAGGTAACCAATTCTGGTTCACTCAGTCGCACGATACTCTTGCTGCCTTGCCACCAAGCCGTGGAAATGTTGCCCACCTTCCCTTGTTTAGCATGGGCTTCCAAGAGTTTTAACAACTGAGCCGCTTCATCGCTGCGATCCATGCGAACCAATGCAGCGGCTAAGAAAGCCAAGCTGCAATCAGTGCGTTGATCACGAGCGCGAAGCAATGGAGCGGCATTGGCATAATCCGCCCGACCCGCCGCTGCCATGGCATGAAGCACGGCGGCCTTCTTTTCATAATCGTCCGCTGGAACGCCGCCATAGTTGCTATCTATAAATTTTTCCACCCTCGCCTTCAATTTATCGCTCACCGTGATGCCCGCTTCCTTGGCCGCACGCAGCACCCACCAAGTCTGAGCCGTGACCAAGATGTCTGGGGAAATATCCAATCCATCCCAAGCCCAGCCGCCATCATCCTCTTGCAAAACAATTTCACTAACTAGATCCTCGCAACGTGGCAGAAGCGTGGCAGCATGGTTTCTCATCCCTTCATCACCTGTTTGCAGCCGTTTGATTAGCGTCAGTCTGGCCAGGAGTTCGGATGCTGGATTTACTGCGGGATGAAGTGTGATCCCAAAGCTGGGATTCAAATGGCCACTCATTCGTTGCCGTTCACCCAGCACAGCAATCAGTTCGTCAGGCGAGGCGAAGAAATCGGAGTTAGGCCGCACCTTCTCCGCAGGAACCCCTTTCAAGCTGACGGGCATCTCGCTTTCAGTATCAAAAACGCCACCGCCCGTGGCTAAGCTCTGAGGCTGGGCCAGCACCTCACCGACGTGATCCGTTGAATTTTTGGGAGGCATCAACCCTGCTAAGATTTGGCCTTTCGACATCAGCATTAGTGCGCGCCCGTTGGCTGAAGCCACCATCGGTTGGAACGTGTATAGTTGTCGAATCGCATCTGGCTTTAATATAAATTCTTTTCCATTGTCTGAAAACCACGGAGCGACAGCCTGCCACCTCCGTTAGCTCTATCGCCTGCCACGACTTATCAAACTGAATCAAATAATCGTTCAACAACCGCAGCGCGTTCTGATGCTGATTCAGCTTCTGATACGCCACCGCCAGCTTAAACATCGTTTCATCCTGAAACTTCGGCGTTAGGTAATCCACCTCCAGCGCCTGCTGGTAGAGTCGTGCGGTCCGGGCAACATCCGCAGGAGGTGCCTCGATCTCCCCCGCCGCAGGCTCACGCCCCACTTCATCGCCAAACGCTACTAGCAACCCAGCCAGTTCATCCTTCCGCGCAGAAGCCAGCGCGCGCGTGGCCTCGGCAGCATAGATCGTCGCCGCCTCGGCATGTTTCTTCAAATTAGACAACGCGCGCGCCTTCAACAAACGTGCCTTCCGAAACCATCGCGAATTTTCCGGCACTGCCTCTGTAGCCGCAATCGCCTCCGTTTGCTTCCTGAATTGATACAACGCCACGGCTCGCAGCCAATCCGCATATCCATCCGCCTTCTGCTCCGCAGGCACCGCTGCAAGCTTGACCGCAGCCTCAGCGGATTGCTTGCCGCGCAATAATTCCTCGGCCTCCGACAACTGCGCATAAAGCGACGGAACAACGAGCAACGAAAGCAGGCCAGAGAAGAGGTGGGAGTATTTCATAAGGCAAAATGGCGTCAGAGTTAGGTTCCATTATACGCTGCTCCACAGGCGTTTGTATCGCCTCAAATTGTAAATCCTTTGTCAGGCAGGTATTTCATTTCTGGCACAGAGGACTGTGCGGACCATTAGGCTTGCTTTTTATTTCGTATTTTACAGAAAGTTCTGTTGCTAATGTCCTGACTTGATTGACAGGTATGTTATGTGGCACTTGAAACAACCGTCCGGCAAAGCCCTGACAACTTTGGCGCAGCAACAATCGCTATTGCTCCCGACGTATCCGGAGGTTGGTTCTACTCGGGGTGAGTTTCCTCTAGGCTACGAGCATGATCGGAATGAAATTCGCTTAGGATCAGGTGAAGCTGTCTTTGCCAAGGCGGTGGCTGGTTTGCGGGCATGGAAGATGTTTCCGGCCGGGTGGACGGAGGTCCTTCCGCCTAACGCAGCGCAGACTGAAGGCGGCTCTGTGGTGCTTTTGTTTCGTTTGCTGGGTATCCACTGGACCTCGGCCGCTCGCATCGTTTATGAAGTGGATGACACGAATGTTGGCGGAGCCAAACGCCGCCTTGGATTCGCCTACGGCACGCTGCCGGGCCATGTGGAATGCGGGGAGGAACGATTCACCGTCACATGGCGGGAGGACGATTCCGTCTGGTATGAAATTCAAGCCTTCTCCCGTCCACGCTACTGGATGACCCGACTGGCCAAACCTCTGGCAAGACGATGGCAGCGACGGTTTGTGAGGGACTCGAAATCAGCCATGCAAGCTTATGTCGCTGGTTAAGCAAGAGCGCACCAATGCGGCCATCGGGTTAGTCCTGTGGCTTCTGCTCATGCTGGTGCATCGACCAGAACCGATGTCTTTCGACTGGCCATTGGTGCTCATTTTCCTTGGCGGTTGGGTGCTCGTTCCATTTTCCCGCGCGCTGATGGCAGTTGATTTCACAGCCATGGATTCCGCACTGGGGAAATGGATCGCCCAGTTGCAATTGCCAACGATGAACTGCCTGGCGATGGCAAATTTGGCACCAGAAGGTTTCGCGCGTTCCTCGTTGGTGCTGCCCTGGCTTGGATTATCCCTGCTGATGGGGTGGCAGGCTTGGTCGGTGTTGAAAAAGGAATCGACTGCTCTGGCTCGCAAAATTTCGCTGTTCGGGTGGCTCCAACTTCCGGTGGGTGCCGCGTGGTTGCTGGCGGACTACAGCCGGTATCAACCGCTGGGGTTCGATCCCCAAATAGTCCGACTCACGGCAGCGCATTTTCACTTTGCTGGCTTCATCCTACCGTTGATGGCCGGGTTCTTGTTGGCGCGGAACGAGAACTGGGTTTGTCGCATGGCGGCGGTTGGTTCCGCCGGTGGAGTAGCCATGGTGGCTGGCGGAATCACTTCAACAAAACTGGGATTCCCGTTGGCACTGGAATCCATTCTGGCGGGAAGCTTCTGTTGCTTCGTGCTCTTGCTGAGCCTCTGTCAGTTGCGGTATGCGCTACAGATTCGGTCGTGGTGGCTGGCTCTTTCTGGTGCTTCGCTTGGCCTCGCCACGACCTTCGCCCTGCTCTATGCACTGCGTTTCTGGGTCCCGTTGGCCTGGCTCCACATTCCTCGGATGTGGGCGATTCACGGATCGCTGCAAGTCTTTGGCTTTGCGTCGTGCGGGCTGATTGGTTGGAGGCTTCAGTTTAGTCGATGCCGAATTTAAATGCCCCGTGGAGGGCGACGTAAGGAGACCAGCACCACGCAGCGTAGATTCTACTTGGCGTGCAGTGGGTCTAGTTACCTCGCCCTCCACAGGCGCGGTTACGATTCACCTTTGGGCGCGGAATCTCCCCAGCGCTGCATCCCAAGTGAAATAGCCCCAGCGTTGTTGCAGCCAAGGTGTCTGTTCTGATCCGCTAGGCGGCAGATCCTCCACCAGATTCGCTAGCTCTGCCACTTCAGGACCAGCCGATGCCTCCAACGACTCCGATTCCGCCAAGCCGTTGAACGCAGTGGCGTCCCCCGTTAGGGCTGCCAGAACTTGAATACCCTGACAGACCTTGTCTTCGGTGTAAACTTGCTGCCATTGTTCACGTGCGAGCGATTTCCAATCGAATCCCGGCAGGGCCCGCAAAGCCCGCCACAGCAGGGCGTGCGGGCCTGCTTCCTCCCAACGCCACAGTCCTGGACCCAAGCGTCTGACTTGCTGACTCAGGGCGGGATAGTCTGCGGGAGAAATTTTATCCAAGAGCATCAGGAGTTCTGTTGGGCTAAGTTTGCGACCGCTGTGCCGCAACTCTGGCAGGAGGAGGGTGGCTACGCGTGCCGCCAGGCCTTGTTTCTGTGCCAATTGCGCCCAGCGTTGATCTTGTGCTAGGGCTTCTGATAATAGCTCGTCTGGACCATGCTCCAGCAAGGGCCCGGCAAAGTTAGGAAACCATGCTTCATTCCAACGGCGCGCTACCAACGCACGCAGTCCGGTATCGCCTGCGTCCAGAATTTTCTCAATTGCATGGGCTCGCGCGGAATCCTCACTGGACGCCAAACGTGCGACCTTTTGCTCCAACGCACTGGGGATATCCACTGAGATAGGTTCCTCGTTTGCCGTGGCACGGAAGTCAGCGATTGTGCGCTCCTCGTAGAGGAATAGTTTGGCTCCCAGCAGGTTCTCTGGCGTAAACTGAACTCCCCGACCAGCCGCGCCAGCGGGTAAATCCACTTGCCATTCGATCTCCCCACTGCGGACCTGCAGACCGCCTGAAAGTTCATCCCATGGGATCGGATTGTGCGCCACAGCCAAGTGCAAGGCTGGGAAATAGGCAATCGGGATGACGTGAACTGAAGACGGAAGAGGCGAGACGCTCTGGCGAATTTGATTTACGGTTCGGGACTGAGGACTAACCGCGCGATAAACTCTGACGGTCATCGCAAGATGCGCTTCATCGCCCCAATAAGTCTTCATTTGCAGCAGGGTGCCCTCGTGTCGCGCGCTGGATTCTGCTGCCAAGGGCAGACTGCCCAGCAGTGTCTGCCTCCTGAGCAATCCCAGGATGCCGCCTGAAATGGTCCACGGGCCAGAATTCCCAGGAAAAGTTACCAACCAAGGTCTGGACGGAGGCGCAGGGTCTAGATACCATTGAGTATCCATCGGCAGCGTCTCCTTGATTTCTTCGGAGGGCACAGACGATTCCATAAACTGGCCTCCCTGGCGGCCAGGGAAGGCCTTTAGGTCAGCGGAAGCGATGTCCGTGGTAGGATTAACGCTCCGCAGGTAGAGATCCGGCAGTTTCACCTCCGGCACCAGTCCTGCAGGGAGACCAGCAAAGGCCAAGCGCACGGGCTGGGAACCTGGCTGATAATGCCCTGCGAAGGAGAACTTACCCGGCAGCGCCTGTGCTCTTTCCACGGGGTTTTCCAGCCACAACCAAGCAGCGGCTAACGGGCCGAGCAACAACGCCAGCCCCAGCATAATACCCCGAACCCATCGTTGGCCGCGGACCACACCCCTAGCCCATGCGATCACCGCAACGATGCTGGATAGAACCAGACCCATTTTGAATCTAACCATTTGCCGATACTGGATTCCCTCTTGGCCTAAGTTTGACCAAGGCACCCAATCATAGTTCACGAACAGCAAGCCCCCACCCACCCAACAGGCTCCGGCCAGAGCGAGAATGGCGGCCACCGAATAGGCCCTCGTGGCAAAGGACCCCAGCGTCGCCCCAACCAGCAAAGGCAGGCAGATGAATCCCAAATCATCCAGCCCGGACCACCACTGTTCCGGAGTATTCGCTAAGATCGCGCCATTGCACACCCACGAAACCACCGGAGGAAGCGCCAAGAGCAACAACAGCAGCCACTGAGCGGTCCACAAGCCGGCCGCGCGCAATGGGCGGCCGCGCCAGAAGCCATCCGTGCCCACGACCCGATCCCGCCACACCGCACTCAACATGATTCTACCGCCCACCAACGGCAGCACCCAGCCCCAGATGGCGATCATCTTCAACACCACGCTATCCGGCTGAATGAACCACATCCCGATTCCATAAACTAACCAGAGTGCCACATAGGCCATGATCCACCAGCGCAATTGATACGTTAGCCAGCGGAAATGATGGAGGATGAGCTTCATGGCTTGCTGTGTTTTGTTTTGCGAATCCAGCACCGCCTGGCCGAATCATAATTGTAGTCCGCTGCGGTTCGGCCCAGTGTGGCGGTCACATTTTTGCCTCACTGACCCGCTGACCTTCAGATGCACGTAAATAGGGCTTCCTGCCTACCGGCATCAACAAATGGTCCTCGACTCCAAATCTCTAAGTTCCTCGCCATTTTCATCATAATTGGCTACCTCCTTGCTCTGCGCGTTGCTGTAGCCGGACCTCTGCCAGACCAAATTTGGGTAAGCGGCATAAGTCGGAATTGCACTTTGAATCTGATCGAAGACGCCAGCGATCCCATTGCCCCAAATTAATTTTCGGTTTTTGGCACACCCAAGTATTTTTCGCACGGTGCGGTAGTGTTCTTGGCGGATGGCAATGGCGTGTGAATCACGTGCCGCAGTGCAGCGCACTAGCCCATCGGTGACTGGAATTGGTGGCTCCAAGTGCCGGCAACCTAGCAACAGGATGCCCCAGTCTGCTGGCAAAACGAGTTGGGAGAAACTCGCTGCGAAATTTGGTGCAAACGCGACATCATCCTCGAACAATAAGACCTGCATGGCCTGGCGCCGTTCCGCCTCGCGCAGAGCCATGCGGAGGCTCAAGGCTGTGGCCGCCAACCCTGGTTTTAGTTCTACTTTTCCTGATAAGGCCACCGGGGACGGGAAGGTCCGTGCCTTCAGCCAGCGCCTATCGATTGCAGGGAAGCGTTCCGCAACGAAGCCATGGGTGAAGAATTCCATTTCCAAATCCGCCCGCCGGTCTTCGCGATAAGCCAAATTTATGTAAAGCCTGAGTGGAAAAGTATCCTCGAAAATCATTTTTTGGGTGTTGTAGTTCTGCTCAAGGTTCGAAAAGATCAATCATGCTACCATCCCCACGATGCAGGAAACGTTGCGCAAAGACCCCATAAAGAAATTGGAGCTTCTTTTCAGGGGTGTTTTCATGTCCACCAGCCGCAGCATGTAACAGGGCGCTCGTCATGAAATTTCGCCAATGGGGATGATGTAGCAGGGGAAACTGAATTTCGCCTCGCTCAAAGGGCCTCCTCCTCCATCCGTATTTCGGAGCATCAACGATTAGCCGATTGAGCGCGGCTTGATCTTCACCCCAAGCTTGCCTTCCAGGCGCAGGAGGACTATCATTAATTTCGCCCCATTTCCTTGCGATTTCTCGGCATTTAGAGCCACGGAAGCCTACTGTTCCTGCGTTTGCCCCAATGCGCCATTTTTCTTTTACCAGCATCTCATCTGTCAGGAAACAGTTGTAGCACCATTGATCAATACTGTCCAGTTCAGGCTGGTAGAAAAAATCCCAATCTCCCGCGCAGAGGTGGTCCAGATTACGCAGCGCGAGACAATCGCAATCAAGGAATAAAACGCGGTCATATTTTTCCACATCCAACTTCTCCAAAACCTTCCATTTCCATGCCATGGACTGAGCCCAGCCTTCGTGGGGCTCAGGCAGATAAATTTCTTCAACATTCTCGCGTTGGGAAAGAAAAATTGGTTGTGGCGTATTCCGAAAAATGACAATATCGCCAGAGAAAAATGTTCTCTGTAAACTGCCTACTAAGAGTTTGGCCATCAAAGCGTGGTTCCTCTTGCTTGGCGGATCAAAGGCTAATGTGTAAATAAGAGGCATAGTATTGCTGTAACACCAATCGCTGAATGCGATCTTCTCCTGCTTACCGGGCAGGAGGCTGGTTCAGTTCTTGTTTTTTGAGTTTGTGTCAACGAGCACTGATTTGATTCGCGTCGCCAAAACACTTTGAAGTCGTGGGAAATGGATTTTCGCTGCGTCCCCTCCAACCCTGAGCCACTCGTCCGCAGCGCCACTATCAGTATCGCTTATTGCTGCCGCATACCCCGCGATTAGCACATCGGCATTTCGGGCACTAGATTTATTCGCCACCAGCCATTCGCCCGCACTAATCGCGTCCGTTCGGCTCCAAAACGCCATAGCTGTTCCGGCTAACTTACTGTCAGATGCATTAGCTAGATATTTTGCAGCAGTTGCTGAGTTGTGATAGGCTATATCCTCAGATAATTCATTTCGCAACACTGGATTAGGGAGACCAGTTACAAATGACAATCTGTCAGTAACCTCAGATTCTTTCAAATTTTGCCGTGCGCATAGTAATTTTAGGGCAAAGGAGGCGCAACCCTCACCACCTGCTAGTTCAGAAGAGGATGTCACTTTTGTATAGATATCGGAAATGAATTTGAACGGATCCGATGCTTGTGTGGATGCTTTGGCTAAGGAAATCGCCAACGAGGATGCTTCCAGATTTTGCGAATTCTGAGCTATATATGAAGCCACGCCGTCCGGTCCAAGGCTTAATGTTCTTGGAAGCAACAGCTTAGCCAACTCGGCCAGTTCCATCTTTGGCAGTTTATTTTTGGCCAGCGCGATGACCTCACCTGCGGACACATCTTGGGGTAGCCCCGCAACAAACGCTCGGAAGCGAAACGGATCCCCCCCTTCTTCAAGTCTTGAACATTTTAGTAAACTCAAAGCCAGGCACCAATCGCTTTTTGCTAATTCCTGCCACTCAAACTCCCAATCTATTCGAGTGCGTTTGCCGTCGATGAATTCAGCGTAATGTAGCTCTAGGAGCTTCGGAATAGCCGCAATAGCTGGCGCATCCGCTGCCTGCCCGCTATGTTCCTTGGTCGTCGGCTTTTGTGTTTGTGCATACGCCCTAGAAACAGGTTGAGTATTTATCTGGTCCACAGCCGTTATGGGACGTTGAGGAGCATCGGTATACGCTTGAATCAACGTGATGATTGCAAAAGCAATCAACCCCAATGCTGCTCCTGCCGCAAATCGTTGCCGGAAATCCCAGTTGAAAATATTTTTCTGCATTAGAATTGAACATTGCGGCTGCCTACATACGTGCCATCGTAAGGGTAGGTTATACTATGTTGATACCCTTCCGAAATCGTAATCGTTGCGGTAATTCGCCATTTGCCAATTGGGGAAATGAAGGTTGGGCCTTCATATGAAATCTCAGGGGCCGCGTAAGGGGTTGATGGTCCAGACCCGATTGAGCCGGTCCGCGCATAATTAACGACAGTATGGTAAGTGGCCCGATCCGGTTCGAACAGGCTAATGTCTGTCAAATAATCCGTTTTGAACTTATTAGCCAAGGCTTGCTGATAGATTGGGGAACTCGTAAAAGAACTCCCCGGGTCATTATCAAGGTCTAATACAATCACGGCTGATAGATCTGATTTCGCTTCATAAACTACCTCGTAAAGGTGCTCGGTGCCTGCGACGACGTAATAAGTTTCGGTGCAAAATGCGTCCAGCTTTAGCCCGTCCATAATGACTAAGGTCGCCACTGTTCCCGCACCCATTTTCTTGAGAAACGCACGCTTACCCAAAGGCGAATTCCAAAGTGCTCCGTCTGAATTACGAGGAGCAATATTACCCCCCCCCATTTACGTTAGTGAAGTCTTTTTTCATAGGACCCTAAAGTATCCCATTTCTGATGAGAGGTCAATAACAAAATTCCATTTTAGACGGATTTCAAACGGCGGATTTTTGCACGGGGCTTTGAACCGGGAAATCTCCAATATGGAGATTTTGCATAACTCGCTGGTATTCAGCCATTTACCCGCGTCCAAAAATCTGCCGTTACGGATTTCATCATTTTCGATCTTCAATGGAGAGAGAAGCGCAGCAGTTTTTGTAGCGGTCAGAGCGCAAGTTTTTTCAATCAGCAGAACAATTAGCACCGAAATTGCTTTGGAACGCGTGCATGATCCCTGGTGAAATCATCCCCGCTGCCACAGACGACCTCATCCATGCCAATCTTGGCTTGGAGACGAGGGTATTGGTGGTGGCCAATACCGGGGATCGGCCGATTCAGGTCGGGAGTCATTATCATTTCTTCGAGACGAATACGGCACTGCGCTTTGATCGCGCGGCCAGCCGGGGTTTCCGGTTAAACATTCCTGCGGGCAATGCGGTGCGGTTCGAACCTGGAGACGAACGGGAGGTGGAACTGGTGGCGCTGGCAGGTCAGCGGGTGGTTCATGGTTTCAATGATCTCGTGGCCGGACCACTTTAAACTTTTATTTTCATGGCCCTCACTCTCACACGCAGACAATACGCTGAACTCTTCGGCCCCACGGTAGGGGATCGGGTGCGCTTGGCGGATACATACATTATGGTTGAAGTGGAGCGCGATCTCATTGCGGAAGGCGGTGGCTACGGCAACGAAGTTAAATTCGGCGGCGGCAAAGTGATTCGAGATGGCATGGGGCAATCTCCTTTGGCCTTGGATGCGGAGTCGCTGGATCTGGTGATTACGAACGCCCTGCTGCTGGATGCGGAGATCGGCATCATCAAATGTGATTTGGGCATTAAATATGGCCGCATCGTCGGGATTGGTCATGCGGGGAATCCCTGCATCCAAAGCGGGATTGGTTCGGTGTATGCCGACGCAGCGGGGAAATACAATCCGATGATCATTGGGGCCGGCACCGAGGTGATCGCAGGAGAGGGTTGTATCATCACAGCGGGCGGGATCGATACGCATGTGCATTTCATTTGTCCGCAGCAAATCGAACATGCCCTGGCGAGCGGACTCACCACGATGATCGGCGGTGGCACCGGGCCAGCCACGGGAACGTTTGCGACGACTTGCACGCCGGGCATTTGGAATATGGCGCGGATGCTGGAAGCCTCGGATGCCTTCGCGATGAATCTTGGGTTCCTGGGTAAAGGAAACTGTGCCACGCCCGAACCCTTGCGGGAGCAGGTGAATGCGGGTGCCATTGGTCTGAAACTTCATGAAGACTGGGGCACCACGCCCTCTGCCATCAACACTTGTCTGGGCGTGGCGGATGAATTGGATGTTCAGGTGGCGATCCATACCGACACTTTGAATGAGTCTGGATTTGTTGAGGACACGATTGCAGCATTTAAGGGTCGCACGATTCACACGTATCACAGCGAAGGTGCCGGCGGCGGCCACGCGCCCGATATTATCAAGGTTTGCGGCTTCGCTAACGTGCTGCCGTCCTCCACGAATCCCACGCGACCGTTCACGGTGAACACGATTGATGAGCACTTGGATATGCTTATGGTTTGCCATCATTTGGATTCGCGCATCCCCGAGGACGTGGCCTTTGCCGAGAGCCGGATTCGGCCTCAGACCATCGCTGCAGAAGATCGCCTGCACGATTTGGGCGTTATTTCCATGATCTCCAGCGACAGCCAGGCGATGGGTCGCGTAGGTGAAGTGATCACACGCTGTTGGCAAACGGCTCACAAAATGAAAACGCAGTTTGGGACTTTGAGTGGACCCACGCATCGGTCGGCGGATAATTTCCGCGCCTTGCGTTATCTCGCGAAATACACCATCAACCCCGCGCTGGCCCACGGCATCGCGCATGAAGTGGGATCCTTGAAAGTGGGAAAGCTAGCTGATCTCGTGGTCTGGAAGCCAGCCTTCTTCGGCGTGAAACCCGAGTTGGTCCTGAAGGGCGGATTCATTGCCTGTGCGAACATGGGTGATCCTAACGCCTCCATTCCCACGCCCCAGCCCACCATGTATCGACCACAGTTTGGCTCGTTCGCCAAGGCGCGGCATCAGACCAGTCTGACTTTTGTGAGCCAAGCCTCGCTGGATAACGGCACCATTGCCCGTCTGGGACTGGCAAAGACGATTAGTGCGGTGCGCGGATGCCGCACGGTGGGCAAGGCGGACATGATTTTCAATGATGCCATGGGCAACATCGAAGTGAATCCCGAGACCTATGTCGTGCGTTATGAAGGCCAGGAACTCACCTGCGAGCCGGCCACGGTGCTGCCCATGGCTCAACGCTACTTTCTTTTCTAAATTGTATTTCCATCCTAACCCACCAACATCCATGAGACTGCAAAACCACCAAACTCCCCACATCAATGAACCCGGCTGCAATGGCATTGGCGAGCGCAAGGCCAGCGTGCTGGCGAAGGCCGGACCGAGTCGATTCCATCGCACCAGCGGCCCAGTTAGTCCCTTTGATACCACGCGCGAACTCAGCTTCTGGCGATTGTTCCAAGTGCTGCAGCCATCGAGTTCGATGAGCCAGCAGCGCTAAATTCCATCCCCCGCCGACTCATCATGCCCCTGATCGAAAAAGCGCTGGATGCTTCCACGGACACCCTGCAAGAACTAACTATTGCGGCGGATCGTGACACCCTCAATCGTCGTCGCTGGCGTGGCTCTGCGCTGGATGGCACGGATTTCGCGTTCGCGCTCACGGATCCCGTGCAGCACGGGAGTATTATTTATGAAGGACTGGGCAAGCGCTACCGCGTGCGGCAGTTGGCCGAACTTGTGCTTGTGGTCCCTTTACCACAGGAACCGTTGATGGCGGCCCGCACGGCTTGGTTCTTTGGCAATATGCACCTGCCCATTGAGTTGCGGGAAACGGAATTGCTCGTGGCGGAAGAACCTACCTTGCGCGAACGAATCACGGCCGCTGGCATGACTTGGACGGCGCGCGAAGATGTATTCCAGCCCAGCAAACATTGCGATACCCCGGCTCATTCTCATTTCGAGAAACCCAAAGCCCCCGCGCCCGGCAATGGCTGGCATCACCATGGGGATGGCCAATGGCATCAGCATTAGCCGCGCCATGAATGCTGTGCTTGATCCCCTAACGTGGTTGCCATTGCTTTTGCAGACGACCGATAGCGCCTATCCCATCGGTGGATTCGCGCATTCCGGTGGCTTGGAGGGCATGGTGGCATTGGATCACGTGCAAACGGCTGAAGACCTCCACGCGTTCCTGCGGCAAGAGGTTGCGGACACCCTGACATACGTCGAGTTACCGCTACTCTATCACGCTTATCAAGCCATCGTGGCGGGCGAGGTAACGAGACCTCCGCAATGTGACCCGCTTCTCATCACACCTGATGCTGGTCTCCTAACGTCGCCCTCCACGTGGGCGCTTTGCCGTTTGGACGAAACCAGTGAAGCCATTCGCTTTGCGGCGGAGCAGCGCCAGGCCAGCCGCAGACTGGGTTCGCAGCGCCTAGCTTTGTTGCAGAAACTCCATTTCGTCAAACTGACCGAAGCCAGGCAAATCTTCCTCAGTGATCTATCACAAACCTTGCCGCACAAGCATCTCTGCATCATCGCAGGTGTGGAAAGCGCTCTGCTAGGAACTCCCGTGGCCGCAGCAATGATGGCGCTAACGCATCAAACCGTAATGATGGTGGCTCAAGCCGCCATGAAGATCATGCGCATCGGCCAAAACAGCGTGCAGGCCATGGTGGCCGACATGGCACCGCGCTTTCAGCAAATGATTCAAGTAGCCCAGACGCTCAGGCTGGATGATCTCGGCACCTGCCTCCCGCGCCTGGACATAGCCACCGCCTACCACGAGACCGCCCCGGCCCGCATGTTCCTTTCCTAAAAACGAAGCCACTGACCAGCAACCAACCGCTAACAACCAATGACCAATAACAATCTCATCCGCATCGGCATCGGAGGCCCCGTCGGCTCCGGCAAGAGCACTCTCTGCATTCATCTCTGCAAATATCTGCGAGATCGCTACGACATGGCCGTGATCACCAATGATATTTACACCCGTGAAGATGCGGAAATGCTCATTCGTCACCAAGCCTTGCCCGCAGAACGCATTCTGGGCGTTGAAACCGGCGGCTGCCCACACACGGCTATTCGGGATGACATTGCGATGAATTTACAGGCCATCGAAGAAATGAAAGCCCGCTTTCCCAAGCTCCAAGTGATTCTCGTGGAGAGCGGTGGGGATAATCTCACGGCCACGTTTTCTCCTGAGTTAGTGGATGTCTTCATTTACGTAATCGATGTGGGTGAAGGCGACGATATCCCGCGCAAAGGTGGTCCGGCCATTGCTCGCAGTGATTTGCTTTTGATCAACAAGATCGATCTGGCACCTTATGTGGAGGCCGATTTGGAGATGATGCAACGCGATGCCAAGAAGGCCCGCGGGGATCGGCCCTTCGTCATGAGTGATCTGAAATCAGGCAAGGGGTTCGATGAATTGCACGCCTGGCTGGATCATAGTGTCTTCTTTACGGATCTCATCCCTGCGTGAATCTGGCCACTGTCAGCAGTCATGCAGTGCGTGGCGAACTGCAGCTGCAAGCCGCCAAGGCTGCGCACGGGCCCACGGTATTGACGCATCGTCATGCTGCGGGGGCATTTCATTTGAGCAAACCTTACTGGGATGGGCACACCCTCATGGTGCAATGGATCAATCCCACGGCAGGGATCTTTGCGGGGGATGTCCTGCGCAGCGAGATCACCGTAGAGCCTGAAGCCAGCCTGTTAGTGACGACCCCCAGCGCTACCCGGATCCACACCCGCATGACCGCGGATCAGCCTTCAGGCAGCCAAAGGCAAACGTTCACGGTGACAGAACATGGTTGGTTGGAATTGCAGGGCGAATGGCTGATTCCACAACGCGGCTCGGCTTTTACGCAGCACACCGAAGTAAATCTTGCAGCTGGAGCCGGTCTCTTTTACACCGAACTCTTGGCTCCGGGCCGCGTGGCTCATGGGGAAGCGCTGGAATTCGCCTCACTGGAAATGAAATTACGAGTGCATCGCGATGGGCAACTTTTGCTGCAAGAACGCCTGCAGGCCAATCCCGATCGTCTCTGGATGCTGTGTGGCAAATTGGGCCAACCGCTCTTTACCGCCACTAGTGTCCTCAGCTTACCCACGTCCCTTACGGCTGTAGCCAAAGCACTACGGGCCACATTGCCGAACACGGCAGACGTCAACACGGGGCTAACTTTGTTAAACGAACACGTGCTAGTGATTCGCGCCACGGGCACTAGCAGTCTGCTGATCAAACGCCACCTAAGCCAACTCCGGCATGAGTTGCAGCCGCATCATCATTGCTTCACCACCAGCCTGCGGAAACTGTAGACTCGTAACTACAAGGGGTTTTCCACGAAGGGGGCGGAATCCCCCAGACTGGAGCGAGCCATCTGCATGGCCTCCAGGATTTGTCGAGCCTGTGGCAAGAGGCGTTTCCCCGCATCACTGATCACTAAATTTCTCGCAGAGCGATGGAATAACATGCAGCCAAGATCCTCCTCCAAGGACTTCAACGCATGGCTCAGGGCGCTTCTGGTGAGGCACAGCAGCCGTGCGGCCTGCGCGACGCTGCCGGCTTCAGCCACCGCGTAAAAGACATGGAGGCGATGCGATTCAATGGGGACGTAAGCGTAGGTTCGGTCAGGCATGGGGCTTTGATAAAATGGCAAGCTGCAAGGCACGCTAATGCCGTGCCAATCCATGCATTGAAGTCGTAATACTAATGGTGAATTTTCTTCACGCTCTACTTATCGTGCAAAATCCACCATTGGCACGCCTGCTGCTGACTTAGGATTTCGATTCAGATCGTCTCCCACTACTTGGGAATCGCTTCGTTTCATCACTAAACACCAAAGTAACCAGCATACCCAAAACACAATGAAACTGAATACTACCGCCCTCTCAATGCTTGCTTCCGCCACCATTGGTTCTGTCGCCAGCTTTGCGGGCACTACCGGGAAGGCTCCTGCCCCTACCCCTCCAGCACCAGCAACACCATTTGTTACTGGCACCCTTTCTCTCACCGCCGATACCCACTTCATGTCCTTCGGTCAGGACGTCTGGGCCGCTGGCAACAACTGGGATGATCCTCTATTCCACCCTTCCCTCGAATTGAACTTCGATCTCGGCGGCGGCTTCACTGGCATCGTCGGCACTTGGTGGGATGTAAATGATAATGCGCCAACCAATATTGGCACCAACATCCAAGAAATCGATATTTGGGCTGGTGGAGCTTACGCCGCAGGGAACTGGAAGACCACCTTTCTCTACCATAACTGGATGTATGCCTCCCAAAACGAGCAGGCCTTCGAATTGAAAGTTGCTTATACCAACATGCTCAATCCTTACGTGTTGCTGCACTATCGTTTCGCTGATGACATTTCCTTCGACACCGGTCTCGTGGCTCTCGCAGGGATTTCCCCAGGCACCAAGCTGGGTCCGGTCGCCATTAGCTTCCCAGTCCAAGTCGCCTTCGATACCGATGGCTACCATGGTGGTGATGCAGGTTTCTCCTTCGCTTCCGCCGGGGTCAGCGCTTCGATTCCAATCATCGATCACGTCGCCCTCAATCTTGGTGTAACCTACTACTACACCAATGACAGCGTTATCCCAGTGAATCCTGATAACAATATTATCACTGGTTCCGCCGGCATCGCGATCTCCTTCTAATTGACTGTTTCAAATGCTAAGGAAAACCAAAATTTAGCTTAACGCACCTCATTATGAAATTCAATTGGACCAGGCTATTCATGCCTTTGGTTGCGGCAGCCACTGTGTCCAGCGCTCGCGCTGAGGACACCGTCAAAGTTGGCATCCTCCACTCCCTGAGCGGCACCATGGCCATCAGCGAGACCTCCCTGCGCGATGTGCTCATCTTCGCTTTTGATGAAATCAACGCCGCGGGCGGGGTCATGGGCAAAAAGATCGAGCCCGTCGTAGCCGACGGTGCTTCCGACTGGCCGCTCTTTGCGGAAAAGGCAGAACAACTTCTCACCAAGGATAAAGTAGCCGTCACCTTCGGTTGCTGGACTTCGGTAAGCCGTAAATCAGTCCTTCCCGTGTTCGAGAAAAACAAGGGACTACTTTTCTACCCCGTGCAATACGAGGGCGAAGAAATGTCCCCGAACATCTTCTACACTGCCGAAGCCGTTAATCAGCAGGCCACTCCTGCGGTCGATTATTTGCTCAAGGAAGGATACAAGAAGTTCTACCTAATCGGCACGGATTACGTTTACCCCCAGACCACCAATCTGGTGCTCCTGGAATACTTGCTCTCCAAAGGAATTCCGCTCGCCAACATCGGCGGTGGTCTTCGCAAGGATGCCAAGGGTGAGGTCATCTCCGCCGGGAAATACACGCCCTTCAGTCACACCGACTTCCAACAGATCGTCGCAGAGATTAAAGAGTTCTCTGCTGGTGGCAAAGCCTGCGTAATTAACACCATCAATGGCGACTCCAACGTCCCGTTCTTCAAGGAAATCGCAGCCGCTGGCATCAAATCCGACAAATGTCCGATCGTATCGTTCAGCTTGTCCGAGGATGAATTCCGCGCGCTGCCGACCAAGGACTTGATTGGACATCTGGGCTGCTGGACTTACTTCATGTCGCTGGATACCCCAGCCAACAAGAAGTTCACCACGGACTTCCAGGCTTGGTTGGCCAAGACCGATTACCCCGGCATCAAGAAAGAGAACCGCGTGACGTGCAGCCCCATGGTGCTGTCTTACGACGGCGTGTATCTCTGGAAAGCAGCCGTGGAGAAGGCCAAGTCCTTTGAGCCCACCAAAGTGATGGAGGCACTGAAGAGTGGCCTTTCCTTTGCCGGTCCTGGCGGGAAAGTCACCAGCCAAAAAAATCATCACCTGACCAAGAACGTTTATATCGGTGAGACCTTACCGACTGGACAGTTCCAAGTGATAAAGAGCTTCGATGGCGTCGTCGGTGAACCATTTCTCAAAGGCACGTTTAAGAAGAAGAAGTGATCGCGCCTGTTAGCGTGTTCATTTGGTTGCTATGTGGTGGGCACCGCCTGTGGTTGGGCGGTGCCCGCTTTCTCTCTATCTAAACCTATAGTTTTCTCATGCGCTCTGCTCTGCTGGCACTCTTGTTTCTCGTTGGCAGTCTGACTTGTCTGTCAGCCTTCGAAGCCTCCAAAGGCTCTGCCGTCCTCGCCAAAGCCATTCTTGCCAGCGGGGAAGAGCGCACGAAATTACTGGATGAATTTGGCCTCGAAGCAGACTACACAGATTCCGTGCTAGTGGAAACCTGGCGGCGGGGTGAAGTTTGGATTGCCACGATGGAGGATGGCTCCACCGAAGCTGTGCTCTACAACGGACAGACTGGCAGCGGCAATACCAGCGCAGTGAGAATGAGCGATGGTAAAACGATCTCGTTCGATTTGGCCAAAGCCAGTGCCTCAAATCCTGATCGAGCCTCCCGCAAGTTACTCGTGAAGTTAAACAACGTGCTGGCCTTGAAGCATCCCAATGACCGCAACCGAGCGGAAGCGGCACGGGAGATCGGAATGCAGCAGGACGAAGAAGGATTGAAGGTCCTGGAGGAGCTACTCCCAAAAGAAACCTCCAAGACCGCTCGCGAAGGCTTTGAAGAGGGCATCGCCTTGGCCAAACTTGGATTAACCACCGGAGCAGAACAGGTCGCAGCGATCACAAAATTGGGCGAACTGGAATCCCTTAAAGCGCGTGACCAAATCACGGCTTTGCTGGAAGCCGAGAACGCCAAACCCACTGAGGAACAAGATGCCGCCCTCATCAAAGCGGCCACCGTGGCGCTGGGGAAAATCGGTGCCCGGCAAAAACTTGTCGAAGGTGTCTCCACCTTGTTTCGCGGATTGAGCTTGGGATCAGTGCTATTGGTCGTCGCGCTTGGTCTGGCCATTACCTTTGGTCTGATGGGTGTCATCAACATGGCGCATGGCGAGTTCATTACCATCGGCGGCTACACCTGTTTCATCGTCCAGACTTGGTTTATCAACCACTATGGCAGTTCGGGCAGTGGGTTTGACAACTATTTCCTCGTCTCGTTACCGCTATGTTTCCTAGCTGCGGCCCTCGTCGGATGGCTCATCGAATGGTCCATCGTGCGACATTTGTATCATCGCCCCTTGGAATCCCTGCTCGCCACGTGGGGCCTGTCCATGATTTTACAGCAGGCGTTTCGGCTAAAATTTGGTGCCGCTAACGTCCAAGTTTCCTCGCCATCCTGGCTGGCAGGAAATTACGACCTCATGGGCGTTACGCTGGGATGGAATCGCTTGTTTGTGATTGGTTTTGCATTGGCTATCCTCTGCGGCACGCTGCTGGTAATGGCGAAGACATCCATCGGCTTGCAACTGCGGGCTGTAATGCAGAATCGGCGGATGGCGGCCTCCTTGGGTATCCGCACCGGTCGCATGAATGGCTTCACCTTCGCCTTCGGATCTGGCTTGGCGGGGCTGGCGGGAGCGTTTCTTTCCCAGTTGGGAAATGTGGGACCCAGCATGGGCCAGAGTTACATCGTGGACAGCTTTATGATCGTTACGGTCGGTGGCGTGGGGAATCTCATCGGAGCCGCGCTTTCCGCACTGGGGATCGGCACGGTGGATCAGTTGCTGCAACCCCTGCTCGGACCAGTGATGGGAAAAATAACCACCCTACTGGCAATCATCCTGCTTTTACAATGGAGACCCGGCGGACTGTTCCCTTCCCGCAGTCGCAGTCTCGACGGCTAGCACCTATTTCCGATTCACCATTACTCTCATGAAATTATCACCTCTCAGTAACCGCAGACGCTTACTCACTGCGCTCAGCCTGATCATTTCCTCCTCCAGTGTCTGGGCCCATCCGGGACACCAATTGCTAGTCTCTCCAGATCAACCCGCGCATTGGTTGGTGGAACCAGCCCATGCCATGATGTGGCTGGCGGCTCTGGCCCTGGTCTGGAGCGTGCGTTCCGTATGGCGGAAACTAAACGCAAATTCACCTTCATGAGTGCTTCCAGTCGCATCGCTCCGCTCCTGAAGCAGCACGGCATCGCGTTTGGAGTCTTGCTCTTTTTGCTGATCGGCATCCCGGTCCTCAGCGCGCTGTCACCGTCATTCCAGTTGGGCATCTGGGGGAAGTATCTTTGCTATGCTTCTCTGGCCGTTAGCCTAAATTGGCTTTGGGGTTACACCGGGTTGCTCTGTTTGTGCCAGAGCCTGTTCTTCGCGCTGGGGGGTTACATGATGGGCATGCATTTAATGCTGCTCATCGGCAAGCTGGGATCCTATCAGAGCGACCTACCGGACTTCATGGTGTTTCTCGGCTATCAAGAGTTACCCAGCTTCTGGCAGCCATTTTACAGCTTTATTTTCTCCAGCGGCATGGTCTTAATCCTGCCCGGCTTGGTCGCCTTTATCTTTGGTTGGCTGGCCTTTCGTTCCCGGATCAAAGGGGTTTATTTTTCCATCCTGAGCCAGGCCCTAACCTACGCGGCCACGCTGCTGTTTTTCCGCAACGATCTCGGCATGGGCGGCAACAATGGTTTTACCGACTTCCGATTTATCCTCGGAATGGATATCCGCACCCGCTCAACGCAAATCCTCCTCTACGAAGGCAGCGTCCTCTTTCTGGCCGCCTGTATTGGATTCATCGCTTGGATCACCAAAACGAAATTCGGCATGATCCAGCAAGCGGTGCGCGACTCTGAGAATCGTGTGCTTTTTTCCGGCTATGCCACCACTTCCTACAAACTCTTCGTGTTCACCGTGAGCGCGATCATGGCTGGCATCGCAGGGGCCTTCTATGTGCCGCAGGTGGGGATCATTAATCCTGGGGAAATGGAAACCTCGAAGTCGCTCGACGTCGTGGTGTGGGTGGCGGTGGGTGGTCGGGGCACGCTTTATGGACCCGTGATGGGAGCCATTTTGGTGAACCTGCTCAAGAGTTACACCACGCGCTACTATCCAGATTATTGGCTCATCATTTCGGGTGCCATCTTCATCTTCGTGGTGCTCTTCATGCCCAATGGCGTGGTGGGATTGCCGAAACAATTGTCCGCGCTCTGGGCGAAGTTTAACAAATTCCGTGCCAGCAAGTCTGCGCTGATCGCACCTGCACCATAACATGTCCTTCACCTCCAATATCCTTCTTTCGCTGGAGTCCGTTTCTAAAAGCTTCGATGGATTCAAGGCGATCAACGACCTGAATTTCTATCTGGCACAGGGTGAAATGCGTGCGGTCATCGGACCGAATGGCGCTGGGAAATCCACCTTCATGGACATCGTGACCGGCCGCACCAAGCCAGACACCGGCACCGTGAAATACTATCCCACGGAGACCTCTGAGATCGATCTCACGACCCTGCGCGAACACGAAATCAATCGCCTGGGAATCGGCCGGAAATTTCAAACTCCAGCCGTCTATGAGAACCTTACTGTCTGGAACAATCTGCTCATCTCGCTGGACCGACCCCGCGGACTCTGGAGCACCATTACCTATCGCGTCACCAGCGATGATCGGGACCGGATCGATGAAATTTTAAAAACCGTCTCGTTAGGCGAGCAGCGCGATACCAAAGCTGGTTTCCTCTCCCATGGCAAAAAGCAGTGGTTGGAGATCGGCATGCTGCTGGCACAGAATCCGAAATTGCTGCTGGTGGACGAACCCGCAGCCGGCATGAGCGACGCGGAGACCGAACGCACTTCAGAACTGCTCCTGAGCCTGAAGGGGAAACACAGCATCGTCGTCATCGAGCACGACATGGAATTCATCCGCCGCTTGGGGCAGAAAGTAACCGTGTTAGTGCAAGGACACGTCATGCGCGAAGGTTCGCTGGAGGAAGTCTCCGAGGACGAGGAAGTTCGCGCAGTCTATCTGGGACGTAAACGTGAAAAGAAAACCGCCGCCGCATGAGTGCCCTTGTGACTGAACCACCACCCCCAACCTCCAGCGCCTGCGGAACTGGAACCATCCTGCGCCTCGCCAAACTGGGGGCACGCTATGGCGAATCCAGCGTCCTCCGGGATGTCAATCTGGAGGTGCCTGAAGGCAAGCTCGTCAGCCTCATGGGACGCAACGGCGTGGGTAAAACTACGACCCTGAAATCCATCATGGGCCTGCTGCCGCAGAGCGCTGGGGAAATTCAATTTGCCGGCAAAACCTGGCAGCGGGAAGCCCCCGAAGCCCGGGCCCGGGCCGGCATGGGCTATGTGCCGCAAGGGCGCGATATTTTCCCCAACATGACCGTGGGGGAGAATCTGCAAATCTGCGTGGCCCTCTACGGCAAGAAAGCCAAAGAGCGCATGCCCTTCGTGCTGGATCTCTTTCCGGTGCTCAAAGAAATGCTCAAGCGCAAAGGCGGCGTGCTGTCCGGCGGGCAGCAACAACAGTTGGCCATTGGCCGTGCGCTCCTCACGTGTCCTCAACTGCTCATTCTCGACGAGCCCACCGAAGGCATTCAACCCAGCATCATCGACCTGATCGAAGATGCCCTCCTGCGGTTGAAGCGGGAAATGGGCATCAGCATTTTGTTGGTCGAGCAATATCTCGATTTCGTAGCTGCCATCAGCGACTACGTTTATATCATGGACCGCGGCACCATCATCGCAGAGGGTAACGCCAGCATCCTGGAAGATCCAGCGATCACCAAACACCTCTCCGTCTAAGTCATGCATCTCACTCCCCGAGAACAAGAAAAGCTCCTCATCGTCGTAGCCGCCGACCTCGCGCGTCGTCGCCAAGCGCGTGGCGTCAAGCTGAACTACCCCGAATCCATCGCCATCATCACCTACGAGATCCTCGAAGGCGCTCGCGATGGCAGATCGGTGGCGGACCTCATGACCCTGGGCACCAAACTTCTAAGTCGTGCCGACGTCATGGAAGGCATCCCAGAAATGATCCACGAAGTCCAAGTCGAAGCCACCTTTCCCGACGGCACCAAGTTGGTCACTGTGCACCAACCGATCGTCTGATTTTCCTTCCCGCTGAAACGAACCAGCCAGTGACTCTGTGGAGTCACTGGCTGGCGCAGAGTTGCTGAAAAGCGCGGAACTACTTCGCTTCGACTGCTGGCTTCACTTCAACGGCAGGCTTGGCGTCCTTCTTGGCTTCATCCTTCTTTGGTTCATCTTTCTTGGACTCGCGAGCCTTGGCGCGGGCTTCATGGCCAGCTTTGATTTCTGCCTCGTCGAGATTGCCGTCTTTGTTGAGGTCCTCTTTCTCAAAGGCGGTCTTGGCAGCGGCGGCTGGATCCTTTTCTTTCTTCCATTTGGCCATGGCGCTGTATTCTTCCAGGGAAAGTTTACTGTCGCTGTTCTTGTCGAATTTCTTGACGACTTCGGCCGCGTTGTAGGGCGGTGGCGTGCCTTTCTTTTCCTTATCTTGCGCAGCACCAAAGCTGATCAACGAGGCGAGAACGGAGAGTGTGAGTAGAGTGGACTTCATGGTGGTTTGGTTTTATTAGGGGTGTGGTTAGCATCAGCATCTGAGTTCGTCAGATTGATTCACTGATGCTTGCGTGTTCGACGCAGGTGGGTGTCTGCCTATTTTAGAAATCCCCTTCCGCGAATGAGGAAAGGCTACTTTCCCAGCCAGCGGACCGCATTCACGATGACTTGGAGCGGTTCGGCTTGTTGATAGACTGGATAGGTCTCATGGCCCGGCCGGAAATAGAAAACCCTCCCCTGCCCCACCTTCCAGACACAGCCACTACGGAAGTGCTCGCCCTTATCCCAGCGTTCTTCGAAGATGACGGCATCCGGCGTGGGCACGTGAAATGGTTCGTCATACATTTCGGTTTGTTTCACCTCCCATTTGGCTGGCAAGCCCTGCGCCAACGGATGCTCGGGTAGCAAGGTGGTGACGTGACTGGGCGCGGCATCCGCCCGCCAGGCTGGAAAGACGCACGCTGGCAAGGTTAGCTTCCAACTGCCTTCGCCCGTCCTTTCCAACGCCGGAGTCAGCTTGGCCTCCCGTGGCACGCCCACGCCGATACTCTGATCATTGACGAAGTCCAGCTTGGCCGTGGCTCGTTCGGCCTCCGGGATGGCTGCGCGCGCGTCGTCCTTGGCTCGTTCCTGCATTAACCGCACGAAGGGTCGGGCCCAGTGGGCGGAATGCAGCGCCACCAACCCTAACTTGCCCGCACGAACGCGCGCCACGACGCGCTCAACACCTGCCAGCCCCACTTCCTTATGTTTGATATGACCCCACCAGATCAGGACATCTGTGGCGTCCAGCGTGGCCTCATCCAAGCCTTGCTCTGGGGAACTCAGGGTGACGGTGTTGACCGTGATGCCCGGTTGGTGACGCAGGTGAACCGCAATCGTTTCACCGAGGAATTTTTCCCCATACGCCTGCTTCTGAGCAGGCTGTTGCTCATCCCAGATCAGGACGCGGATGGCATCCGCAGCGGAGGTGGTGGAAACGGACAGCAGTGCAAGGGGCAGGCAGAGGAAATGGAGGTTCATGGTTACCCATTAAACTCAACCTTGCCATCTTGCAACACGGCATCAATCTCCGCGCCTTCCTTGAAGCTGCCTTCCAGCACTTTGAGGCTGAGCGGATCCAGCAGGTATTTCTGAATCGCGCGTTTGAGCGGACGGGCTCCATAGACGGGATCGTAGCCGATCTCCGCCAGGTAATGGATGACTTCATCGCTCAGGTGCAGATGCAGATTCTGTTTCGCCATGCGATCCACCACGCGCTTGAGCTGGATCTTCACGATGCCGTCGAGTTCCTTGTGGGTCAGGCGAGTGAACATGACAATTTCATCGATCCGATTGAGGAACTCGGGACGGAAGAATTGCTTCAGCGAGTCGCGCACCAGGGCTTCACGTTGCTCGGGATTGGATTCATCCTGAATGGCGGCGGAACCGATGTTGCTGGTCATGATGATCACCGTATTCGTGAAGTCCACGGTGCGACCCTGACCGTCAGTGATGCGGCCATCGTCCAGCACTTGCAGCAGCGTATTGAAGACATCCGGGTGGGCTTTTTCCACTTCGTCAAACAACACCACGCTGTAGGGCTTGCGCCGCACGGCTTCGGTTAGTTGACCGCCTTCATCATAGCCCACATAGCCGGGAGGCGCTCCCAGCAGGCGGCTGACGCTGTGTTTCTCCATGTATTCGGACATGTCGAGTCGGGTCATGGCGGACTCGTCATCGAAGAGGAATTCCGCCAGCGCCTTGCTGAGTTCGGTTTTGCCAACCCCGGTGGGGCCCAGGAATAGGAAACTACCGATCGGCCGATTCTCATCCTGCATGCCCGCGCGCGCACGCCGCACCGCATTGGCCACGGCATGGATCGCTTCAGATTGCCCCACGACGCGTTCGGCCAGTCGTGGCTCCATGTTCACCAGCTTCGAGCGCTCGCCTTCTTGGAGACGGCTCACCGGAATGCCGGTCCACGTGGCCACGATCTTCGCCACATCATCTTCCGTCACGTCCTCGCGCAGCAGGGTGTGCTTGGCGGTTGCGTTAGGATCAATATTTTGGGAGGCCGCCACTTTGGCTTCCAACTGCGGCATCAAGCCATACTGAATTTCCCCTGCGCGGGCGAAGTTCCCCTGGCGCTGGGCTTGTTCCAGCTCGTTGCGGAGTTGTTCCAACTCCACTTTGAGTTTGCGGCTTTCGGTCACCACAGCTTTTTCCTCCTGCCATTGGGCGCGCAGGCTGTTGGATTTGTCCTTCAGTTCGGAAATGCTCTTTTCCAGCTTGGCCACGCGCTCCAAGCTTGCGGCATCCGTTTCCTTGGCCAAGGCAAGTCGCTCCATTTCCTGCTGCATCAGTTCGCGTTGCAGCACGTCGATCTCCGTGGGCAGCGATTCGATTTCGATCTTCAATCGGCTCGCGGCTTCGTCCATCAAATCCACCGCCTTGTCCGGCAGGAAACGATCGGTGATATAGCGATTCGACAACGTAGCTGCGGCAATCAACGCACTGTCCTTGATGCGCACACCGTGGTGCACTTCGTAGCGTTCTTTCAGGCCCCGGAGGATCGCGATGGTATCTTCCACGCTGGGTTCATCCACTTGCACCGGTTGGAAACGACGTTCCAGCGCGGCATCCTTTTCGATGTATTTCCGATACTCATTCAGCGTCGTGGCCCCGATACAACGCAGTTCGCCCCGCGCCAGTTGTGGCTTCAGCAGGTTCGATGCATCCACTGCGCCCTCGCTGGCACCGGCTCCCACGATGGTATGCAGTTCATCGATAAACAAAATGATCTGGCCATCGCTGCTCGTGACTTCTTTCAGAAACGCCTTCAATCGTTCCTCGAATTCGCCCCGATATTTCGCCCCCGCCAGCATGCCGCCGAGGTCCATGGAAATGAGACGTTTGCCCTTCAGCGATTCCGGCACATCGCCCGCCACGATCCGACGCGCCAAGCCTTCGGCAATGGCCGTCTTGCCCACGCCGGGTTCGCCAATCAACACGGGATTGTTCTTACTGCGGCGGCTTAGCACCTGCATGACGCGACGGATTTCGTCATCGCGACCGATCACGGGATCGATCTTCCCGGCCTTGGCCCTAGCGGTCAGGTCGGTGCCGTATTTTTCCAGCGTTTGATATTTCCCTTCCGGATCCTGATCCGTCACTTTCTGCGCTCCGCGCAGGGTGGTCAGCGCGCTGAGCAAATCCTTATGGTTCAGCTTCAGAGGCTTCAGCACGGCATCCAAGTCCGTGCGGGTCTTCGTCAGCGCCAGCAAAATATGCTCTACGCTAACATAGTCATCATTGAGTGCAGCGCGCTCCTTGTCCGCGGTCGCCAGCAGTTCCCGCAGGTCGGAGGAAACATACTGCCCGCCCGCACTGCCCGTGACCTTCGGCTGCTTCGCCACATGCGCTGCCACCAGCGATCTCACGTCCGCCAGCGGAGCCACTTGCTTCAGCAGCGGAGCCGTGATGCCGCCCTCCTGATCCAGCAGTGCCAGCAAGAGGTGAGATGGTTTGATCTCCGTGTTCCCCGCCTGCACGGCCAAGGTTTGAGCTTCGGAAAGAGCGGTTTGGAGCTTGGTGGTGTATTTTTCTGGTGACATAAGTAAATAGTAGAATTTTCTGCCACCTTAGTCAGCATAAACCGAGCGCGCTTTTCATTCGTTGATTTAGAACGAGTTACGAGCAGCGTCCAGTCACCGTGTCGCACCATTTAGCGCCAGACTGGCACGTCCCGGGACAGACTGGCGCTGTAGCGGCAGCGCGTCGTCTAATGGTGGCAGACGCGCCCTCGCGTCTGATCGGAAATGATCTACGGAGCGGCCCTGCTGGCAGACTGGAGGCGGGGGCGCCTCCCCCAGCCAGTAGCCACGGGTCAGCGTGACTTTATGCTGCGGCTTTTTATCACTGTAGCCGCGCTCATCCTGTAACCATGCTCATCCCCCGGGTCACACCCCATCATAAACCATCGCGAAAAATCCACCGCCAGACAAAGCTCACCCCATCCAGCGAGCACTCCGCAAAGATCCCCTGATCATCCTCCCCAGACGCCTCCGCCCAGCCGGGTGGGAACTGTGGGATCATTTGTTGTGGTAATATTTCAATCGGCTTCATGCTTCTTGCGGCCTCACGGTCGAACATTTCCCCATCGCCTCAGAAAAGTAGTCCCGGACTTTAGTCCGCCACCCTGTCCCCTGCCCCAACAACGCACCCGCTCCAGCGACGCATAATCCACCCCACAAAGAACGAAACCCAGCCCCAGTCATTGGATTCATTCGCACATCTCCTCACCAAATGTGCTGCCTGTTGGCGCTACATCACGCGGTCTGAATACTTAGTCACTTTCCGCGTTGTGCTTGCCAGACAGTGCGGCCTCGGCCATAGTGATAGGATGAAACATACCGAATACCACCGCACCCACCGGATTGGCTGGCTCCGTGCCTCTGTGCTGGGGGCCAATGATGGCATCGTCTCCACCGCCAGCTTGATTGTGGGCGTGGCGGCGGCGGAATCCAATCGCAGCGGGATTCTGGTGGCAGGGATAGCCGGGTTGGTGGCCGGGGCCATGTCGATGGCCGCAGGGGAGTATGTCTCCGTCAGTTCCCAGGCGGATACGGAATCGGCTGACATCAATCGGGAGCGCGGGGAGCTGGCCGCGGACAGCGCGCATGAACATGCGGAGCTGGCTGCGATCTACGTCGGGCGCGGACTTGATCCGGCTTTAGCGGAGCAGGTGGCAACGCAATTGATGGCCAAAGATGCTCTGGGGGCCCACGCCCGGGATGAACTCGGCATTTCCGACATGCTCAGCGCCCGCCCGGTGCAGGCGGCCTTGGCCTCTGCGGCCACCTTTGCAGTGGGTGCCTTCCTGCCGATCCTGCTGGTCGTCATCGTGCCCCCATCCGCGCTGATCTGGACGGTGACTGGCAGTTCTTTGTTTTTCCTGGCACTGTTAGGCTCGCTGGCGGCTCGCGCGGGCGGTGCTTCGGTATTGCGGGCAGCCGCACGCGTCACCTTCTGGGGGGCCTTGGCTATGGGCTTGACGGCCGGGGTGGGTGCATTGTTCGGTGCCAAACTTTAGGGCGAGTTCAAGAACCTGGTGGCCGGGACGCTCTTGTCCTCCATGACGGTGATTTTGCTTTCTTGCGCGCTTGGGCTGTCGCCCGATCTAGCCCGCGTTTCTCACTGGATTCTGCTGCGGCTTGATCGTGCGGGCTAGCAGGAGGTCGGTATCCCTTGGGCTAACTTTACGGAATGCGGAATGGCTCCGATTACGAATCCCAGGCAGTCCACGGCTCCTTGGGGTTTGCCGGGGAGCGCGATGACCAGCGAGCTATCCACCAGAGCAGCCAGGCTGCGGCTGAGGATGGCGTTGGGGGTCAGCGCTAGCGACTGCATGCGCATAGATTCGCCAAAGCCAGGGATCTCCAGGCGCATGATTTCCCGGATGGCTTCGGGGGTGATATCCCGGGGAGCGATGCCGGTGCCGCCAGTAGTTAGAATAAGGCCGCACCCCTGAGCCGAGAAGGCGCGAATGGTTTCCTGGATGCGAGATTTCTCGTCTGGCACGATGGCTTCCGCCTGCACGGTCCAGCCGTTGGTCGTGGAGGCTTGGCGCAGGGCGGGACCACCGAGGTCCTCGTAGGCTCCCGCTGCGGCACGATCCGAAATGGTGATGATGCCGACGATAATCATGGGGTGTTATTTGGTGCGATAATCAGCCACGAGTTTGGCAGCTTCCTCAGCGCTGACTTTCTCATAGAAATCATCGTTGAACATGCAGACTGGGCCACTGCCGCAGGAGGCCAGACATTCGGCAAATTCAATACTGAACTTCCCATCCGCGCTCTTGGCGATGGGGTGATGATGGTCCACGTGGGAACGATCAATGTTGGCTTCCTTGGTCAGAGTTTCCATCAGTTCATAACTACCGGCCATGGCGCAACTGAGCGTGCGGCAGACGCGGATGTGGAATTTCCCCGGGGCGCTGCGGCGGAAGCCAGGATAGAAGGTAACGACTTCCATGACTTGCACGGGTTGCAGTTCCAGCTTGGCGGCAGTCCAGAGGACGCTTTCTTCGCTGATGTATCCGAAGTGATGCTGCAAGACGTGGAGCACGGATAACACCGCACTCCGCTTGGACACGGGATAGTGGGTGATGATTTCGTCAATCTTGCTGGTGAGTTCGGTCGGCAGTTCCATGGAGCGAAAAAGGAGGGTAGTGGACCGCTGGAATGCGGTCAGAATTTCCAGTATCCGTTGCGGCTGGGAGACGGGCAAGGCGATTTTGTGAAATTTTTCACAAGCAGTCATCGGAGCCTGCCAGACCGGTTCATGAGTCGGGCAATTTATCACGTGCAACTTGGAAGGGTCGCGCTTTAAGTATTCAAGTGACTCCGAAATTGAAAGAACTCGCGGGCTTGGCAGTCTCCGTGGATGAGGTGCTTTACATGCCTGACTTAGACGCTCCGCAAGAGCGTCCGCATCCGTTTGTCTATTTCATTACCATCGCCAATAACTCTCCGCTGCCAGTCACGATTCATGGTCGGAAGTGGGTGGTCTGGGAAGAAAATGCCGATACCATGGTGATTGAAGGAGATGGGGTCAATGGCCAGCGCCCGCGGTTGGCTCCAGGTGAGGAATTTAGCTATAACAGCAAACACTTCGTGGCCAGCTCAAGTGATGCTGAGGGGGCGTTCTTTGTGGAAACGGACGACGGACGGCACTTTTTCACCCGGATTCCCCGGTTTTTAATGCGTTTGCCAGAGTGGGTCTAACCAACGCAGTTCGTAAGTGGTTGGTATTAAACGAGCAGCCCGCAATGACGGTAAATTCACCGAATTGAGCTTGCCGAACCACGCATTGCGAGTGACCATAGATTTACGTAACCCGTTGAAAATGAGAGATTAACGCTAATTTAATTAATCTTTTTGCAACCAATCCCCCGTTCGTTGCGTCAAACTTGCAACCCTCCGCTTTTTGGACGGATTCCCATCCCCATGCTTCCCCTTCTACGCTCTCCCGTCATAGCACTCTGCGCATTGTTAATCTGCCTGCCTGCCCCGGAGGCATGCGCTGCCCCTGTGGGAGCGCAGAAAAAAGCTTCTGCGTTGGGTCAGGCGCGCCCCGGACCATGGGGGAAGCTGACCTATCACGAGGCTTATTTGGAAGCGCCTTCGGAGCTACTTGATTATTATCCGTTACCCTCGACCACGACTTGTTGGTCCATTGCTTTGAACGGAATGGAAGATTTCACCGCTGTCTTGGAGCGCGCTGGCGTCTCTGCCACCGCCCGCACGGCCCTGCTGGATCCCTCCAAGATCATTCGCATGAATGAATCCATCAGCATTTTTCCCTCCGCGGACTTCATCGTCCAGTTGTCGCCCGAGGCCCGCGCCACCATTTTCCTGTTTCTCGGCCAGCGGGTGGAAAATGAATTCATCAAGAACCCAGTTTTTTTCGGGCGTGCCGGAGTCGAGCCGTGGCTGCAGGGCACAAACTTGTCCCAGCGGATTCAGGGCTTGGTAAAGAAACTTGCCTGGAAGCGTGGAGCGGTGTGGGTCCTGAGTGACTTGGAAACTCTGCTGGGGGCGGCCAGTTCCAACGATGAGGCGAAGGAAATTTTCCGCACCTGCTCGCGCACCCGCACTTTGATTCTGGATCTGACGATCGATGATCCCGCCTCCCTCGCCAGCCTGAGTAAATATTGGTCCACCAGCGCCAATCAACGCGTGCCCCCCCCTTTCTTGGAATCGTTGCGGGAAGCCGCCGCTCAAGGTCCCATCCACTGTGACATCTGCCATTTATTCTCGCCCATCGTCCGCCAGATGCTTTACACCTATCCAGATATGAGCCTGGCCAAGAACGGGCGGTTTCCGGACTGCCACTGGACGTCGCTCAACTTCTTCAACCATGCGCCACGGGATTATTACCTTAACACCCGTCTGGCCGCCGATGCGGTGCTAATTGATTATGAAACGGTCTCCGCCCCCTATGCCTTTGGCGATGTGCTTTTTTTCCTGAAGGACGGCGGGGCCATTCACTCTTGTGTCCACATTGCCGATGACATTGTCTTCACCAAGAATGGCGACAATGCGGTGAATCCATGGATGCTGGCGCATTTGGAGGAAGTTTCCGACGTCTATGCGTTCGATTCCGGCGTAACCATCCAGGGATACCGCAAAAAGGATCCCGCCATCCTGGCCCAGAAGGCCGTCGATTCCTCAAGCAAGTAGCTGCGTTGGATTGACAGCGCGGGTTGAATTGCGTAATCTACGCCACACTGTCCATCTCTCTATGAAATTTTCCGCTCTCCTGCTCCCCTGCCTGTTCTCACTTGGCCTAACAGTTGCTCCGGCGGCTGATGAGCCCACCAAACCACTAACCGCTAAACCAAAAATGGAAATTGCGACCATAGCCGGAGGCTGCTTCTGGTGCCTCGAAGCCACCATCGAACGCATTAAAGGCGTGGAAAAAGTTGTTTCCGGTTACACCGGCGGCAAAACCAAAAATCCGACCTACGAAGAAATCTGCACCGGCCTCAGTGGTCATGCGGAAGGCGTGCAAATCACCTTCGACCCCACTGTCATCACCTACGAAAAGATCCTGCAATTATTCTTCGACCTGCACGACCCCACCACCCTGAATGCCCAGTGGCCGGACACGGGCACGCAATACCGCTCCGCCATCTTCTACCACAATGATGTGCAGAAGGCCACCGCCGAGAAGGTCAAATCCGCCGTCAACACCTCCGGCGTGCACAAGAATCCGGTAGTCACGGAAATCACCAAACTGGATATCTGGTATCCCGCTGAAGCCTACCATCAGGACTATTTCAACACCCACATGCCCAACGCCACGGGCAACTATCGCTACCTCTGCAACGTGGTCGCGCCCAAAGTGGAGAAGCTGAAGAAGCTCGGTGTGGAGTTGAAAGAAAAGGCAGGGAAGTAACACCGTTCACACTTACGACCCGGTAATTTCGTCGAAACAGCTTCGTGAACATCGGTTCTTGTCATCGCAAATGCTCCCGCAGGAAACGGAAGCTTTCCTCCTGTTTCATCGCATGCCCGCCTTGGTAGAACTGAATCGTGGTGCGGTCCGCCAAACCTAACTGCGCATAGAGCCAGCGGACTTTGGCGTATTCGTGCGCCACCCAGGAGTCGGTGCCCACCAGATCGAGGTGACCGCGTTCGACCATGAACGGTCGGGGGATCATGAGGTAGGCCATCTCCGCGTAATCGAAGGTATGGCCCAGATTCCAATAGGGCATCTCCCACTCGATACTGCGCATGAAGCCGTTGGGATAGTCTGTAGCGGCCACCTTGCGCGTCCATTGATTGAAGTCGCCTGCACAAATGGACAGCGCATAGCCAGGCAGAATCGTCGGCACCCGGACGGCCGTTTCCCCACCGTAACTTAACCCGTAGAATCCGATGCGCTTGGCATCCACCTGCGGCACGCTTCCCAACCAACGAAGGATGGCATCGTGTTGGGCAAGGATGAACGAGAACAAGGTGGCTTGCACGTTGTTGGATTTCCGGCAGAGCCAGCGGTATTTGTCCTCGCCCCGATACAAGTTATGCGGGGCGAACGTGATGAATCCCTCCTCGGCTAATTTTACCGCCACTTGTCCATAACCCGTAACCCCAGCGTCCAGCGTCTTGCTCGGTAGTCCATCGCGACCATGCTGGCAAACGACCACCGGCCGTTGCTCCCCTTCCTTGATATCCTTCGGCAATACCAGCACGCCCCAGGCAAACACTTCCGGCCAGACTTCCAGGACGACATCGTAAGCCAGCCACTTCTCCCCCTCACGAAAGAAGCGGGACCGGGGATTCAGCGCCACGGGGGCTTCGTCGAATTTCCCCATGCCATCCGTCAAGAAACGTTCGCGATACGCCGCCGCGCCAGCGATGAATTTCGCGGCATCCTGCGTGGGCAGCGTGGGTTCCGTGGTCCATTTACGCACCGCCAGTTCTGGCATCACTTGATAGAGAAATGCTTGGTCCCGCACCACCTCCGACTTCTGCACCAACTGCTGGGCCGCTTGCTCCAGGTTGTTCAGCACACGACGACGACGTGCTTCCGGTGTGAAATTTTGCCGCTGATCTGTGGGGATGTCTGCCGTGAGAGGCGCCAGTTTACCCAGACCCAGGCGATCCGCAAACTCCTGCAACGCCTGTTCGCTTCCCGGGCCGATGGAAGCATCATCCGGGCCAGCGATCAAGCTGGGCTTGGGGAATCCAGCAGGGGTGGGGATGCGTTGGAACTCCTGCCGCACCGACACGCCCTGCGGTGGCTTCGATTCCCCTTTGCTATCCTTGAAATTTGGTCCTTCGGAATGCTCGATCACTAACGACCGGGGCAGAATCAACGAGGCAATTTCCGCATCGCCAAACGTCTTCAGCAGGCTCCACACATTGCGGAAGATGGGCTCGGACCAGACTTGCTCGCGGGAATCAAAATAACCACTAACCAACGCGGCATCAATCCGCAAATCCACTGCCGCCGCATAGAAGGCAATCAATCCGCCCTCGCCATATCCCGCCACGCCCACCTTGGCTGCGGGATGTCGTTGCTTCATCCAATCCACGGCAGCCCGCACTTTCTGCACTTCATAGCCGATCACGTGTCGCCCCATGTGATAGGCTTGGCGGTAAATCCACTCCCGCTCCGTCTGCGCGCTGGGCTTCAGCGTAGGATCGTCCAATTCCATCAGCCGCCGCGTCACCAACGTTGGGATCACTAACGTCATGCCATTCTCTGCCAAACGTCGCGCCCACTGATGGTCTGCCGGAAGACCGGGGGCCAGCCCCAGCAATTGCTCCGGCGTTTGATCTGCATCCGGCACCACCACGATGCAGCCTGTGACGGCTTGCTTAGGCTGCACCAGCAGGCCTTCACTAAACACAGATTCTCCCGCTGGCCAGCGCACTTGCAGGACTTGGTAAACGCTGGTTTCCGCCACCACGGCCGGAGCCGTGTCGTCCCCAAAGCGCTCCAGTTGCGGAGTGGGGCGCACTCCGGCGGCCCCAATGATTTCCTGGAATCGCGCTCGATTCCCCGCCACTGCGGCATTCCAAGCCGCCTCCGAGCTGGCATCATATTTCCAGAACTGCGCCCGCTTTGCTCCGGCCTCAGCAATTTTTCGTTCCACAAACCGATGCGCCCCGTCCATCATGCGCCCCGACAGATCTTCCTCCGGCCAGTCCAACGTCGAAGTTTGCGGAAGCCGATCAGCGGCCAGTGCCGAAAACGCCATCCAGGCCAGCAGGGGAAGTAAGAGATGGTGCGATGTCATGCTGCTGTATGCCGGAAGAGTCAGCGGATGGCATCTTCGCACGAACACGAAAGCGCGGAAGCCTTACACGGTGATCTGCCAGGTATTCCACCCAGCTTGCATGGCTGGTTGAATGTCGTTATCGAAACGATCTCCCACCATAAGCAGCGACTCGGAGGGAAGTTCCCAGCGGTCCCTCAGCCTCGGGAAAATTTCCGGGTGCGGTTTGCCAATACCTTCCTGATAGGAAAAAAACGACCTGCTGAAATCAAAACGCGCCAACGACAACTGCGCTTCCCGCAGCGCCAAGCGCAACTCCATCAGTGTATAGGCTTGGGCGTTGGAACAGAGCCCGATTGGCAGGGCGCATGTCGTCAGGAACTCCACCGCACCCGGAGCCAATTCGCAACTGCGCTGCTGCCTCGCGTGGTGCCGGGCCAAGCGCGCTAGCAATGATCGAGTCGTCACGGACGGAAAACATTTCCCAAACAACGCCACCCAATCGACCTCGGGAAAGGCTTGGGAACTCTCCGCATGTTCCACTGCCACCCAGTCGGCCAGCCGTCCGTTTAATAAATTCTGCGGCGTGCCCCCGGGTTGTCCGCACCAGTAGTCCAAGAGATGGCTGCTCTTTCCAGACGGTGGACTCACCTTCAGCAGCGTTCCGTAGATGTCGCAGATCACTGCCTGCACGCACGATCTCGAATGAAGCCATGCTTGCAGCTCGAACCAGGAGCCTTGATGATGTTGAGGTGACATGCAGGAAGTGCTGGCGTAGAACCCAGCTTCGTGCAACCAGACTTCCCCATGCTTTCCTTAGTAGCCACCACGCTCGCTGATTTTCCGCCCACGCGGAAATATCTCGTCGCTGTGTCTGGCGGGTGTGATTCGATGGCTCTGCTGCATGCGCTACACCAATTGGATTTCAAGGACCTCGTCGTCTGTCATTTGGATCATCAGTTGCGGGCGGAAGCCCAGGCTGATGCCTCCCTAGTGCAGGCAACAGCTGCCACGTTAGGCTACGCAGCGATCATCGAGTCCTGCGATGTCCGCGCCCAAGCCGGCACGGATAAAATTTCCTTGGAAACCGCCGGACGCCAAGCCCGTCAGGCATTTTTCCAGCGATGCGCCCAGCAGACCGATTGCAGTGAGATCTTCCTTGGGCATCACGCCGATGATCAAGCCGAGACCGTGCTCATGAATGTCCTGCGCGGTAGTGGCCTGCGCGGTCTGGGGGGTATGAGATTCCGCACCAGTCTTGGTGGGGGATTGGAAATCATCCGCCCCCTGCTTGATTGTCCGCGCGAAGCGCTGCGGGAATATGCGACCTTCCATGGCGTGAAATTTCAGGAAGACGCCAGCAATACTTCCTCCGACTACCTAAGGAACCGCCTGCGGCACGAACTCCTGCCCTCTGCCAGCGCCATGATGCAGCGCAATGTCCAACCATCGTTAGGTCGCTTGGCGCAGGTGGCTCAAGCAGAAGAGGATTTCCTGGCTGAATACACTGCACAACGGTTTCCCTCGGCAACCACGCTATCCACCACTGCCCTGCTGGCAGTTCCCATCGCCATTCAACGCAGAGCCGTGCAAGCCTGGCTGCAGTATCACCAAGTGCCATTGATCAGCTTGGAACTCATCGAACAAGTGCGGGCCATCGCTCCGTCCACCGCTGCCATTGCCAAATGTAATCTCCCCGGTGGGCGTTGGGCGCGCCGGCGGGCGGGCTTGCTGTTTGTTGAGTAATAGATGCCATGGCGGAGAGACTTGCGCCACTCCCAGGCAAATTTACCCGCTAAAAAGGGATTGCGGGACAGGGGGATCCATCGTGAAATCGGCTACGATGTTGCCACAGCGCTTTTACCGCAGGAGAACCGATGGTTGGGGGATGATCCTAACCTGCATCTTGTTGTGGTCAGGCAGACCGCTGGCCGCAGAGCCGCAGAAATCTCTTCCAGAGTTCCTCGACCATTACTGCATGCAGTGCCATGATGCCGCTTCGGAGCGGGGCGGGCTGAATTTAGAGGCGCTGAAAGGCCGGGAACTCGCGGATCGTCCGGCGGTCTGGGAGCAGGTGGCCCGACGGCTCGGGGCCCGGCAAATGCCGCCGATGGCGGAGAAAGTTCGCCCGCAGGAAGCGGAGTATTTGGCGCAGTTGGCGGGACTAACGACCGCGTTGGATACCCTGGCGGTGAAATCTCCCGAACCCGGCAAGGTTCCCGCCATGCGTCGCTTAACCCGCACGGAATACCATCATGCCATCCGGGATTTACTCTCGCTGGACGTGGACGTGACGGAGTTGCTGCCCAAGGATGAATCCAGCCACGGTTTCGATAACATTACCGTCGGCAGCCTTTCCCCCACGTTGTTGAATCGGTATCTCAGTGCCGCAGAGAAGATTAGTCAGCTGGCTGTGGGTGGCGATCAGAGCGCGCAAGTGAAGGTCGTGCGGGTGCCACCAGATCGCACGCAGGAGGAGCAGGTGGAGGGTTTGCCCTTGGGAACGCGCGGTGGGATTTTGGTGGAACATACGTTTCCCGTGGCGGGTGATTATGAAATCGAAGTGCGCCTAACGCGGGATCGGAATGAAGAAGTGGAAGGCCTGAGGGAACCGCACCAATTGGTAGTGCTCATCGATGGCAACCAGCGCGCCGAGTTCACCGTCAAGCCAGCCAAAGGCAAGGATGACACGAAGGTGGATGCCGACTTAAAGGCTAGGATCCATGTTCCAGAAGGGGCCCATGCAATCGGCGTGACCTTTGTCAGGAAATCCTCTGCGCTCCGCGAAACCAAGCAAAAGCCCTATGATGCGGCGTTCAATCTCCACCGTCATCCGCGTCAGGCTCCGGCGGTGTATCAAGTTTCCCTGTCCGGCCCATTCTCGGTGCACCCCTCCGGCACCCCAACCGCCAGCCAGGCGCGGATCTTCATCAAGCAGCCCGCCAACCCTGACGAGGAAACCGCCTGTGCGGAGAGCATCATTCGCCAGTTGTTGGAACGTGCTTACCGTCGGCCCGTGGCCGCCGATGACATGGCTGGACCCATGGCATTTTATCGGGACGGGCGAGCCGCAGGAAATTTTGCGGATGGTATCACCAACGCGCTAAGCGCCATTCTTGTCAGTCCTCAATTCCTCTTCCGCATCGAGCAGGATCCTCCAGATTTGGCCGCAGGAACCGTTTATCGCTTGGATGATGTGACTCTGGCTTCGCGACTCTCGTTCTTTCTCTGGAGCAGTCTGCCGGACGAGGAACTGCGATCGCAAGCCACGACCGGGAAGTTGACGGACCCCGCCGTGCTCTCCCAGGAAGTGCAGCGCATGTTAGCCGATCCCAAGGCCAGCGCGCTTGTGACAAACTTCGCCAACCAATGGCTGCAACTGCGCAATCTGCAATCGGTGGCGCCCGACCTGCGGCTGTTCCCTGATTTCGATGACAACCTCCGCCAAGCCTTTCGTCAGGAAACGGAACTGTTCTTCGAAAGCATCTTTCGCGAGGATCGCAGCGTGGTGGACTTGCTCCAGGCGGACTACACGTTCCTTAACGAGCGGCTCGCCAAACATTACGGCATCCCGCAGGTGCAGGGCAGCCGCTTCCGCCGCGTTCACCTAACCGAGCAGGATCATCGGGGCGGATTGCTGCGGCAGGGCAGCATTCTCACGGTGACCTCCTATGCCAATCGCACCTCTCCCGTGATCCGTGGCAATTGGATTCTCGATAACATTTTAGGAACCCCCACCCCGCCGCCACCGCCCAACATCCCCGCGCTGGACGATGCCGTGGTGGATTCCACTCTGCCGATGCGACAGCGCCTGGCAGTGCATCGGGAGAAGCAGAGTTGCGCAGTGTGTCACAACCTCATGGACCCGGTGGGTTTCTCGTTGGAGAATTATGATGCAACGGGCCGCTGGCGCTCCCTTGAAGGCGAAGGCCCGGTCGATGCGTCCGGTGGATTGCCTGATGGCCAAGTCTTCCAAGGCATCTCCGGCCTGGAACACGGCTTGCTGCAGCGGCCGGAACTGTTTGCCCGCACCGTGACGGAAAAGCTCCTAACCTACGCGCTGGGTCGGGGCTTGGAGTTCAGTGATGCCCCGGCCGTGCGGAAAATTTTGGCAGACGCAGCTCCGGATTATCGACTCTCCAGCCTCATCCTCGGAGTGGCCAAGAGCCTTCCCTTTACCCATCGGAAGCGCTCGTGATCCTTCCTGACTTTAGTTAGGTAAAGTTCCGTTCTCCGATGTCGGAGCGTCTTTGGGAACCGGGGAAGTCGATTTTGCTGGCCTCGGCATAGACTTGCTCGCGTGCCCGTTGACGGGTAGGCGCTTGGGCGACCACTGCCAAGACTCGACCGCCGTTGGTTTCGAAGTTTCCTGCCGCATTCTTGCGGGTGCCACAGTGATAGACGCGCACTCCAGCAGTCGAGTCCAAGCCGGAAATGACATCGCCACTGCGACTAGTCGCAGGGTAGCCAGCGGACGCCAGAATGAGACAGATGCTCCAGCCTCCGGCAAAGGTCAACAACTCTGGACGCAGCGTGCCCCGGGCTCCATCCAAGCAATACTGGGCGAAATCTCCACTCACCAAGGGCATGACCGCTTCACATTCAGGATCGCCAAACCGGCAGTTATATTCAATGATTTTCGGTCCGTCCGCCGTGAGCATGAGTCCGAAATAGAGGAACCCCCGGTAGCGCAGACCGTCCTGGCGCAGGCCGGCTACCGTGGGCTGGACGATCGTTCGCTCGATGGTTGCCAACATTTCCGGTGACACGATCTCCAAGCTGGCCACCGCGCCCATGCCACCGGTGTTCGGCCCCCCGTCAGCATCAAAGATTCGTTTGTAGTCACGTGCGGGACAGAGGATGTGGTATTGATCGTCCACGATGGAGGCGAAGACGCTCAGTTCCGGTCCCACTAAACATTGTTCCACCACTAACCGACCCGGCCCGAAAGACTTTTTCACGAAAATGGTATCCAGGAACTCCAGGGCCTCCTCCCGGTTAGCACACACGGCCACGCCCTTGCCGGCGGCCAAACCATCGAACTTGAGCACGATGGGAAATTCAGTCAGGGCGGCCACGCCCTCGTCGTAGGATTCGACGGCCACATAGCGTGCAGTGGGGATCTGATGGCGCACCAGGAATTGCTTGGCGAACTCCTTGCTGGCTTCCAACTGCGCACTCGCTTTAGGCGGCCCCCAGCAGGGAATGCCAGCGACTTCGCACGCATTGGCCAGGCCGATGCCGGTGACTAGGTAGCTTTCCTCGCCTGCCACACACAGCTCAATTTCCTGCGCCTTCATGAAATCGATCAGCGAGTCCAGATCCGTGGCCGTGGTCCGCTGCGCGAGCGCGAAAATCGCATCGCTCCCGGGAAATGCATAGATCTCCGTAGCCTGAGGCGATGCCGCCAAGGCTGTAATCAACGCGTGTTCCCGACCACCTTTGCCAACAACGAGTATCTTCATAGGCAGGGCACCTGAAGCAAAAATGGCCCCAACGCAAGGGGCAAGGGGAGGAATGAGTTTTAGGCGTCCCCGAGCAATTCCAATGACAAATCCAAGGCCTTGGCTGAGTGCGTCAGCGCCCCGCAGGAAATGAAGTCCACGCCAGTGGCCGCAATCTGAGGTAGGCGCTCCAAAGTGACTCCGCCGCTAGCCTCCAATTGCACCCGGCCATCCACCAGCGCGACACAGCGGCCCATTTCTTCCAGGGACATGTTATCCAACAGGATCACACTAACGCCCCGCAGCGTGAGGAACCCTTCCACTTGAGAAATGCGGTCCGCTTCCAACTCGACACGCATGTTAGGGTGATCCCGATGCAGGGCATCAATGGCATGCTGCAAGGCGGGCAAACCGGCCTCCGCCAGCAAATGATTATCCTTCACCATCGCCATGTCATACAGGCCGATGCGGTGGTTCGTGCCGCCCCCAGCCTTCACCGCCGCTTTCTCCAGCAACCGCCAACCTGGCGTGGTCTTTCGGGTGTCTAACAGCCGACATTTGGTAACTCCTAGCGCTTGGACGTAGCGCTGTGTTTGTGACGCGACTCCAGACAGACGTTGCAGGAAATTTAACGCCGTGCGCTCAGCCGTCAGGATGGAACGGGTCGAGCCGGAAATCTCCATGACCGTGTCCCCCACCTTGAGTGCCGCTCCATCCTGTTTGAGCAGTTTGATGGCCAGGCCTGCATCGACCCGCTCAAAGACCTCTTGGGCGACCGCCACTCCTGCCAGAACTCCCGCTTCCTTCGCGAAAATTCGCGCACGTGTCCGAGCGGTGGCTGGTGTAAAATATTGCGCAGTGACATCACCCACTCCCACATCTTCAGCGAGGGCGAGTTGGATCAAGGGAACGGTGGCGGGATCAAGCGGCTTCATGGCGGCAAGCATGACGCAGCGAGCAGGCTGTGCAAGTGTGGACTGTCGAGGGGCCGCTTACGCCAAGATCTCCTTCGCCACGGTTCCTTTGGTATCCGTGAGACGGAAATCTCGTCCTGCGTAGGGGAATGTCAGTTGCTCATGATCCAAGCCTAACAACGCCAGGACCGTGGCGTGCCAGTCGTGGATGGGCATGGGTTTGTCCACCGCTTCGTAGCCGTAGTCATCGGTGGCACCATAGCTGTAGCCGCCCTTCACGCCGCCCCCGGCCATCCACATGGTGAATCCTTTGTTGTTATGATCCCGCCCGTCTCCGCCCTGCGCATGCGGTGTGCGGCCGAACTCTCCGCCCCAGATTACGAGGGTATCCTTGAGCATACCGCGTTGTTGCAGATCCGTTAGCAGACCTGCGATTGGTAGATCGATTTCATTGCAGTTGTTGGCCAGCGCGGTGCCGAGATTGAAATGTTGATCCCAGTTGCCGTGATTAATTTCCACGAAGCGCACGCCTTTCTCCACCATGCGTCGGGCCAGCAGACACTTGCGGCCGAACTCTGCCGTGCGGTTATTGTCCAAGCCGTAAAGCTTCTTAGTGGCAGCCGTTTCCTTTTCCACATCCATGACAGACGGCATTTCCGACTGCATTTTAAACGCCAATTCATAGCTTTGAATGACGCCTTCCACTTCTGGATTCACCATGTCCTTCTTCAATTTCTGAGCATTGAGGGATTGCAGCAGTTCCAACTCCGTGCGCTGCGCAGCCTGGTTTACACTGGGTTCCAGATTAGCCACCCGCGCATTGGCAATGCTGCGCGCATTACTGCCGATGCGGGTGCCTTGATAAATGGCGGGCAGGAACGAGCTGCCGTAATTCTGGGCACCCCCATTCGAGGTGCTGGGAGAAATGGTCACGAAGCCTGGCAGGTTCTCGTTGGCGGTGCCCAGGCCGTAAAGCGACCACGCGCCCAACGAGGGTCGCACGAATTGCGAGGAACCGGTGTGCAGGTTTAGAAACGCTTGCGGGTGGGCTGGCAGGTTCGTTTGCATGGACCGCAGCAGGCAAAGTTCATCGGCGTGTTTGGCTAAGGTGGGAAACAATTCCGAGAGGTAAAGGCCGCTCTTGCCGTGTTGGGAAAATTTCCACTGGGAGCCCAGCAGCTTGGTGCCAGGCCGTTTCCCAGCGTTACCGCTGTCGGCGGTGAGCTTCGGTTTGTAATCGAAGGTGTCCACATGCGATGGCCCACCGGTCATGCAAAGGAAGATCACCCGCTTCGCCCGGGCGGGGAAATGCGTGGGCTTTGGTGCCAGTGGTCCGGTGGCATTTGCTGCCAGCGAGCGACCAGTCAGGCCACTGAAGGCCAACCAACCGAAGCCGTTGGCAATGCCTTGGAGCAGAGAGCGACGATTGAGGAGTGGGGTAATATTTCCGCAGGAGTTCATGGCTGGAGCAGGGAGTAAGTTAGTAAGGGAAGTTAGAAAATGAGGCTGGTTAGTTGAGTTGGCGGAACTCGGCACTGCCGTAGAGTGCGCGACAGAAGCTGACCCAGGCGGCTTTCAGCGCTTTCTCGTCTTTCAGTTTGCTGCTGGGAGCATCGTTGATGCTGTCGGCGGGGAAGCGACTGAAGAACGCTTGGGCGGCATAGATTTCGCCCTCGGTGGGCCAGCGACTGAAACAGAGTCCGTAGGCCCAACGGACGCGCTCGGCTAACTTGTCGCCTGCGCCCGCATTTGGTCCGCTGCTGGGGATGGCGGTGAGCAGTTTCTCGGCAAATTTCTCCGCTTGTTCCGCCACGAACGGACTGTTCATGAGGAACAGCGCTTGGCTGGGCGTATTGGTGGATTCGCGCTTGCCGACGACCAAATTTCCATCCGGAGCATCGAAGACATCCATCGCTTCCGGTAAGGCTTCACGGGCGGCGGGAAGATAGACGGACCGATAGTTTCCCACCGGATTCGACAACCCGGATTCCGCCACCACCCGAGCGCGCGGCCCACCAATCTGGGCTTCGCCATAGTAGGCGGCACCGGATCCCGCTGGAGGACGCAGATCCAAGGCGCTGCTCACCGTGAGGATGGCATCGCGAATGCATTCCGCCTCCAACCGACGTGGCGTGACGCGCCAGCAGAGCGCATTTTCCGGATCCACATGGAAGGCATGATCATCGTAAGTCGAACCCAACGCATACGTATGGCTCAAGGCCAGTTCGCGCACTAACGCCTTCACACTCCACTTCAGATCTTTGGAGAAATGCAGCGCCAGATGATCCAGCAACGCCAAGTTTGCCGGCGGTTCTCCGGTGGTGCCGAAGTTATCCACGGTGGGCACCAAGCCGCGTCCGAACATCCAATGCCACACGCGATTCACCATCACTCTGGCGGTCAGTGGATTGCCAGGCGAGACCATCCACTCGGCCAATTCCAGACGACCGCTGGTCTTGGGTTTGATGCTGGGAGCCTCCCCTTTGCTAAGGACGCTAACAAATCCTCGGGGCACGGTGCCGGTCGGCTTGGTCACATCTCCGCGAATATACAGCGGGCTGTCGGCCACCTGTGAAAACTGCGCAGGACGCGAGATCCGTTCCTGAATCCGGCGTTTTACAAAATCTCCCAAACCATCGCCCAGCTTGCGTTCGGCGGGCTCATCCAGCACGCCCATGCAGAGCAACTTGTTGTTTCCTGCCGCATCATACGTCTTGAGTTCCGCCTCCAGCAGTCCGGTGCGCGCAATCAGCGCCAGCCTCCGCAATTGGTCCTGGGCGTTGTTACTCTCAGCTGGGTTCCGACGTTGTTGGAAAGCGTCACGGAACATTTCATCCCGCTCGACTTTAAGCTTCGCCAACTCTTCCTCCTTGGACTTCAATTCCACAGGGGTAAATTTCTTCCCCACCGCTGGCAATCCGCAATCCACCGGCAACTCAATTAAGTCCGTGGCATGTCGATTCTGCACCCCGCCGGCCGTGCCATAGCGGGTATCGGTGCTGAGGAAAATTCCGGCCAGAGCGTAATATTCGCGCTGCGGAATGGGATCAAATTTATGATCGTGGCAACGCGCACACGCAATGGTGGTAGCCAGGAAGGCTTGGGAAACGGTGTCGATTTGTTCATCGGCCACATCCAAGGCGTATTGGGCGGGGCTCATTTCGTTGAGTGATTTCGGGCCGAGGGCGAGAAAGCCTGTGGCAATTAACTGCTCGGCGCGCGCTTTGGAATCCTTGGCTGGCAGTAAGTCGCCTGCCAGTTGCTCCGCGAGGAATCGATCGAATGGCTTGTCGGCATTGAAGGCTCCGATCACATAATCCCGATACCTCCATGCCGAACTATAGATCATGTTGACGTCCTTGCCACTGGACTCGGCATAGCGGGCCACGTCCAACCAGTGGCGGGCCCAGCGTTCGCCATATTGCGAAGTTGCCAACAGCTTATCCACGGCCTCCGTGCGCGCTTTGGCAGGATCCGCCGCCCAAGCTTTCACGAAATCCACCACTTCCTGCGGCCGCGGCGGCAGGCCGATGAGATCGAAGTAAACGCGACGCAACCAAGTGGCGGCATCCGCATCACCCACCGGCTGCAATTCTTTCTTTTCCAACCCGGCCGCAATGTAGTGGTCCACCGCGCCCCAAGCCCACTTCGCGTCCTTGTTCGTCGGCGGTGGTGTGCTCACAGGAAGTTGCCAGGACCACCATTTTGTGGCCTCGCCATAGTCGCTCCAGGTCTTGCTCGATGGCTTTTCCGCGGCTCCGGCCACCGCTGGCTCCCGAGGATCCGGTGCGCCCAGCTTGACCCAGGTTTCGAAATCAGCGATCACGGCGTCTGGGAGTTTGCCACCGGATTTTTTAGGTGGCATGGCGGTATCCGCATTGGCATAGCGCAGGGCTTCGATGATCAGGCTGCCATCCACATCGCCCGGCACCACCGCGGGTCCATTGTCTCCGCCCTTACGCATTGCTTCACGGGTGTCGAGCCGCAAGCCACCCTTCGCCTTTTCGGTGTCGGGGCCGTGGCAGCGGTAACATTTATCAATTAAGACCGGCCGAATCTTCTTCTCGAAGAAATTCGTCTGCTCGGTCGTCAGTGGCTCCGCGCCCAGCAGCAGGCTGGGCAGGCAACAAAGCGTGGTGTAAAGAATCGTTTTCATGGCGTGTGTGGAGAATGAACCACGCGCCACCATCGGAGTTGCAGAAAAATTCTTACTTCCCGTGCTCTGCCCGTAAGTGCTGCTGCAAATAGTCCGTGCCAAAATCATTGGCAAAGTCCCGCAGCACGGCATGGGGATGGTGGGCATTGTTCTGGGTGTTATCGAATTCAATGAGGAAGGTATTATTCTGCACCCGATAGTAGTGGCCCTGGCCAACTTGCGTCGCTCCAGCCCACGCAAAATTCAGTTTATCCCATCCAGCCGCAGCCACCTTGGCCAGTTCACCATCGGCCAATTCAGGGCGGAAGCGGCGGAAGTATGTTTCAATGATGGCCTGCAGCTTGGTGCGTTGTGCTGGCGTCATTTGGCCCGCATTGAGGCCGGTGGGCTCCAGTGGCTTCACGTGATGATCGTCCTTGGTAATCACCTCGTCGGGGGATTTTTCCAAGATGATGGCCGTCTTCTTCTGCGTTTCGTCCAAGGCATTGACCAGCTCGAAACCAAGTTCCTCCTCCCGTTGGAGCACTTGCAGCCCCTTGCGATTACCGCTCATGACCTCGCCCGGATTAGCCCCCAGGAACGATGGGGTGATGGCAACATTCTTGCCATCCACGATGGTGAAATTCATCGACATGTGGTGACCTTCGAAGCGCCAGCCCCACGTGCCTGTAGCCGATGGGGTGCCGAAGATGCTGACGTAATATTTGGCGGCATCGCGCTTGGGTGATTCTTTCTCCAAGTCCCAGAGGATTTTTTCCAGGCTCATGATTTGCGTGGCCTTGCGGAAGCCGTCATAACTCAAGGCGGTATGCAGCAGGCCATAGGCCAGGTGCTGTTGGTCCGGGCGCATCTCTTTCAGCGTCAGGCCTTTGCGTTCAAATGGCACGAAATGCCAATCTTCCCGCTCTGCACTGTCCATGGCAAAGGAAGCTTGCGCCTTCTGCGCATCGTCTAGTGTAGCCAGGAAATCCAAGGCGGCACGAGCCATATCGCCAATGGCGGTGGTGGCGCTCGCGGCAGCAGGTTTCGCAGCGGGCGTAGTAACCTCAGCCAGCAAGGGGATCAAGCCGGCCAGGGCAACGGAAGGAAGGACAATTTTTAACCAGGTAGTCATAGTGGGTGGATGCTCACTCCCGACCACCCCGACTGGCAACGACTATTGCTTACGCAATAGAGAATGGCACCAACGACGAACCTTAAATACTGGCCGCCTCCGCAACATCTTCCTTGCGCGCTTCCAGAATGTAACCCTGACCGCGGCGGGTATGGATGAGCTTGGGCAGGTCCGGACGCTCCACTTTCTTGCGCAGGTAAGCGACAAACACATCGATCACGTTGCTCTCCATTTCCTGATCAAAGTCATAAAGCTGCTCCCACACGTCCGCCCGGGTCACGATCTGCCCAGTGCGCAGCATCAGGAGTTCCAATAGATTATATTCTTTGGAGGTCAGATCCAACTCATGGGTGCCACGCCGGGCGCTGCGGCGGCGGGTGTCCAGTTCCAAGTCTCCCACCTTGATCACGGGGTCTCGCACTTGGTTGGCTCTGCGCAGGAGTGCGCGCACCCGGGCCATCAACTCTTCCAGCGAGAACGGCTTGATCAAATAATCGTCCGCTCCGGCATCCAGTCCTTTGACCCGATCATCAATCGAGTCCCGCGCTGTGATCATGAGCACGGCGGTGGATTTTTCGGCTTTGCGAATGGCTCGCAGCACGTCCAATCCATCCGTGCCCGGGAGCATGATGTCGATGATCGCCAGGGTGTAGTTATTCTTGGTCGCCAATTCCACAGCTTCCGTGCCATCACCCGTGTCATCCACGACGTAACTGTTCTCGCGGAGGAGTTGGGCAATTGAAGTGCGCAGGGGCACATAATCTTCAACAATTAGGAGTTTCATTTTGGTTTGGGGAGGGGGAACAGATTCTTCGGTTAACATACAATGTATTTGCGGTTTTCTGCAAATACTAAAAACGCCGCATGGGAATTCCCATGCGGCTTAAAATGAAGATATGGTTAAGAGGCTTAGTGTGTTTTTAGCCAAGCGGTGGTCCGGGGATTGAAGTCCTCGAGACATTCCCAGTGGAAGGCGTGACCCGCGTCATCGTAAAGGTGCAACTCTGCACCAGGGATGGCAGCGGCGGTTTCCTCTCCCATCCAGCGCGGCGTGAACACATCGTTTTTGCCGCCAATCACGAGGGCTGGGCATTTCACGTCTTTCAACTGATCCAAGGTATTGTGAGTCATCGCAGCGGCGGCCTGCGCGTGCATGGCGTGGACGGGTTGCGGATTGGGGTTATCCCCCGCAGAGGCGTTGCCTTCCTGAATCGCCTTCCAGCAGTCATCATTATCGAACCATGGCTTGGTGAAAATGAGCATGTGGACGTAATGCATGAAATCCCCTGCGCTGAAGTGTTCTTTGCACTTCATCATGTGCTCCCAAGTGGTTAAGCCAAACCGATCCTGCCGAGCCCAAGTGCACATCAAGATGACACTTTTTACCTTCTCAGGATGGCGCAGGCAGAGTTGCTGCGCAATCACGCTACCCAGCGAACACCCCACAACCCGGGCTTGCTTGATGCCCAGCTCGTCCATCAGGGCGGCATAGTCATCAGCCATCATTGCGGTGGTGTAGGGGCCAGCGGGCTTGTCCGTGTCCCCCACCCCGCGATTGTCTCCCAGGATGCAGCGGAACTCCTTGCTCCAGGCGGCGGCATGGGCTTCCCAGACAACTCCAGGGGCGGTCACTCCCATGATACAGATCACGGGTTCCCCGCTGCCTACTTCGGTGTAGGCCATTTCAATTCCGGTCTTTAATTTTACTTTAGGCATCTGATTTTTTTTGTGGTTAGGTGTGAATAGTTTGAGGAAGTTAGTTAATGCGCAGATTAGGCTCTGCCGTCTTAAATTCGAGTTTGAGCGGAACGACATCCCAGTCTCCGCTGGACAGATCCAAGGCGTTGAAAAGCCATACCACCAACTTGGTATTGGCCAACGGACTCTTGGCCGTGGTGCCCTGACGCATGATTTTGAGCCGCTGCTCGTTCCGGGCGGAGGATCCACTCATGACGCTGACCGGACGCTGCAATTCGTAACTCAGTTGCTCGGCCACACTGGCGTGATCACTCTTCCACAGATTGACGCTTTGATCCGCCATGACCAGCACCGTGCCCCCAGAGTCCGGCAGGGAAAGGGCCGTGGTTCCGTCGGATTTGAAAATCTGGCGCGCTGGCAATTTCTCAGCTTTGCCGCCGAGTTCATTGCCCGCTTCGATGGTGGCGTCCTTTGCCACCAAGCCCGCTTCGCCCTTGCTGAGGCTGGCGGCACTGGCGATTTCGGTGGCGATCAATTTGCTTCCAGCGGGGGTGAATTGAGCGGTGCCTTTGGCGAAAAGATCTCCGGTTTTACCCGTGCGCTGTTTCAAAAAAGCATCGTTGAGATAGACGACTTTGACACCTTTCTTGGAAAGCGCTTCCGCCGCGGCCGCATAATAGCTATCGAGTGCCACTGGGCGGCCGCTCTTCATTGGCACCTTGGCTTCCTTGGAGACTTTTTCAGCCATGATCAAGCCCTTCGGTGGCACCACCGCCACGATTAACTCTGTGCCATTTTGCTTCAACTGCCGACGATAATCGGCAATAGCATTCACCGCCGCGGAGAAATTACCAGAACCGACTTCCGGGGTGGCTCCCAGGCGCTTAATTTCGTTGCCACTGAAGAAGTATCCATCGCGGCCGGTCACCGCATCTCCCTCAGCTCCAAGCTTTTTGCAGACTTCCAGAAAGGCGCTCTCTGCCGTTTCACGCTTGCTGCGGTCCTTTTCGTCCTCAGCACCTTCGGCCCCCTTTTTTCCGAACGAGAACTTCGGCAAATGAAAGGAGGGCATGGATTTACAGCCTGAAAGAGCAACACTCAAACTGGCGACACTGAAGGCAACAAGGGAAAGGGGATTTCGCATGGGCGCTTCTTTAGCACGACGTGGGGAATCGGACAAGGGAGAACGTTTGCCTCCAGACCCGCGTGGCCAAAAAAAAAAAGCGACCTCCATTGCTGGAGGCCGCTTCCTGGGATTTAACTGCGCTGCACGCAGCTAACGAATATTACCGGATTCCTGGAACGTGGTCGAAGGATTCAGGTGAGTGGCTCACGGAAGCACCGGAAGAGTAACGCTTCGTGGTGTGATGCTTCACCGGCTGAACGACGACAGTTTCGCAACTGGACAGGCCCGTCGCCAAGCAGGCAAAGGCAAGTAGGAGGATGTGTTTCATTTTTCTTTTGGTTGAGTGGTTATACTACAGGATTAACGAATACCGCCCACATGGTCAAAGGACTCCGGAGAAGTGGAAACGGAAACACCGGAGCCACTGCTATGATAGACGTGGCGGGTCGGCCGCACTTCATAGGTCGTGCAACTTACTCCGAGCAACGTAAGGGCTAAGGCTAAGATAATTTTCATGGTTATGCTAGATTAGGTTAGGGAATCTTAAAACTCAGTTTGGAGCGGATGGGGCGGGCATCGGGAGACGCAGACCTGTGCGGGAGGATTGGAGCAGGCAGTAGGAACCCAGAGTGCGAGCTTGCTTCATGATGACGATGACCTTGACTTGGCCGGCGTAGGTGGAACGGAAAGTGGCTCCCGCAAGTTGGCTCAAGCGGTAGTCACGGATCACTTCCTGGCCGAATTCGTCATAGATCACGAGGTCGAGGTTCAGGGCTTCGGTATCCCCGCCAATGGTGACGGCATAGTCCACGCCGGGCTCAACGCGCAGATAGTGCGTGGCGGTCTGGCCGCTGCCCAGGGTGTCGAAGGCGATTGGGGTGACGGCATATCCGTCGGCCACCAATTTACGGGTCATAGTCCGCGCGATGGATTCGGCTTGGGCAGGACTGGCTTGGAGGCCGGTCATTTGCAAAGCGTGGATCATGACGGTGAGGACACCAATTATTGCTCTTCTGGTTTTCATTTTGTGTTGTGTTTGTGTTTGTGTTAGTGAAACCTGCAGCTTAACAAACTAGCAGGCACGGATTCGGTGGGGTAATGCAAAATTTAGGATTTAAAATCAACTGCGGCGGTTACGACCTCGTTGGCAATCTTCAAAAGTTCTTCCATGTCTTGGCGGCTGATTTTGCCCTTCTTGGGGTCAATGTTGATGTCGACGATTTTCTGAACTCTGGGGAGATACTTCACCATGAGCTTGACCTGCGGGGTCTGGCTGGCTTCCGGTCCCAACTGGCCGAGCATTTTGATGAGCGCATTGACGAGTAGCGGATCCCGCAGGGAATAGGACGGATCCCATTCGACATTGGCTGGTGGCTTGGAGGAAAGGATCCCTCGAGTAGCGATCCGCGCGCCTTCAATCCAGCCTCCCAAGAGAATCAGGCGACGCTGGTCCTCGGTGGCCTTGGCACTTTTCATTTGTTGAATGACGCGCATCTGGATGAATCCAAGATTGGCTACGACTTGCATCCACTGTCCTTTGACAGCCCATTGCCGGGCTTCCTCGGCATCACGGAGATTTGATTCATCCACTCCTAGCTTACGAGCAAAATCGCGGATGTCATCGGCGCATTTGTTCAGTTCCTCTTTGTTTTTTATTTTGACGGAGAACAACCCGTCCGCCATCCGCATTCCCATGAGAAAGGGCACGCTGGCCCGAATGTTTTTATAGGCGTTGCTGTCCACGTCCTGCACCGTCTGATCGTAAACGGCTTGCCAATCAATCTTGGCATTTTGCAGCACCGCATCCAACGACTGGAACTTAGCATAGACGTTCTGCGGAGCCACCTGGTCTGGGTTGATCTCCATCCCTTTCCCGTTGCTACCGGCGGGGGCAATGTTGTGGGTCGCTGCCTGCGGGGCGTCCGCAGGCTGCTTGGAACCATTGGGGTCTGAGGAGGTGGGCGGCGGAAGTGGCAGACCCGTTTCTTTATCGGAGGGCTGGTTTTCCTCGACGATCTTGGGCTTGGGTGGAGCGGTTTGTTCTTCTGGAGTTGGTGCCGGAGCAGGGGTTGGTGCGGGTGCCACTTCAGCAGGCTTTTGCACTTGCTCGATCGGAGCTGGAGGAGGCGTTGGTGCGGCAGGTTCTGCGGCGGCCACGACAGGCGTTGGCTCCGGCGCTTTCGGCTCAGTGGGTGGCGGCGTTGGAACGGCCGATTTCTCCTCTGGGGCCGCTGCCACTGGACTTTCCTTGGCCGGAGCAGGGGCCGCTGGCTTCGCCTCAGGAGGAGAACACGCCGTAAACAAGCTCACGATACCACACAGCGCCAAATACGTCATTGAATTACCATGCCGAGTGTCGGACTGCCGCGCGAATAGTTGCGCTAACTTGAAAGGAACTCGCTGGGATGGGGACTTCATGGTTTGGTAATTAAGGCTGTTCTCGGTGGTTTGTCTAGAATGAATGCAAAGGGCTACACATAAATGTTACTTCACGGCGGACTGTAGAACTTCTGTGGCCATCTTGACTAATTCCTCGATCTGCTCGGCCGGGATCTTGCCCTTTTTAGGATCTATGGAAATATCGACAATTTGTTTTACCCGGGGAAGATGCTTTTTCATCAGCACGACGGGCGCAGATTTAGCCGCTTCTGGACCGAGTTGATCTAACATTTTGATGAGGGCACAGACCAGCAAGGGATCACGCAGGGAATAAGATGGGTCCCAGTCAAGGTTGGTGGAAGATTTGGCTGTAAGCACCCCATTGGCAGCAATCCGAGCCCCTTCAATCCAGCCGCCCAGAAGGATCAACCGCCGCTGATCGGCGGTGGCTTTCGCGCTTTTCATTTGTTGAATGACACGCATTTGAATGAATCCCAGATTGGCCACCACCTGCATCCATTGGCCTTTTACGGCCCACTGGCGCGCTTCTTCGGCATCACTCAGATCCTTTTCCGCCACCCCCAACTTGCGGGCGAAATCCCGGATATCATCAGCACACTTATTTAATTCTTCCTTGCTCCGAATCTTGACGGAAAATAAACCATCCGCCATCCGCACGCCCATGAGAAATGGCACGTCCGACTTGACGTCTTTAAATTTCGAGCTGTCCACATCTCCAACGGTCTTCTCATAGATGGCTTTCCAGTCGATTTTCTTGCTCTTCTCAAGGACCAAGTCCAAGGACTCGAACTTGGCATAAACGTTTTGCGGAGCAATATCATCTGGATCAACCCCGTCACAATTACCGTCCCCTTTTTTCGCGGCTTCCTTGTTGTTGGTTTTGGCGGTTGGATCAACGCCTTTTTCCGATCCCTCCAAGGCTTCTTTGACTTGGGGAGAGATATCTTCTTGCGCGTGCGACCGTCCGACTCCGCCGAGGAGCAGGGCGCAGCATGTAAGGAGGGAGGTGATGGAGGTGATTTTCATGGGGTTCTGTAGTTGTATTGGCAAAATCGTAAAAGCGGGTTACACCCAATTGAAATTATTTTTTTGGACCGATGAAATTTAACCCGCAAACCTAAAACAGCACTCGCTGTTGACCGATGCTTCCGAGCGTAAGTCGCGTTGAATCTTTCTTCAGCAGCACGAGTTGCAGGAGCACCAGTAGGCAGAGCAGGACCAGTGCCCCACCGGAAGTGTAGGCTCCAGATAATGGCTTGATGCCGTCGATGGCAGTTTTCACCAAGGCCTCGGATTCGGCTCCACCCTCTGCCGCCATGGCTTTCATCTTCTCGAGCGTCTGGAGGTGTGGCTCCAAACATTGGTAATAGATCCACCCGGCATATCCCACGCTGGCGGCGGCCACCAGTTTGAGCCAACCAGGCAACCAGCAGGCCACGGCAGTCGCGATCAAGGCATAGGTTAGTTTAAAGCAGGCCGAGCGGTCCGCATCGGCTGGCGTATCCTCCCAAGCAAAACCATCAAGCGTATTGCTGCCAAAACCTGCCAATTCGATAAACGGTTGCTTCCAGATAGCCCAAATACAAACTGCTGCAAGAATCACGCAGGTGGAGGCAAGAATCGGAACAAGTCGAGGGGCACGCATCATCGGACTACATGGGCTTGGTTTGCTTTTTCCGCAAGGCCAGATAAACCACTACGTAACAAAAAACCACCCATCCTCCCAGCACGGAGAACGCGCGATAGGCTGGATTGATGTTACGATAAAGTTCCCCCTTCTTGAACAACACGTCTGCGCGCATGACGACGGAATCCTTTTTCCCCTTGGTGTCTTCCAGCGGAATGTGCATCCCCGCACTGGAATGAAAAACCACGAGATTTTGCCAAGCACTGTTGACAGGCGATAAGCGCTCGTAATCCACCTTCTTATCCTTGTCATCATGGCGCGGAACATACACTGTTTCCGTGCCCCCATCAGGATGAAGGAATGAGGGGATCTTGGTTCGATTCACCATGTCTGGCACCCGCAACCCATAGAGTTCGGAGACTTCGGCAATTTTCTCGGCGGAGTAACTGGGGATGAATTTGCAAAAAGCCCGCACGGGCCAGGACATGGCAGGCTCCGTAACCACGTGCCCGCCGAAAAGGATCTGCGGAATGAGGAACAAGGGAACCCACATCACCGCCTGCACCTCATTCTGCACACAGGCGGAAATCGCCAGACCAATGGCAACGCCAGTGATAGCCGCAGCCAATAACGCCAACAGGCGTAAACTTAAGCAGGTGGTGAGCACTTTTTGCCAGGGAATCCCTTCATCAAACAAGGGCTCCCCAGTGTTGCCGACAAAGGTTGCCAAGTCCGCCTCAGTGGCGGCCACAATGGATTCTGAGGCGGTGGCCTTGCCGGGCAGGCGGAAAGCTTTGATTTGCTTCACCAAGGCCTGTTGCTGCAGGTCGGTGCCTTCGGTGGTGGTTTCCAGCAGGGTTTTGTCGCCTTTGGCATGATCCAACACCAAGTCCGGACCCGATCCCTTAAGATTGCTTTCCAAACCAGTCATTTGCGCCAGTCGAAGGATTAAATTTCCCGGCGGCGGGGTGGTGGTGGTGACAATTTCTGGCCGGGCGGCATTAGGCTCAACGACTTGAGCCCATTCAAGTAATTTACTGCGCAGTTCAAAGGTCTTCGCATCGCGCCCCGCCGTCTCGGTCCCACCAGCCATGGCTTCGCTGAATTTCTCCAAGGGAGTTTTCTCGACCAGCGTGGGGTCGGCCCCTGGCTCGATGGTTACCTTATCTGTCGGATTGAAGAGGAACGCAGCCACGGTCATGCAGAAAAACAGGATCATCGTTTGCAGACTGGTCAGCACACTGAGGAAGATAAATTTACTCTGGATGTAGGTGTGGATCCCCATGCCAGCGATGCGCTCCTGCCGGAAGATGGGCATTTCCGCCACGATCCGTTGGCCCGCATTGCTACAGCCAAACCACATACTGGCGATCAAGCCAAGGAAGAGCCGGAAACCTCCGTCATCCGAGACCCATCCAATCAGTCCACCAATGCTAACGGCCTGGAGCAGCAGGAATAAAATGTTGAGGGGAGAGGATTTGAAAATAGCCCACTGCCGACTAATCAACGTGATCAGAATGCTCAGCGGCCCAGGCCGGGCCTGCCGCGGGGCGGCGGCTCGCGGAGTGGGCGGCGGCACTGCGACATCCTGAAGGTCCCGCCGGGTTTCGGAAAATTTTCTTTCCCAATCAATCGCCAGTGACTCTTCCGCTGCATCCCGCTGCTCGGAGGTTAGTTCGATGTCCCCTTCCTTACGAGGTGTAAGCACTTCGTAAATATTGCTCAAGGAACGCAAGCGCATCCCGGCTGCCAGATCCTCTTCCGTCTGCCCAAAAAAATGTTTCCGCGCATCCGCGTTGTTGCCCAAATAAACCATCCGGGCCCGATGCATAATCAGCAACCGGTTGAAAGCATCCGCATTGTCCAACATGTGGGTGGTGCTGATCACCGTGAGTTTGTTCACCCGGCTCATGGTCTGGAGTAAGTCCATGAGTTCCATCTCCGTCTGAGGATCCAACCCAGAGGATGGTTCATCCAAAAATAGCATGACTGGCAGCGCTAGCAATTCCGTCGCAATGCCCACCCGTTTCCGCTGACCGCCGGACATCCGACGGCCAATCTGCTTGTCCATATGCTCCGCCAGACCAAGCCGCTTCAGCACGCCTTCGGTGAGTGCTTCCTGATGCTTGCGCGGCATTTTGAAACGAAGTCTGGCGCTATACAACACCGCTTGGCGAGCCGTGAGTTCGCGGTGCACCACGTCATCCTGCGGCACGATCCCCACGGAAAGTCGGGTCAGATCACCCGGCCCATTGACGACATTTCCATCAATCGTGACCCGTCCAATGTTGGCTGGCCCCAGACCGCAGAGCGCATTCATCAACGTGCTCTTGCCCATGCCACTCTTGCCAATGATGCCGATAAACTCACCGCGAGCTACGCGCATGGTGACGCCTTGGAGAATCAACTTCCCGCCACCAACCCGCAGGCCAGCGTTGACCGCCTCGACTTCAGCCCCGGGAATACTTTTCACTAACGCAATGCTGTCACCCCGAAATTCAAAGGAATTGCAACCCACGACGAAACGATCTCCGTAGAGCAAAGGGGCGGAACGAAAATCAGCCCGCCCGTTCAGTTCGGTGGTTCCTTTGATCTGATGCAGCGCCCAACCATGAGGCGTGGGCTCAATGGAGGCGTTGCCACTGCGGGCGATGCGTTGATCGTCGGTGTCCAGATCCACCCGTAGTTGGGCGGGATTTTCCAAGGAAGGAGGGTTGTCCGAGCGACGCCCCAGAACCACGCCTGCCTTGCCCAGCGGGATCAGCAGGGTTTCCCTCCCAGCCACCGTGGGCAACTCAGGAATCCGCTCGAACCGCCAAGGCCGTCCATCGGATGAAATGACTTGCTGGTCTTCCAGCGGGAAACGTTCATTTTCCTGCACCAGGGTGGCCCCGATGCGCAGTTCGCAGCCCTTCGCCATGACGTCCCACGTGGCCATTTCCCGATTCCAAAAGAAGATCATCTCCCCCCGCCCAGTCGGCACGGAAACTGGTTCTTTGGGTAACTCGATGACGCTCGGCTGGGATCCCAAGGCATGGGAGGCCGGGTCGAAATAGGAAAGGGTTCCTTTCATTAGATTAACAAACCACTCTGCAATTTACGTTAGAATTCCTGCAGCTTAGCTCCGGACAGCCCCTTACCTGGTTGCTGGGGCGGCGGAATCGCACTCGGTGGCGGCTTGTTCCCGGCTGGAGGGGTATTACCTGCGGTGGGAGTCCCGGTTGGTGGAGCGCCTGCCGGAGGTGGGTTATTGGGCGGCGGTTGGAATCCCTGTGGTGCGCCTGGAGGCTTGGCCGCAGCATTTGCGGCTGCCACCACTTCGGGGGCCGGGATTTTCCATTTCCCAGTAGCGTCCGCCGTCGCGACAAACGGAATACTGATCGCTCCGGAAGTCAGGGTAACCTTGCGGGAATACATCTTTTCCGGATCGGGAATGACGATGGAGTCCGTGCTGGCATTGGGCACCTGACCACCGAACAGGGTAGCAAACGCCGCCTTGTTAAATTCCTTGACCCATGACTGCTCCAATTCGGCTTCGGGAATGGCTTTGGGGGCGGACTCAGCGGCCGCCACGGCTTGCTGAGCTTGCTTTAGCTGTTCCTCCAAGGCACTGATTTTCCCCTTCAACTCTTCCGGGTTGGCCGCCTTGACCTCCTCCTTGGCTTTCTCCAAATCCAACTGCAACTGAGTAGCCTTGGCCTCAGCCTCCATCTTCTGCCGCTGGAGGGCTTTCAGTTGTGAGTCATCACAAGATACGAACAGAACAGCCAAGGCTGTGAGGACAAGTGGTGATGTTTTCATGGTTCTCGATTCTAAGGCAGGAAGCTGACGCCTGCACGATAAAATTGACAGGTGCCGATATTTGGTGCCAGAATGGTTTCTTCCCAGAATCCTGAAATGATCGGCGCGGGAGCTGGCTGGGGGGTCCATACCATCATGTCCGCGGAGCATTCAAACCTTACCACCAATTTAAGATCGCAGGCCGCCGCCGTGCCAACGGGGTATTTGAGGAGGACGTCCGCCCCGACCATCGAAATACTCACTTGAGGCGCTACCAAATTGGCGGCTGTGCCAGTCGCATAATTCAGGAGCAGGGTGTCCCCGACAACGGCCGGATCCTGTCCTTGGGTGAAGACCCAAGCCTTGTAGCCGCCAGTGGAAAGGTTATTGTCGAATCCAGGAGAAGGCACCGTGGTTGGGGCGCCAGCTGGCCAGATCCGCAGGTTGGCATTGGTCAGAGATCCTGAGCGGGTAATGCTGTAGCAGTTAGCGTCCGGGCTACCTTCTTGACTAACTGTTGTAGCAAGGGCCACTACTAACGAACCATCTCCGATCGAAGAATCCTGCAACGCGGAGCGGGTGGCCTTGGTGCCACTAAATTCCCGGTAAAGGCCAAATCCATTGACGCTGCTGGGCCAAGCGCCCGTCACGGGCTGCCACCCGTTGCTGGCAGGGAAGCCAGGGCGCACCCCCGTATTCCCAACCACAAGCCGACCGTTAGCATCCGTCGTCGTTAACGTCTGCACACTCCCGAGGACGGTTCCTGAGGCATTAAACATGACTACTTTCCAAGCGGAGAGGTCCACCGGAGCAGATGCCCCTGGAACGAGAATTTCAAAGAACTCCTGCGTGGGGCGCGCCAGCGGATCGACTTCAGAAAAGAGCGGCCCATTGGCCAGGGAATTGGCGATCACATGCAGCTTGGCGGTAGCGGAAATGCATTCCTCGGCAACGGTCGGGGCCGCCGCGGTGGCGGATTCGTAGATATCCAAGAACACGTCCGTTGTAGCGGCACCCACTTTTGGCGTCACGCCCAAGGTCACTGGCCCGGCACCGGTAATCGAGAAAGTATATTCGCTATCGGTGATGGCCGTGGCCCCGGTCAGCGTGAACAAGTTGGGGTTCTCGGCCAATCCAGCCTGGTTACGCACGATCAGTTTGGCCTGTAATGTGCCCGTTGCTCCAGGAGCGCGGCTGACATTTAGTTGGCAAACGCCAGGCCCGGCGGTGGCCACCACACTGAGCGTGTCCGAAGCAGGTAGGAGCGGATCAACGTAGGCCGCCGTTAGGCCGGTATCTTTGATCGTGAGTGGGATCGGGGCGGGATTGACGTAGCAAACGGCTGTCGCAGCGAAATTGACCGCACGGTCTCCGTCGGTCGTGATGTTGCGCGCTAATGCCAGCGACACGGTCTTCGTGCTCTCACCATCCCCGAAATTCACGGTGGCTGGCAGGGAGGCGACACCCGCAGGGCTGGCAATGTTCAACGTCAGATTGCCAATCGTTGGACCCACCCGGGTTACCGTCAGCGTAGGCAGTTCCTTGGAAAGTTCGGACACGCAGCTTTTGCTCAACACACTAGTAAAAGTATTCGGTGCAAATTGCGCATCCGCATTGGTCGCCCCAGGAGTAGGATTGAGCCCGATGACTGGCAAGGCACCATTCGCGAGGGTGTTGGAGGCCCCACCTGGTCTTGGGAAAACGCTGAAGCAGCCGATTTCCACGTTACCAGCATCAAACAATTGGACCAGATCATAGGTATCATCCAGCAAGAATGGAGCGGCCGCCTTGAGCACTAAAGCGCAACGGTGGTTGTTGCTCAGTGCTGGATTCTGACCGATCCCTTCATTCACGGCGGCATTTCCATAGACCACCGCAGCAGCGCCCGGAACCAAGATGGAACCTGGCCGGAACGTGTAAAGCGGGATGGGCCGTCCACATGCCTTGAGGGCAAATCCAGTGAGATCGACCGCCGTCGCGCCAGTATTTACCACCTCAATGAATTCCTCGTTTAACGCATGCACTTCATTAATGCGGACCACACCGGGTGCGGTGCTCAAATCCAACAGCGTGCCCGTGGTGTTATCTGAACCCGGAGTTGGCCCGTGCGTCGTAGTGGTGCCAGGAGTCCAGCCGCGCAACGTTGCAATAGTCGCATTGGGGGCGAGCGCCGAAACGCTGAAACATTTCCCATTGGCTTCGAAAATCACTGGCTGATCCACTGCGTCGTCGCGCAATGCCTTGGAGACGTTGGGACCGAAGCCACCACTGCCCGTGGCATTCCAGATCACCGAATCATACAGATTGTTCCGCGTAGCGGGAGATCCAACGCTAGGAGCGGGGCCAAAGTAGAGCCCAGCCGCCGCCGGACCATCCGGAATGCTCGGAGCACCCATGCCTACTGTAACGTATCCTCCCGCATTGGCCGCACCCAATGGAACCGATGCCGTGGCATTGCCATTGCCGTCAAAGAAGACCAGCGTCCATCCCGCAAGGTTGGCGTTGGGCTGAGTTTTAATTTCGATGAAGTCGGTGTTCGGCTTTCCGATAACCCCCAGTGCGTCCAACTCATTGATCGCTGGGCTGGCATTCGGTGCGTTGGCTGCTGCCAACGAGTTCGCAAGCACAGTCAGGCTAGCAGTGCCAGAATCGCACTCTTCAGCAGGCGTCGGAGCGGAATCACCAAAGCTTTCGGCTACGTCGATAAAGAGATTGGAGTTCGCAGCATTTGGTCTGGCGACGATGTTCAACCCAACCGAACTGGTGCCCGTCATTGTGAGCACATAGTGCCCAGGCTCAACTCCAGGAACCAAGCCAGTGCCATCAAGGTCAACGGCAGTGGCATTTATGGCAAATGGGGCCGTGTTATTTCGCACATAAACATTGGCCTTAAACGTCCCCGCCGGACCATCCTGGCGCGTCACATTCAACCGAGTCACGCCTGTGCCGGATCCCGCCACCACACTAAAGCTGTTGGCGGTGCCTGCGAGTAATGGGTCTTCGTAGGTAAGGATCAGGCCACTATCCACCGTGGTCAGGGAAACGGGATCTGCCGTATAACATGCATTTGTGATGTTGAATTGGACATTGCTATTGGCAGTGACCGCATCACGGAAGACTTTGACCTTCGTAGTCAGAGATGCGACACCGTCAGTGAAATTCAGCACCGCAGGAAAAGGAACCGCCCGGCTCGGCAGCAAGCTTGCCAAATCCACTTGGAGGCTCCCGATGGTGGAGCACCGGCTAACGGTAATGGTAACGTTTTCGGGTGTTGTGCCATCTGGTAGAGGCTTGGAAAGTTCCGACGCGCAGGTGGGTGAAATGCTGGTGGCAAGAACATTAGCAGCAAACTGGCTATTCGCATTCGTGCCCCCTGGGGTAGCCGCGAGCCCGATAATCGGAAGTGCACCATTCGTGAGCGAGTTGGCGCTGATCCCGCCACGTGGGAACACAGTGAAGCAACCGAGCTTGGTGCCAACGTTGTTGAACAATTCTACCAACTCATAGGCATCATCCAGTTGCAACGCCTTGCCAGCGTTGAGCGCCATCGCACATCGCAGATTGGCGTTGATCGTTGGATTTTGGCCAATCCCTTCGTTTACCGTGATGACATCATTGCCGAAGACCACTGCGGCAGCACCTGGCTCAAGGCAAGTGCCAGTGCGGAAGGTGTAAAGCAGACGACCACAGGCACGGATGGTATATCCATCCAGGGAGACTCGTGCTGCCCCACTATTCACCACTTCGATAAACTCGGTGCCGGTAGCATTGACCTCGTTGATGCGAACCACTTGGGGGACGCTGCTCAGATCGACGGGAACACCAGATTGATTTTCCGCGTTCGGCGTCGGAGCCTTGGCGTTAGCCGTGGACCATTGACGGAGCACGGACGTGTCCGCCGCATCTGCTCCGCTGCGGGAGAAGCTGAGGCAAAGTTTGGAAGGATCGTTAGCGGTAGCACCCGGGCGTTCCGCGGTAACCGCAGCCTCCACCGAACTAGAGTAGATGCCAGCCACTGGTGTCGTAAACGTTTTGAAACTCAGGCCTTCAGCTACATTGACACCGATAGATCCTGACAACGTAGTGTTGTAGATAACCGAATCGTAAAGTGAATCACGCGTAGCAGGAGTGCCCAGCGGGAAACTCGCCACCTTGTAGAGTGCCACCGCCGCAGGCCCATCGGCAATACCAACCGGGCCTCGGTTGATCCAACCCGCCGCAGAAGGTGCGCCATTCCGCACCCCTTCGCCACCGATCACCAAATAACCGGCCGCATCCGTTGCCGTTAAGGCAACGGAGTCCGTGCTGATGCCGCCCGCATTAAAGAAGACCAGAGACCAGCCTGTTAAATTCACACTAGCTGCGGCTCCTGGCACCTTGATTTCGACATAATCCGTGTTGTCCTTGCAGGTCACACCGACGGCATCGATTTCATTGATCACAGGTCCATTGAGGCCAACTGGCGCTGGGTTGTCGAGGATTTTCAAATAGGCGGTGCTTGAATCACACTCCTCAGAAGGAGTAGGGGCTGTATCCACCGCACTCTCAGCCACGTCGATCACCAGATCCGCCGCAGAGATTCCAACGGGGACGACCACATCCAGCACTACATCCTGCACGCCATTCATCACCAAATTGTATTCGCTACCAGTCGTTGGGGCCACCTGAGATGGGCTGAGCACCGCCGCGCCATCCTTGCTGCTCAAAGTAACTTTGGCGGCATCCTCATCCCATTGCGGAGTTCCTACGCCATTCTTACGGACGAACACCTTCGCCTTGAAGAGTCCTGCGGCGGACTCACGGGAGATTTTCAACTGCGCCACCCCAATCTGGGAACCCGCCACCACAGAAAAAGGAGTGGTGGTAGTGGTAACTTTGTCACCTGCAAGAGGATCAACAAAGGCCAACGTGAGGCCAGAATCTTTGATTCCCAAGTTAGCCGACTCAGTAACATAGCAAGTCTGCGCAGCACTGAAGCGCACGGTTTTATCACTTACCACAGCATCCCGAGTTACTAGCACCGTCGTGGTCCTAGTGGCCTGGCAGTCATTGAAGTGGAGCGTCAGATCCTTGGGCTCTACTCCCTTCGGAGCCAAGCCAGCGAACAAGGCACTGGAAATGGTAACATCCAACGGCCCAACCAAAGAACCCACGCGAGTAACGGTGAACGTAGCAAGCTCCGGCGTGGAGCCATCCGCCAGTGGCTTGGATAATTCCGAGACACAAGCTGGGCTCGTGGCTGGTGTCGTCGTCATCGTAACGCTAAACGTATTCGGAGCATAGGCGCTACCGTTCACCTGAACCCCAGGGGTAGCACGGGCAATGCTGCCAGCTTGGGCCGTGTGATCACCGGTCCGCGGAATCACGGAGTTAAACAAGCTTGGGTCTGAGGAGGTGCTTGTCGTTTCAATATCATTAATCCGAACATTTGAGCCAGGACCATAGGGATGGTAGTCAAAGTCATCTACTTCGACATTCGCAGCATTCACCAAACGCACAACTTCGTAAGAGTCATCCAAGCCCAGAGAGCCATCGGTCAGCGCCAATGCGCAGTTATAGGATTTGCCAGGATTTGTTCCAATCCCGTTGATTACCCCACCGCCGAACACCACTGCTGATGCCCCCGGAACCAGAATGCTACAGGGCGGGAAGGTGAAAACGACATTATTCTGAGCCAGCAATTTATAGCCGCTCAGGTCAGCGGAGGTTGCCCCCCGATTGAGCACTTCAATGAACTCATCACTAGCATTGATTGACCCGTCGCCATTGGCATCAATCGTATCCCGTGCATTGACTTCGCTGATGATGAGATTCCCCACTGACCCGGCCTGAACATCTCCGACCGTAAGTTCCCGCGTGATGTAGGCTGCAGGATTCCCCACGGGAGTCGCTTGAATGTAGATCTTTTGATCGCCATCCCGGTGGTTATCATTCACCACGTTAACTCTGACCTTGAGGTGCGAAGTTCCTCCTGGGGCGGGCTGTAACGTGGCCGAGATTACTGCATCCCTGGCAACATTGTCGTTCACCCCAGGAATCGAGAGCCATGCCTCTGAGGTATCGGAGGAACGCAGCAGCAGCGCGATTGGCGCGGAAGCCGACACCTCATTATCAAACTGGTCTTTTAGCCGAAGATCCACCTCGCGAAAGCCCACGTCTTCTTGTGTGATCTGATCCGTAAACCCAATCGGGCCAAAGGAAGTGGTTGAGGTGGAGAAGCCAAGAAAACTCAAAGCCTGGGTCACTCCCAATCCGCTGTTCAAGGCATCAGGGCTGGGGGCCGCTCCGATCAAAGCCGCGCCACTGCGAGCTAATGATTGCCTAATCGGGACAGACCCCACCGCTCCTTCATCGAAGTAGCTTACGGAACTTAATGGCGTGCCCGACGGAAAGGTCGCATTGTGCACACCGAAGGCCTCCACCAGAGGGGTGGCACTCGCAAAGGTCTGCCCCAGCAAAGAAGTGGCACCCTGGGACAGTGCGACGATGGTCGGGGTATATCGAATCACCGAGGGGAAGCCCTGCCGGGTCGGCCTGGTAGCTCCTGCGAGTGGGCAGATGTAGCCATAGGCCAAATCCTTGTCTTCTCCCAGCACCAAATCGACCCCAGGAACCCCTTTATTGCCGACGACGAAGAAGCCATTGGAATCGCTCTTTAAGCCAGTCAGCGGTTTGGAAAAGCGGGAAGGTTGATTGGAATCCTCGAACAGAGAAAGCACATATCCATCAAGCGGTTGCCCTGGATTGACGGTTTTCAGTTCAACGAATTCCGCGTCCTCGAAATCTCTCGTCGCAGCGGTGGGATCGACTTCATTGATGGAGGGGGGCGTGCCGACTATGGCCATAGCACTGCCTGCTCCAATCAGGAATGAGGTCTGAATAAGTGCGGTAAAAAAACGATGCTTCATAATTCTAGGTATTTTGTAAAGTTATCCGGCCGCATTTTAGAAACGGCAGCCCAAACCAAGGCCCAGTTCCCAATTGCTGGGATCCAGTGTGACAGAGCTGAATCGATTGGAGAAAGTCACTTTATCCATGTAGTGATAGCCAGCCCATGCTTCGAGGAAGAAGCGGTCCTGCTCGTCCAAGTCGAACCGAACGTTGGCCCGAGTTTGCAGGCCCCAAGCAAATTCTTGGGAAGAAGTGGAGTCATGATAGTGGGCGAGGGTCCTTCCTGGAAGGCGGGAGGCGACAGCTCGCGAGCCTTTACCAGACGGACTGCCGTTAGCGCTGGCGGAACCTTGAGGAGCGGTGGCAGGAGCGGCACCGGCTGCGGAGGAGCCCGATGTGCCGGAAGGATTGTTGCCTCCAGTGGTCTTGATCTGATCCTCATCATCGTCGAAGCCGCCGCTGGCAGAGGCAAACTTAAACACGCTATATCCAGTCTTATTGGCTGTAACTTTCCCAGCTGCCAAATCTGATAGCTCCTGGTAATAAACGTCCGAGGCCAGCTTGCCTTCCAGCAGGCTTAGGGTCGGGGCTACTTTCAGACCGAGGTGCCAACGTGTGCCCAAGTCCACTTCAAACTCAAGTTGAGGAAATGCCAACTCGTGAGCCGAAATGCTCAAGGAGGATGAACTGAAGGAAGCTACTCGGCTGAGGTTGTTTCTGACTCCCGTATGGGTGGACTGCGGCCCACTGCCAGAGAGCGAAGCCCCATAGTTATCAGCGTAGTCCTGACCGTTGACGACCACGTAGGCTCCATTACCGCCACCGTGTGGCTGGGTCAGATCAGGATCGGTGAAAATTTCATCGACGGTGTAGATGAACTGGTATTTGTCGGTAGTTTCAAAGCCCGAAGACAGCGAGGTCAGTTGGGTGCCAGAGTCAAATTCACCATTGCTGTAAGCATAGATCGCACCCAGTTTCAGATGCATCCCCTTGGCTTTCCAACTAGCAGGACTAATATCACGACTGACTTCCAAAAAAGGTGAGACTATTTCCTGATCGGTGCTGGTGCTGAAACTGCGAGAGGAGACCTCCTGATCATAGCTGTAACGATCAGAATCATAAATCACATGGCGATCGCCCGTTGCCGCGCTGCCACGAATTTGACCACCGTTACGAGTTGTGAACTGGGACGTGCCGTCATAGAAACTGCCGGAACCGTTGGTGGAACCCGTGACAGTTCCATTCTTATAACGAGCCGGACGACCATTGGCAGCGAATCCCAAATCGCCAGAGCCGACTTGTTTGTCAATCAAGAGGAGCGAGTTGTAGGGCGTGGCCGCATTGTTCCTGAAATCAGCATTCCAAGTGCGGAAGCCAGTCCCAATGCCGACTTCCCATTTGTGGTCTGGCGCAGCAGCCAACGAGAGTGGGTCTTTCGAGGCCATGGCGGCAATCTTCGAGTCCCCCGGACGAATCGCTTGGCTGGTGCCCAATCCAACCCCGAAGAACCAACCTTCGTCCGCCCGATCCTTATCCAAGGCGTGGATGTAGTCGGCGCTCACTTTGAATTCCAAACCGGAGCCACCAAAAGTCTTCGTTCCATCCAAGGGAACGATCAGGGACACCCCACCGGAAAGGTGATTCCAACCATCCCCTGGCGAATTGTAACCGAAGTCATAGCCAGCACCGGCCCGGAACGACAGCAGCGCTGGGCCTAGATGCAATGGAATCGGGGCAGACTCCAATCCGAAATCAAGGAATTCCCCTTTGAATCCGCGCCAATCCACAGCGTAGCCAACCGATGGAACAACCAAGGGAATGGCAGTAGCATCAGAGGAAAATTTGAGCCCATAATACTTTAAACGAATCTGCGTTTCGATGGTGTCATCGATCTCAGGATCGCCCTTGCCGCCTTGCTGCCACCAGCGACCATCTGAGAACGAGTAGTAGCTTACTCCTAAAGTCGTTTCAAGATTAAACGGCAGCCGCCGGGTGTAGTTTAAATACAGCTGATTCTCGATATAACGCTCTGCGGGAGCCAAGCTATAGTCGGCATTATCCCGAGCGAACGTCTTGGTTTTCTTGTCGAAACCTCCTCCATTGGGAGGGAGACCAAAATACTCTCCGCGTGGAACTTGTTTATTCAGCCCTTCAACGTGGGACAACTCAAAGGTAAGTCCGTCCACTTGGGGATGCAGCACATGGGTGTAGGAAGCACTCCATTGCGCCATCCCTCCACCTGAAGGATCTGGCGAGACCCGGTCCAAGACATTCAGACCACGGAAACTATAGCGACTGTTCCACTGGCCAGAGACTTTGAAACCACCAGTAGCTTCTGCGGGCGCCGTAGGTGCTTGAACTGGCGGTGGCGCTGCTTCTTTCTCAGGACCGGTTGAACGACCCTGGCCATTTTCCTTGCTGGGCTCTCTCTTTTCAGTGTTCCGCCTGGGTGGAGGCTCTGTAGATCTTGCCGGGGCCTCAATGGATGGACTTGGCATCGCAATAAAATCACTACCACTTGCTCCCACACGCTGGCCGGAAACGGCGCTAGTCGCTGCGGCCCCGCCGCCATTCCAAGCTGGAGCATCGAATGATCCCACCATCATCACAGCCGCTTCTGCGGGCTGGAGCCAACCCATGGCGATGATCGTTAAACAAGTTAGTGACGTTGTCTGGAACGTCTTGGTTATGTGTTTGTTCCTGAGCATGATCCCTCATTAGAGCAGGAAAGAAATCTGGTTCAAGGAAATAAAATAAAAAAAAATTGTAACGCTGGGACATAAATTGCGTAGTTGCATTCCAATCTGAATGCTAAAATCACGTTATTCGTGAAATGCGGTGGCGGAATAGAGAGGTTGCGCTACTAGTGGACGATCATGCTCACCCGCAGAAGTTTACTCAGCTTTGTGCCGTCTCTCTCGCTTCCTTCGATGCTGCTATCGGCAGACAATGACAGGAAAGGTCTAGCGTGGGTTGCAACCAAAGGTGATTTGCGTTTCTTCTTAATTGCAACGCTTCACGCCTTGACGCTTGATGACTACCCACTACCGAAGGTGATTGATTCCTCCACCGCAATGGTGCAGGGTGTCTTCGTGGAATTCACCCCTTATGAGCAGTCGCTGCCTTCTTCCAAGCGGTTAATCCAGCAACGGGGATTTCTCCCCAATGGAAGCTCTTTATTGAATATCCTTCCTTCGTCCACTGCTGTGGACTTGGCTAAGTTCATCAAACTCCATCCGACCCTTCGCCACTTGACGAGCTGCAAGCCTTGGCTCGCCAGTATCTGGATCCAGGATGCGATGGGTAGGGAATGCGGTATGCTTAGCCAGCACGGTGTGGAATCCTACCTGTGCCGAAAATGCGCCTCCACAAAAAAAACGGTCCGGCTTTTGGAATCACAGGTGGAAGCCTTGGACGTATTCGAAAAGCTTGCTACCGAGACGCAAATTGAGGTGCTTGATTCCACGTTAAAACTAGGTTTATCGGGTTCGTATGAAAACCTCTCATCTGAATTGCGGACCGCTTGGAGCAACGGTGATGAGGCAAAATTGGCGAAAGTCTTCGAATCCTCCACGGCCAACACCGAGGCCTTTCGCAGAGCGGTAATTGCTGGTCGGAACCAAGTTTGGCTAACACGATTGTTATCTTTGAAGTTGGCTGGATCTTGGATGATTGCAGCGGGGGCGCAACATTTCCTGGGGGATTCCAGCCTGGTGGCGCTGCTGCGGGCTAAAAATTTCGACGTGCGCCGCTCTACTTAGAATTCAATTCCACGCTTAATACCCCTAGTTCCTTGTTGAGGCTTTCCATTTTGTAGGTTGCACCAAGTTTAATGATTCGAAACCCCTCTTTAGGTGGTGTGCCGAGGCTTGAGGAGAAGACCCCACTAGGAAGACCGTCGGACGAAATTTGCTCGATTTTGAAGCCCGCAGCCCAATATTTTTTTATCCCTTTATTGAAGGGCTGGTCCATAGCCGGGATATCTGCTTTGGTATTCGCTTTGTCCAAGTCGTTATCACCACCGGTAGAGGAGTCCCCATACTGCCGGCAGATTGTTAGAGAATCCTTGTCTGGTGGCTGGGGCACTTTTTCTCCGGCAAATTGACGCAGGGCTCTGGCCCAATCTGTATAAACATCCTTCAGCACCTTGCCCTGAGGATTGGCGCTTTCCAGGCGCTGCGCAACCCAGGTCTCAAAGTCGGAGGTGTCAGCCATGCCTCGCAGCAGGTCTGGAATGCGGGTGTCGTCTGGAGTAGCGGAATGAAGTTCCTCATTCTTCGTCCCTTGGGAGGCGTAACTCCGGAACAATCGGTAAAGGCACTTGATTCCAATGTATGGATTTTTATAAAGCATTTGGATGCGCCCCTGGCTGATTTCAACGGAAACCCGAGTGGAAAGACTGAGGGGGCCGTTTGCTTGTGGCAGGGAAGAACCAACGCTCGATTTGGTGGGGATGGTGAAGTCATATTTGCCTGTTCCGTGGAGCCGGAAAGGTGTCGTGTCCGGAGCGTGCTTGAGATCGGCCTGACTAATGGTCAAATTGAAATTCTGCCCCTCAGGAACCGGCGTTGTTTTATAAGGTTCGACACGGATATCCTTCCATACGCCAGCCTTGTTAGAGAGCTCCACAAGGTATTTTCCAGACGGCAAGGCCTTCGGGGTTTTTACATTGAACGGATTCGTCCGTGGTTGAGTTGACACCAAACTAACGCTTGTGGAAGTAGGCGCTGCTTCTGCATCATCCTCGCCTTCCAAATGCCCTTTCCAAGTGAAAACGACCAGATCGTAGAACTCAGGGACATCCGACGCGTCCACTTCTACCTGGAAGACCTTGCGTGTCAGCTGGACCGCCTTCTCTAGCGGAAGCCGTTTTTTTTCGCTGGGCTTTGCCAGTTCTTTCTCTGTCAATTCCGGCAAATGAAGTGGGTAATAGCCAGGAGCCACGGCATAGAGCGCTTTTCCCTTCAGATCAGCGGCGGTCAACTTCAGGGTGTGATCGGTGCTGCTTTCGGTAGTTACAGTGACTTTTGCCGCACTTTTGAGCGCGCCAGCAAACTCTGCTCCGGTTGGGTCAGGGACCGGTTCTGCCAAAAGATAAAAATTGATTTTCGAGGGACTGAACTTGCCGCTCAAGGCCACTTCAGTGATTGGCACCATCATCTCTTTGGGCTCAGCTTGCATCACAGGCGCAGCTATTTTATCGCAGACTAATGGCTTTGTGGTCTTGGAGACAATGAGGTTCCAGCCGTTAGTAACGGGGGCGACGGGGCGGGAGGTCTGGTCGCCACGGCTGAGGAGGGCTTGAACCAAATATTTGCCGGTCTTCAACTTGATCGACTCCTCATTCGTGCCTGCGGTCCGAATAATGCTGAGCGGCTCGCTAGGCCCCTCTGCCTTGGGTTCGTCACTCAGGGGTTCTTTCCACGTGAAGGAGAGCACGCTATAGGCTTTGTCCACTTCTTTAGTCTGGATGATGACATCCATCTGAGTCCGCTCCAGATTAATTTCTTTGGTTAGGGCATATTTTCCGTCCGGCCCTTTAAAGCTCATCAGTGTTTCATTGGGGATAATCTCTTTTGGCTCATACCCCGCTGAGGTAGCGTAAACGCTGTGCCCCAGCGGAATGACATCCGTGCCCAGAGAGAAGGTGTTGGGCCCGTCCAACTTCAGAGGGCTTTGCGGGGCATCTGATTCGCTGGATTTGGCGAGATAGAATTGAACGTTCTTCGTGCCGATGCCTCCCTCGCAAACAAACGAACGCATGGGGAGGGCGGCGGGAGCGGCGTTGAGGTCGGCCCAGAATTTGCGCAGGGGTTGTTGGAAGAGGAAACCGAGGCCGAGGAGGAGGGCGATGGCGGCGGCTATGCTGAGTTTCTTCCAAGTGCCGGGGGCGGGGGGGCGGCGGATGGTGTTGAGCTTGGTGTCCACTTCGCTGAGGGCTCGGCGGATGGGGTCGGCGGCATCGCTGGTGGGCAGGACGAGATCGCTGGGGAGTTTGGGAATCAGTTCGAGGGAGGCGAGGATGGTGTCCAGCTCGCTGCGATGGGTGGTGACGCGGCTGCGCAGGAGGTCCCGTTCGTGGAAGATTTGCTTCCAAATGGCGTCGTCGGCATAGCCCTTATCGGCGGCGGCAATGGACAGGCTGGCGGCTTCGGCGCTCCGGGCGTTGGCATCGCTGCGCAGGTTGCTGAGGCGCAACTGGCTGGCGGCCACGATATCGGTGGCGTTTTGGGCGAGGCGGCGGCGTTCAGCGCGCAGCCCGGTTAGCAATTTATCCAACTCACCCCGGATCCCCTCCACCCGATTGCGCGCTTCCGTGGCTTGGCGGGCCCAAGCCTGACCGGTGGAGCCCCCGAGGCGGACGAGTTGCTCCGTTTTCGATCGCAGGGCGGCTAGGGTGGTTTCAATGCCTGCGCCTTTGGTCAAATACGTATCGGCATGGGCCAGCGGCTGGATCAGTTCGGTCAGGGAAGTCTGATTCGGATGGGCGGATTTGGGGAGGTCCATGCCCAAATCTTTGACCGTCTGTTCAGCGGTCCGCAGCTCATCTTGGAAGCTGCTTAGCTCAGCTACGAAGGAGTCCACGGATTGGAGGTCTCCGGAGTGCATCCGAATCCGTTCCACATCATCTTGGAGCCGCGTGATGGCAGTTTCTGCATCCTGCCGCACACTCTCGAAGCGCAGGCGCAGATCGGTGGGGGGATTGGTGTTAATCGTCCCGCTCGCGGAGGTGTGGATGGCCGTTAGTTTGCGGCGGATGTCATCCAAAGCACGCTCCAGGCTTTGCAGCCGTCCGATCAGGGCGGCGGTGCTCCCCTTGGCTTCCAGCTTAAGTCGGGTGAGTTCGCTGACGCAGGTGGCCAATTCGTTTTCCCGGGTGGCGGCATCGCGGATGCAGTCGTCGGTCTGCCGACGCAGATTATCAGCGACGAGGGCCACCCGCCCGGCAAGGTCACGTTTGGCGCCAGAGAGGGCGCTTTCGCACATATCAAGTCGCTGGGCGCTCTCGATGGTAGCGAAGTCACGTTGTTGCTGGCGCCAGGATTGGAAAAAAGTGACCTGGGCTTGGTTTGGAGTGCGATCGACTGCGGTGAGGAAACGTTTCGCGGCCGCCCGGGCGGAACCCACGGCATCGAGGGCTCGATTCACCAGGGGTGAACCCACAGTGTTGATGCTGCCGCTGGAACTAAGGCTCTCGACGGCTTCGTGGGTTAGGGTCTCGGCTCGTTGGAGTTCACTTTCCAACGTGGCGCGCTCGGCATCGGCGGATGCGGTGATGGTCAGGGTCCTTTTCCCCAGCTGAATTTTGTCCAGCAGTTCCGGCAGGGATTGGATGGCTTTGGTGGCCTCCTGGGCGAGATCGGCGCGATGACGGTTCAGCTCGGCCAGTTTATCTGAGAAGACCTGCGGCAGGCGAGTCGCCACGTCGGGGGGCAAAATCACGGGATCTGACTCTGGCAGGCCTTGTTTGCGAAGCGACAAGGCTTGCCGCTCAATGGATTCCAGGGCGGGGAGGCCTTCGCTGAATTTGAATTGATCGAAGCGTTCTTGCAGATCCTGTAAACTTGAGGGGATGGAAGCCAGCAAGTGCTGGGAGGTATCCGCCGCCCGCTTGCACCGCCACCACTCAGCCATGGCCTGGGCATCGGCAATGGTTTGGCGCAGGGTGGAGTGGAGTTCTTCCGTGCCCAGCGTGAGGCTACTGAGCCTCCCCCCTGTGGCTCCCGATCCTGCCGTCATGGTGGCACCACTGCTGAGTCCACTCCTTCCGGTCTGGGCCTCCAGATCACGCAATTGGCTCCGTAACTCCTCGACCTTGCTCATTAGGGTGGTGGCCAAGCTCATCATGGCTCCGCTGTCATCGGTGGCCATGCCAGCCACTGGCAAATCCTTATTCCACTGGGCACAAGGGGCCACTTCTTGCCGCAGGCTTGCCAAATCGTCTTCGCAGGCGGAAATATGCCCCTCTATTATCTCCCAGGGATCGTAGGGCTGGGGCATGGGCACGCCTTGCGCATGGCAAATTTGCTCCAGAAAATAGGTGCAGGGACGATCTTCCGGCAGGGAGGCCCCGGAGATGTGGCGGCGGAAAAGCATGTTCGTTTCCTCGTTGAGACCGCGGATGGGATCGCAATCGCTCTGCGAATAGAAGGCGGCGGGTCTAGGCTCCTTGCCAGCCAATACCCAGTAAGCAGTGCGCAAAAACCGCTGGGCCACCGTAAGGCTCCCCGCTCCCACATTGGGATCCAAGGTCGCGCCAATGGTGTCCTTCTGATCGGCAATGATGCTCATGGATTTGCGGCCGGGCATCAGGGCGACGATATCGCTGCGCAGGCGTAAACGAAATTTTCCGGTTGGGAGCACGTCCATCCAGCGACGGGCAGCGACACACAGCTCAACCGACTTAATGGTCACCGGGAAATGAATCAATTCCGCAGCTTTCACCGCATCGCAGGCATCCGCCAAATAGCGCAAGAGCGGAGCGGCGGTAGGGAGGCTGAGGGCCTTCGTTTCACAAATGACTTCATTCAGGTCGGTGGCTCCTTCCAGCAGTTCTTCCGCCACCACCCAACCGTCTTTCAGTAACTCCATCTTCATGATGGGAAGGTGCGGGCAGCCGGTGGATCTGGTCCGCCCAGCATATTGGCTCAAGGTGGCAATCACAGCCCGATCCGCTCCTTCCAACGCATGCAAATGCACACTGCGGCCAGTCGCACGGACTTTGGCGAGGAGCGTTTTCCCAATGATGGTCGTCCCTTCGCTGCTCACGTCGTAGAGCTCCGCAATCGATTGCTCTTTGTTCTCCTCCGGTTTCTCCATCTCCACCAACGGAGTCCAGGTTTGGGAAATCCCGGTGAGGCAGCGGTCGATCTCCCGAATCACCTCCAAGGCTGTGGCCGGGCGGTCGGAGGCGCGTTTGGCAAGCATTCGACAGAGCAATTGGCGGAAATCTCCCGGGAGATCCTGCGGCACTGCATCATCGTAGCTGGCAGGAGACAATCGCTCGGTCAAAATCTGCCCGGAAGTGCCGCTCACTGGAGATGCGCCTTCCAGCAAATACCACGCGGTCATGCCGAGCGAAAAGATATCGCACCGACAATCCAAATTTTCATCACTCCGCAACTGCTCGGGAGCGGTAAAGAGGACCGTGCCCAACATTTGCCCCGCCGTCGTCATCATTGCATCCGACACCTGCTTCTGATCGATCGACCGCGCCAGACCGAAGTCGATTAATTTAATGATCGGTTCGATGCCAGTTCCTGGAGCCGATCCCAGCACCAAATTTTGCGGCTTGAGATCCCGGTGGAGCACCAAACGATGCGCACAGGAAAGGGCATCCGCCACTTGGCGGACAATCCGCATGACGTGAAGGGGCGGCAACGGCCCTGTCTTCTCGACCAGTTTGGCGAGATCTCCCTGATCACAAAATTCCACCACATAATACGGCGGATCTGCATCCTCGTCCAACTCCGTAACCTGGGCGATGCCCTTGTGCTGAGCCCCCAGTTTGGCCTGAATCCGGGCTTCTTCGATGAAGCGTGCCCGGGACGTGGAGTCCGCACCTTCACCCACCTTCAACTCCTTCAAAACCACACGATTCCCCAGGCCGACATGCTCCGCCAAGCTCGTAACCCCGAAGGAACCCTTACCTAGTTCCTTAAGAATTCTGTATTTACCGACGCGACGTTGCGGAGCGCTCTCTGACATGGGTTATGGTTATAGTGAATAGGTGCGAAAGAATGCCACCGCAGGCCTCCCAACTTGAGTCCGAAACCACCTCAGCATCGGATTGAAGATAGGCTGGCAGGGCATTCCCGCATCGGCTGATGCGTTGCCGCATCCTATTTTGACTTCCAAAATTGTCTAGCCCGCATTTCCGAGAAAGTAATCCTCCCGCCTGCCTGAAATGACAATATTATTCATGGTGTGAGCCCCTGTCGAGCCACGAAGCCGCCAGCATCAGGCCTTATGTGCTGAAATATTCTATACCCAGTGTTCACAGCGCTTAATGTAGCAAGTTACTCCCAAAGTAGTCATCATCGCTCCGCGTGATGACCAGCACGATTCGCCTGCCACAACCCTGCCAACTGCAACCCAGCGCTCCGTCCCTGCCATCCACCACGCATGCCGATTTGCGCAACCCAGCATCGCCACGACCTCGCTCACCTCTCCTGACGAATACCGTCACGCGGAGCGATGACGACTACTTTGCTCCCGCACTCCCATACTCCGCCCAAAGTAGTCATCATCGCTCCGCGTGATGACCAGCACGATTCGCCTGCCACAACCCCGCCAACAGCAACCCTGCGCTCCTGTCCCTGCAATCCACCACGCATGCCGAATTGCGCAACCCAGCATCGCCACCACCTCGCTCACCTCCCCTGACGAATGCCGTCACGCGGAGCGATGACGGCTACTTTGCTCCCGCACTCCCATACTCCGGGCGATTCCCCGGATCTGCCAGATTCTGGGCCGCGCTTTCCAACTGCTGAAGCATGTCAGCCAGCTTGCTCGTAAAGGTTTCGGTGGTGACACTGTTGGAGCCCACGCCTTCCGCCCAGAGCGGAAATGCCAATGGTGTTAGACGCTGCGTGTAAACTTTCACAATTTTCCGCTCCGCCAGCTCCAGCATCGTTTCCCGCAGCCGCGTCCACTCCAATTGACGCTCCATGATCTCGCGTCGCGATTGCTCCAGCAGTAGATTTCCCGGATCATATTTCGCAAACACATCATACATCAGCGAGCTGGAAGTCTGCAACGAACGCGCGCCCTTGGGTTGGCCTGGGTAGCCTTGCACCACCAATCCCGCCACGCGCGCCACTTCACGGAACTGTCGTTTCGCCAGCTCATGCGTGTTCATGCAGGCGGACAGATCTTCCAGTAAATTTTCCGCGCTCAACAACTCACGCCACGTCTGCTCATCCACAAAGACATCCGACTTCGAGGTCAGGGCGAAACCATAATCATTGTATTGCACCTGAATCGTGGCGGGCTTCGCGCGCGTCAGACGGAAAGCCACCAGCGTGCCCAAGCCCTCGTGCACCAAGCGACCCGCAAACGGAAACACAAACACATGCGAGCCGTCTTTGCTGCGCGTTTCCTCAATCAGCAATTGCTCAAACGCCGGCACCAAACTCCACGCCGCCTGAATCTCGAGAATAGGCCAGAGGGCGCGGAGTTCATGTTCGTGCTCGCCCGCCCGTGGGGCCGATGCCAGCTTGCGACTAACCGCATGCGCCAACTCCGTGGACAGCGGACTTTTCCCTCCCGTCCAACTGGGAATCTGCCCCGTGGACTTCGATTTCTTGGCGTCTCTAACTTCCGCCGTCAGTTGATGATACCGCACCAACTCCAGCCGTTTTCCACTGAAAATAAACAACCCGCCAGGACGAATTTTGGAAATGAATGATTCCTCCACCGTCCCCAACCGACGCCCATTGGCATACCGCACGGAGATGGCGGGATCCGCTGAAATGGTGCCAATCGTAAGCCGATGCGTCCGCGCAATCCGATCATCCACCACGCGGAAAACTTCCCCCTCCCGCACCACCTTCTGGAAGTCTGGATAAGCCCGCAACACTTCCCCGCCCCGGGTAATGAAATCCAGTGCCCATTGCCATTCGAGATCGTTTAAATCACGAAACGCAAACGTGCTGCGAATCTCCGCTAACATCGCTGCCTCCGTAAATCCGCCGCCCAGCGCCACCGTGGTTAAATGCTGCACCAGCACGTCCAACGGCAATCGAAGCGGCTTGCGTTTCTCCACCTGCCGCTGCTCCATCGCTTCACGTGCCGCCGCAAATTCCACCAACTCAAAGGCATTCGTCGGCACTCCTAACACCCGGCTCATGGCTCCGGGCCGATGCCCGCTGCGCCCGGCCCGCTGCAGGATGCGCGCGATTCCCTTTGGGCTGCCCACTTGGATCACCTGCTCCACAGGCGAGAAATCCACCCCCAGATCCAGACTGGACGTGCACACCACACAGCGCACATTTCCCGCCCGCAACCGATCCTCCACCGCGTTCCGCTCCGCTTTATCCAGCGAGCCATGATGCATCGCCAACTGGTCCGCCATGTCAGGACGCAGATCGACTAACGTCTGAAACCAAATCTCCGTCTGGGCTCGCGTATTCGTGAACAACAGCGTCGTCGTGGCCTGCTCAATGCGTTCCCACACCCGACCCGCCATTTCCCGACCCAAGTGCCCTGACCAGGGAAACAAGCCGATATTCTCCGGCAGCAGCGTCTCGATCTCGATGCGTTTTTTCTCCGTGCTGGAAATCGTCACCCCAGTCGCAACATTGGCAGCGCCCGAGCCTAGCAAGACATCGCGCGCTTCATCCAGATTCCCAATCGTGGCGGACAGACCCCAGACGCGCAACCCCGGATTCCATGCCCGCAACCGCGCCAGACACAATTCCGTCTGCACGCCTCGCTTGTTGCCTAGCAGCTCGTGCCATTCATCCACGATCACCGCCTGCAGGCCGGAAAATTTCTCCTGCGCATCCGGATAACTCAGTGCCAGCGATAAACTTTCCGGCGTGGTCACTAACGCCGGAGGAAATTTCTCTTTCAGCTTCTTTTTCTGCGTAGCCGTGGAATCGCCCGTGCGCATCGCCACCTCCCAATCCAATCCCAACTCGCCCAACGGTTCCCGCAGCGATTCCATACTATCCACCGCCAACGCCCGCAGCGGCGTGAGCCACAGCACCTGCAATCCCTTGCTGGCCGGACGCTCCAGCGCCTCGCTCACCGGCCCCAACCAAGCCGCCAGCGTCTTCCCCAAACCCGTCGGCGCATGAATCAGCCCCGACTTCCCGGCCCGATACGCCGCCCACACTTCCTCCTGAAACGCAAACGCCCGCCACTCCCGCTGCGCATACCAAGCACGCACACGGTCCAGACCAGAGGGAGTTATCATTTCAGCACGAGCCATTGGCGCAACCTCGCGGCACAGTCGCGTGAGTCAATCGCCAGACCGTGAAGCAGACGTTTCGGTTTGCTTTGCACGACACTTTTAGAGGCAATCATTCTATCGGCTTGGTTCAGCGTCAGTCAGATAAGGATCGATAAAGTTCCACATCGCCATCAGTCAGGCCGTGTTTCGGCACCAATTGATAGTGTTTCTCACCAACAAGCCTCAAGCCATCGTCGGTGTCGGTGAATTCCATGATTGCGATGCCTCCATCAGGCAGGAACTGGGTGCCCAACGGACGACAGATGAGTCCAGGGAATTTCTCAGCGCAAAGCGCGATGTCCTGCTCAATTTGAACCGTGCTCATGCGGTCTCGCCCGCCCTTTGCTTGAACCGGGAAAACATAGTGCGCACCGCGGCGGTCGATGCCGACGTAAAGTTCGTCTACCTCAACTTGGCCAATTCCTTCAACGGTTGTGCGCAAGTGGTTCTGCATCGAATAGGAAGCCACGCCTGTAAAAATATCCACCAGTCGATTGTATCTTAGAAGCGCCAACAAAGCTTGCTCATCATCCAGCGCATAGCGCGAAATGATGCCGGGAGTCGAGTCCGGCACTTTGATGCGGAGCAGTCCCTGATTGGGCTCAATGCTCCATTGCCTTTCAGCTACAAACTTATAGAGCGCCTTGCCCGCGAGCTTGATCACCCAAGATTTCTCGGCAGGCGCGACGTCTTGAATTGATTTTGGCAATTCTGCTCGGAAGCGAAAACTGTAGATTAGATCGCCAATATTCTTGGGAAGTTTAATTCCTAACTCAGCCGCCGCAGTCTCGATTTCCTCTCGTGCGAAGGACACTTCCAGATCGCCCTTGTGAAAATGGGCGAAAAAGATTTTCTCCAAAATTTGCGTGTAACGGTTCGGTGTCATGTTAGAAAAGTTCCTTCTATCCCGGCCAGCGCAGCACCACTGCCTCCTCCCGGAGTTGTTCGCCCGTGGCCGTGGCTAGCCTGGTGCGGAATAGGTCGATGCCTTCGACCTCATATCCAAGCGATTGTGCCAAGTCAGCGAGAATTTGGCCAGTGCGTATCATGACTCGGAGATAGGACGCTTGATCGCCAACCACGTAGGCGAGTCTCGCCCCAGGCTTTAGATACTTCCTAAGTTCGCTGAAATGGCGCGCCATGCCGCCAAAATAGAGTGTGGTGACTTTGGCATAGAGGCGTTCAAATCCACTCGTTTTTCCCAGTTCAATACGCCGGGCTTCAATGGCAGTGGCAATGCGCTGCACCTCCGGGTGGTTCTCTACCCAAGCGTGATCGTTATCCCCCTTGTAAACGTTACGCGTATTCGATCTCAGGAGATTGCCCCGTTTGAGAGCCTGCAGTTCTTCCTTTGAATTCAAAAATCGTAGGATTACAGATTCAAGCCGTGTGGTGCGGGTATAATCCTTCTCGTTAGGGTAGGGAGGGGAAGTGATGACGGCATCAATTGATTTTTCAGCCAACTTCGGGATCATGCTCCGGGCGTCGGCGTGGTGAACTTGGCTAAACGTGGAGTCCATGGGGCGCAAAGTGTCCAGATCTTCCGCCATCATCTCGATCCTGCGCAGCCAAGCCGAGATCACTGGCGCGTCCTCCTTAATTTTACCAATTCCCACTTCCGGTCCAAAATGCAGGTTACTGATAGAGCTTACCAGGGCCCTTGCCAAGGCCAGCATCATTGGTCCCTTAACACTCGGTGTGGCATGCTTCTCAATGGCTTCCCGCAACACCAGGACTTTATGCAAAGGAAGCGGACTGATTGAATTTGCTAGGAGAATTTTTTGTTCTGGATCTGGCAGCGTGCGCAATCTTGCCGGAGGAGGTGACTCCCTCAAAAGCCATGGTTCTGGATCATCATAGATTCCTTCAATTGCCAAGGACTCATCTGCCTCAGTCGCAATCCGCTGCGCAGTTTCAAGCAGCCGTTTGCCTGAAACCGACCACGCAGTCTTAGTTTTACTGGCAAAGTGAGCCATTGGGTGCGCCTCAATCCCAACACTTGGAATCCCCCGCTTTTTGCATTCCACCAAGGTAGTGCCCGTCCCACAAAAGGGATCCAACACCATCGAGTCTGAGGTCATCTCAAACCGCGTTAAGTAATCACCCACCAAATGCGGCGGATAGGATAGCACGAAGCGATACCAGTCGTGCGCGGAACGATCAACCGGGGCTAGCTTGTTGGAATCAGAAACGCTGGCTCTGCCTGTGGGTGCTACAAGTTTGATTTTGGTCATTTTTTTGGGCGAAACCGGGGAAATTCATTGAACGTGGACATGCCGAAAGCACGATAGCAGTTCGTGCAGACTCAAGTAAAGACAACCGCAAAATCTTCGTTTCGCATACTAGGCCTAGCTCTTGTGGACTTCACTGGCTTGCGCGCTGCACCGAAGGCAAATCAAATAAGTCTTCCAAAAAGGTTGACGCCCGCAGCCAAACTGGCTAGAACGCACAAAATTCCTGACCCGTTCATTTTCGTTCCGCGTGTTGCATTCCCCTGCTTCATGCCATGAACCTCCAGCCGTTCGGTTTGTCACTTTTAGAGGACCCCGCAGCCATTCTCCGCAACGGCGGCGGGATGGAAGTAATGAGGTGAACTTGAGTAGGTAGAATGGTCGGAAAGTAGTTGATTGGAGGGGCAGCGGTCAGCGATTCCATACTATCCACCGCCAACGCCCTTAGCGGCGTGAGCCACAGGACCTGCAATCCCTTGCTGGTCGGCCGCTCCAGCGCCTCGCTCACCGGCCCCAACCAAGCCGCCAGTCCGTCAATCACCGGCTGGGTCTATATGATTGGGGAGCCTTTTTAGGAAGACCGCCGACGGGATTTAAAGCACAGTGTTGCCCCTAGGAGACATGCAAGCACGCCGGAGGGCTCGGGGACGCTGGCGGAGAAATTGTCAAAGGTAGCGGTGGCGGTCGTATTGCCAGCGCCCGAACCGTCGTAAACGAAAACCCCGGGAACCCCAGTGGCGTAGGCCGCATCGGTAAATGAGACACTGGCAATGGGCACGCTGGGAGCGGCTAAATCATAAAGTTCACCCGCCAAGCTGGCACCATCGCCCGTAAAGCGGATGCGATAGTCATTCGCGATGGAGATGGCTACGGGGGTGGTGGCGATGGTGGTTCCGGCCTCTGCTGTGATCCGTGTCATCAGGAGGGTTCCATTCGTATAGACCAGACCGTAGCCATTGGTGGTGCCCAAGCCAAAGCTGCTGACCCGGGCCAGCACTCCCATGACCATGGCAGGCTTGGTGGTGTCCCAATCCACCAAGTCCGCATAGACTTCAAACTGCGTCTGGCTGACATCGTTTCTTAGGCTCGCGGCCCGGCCTGGCCCTAATGCCAAGGGGTTGGGGGAGGCTGGTGCAGCAATGGAATAGCCGCCACTGGGGAAAGTAAAGACCCCGCCCCCTCCAAAACCCGCCAACGGAGAACTACGAGTCCAGCCGGTGTCATTGCCGTCATTAAAATCATCGAATACCGTGACGGCTGAGCCGGAGGTGATGAGGAGCGCGGAAAAGGCGAAAAACAAAGCCAGATTTTTCATGATCGACAAAAGGATGAATTGGTAAATTAAACTTAAGATCGCTAATTAGCAGGTGGCGGGAATTCTAGCGAGCAAATTATTCATTATTTCCGCAAATTATCAAGTGCACCACAAGGCAGAGCCTGGAAAACGGTTACGGTTCCTGCCAGAGATAGCGCCCGCGCTCGGAGACGGGCTTGCCGTTGGCGTCTAGCAGCTCGCAGGTTAGGTCTAGGTCTTTGGCGGCGGCGGGCGGTTGGATCACCAAGAAGGCTCGGAGGACTTGGGGCATGGTTAGCATACTGGAACCGCTCTATGCTTCCCGCCCTGCTGAGCTGAAGCTGGCACTGACCGCCTGGTCGTAGCGGACAGCTTCCCCGGCATGGGTTCGAACGGTTCCTCGTTGGTTCGGTGCTACAAGTTCTTAACTGTTCTGTCCTGCCTCCATCCCGCGTTTTGCTATTCACCATGCTTGCGCTGGTTGCTCCTTTCCAACAAACTCACCGCACTTATGAAACCATCAAACTGGAAACTACTGTGCCCTTTGGCGATCACCTTGCTTGGAATGAATGTCTCTGCAGGAGAGTTCGCGATGCATGATGGAGATCGCGTGGTTTTTCTGGGGGACAGTATCACCGAGCAGCGGCTCTATACGACTTACATTGAGGCTTACGCGCTGACGCGTTACCCCGCCTGGAAACTGACGTTCCGCAATCTGGGCTGGGGCGGGGATACGGCTTGGCTGCGGCAACGGGCGCATCCGGATGAAGGTCAACTCTTTGCTGCTGAGGGGGAGGCGCTGAAGCAGAAGGTGCAGGACTCAGTGGGGCGCGGACTGGGGCGCGATGTGCTGCCGCTGAAACCAACCTTTGTGACCGTGAAGTTCGGCATGAATGACCATTCCTATCAACCATTCCGTCCGGATATCTTCCGCGCCTATGCCGCCAGCCAGACGGAAATTTCCAAAGTGCTGGGCGCCAACGGGGCGCGCGTGGCTTTCCTAACTCCTCAGCCCATTGAAGAAAAGCGCCCGGACCCGGAGAAGGACGTGAAGAATGAATCGCTTCGCAAATTCTCTGACGGCTTGAAGGAAGTGGCTGCCAATACTGGGGCGGTGTTTGTCGATCAATTCGACCCCTACCTCACGATCCTCCGTCGCGAGCGCGCGAGCAATCCGCCAGGCTTGGTGGGCGGTGGGGACGCGGTGCATCCGGGGCCGAGTGGCCAGACGGTGATGGCGTGGGCGGTGTTGAAGGGCCTGGGAGCTGGGGCAGCGGTCTCCAGCGCGGAGATCAACGCGACCTCCGCCAAGGTGACTGCGGTGGCGGGTTGCAAGATTGAAAACCTGAAGTCGGAAGCGGGCAACGTGAGTTTTGATCGGCTGGATCAAGCCCTGCCGATGCCGATTGATGAGCGGGCGCTGCCGGCCCTGAAGTTGGCTCCGATCACGGATGACTTGAACAAACTGGAGTTGAAGCTCACCGGTCTGGCTCCAGGGAACTACGCGGTCACTATTGATGGTGAACCAGCCGGGAACGCCACCGCCGAGGAACTGGCGCAAGGCTGGAATCTAGCCACGGCATCTGGTCCGATTACGAAACAAGCGCAAGCGGTCTTGAAACTGGTCTTCGACAAAAACAACGCCTTCTTCCATCGCTGGCGTGAGGTGCAACTCTACACCCTGCCCGGCTGGGCGCAGGGAGCCGACATCGAGGCCAAGCAGACCGCGGAAGTGGCACGACTGGATCAAGAGATCACGAAAATGGAGGAGCAAATCAACCTCGCCCGCCAGCCGAAATCACACCATTTCGAGGTGAAGCTGGCTAAGTAGCCCGTGCGCTCTAGCAGCCATGTTCGAACCCCGTCATAAGCCCGTTATCTCCGCCGCTGCCTTTCGCAGCAGGATGTTCGTGTGCTTCGCCATCGCCTGCGCCACGGTTGCAGTGGGCGTGGGAATTGGCGTGCTGGGCTACCGCTGGCTGGCGGGCTTCAGCTGGGTGGACTCCTTGTTAAATGCCTGCATGATCTTGGGTGGCATGGGACCCGTGGGGGAACTTCCGAATGATGGGGCGAAGATTTTCGCCTCATGCTACGCGCTCTTCAGCGGCTTGGTCTTTATTTCGGTGGTGGCGCTGCTGATCGCGCCCCTGGCGCACCGCATGCTGCATCGCTTCCACCTGGCGGAGGAGGACGTGGCCCCCAAAGGCCAGCAGGAGCAGGATCCTTGAGCAACGCAGTGGTTATTTGGCGACCGCCTCGATTTCCGGCGCAATGAGCTTCACCCAGCGGGCGTAGCCAGCAGGAACCATGTGTAAACCATCGTCGCGCAGGAGTTCCTTGATCGGCTTGTCATCGGGCCCAAGCATGACGGACGAGACGTCGATGAATTTAGAGTTTTTGTCCGCTTCGCAGATGGTTTTGATTTTGGCGTTGGCTTCCTGAATGGTGGGCCAGAGTTTCCAGCGGGCGATGCTGGGTTTGATACTGATGTAAACGAACTTCACTTCCGGCAGCTTGGCGCGCACGGTCTTGACGTAGGCGCTCCAGTCGTCGGCCACCTGCTGGGGCGAGCGGCCTTTGCCGATATCGTTATCGCCTGCATAGAAGACGATGATTTTGGGTTCCCAGGGAAAAATGAGTCGGTCCACGAGGGCGGTATTTTCCGGAATGATCGAGCCGCCGATGCCGTGATTGATACATTTCCAGCCGGGGAAGGATTCCTCCAGATTCCAGAGACGGATGCTGCTGCTCCCGTTGAAGACCACCGCTTGCTTGGGGCCGGGATGGGCCTTTTCGATGGCTTCGTATTTCCTGACTTCTGCGTCCCAAGGCAAGGGTTTGGCTTCCTGAGCATGCAGGGTGCAAGTGAGGAAGAGAGCGGCTAGAAGGTGGCGCATATGGGTAGGTAAGTTTGGGGGACAAAATTTAAGCGATCAGGGCCTGCTGGAGGTCTAGCCTTTCAGGCCTTTGAGTTCACCCTCGGCATCGGCAAATTTCTTCGTCTCGACGCCCATGCGATCCAACATGCCGACGTAGAGATTGGCCAATGGAGTTGGTTCCTTTTGGTGCAAGTAACGACCGGTCTTGATGGTGCCACCAGCTTTGCCTGCGAGGATCAATGGTAGATTATTAGGATCGTGGGCATTGCCATCGCGCATTCCTGCTCCGAAGAGCATCATGCTGTTGTCCAGCAGGGTGCCGTTGCCTTCTTTGATGCCGTTCATTTTGTTGAGCAGGTAGGCGTATTGCTCGATGTGCCATTGGTTGATACGAGCGTATTGCCGCAGTTGCTCGGCATCATTTTTATGGTGGGAAATTTCGTGGTGTCCACCTTTCACGCCTTCCAGGAAACTGAAGTTCCGTCCGCTCACGGCGTTGGCAAACATGAAGGTGGTGACGCGCGTGGTGTTGCTCCAGAAGCCCAGCACCATGAGGTCCAGCATGATGCGGACATGCTCGGTGGGATCCATCCGCGGCATGGAGCCAAGATCATTGACCTGGGCGGGACCCATGGCTTTGTCGATGCGGCCTTCGACGCCTTTGATGTAATCGAAAATTTTGGGATCAATGTTTTCGCCAGCGCGCAGGCTCGCGGCATCCTTATCGATCCGTTGTTCCAGGTTGCGAATGCCTTCGAGATACTCATCCAGCTTGCGTTGATCCGCCGCAGCGACTTTCCCGCGGAGGGATTTGGCCTCGCCCAGGACCAAGTCCAGCACGCTTTTGTCTTGGGAGGCGTTCTTTTGTTCGGCGGCACTGCGGCTGCGGAACATGCGGTTGAAGGCGGCTCTGGGGTTGATTTCACAGGGGATCGGGGACGTAGGGGTCTTCCAGGCAATGTGGGACCCATAGAGCCGCGTGTAGTTTACATTGGTATCGATGCCAGTGGTGATCGGTTCGGTGCCCAACTCCATGGAGGCTAGTTTTTGGGTGCCACCGATCTTGGCCGCCGCCATCTGGTCCATGGAAATCCCCCGACTGTTCAAATCCGCCCCGGTGGTCTTGACGATTTCCTCACTGGTCAAGAACCCGGAGGTTTTGACGTAGTGGCCGTCACCATCCTTGGATTTCAAATTCCGCAGATTCCCCAGGATGAGCAGTTGGTCGCGCAGGGATTCCAGCGGGCTCATGGTGCTGCCGAGCTTGAACTTATGTTCATCCCCCTCGGGCGTCCACTCTTTGGGATTCACGCCATTGGCCATGTAAAGCACGCCCAGGCGAATGGGCGCGACCGGACCAGCCGCGTAGGACTCAAGCCATGGGAGGCTGATCAGGGCACCGGCTCCACGCAGGAAGGCGCGTCGGCTCAGGGATGAGATGGGATATTGCATGAGGGAACCATCGCGTCGTTTTTACCTTCAGGCAAGGACGCGGTTGCGTCCAGAAAAGATAGCGGGTAGCGTCCCTCTTCATTTAATTGTTTCAGGGGAAAATCATCTCCGCCGACTCATGCGCACCACTCATCCTCACCTCACAGGCCCCATTATTAGACGTTATTTTGGCATTCAGGGAGCATTCCTAACAGGTGCGGCCTATTGCCCAGCCTCCCCGGAAACTGCGCTGACCATTGCGTTACTAAATCACGATGGTGCAACCGTTAGCACCGCCGTGGCGAACGGTCCTTGCAGCCATGAGGAGCTTCCTGCCAATTGCGGGTTCATGATCCCAATTCCTTCCCAGTGGGTCGAAACTGAGGTCGAGGTGCCGTTCTCCTTCAAAGTGGTGGAAGTAGCAGTCGAGTTTCCCAAGGGTGGGCGGACCTTTAGTAAGCGTGATTTGCCGGCCACGCGAAGCGCTGTCGGTTCGACGTCGGGCCGAGCCAGCGCCTCAACCGAGTGGCTGCGCGGGAGGAAGTTCGCCACGGATTTTCCGCTCCCCCTGCCGAACCGCACCAGCCGTGCCCAGCCTGTTCCTGCGGGCAATGCGCTGGAACGCTACTTTGAAGCGAACACGGAGGGGAATGGAATTTGGAAATGGCGGCATTATTTCGCTGCCTACCATCGCCACCTCGAAAAGTTCATCGGTCAGGATACCAAGCTCATGGAAGTGGGAATCTACAGCGGTGGCAGCATCGGGATGTGGTTGGATTACCTGGGTCCGACGGCTCACATTTATGGCGTGGATATCGAAGAGGCTTGCCGCAGTTACGCCCGGGAACGCTGCTCGATCTTCATCGGGGATCAGGCCGACCGCAGCTTCTGGAAGCAAGTGAGGGCGGAGGTGCCGGAACTGGATGTCCTCATTGATGATGGCGGTCACACTCCTGAGCAGCAAATGGTGACCCTGGAAGAAATGTTGCCGCATCTGGCTCCGGGGGGAGTTTACATTTGCGAAGATGTGCACGGGGATCGCAACGAATTCAGTGCTTTCGTGGCCGGGCTCGTTTCCAAACTCCACACTCAAGTCCATCAACCGGGGCCCGTGCTGGCTTCCTCAGTGAACACGCTGCAAGCCTGCATTTGCTCGGTGCACTGGTATCCCTACATGGTCGTGATCGAAAAACACGCGGTCCTCCGAGAGGAGTTAGAGGCTCCCAAACGCGGCACCGCCTGGCAGCCTTTCCTCTGATCCACGCTCAGGGTAAATGGGACCACCGAGACGGATCGTGCTACGCTGGATCCTAAATTCTGCGCTTGCTGCGGTGGCCGGACCGCGCATCGTAATATTTCAGATGTCTTCCGTCCCTCCCAGTGTCCCTGCTGTTTCGGCCCGTCGCCTTGCCCTGACTGCTTCAGTCGAAGAAATGGCGTTGCGGCTGCGTGGGTTGCCGGGCTTTGTGTGGCTGGACACCGCGGGCCATGCGCAGCAGCCGGGAGAAGGTCTGAGCGTGCTGGCAGCTCGGCCATCCCATGAGTATCGGGGGCATCTCCGTGAGGTTTCTGCGTTGCGGAACTGTCTGCGAGAACATGCGCTTAGCGCGCCCGCAGATCTTGGCTTGCCGCTGGGTGGGCTGATCGGAACCGTGGATTATGCAGGAACCTATCATTTCGGTTGCTACGAGAATCTCCTGCTCCACCGACCCAGCACCGAGGAATGGTGGGAGGTGGGCGATCTGCTGAGCCACGCCCAAGACGTGCCGTGGCTGCCGTCTGTGCCCAAGCTGAATTTCCAACCCCAGACCCCGCCCGCCAAGTTCATGGAGCAGGTGCGACACGCCCAGAACTACATCGCAGCGGGAGATATCTATCAGGTCAATCTCACTCATCAAATGCGCAGCCCCTGGCCCGTCGGAGCGGATGCGGTAGGTGCTTACCTGCGGCTGCGGGAGTTGTCCCCGGCTCCCTACGCGGCGTTTCTGGATCAAGGGGACCGCCAAGTGCTTTCCTCGTCTCCGGAATCTTTCCTCAAAATGACAGGCGACATGATTCAGACGCGGCCAATCAAGGGCACCCGACCCCGCTTCCGCGATGAAGCGGCGGATCAGAAGTCGCTCCTGGATTTACTAGCCTCAGAGAAAGAGCGCGCGGAGTTGCTGATGATCACCGATTTGCAGCGCAATGATCTGGGCCAAGTCTGCGCCTTCGGCAGCGTGCATGTGCCGGAGTTGTTGAAACTGGAACGCTACGCGCACGTCTTCCACCTGGTCTCCACCGTGCAGGGCACGCTGCGACCGGAGGAAGATCACCTCAGCGCGTTGCAAGCCTGTTTCCCCGGCGGCAGTATCACCGGTGCCCCCAAACGTCGAGCCCGGGAAATCATTGCCGAACTGGAAACGACGCCCCGCGGACTCTACACGGGCAGCATTGGCTATCTGGGTTTCGATGGCAGTAGCCACTTCAACATTGCCATCCGCACCTTGGTGGTGGAGGGAGACCAGGCGCACTTCCACGTCGGTGCCGGCATCGTGGCCGACAGCATTCCCGAACTCGAGTGGGAGGAAACGCTCCACAAGGCCCAGGGCCTGCTGGCGCTGTGATCGGCTGCGCGGCCTAACTCTCAGGTGCTTCCGCAGCCTCATCAGCGGGCGGTTGCCAGAGCACGGCTCCCTTGAGCAGTCGGCAGAATTCCTTTTTGGACACCTGCAAGCGTTCCCCTTCCTTCTCGTATGGACTGGGCACACGCTTGTAGTCCACCGTCAGCCGATCCCGACTGACGATGCGATAATAGTTCTCTCCTTGTTCCCAAATCTGGCCCTGTGCTAATTTCATGACTTTCCTCTAAAGCGCCTGAACGCCCTGCGCCACGAAAAAGACGCCTTTTTACAACGTCCCGGCTGCCAACTGCTCCAAGTAAATGAAATCGGGCGCGTGCACCCCGGCTTCCTCCCGGATTTTCACCAATTCAGGCGATTCAAAAAATTTACGGGCCGCCGCCAGTGACGTCCACACCGAGAAGTGCACGATCTTGTTCGCGTCGTGCTCATAGCGCAGCACCTGATAGGAGCGCTCCCCCGCTTCCCGCCGCAAGCCAGCCGCGCCATCGAAGACGGCTTTCCAAGCGGGATAATCGGCTACTTCATGAATGATCAAAACGTAAGGCATGGCAAATGGAGGGGTAAAATTGAACCAAACCCCTAGACCCATCCACACTGATGGCAACACCCGACTGTGGTCGTCGTCCGCTGAACTGCCCCCCTCCAATGACTCAGCAACTAGCCCCCAATTTCCAGATGCAACCCCAGCGAACCACGCCATAGTGAGCGCATGTCCGTTCCCCAAACCACTATCGGTATTGCCTACGATTACGATCAAACCCTAAGCCCCACCTACATGCAGGATGAGGTGCTCTTCCCGGCGTTTGGCATCAATTCTGCGGCGTTTTGGAAAAAATGTCAGCAACTGACGCGCGATGAAGGCTGGGAGAGTGAGCTGGCCTACCTGAAAACGATGCTGGATTATCTCGACATCGATCCGCCCACCAATGAAGACCTGGAGCGCCTCGGAGCGAATTTGAAATTCTACAAGGGCCTGCCGGAGATGTTCGACGAGTTGGATGCCGTGCTCTCGGACACTCACCGCGCCATGGGCATCAAGATTGAGCACTACATCATTTCCAGCGGCATCAAGGCGCTGATCGATGGCAGCCGCCTGAAACCTTATGTGAAAGCCATCTTCGGCTGCGAGTTCGCCACGGATGCCAATGGTCGCATCAGCTTTCCGAAGCGAGTCATCAGCCACACCCAGAAGACGCAATATTTATTCCGGATCAACAAGGGATTGTTGGATCTGAGCGAGGATGTCAACGACCACATGCCGGCTGATCTGCGCAAGATCCCCTTTCCCAATATGATTTACTTGGGCGATGGCCCCACGGATGTGCCTTGTTTCACTGTCATGAAGCAATTCGGCGGCCATGCCATTGCCGTGTATAATCCCGATGACAACTCCCGGAACAGTTTCCGGAAATGCTATCAACTCGCGACCCATGCCCAACGCGTGAAGCACATTGCCCCCAGCGATTTCCGCCCGGGGAGCCACGTGCGTATGCTGTTGGAGGAGATGATCCGGGAAATCGCTGACCGCATCGTGAAGACTCGCAAGGAAGAGATCAACGAGGGCACTGTGGGAGCCCCCAAACACTAGCTGGACGCTGCGTTCCGATGGGGTTGCTCTATGATCGCTGGGAGGCTGTGGCCGCCAAGGCTGGAACGCGCCCCGCCTTGGTAAATGTAGCCACACAGCAAGCATGGACGTTTGCAGACTTGTGGCACATCTCCCAAGGCCTCCCGCCTCCGACAGCGGCTCTCGCCACCGTGCGCGGACGCGATGAAAAGTTCATTTTCGAAACCCTGCGCGCTTGGAAATACCACTGCCCGCTGCTGCCACTTGATGGAGCGGAACCGACCTCACGGCCAAACGCCTCGTGGTGCACGGAACATCAGATCGCGCATTTGAAACAAACCAGTGGCTCCACTGGTCAGGCTCGCATGGTGGCATTCACCGCTGCGCAGCTCATGGCGGATGCGGACAATATCGTCGCCACCATGGGGTTGCGCGCGGACTGGCCTAACGTAGGCGTGATTTCCCTGGCACACAGCTATGGTTTCTCCAATCTTGTGCTGCCGCTCCTCCTCCATGGCATTCCCTTGCGGCTCGGACCCGACCCGCTTCCCGCTTCTCTAACCAAGGCGCTGTCCGGTCTGAAGCATGCCACCCTGCCGGCCGTTCCTGCCATGTGGAAGGCCTGGCGGGAAACGAATGTGCTCTCGCCCCAGATCACCCTAGCTATTTCCGCCGGAGCTCCGTTGAGCGTAGAACTGGAAACCAGCATCTACCAGCAAACAGGACTCAAGGTGCATAATTTCTATGGATCGAGCGAGTGCGGCGGCATCGCCTATGACCGCAGCCACACGCCAAGGACAGAGGAAAATTTAGCCGGCACTGCCATGGTGGACGTGCAGCTCGAAGTGCGGGAGGCGGGTCGCTTGGAGGTCTCCAGCGCGGCGGTCGGCATCGGCTATTGGCCGGATCGTAACGAAGAGTTAGGTGCCGGAAAATTTCTCACCAGCGACATCGTTAGGATGGGCTCAGACGGGGAGATTTACCTCGCAGGCAGGGCCTCGGAGATCATCAATGTGGCCGGGCGCAAAGTAAATCCGCTGGAGATCGAAGCCGCGCTCAATCGCCATCCTGCCGTGAAATGCAGTCTGGTCTTTGGCCAACCCAGCCAAGACCCGGTGCGTTGCGAAGACATCGTGGCCATGGTGGCCTTGCAAGCGGGAGCCACGCTGGACGATCTTAAAAGCAACCTTCCAGAGTTGCCTCAGTGGCAGCGCCCCCGGCACTGGCAGTGCCAGCCCGATCTGGCCCCTGACCATCGGGGGAAACTTTCCCGGTCCGCATGGAAAGCGAAGTTTGCCAGATAACTTGGCCAGGGTGTTGGAGTTCAGTCTTCCAACGGGGCTTGGCTGCTTTCCTAATGCTTGCCGAGCGCTTCCCAGTAGCAGGCTTCGAGTTTTGCGATCTGGGCGGGCAGGCCGAAATTCTGGCGCACGCTGGCGGCGGCATTAGTGGAAAATTTCTCCAGTAAGTCTGGATGTTCCATGAGCCAACGCAGGGAGCCGGCCAACTGGGTGGGAGATTTCTCGGGGACCAGCAATCCATCCTGACCATCGGAGACGGCTTCCGGGATTCCTCCATGATACGTGGCCACAACGGGCAGCCCAGTGGCCATGGCTTCGAGCATGGAGTTGGGAATTCCCTCCTGATCGTTGGATTCCGTGGTCTCGCTGGGGTGGAGGAAAATGTGGCTTTGCTGATACTCCGCAGCCAATTCTGACTGGCTGAGCCAGCCCTTAATCTCGACGTGGTGCTGCAGTCCCAGCGCCTGGCAGCGCGCCAGCACGGCGTCCTTTTCCGGCCCGGTGCCGCAGAGGGTAAACTTCAGTTTTGGGAAATCCCCGACCAAGGTTTGGAGCGCCTCCAAGGTGGTGAAGAGACCTTTCTTGGGGATGAGCCGGCTGGCCTGGACCAAGCGCCAAGCGCCATCGGCCGGGGCTTGGCGCACGGTGGCGGGGAAATGATCCAGCGGAATCGGGGTGTGGTTGAGGCGTAACTTCCACGGCGGACAGCCCAGGGTTTGCAATTCTTCCAACAACGATTGGCTGCGCGCCAAGACCAGTTTGGCGTTTTCAAAAACTCGCAGCAGATCTTCTTTATAACCGGCTTGATCGACGAACTTGGAGACATCCACCCCGTGGAAGGACACAATCCACGGGCCGCCCCAATGCAGCAGCATATCCAAATATTTCACGGCCTTGTGGCCGTAGTAAACGTGCACCAGATCGATCTGCTGATCCTTGAGGACTTTCGGCAGATCATAACCGAAATGTGGGCCGGGCGGCAATTTGTTAATCTCCACCGGCGGTGGCCATTGGCGGACGAGGTATTTGAACCAGAAGCGCTTGAGGAAGTTTCCCTTGGCCCGCGGGGTCAGCAGCTTGGTTAGTTTGTGAATGGGGCTGTGCGGAAATTGCTCGATGTGCTGGATCTGCTCGCAGAGCACTACGTTGGTAAACTGGTGCACACCATTCACCTGCCGGTAAATGCTCTGCATTTCCGGTTTCAAATAAGTGCCACAGACGCTGGCAAGGCGTGGCATCATGGGGATAGACGAGGTGTCGGCCATGGTTTCCTTTAAGCAGAGGGATGCAGTTTGGCAAACTGGAGTAGCGCGCTGGCGACGATTTGATCCATGTTGTAATAACGATAGGAAGCAAGTCGCCCGAGGAAAGTGACGTTCGGTTCATTTACTGCCAAAGCGTGATATTGCTCGTAGAGTTGCTTGCTGGCCGGAGTGGGCACGGGATAATAGGGCTCCTGGCCAGGGCCGAAGTCGGCGGGGTATTCTTTGATGATGGTGGTGCCAGGGGTATGCTGCCCGGTCGCGTGCTTGATCTCAATGATGCGGGTGTATTCCTGCTCGTTGGGGAAATTCACCTGCATGGCAGGTTGGAAATAGTGCATCTGGTGATGCTCATGCTCGAAGCGCAGGCTCCGATACGGCAAGGGACCGAATTGGAAATCGTAATACGCATCGATCATCCCGGTGTAGATCATCTGACGGAATTCCACTTTACCTAACAAGGAGCGATAATCCGTTTCCAACTGCACGCTGATCAGTGGGGAATCCAGCATGCGCTGGAACATGGCCGTGTAGCCGTCCTTGGGGAGAGCTTGGAATTTCTCACTCAGATAGCGGTCATCACGATTGGTGCGGATGGGAATGCGCCCGCAGACACTGGCTGCCAACTCGCTGGGGGGCACTTTCCACTGCTTCAGCGTGTAGTTCTTGAAGAACATTTCGTAGAGCTTCCAGCCGACTTGGGAAACGATCACTTCCTCCGAATTGCGCGGATCAGGGATCTCCACCCGCCACTCCTCCAGCGTGCGCAGCATTTCTTCCTCGCTGCTCGGGCGACCGAGGATTTGCTCGAAAGTGTTGAGGTTGATGGGGAAATTATAATACGTTCCGTCGATGTAACTCAGGACGCGGTATTCTGTCGGTTGCCAACGGGTGAATCGACTGAGGTAGGTGACGACTTGATCGGAGTTGGTGCGGAAATAATGCGGCCCATAGGGGTGGATCAACACGCCATGTTCATCCAGACAGTCATAACAGTTCCCTCCGATGTGGTTCCGCAGATCGACCATGAGACAGGTCTTCCCCACGGAAGCAAGCCGCTCCGCCATGGTGATTCCTGCGATGCCGCAACCGACGATTAGGTAGTCGTAGGATTCCATCGGGATTTAATAGGATGGATATTCCACATGCCAGCGGCAGTCGCTTCTTCGATCAGGTTAGTCGCATCCCCTGCAACCTCATTAAATTTGGCGGGTTCATCAATCCGCCGCACGCGGAATCCAAGATGATGCGCCACCGTCGGCATCCAGATTTCCAGATAGATGGGAAACGGCTCGATGACTGCGGCCACCGCCCGGAAGGCTTCAGTGGTCCAAAAGGAACCGAATCCCATGAACGATAACACCACGTTAGGATCGGGACGGCGGGAAATGCTGCCCAGAAATCTGGCGAACGCAGGATCATGCGTATGATTCAGATAATGCGCGTGGTTGGTGCCATCAATGCGCGCCAGTCGATACCCCAGCACGTCCGCCCGTAGGCGATTGAGCACGCGGATTTGTAGCATGTTCAGGGCGGGCTGCAGCGGGATCTGATCGAATTCTGCCAAGTGCACATAGCGCAGGCCGTCGAGAACCCCTAATTGCACCGCCTGCTGAAAGACTTCCTGATAACTCTGCCGCTCCCGTTGGGGGCTGGAAGTGCGGATGCGGTTGGACTCCAGATAAAATTTCTGCTTCCAGGCGATCTTGGCGAATTCATCCCGCGTGCCGCCATAGGCGATCCAAAGCGAGTTGGCCGGAGCCGAGGTCTCCCACCAGCCGAGCATGCGCTCGACCTGTTCAGCGGACTGGTGGGTAATGATGATGTTAGCAGTATCGAGCATGGACCGGAAAGTTACAGCCGCTCGAAATCGACCTCAGGATGCTGTGTGAAGCCCAAGGATTGGCGGGAATAGGAGAGTTCAGATTGTGAAAGAAAGACCGGCCGCACGGGCGGGCCAGTGTAGCCGAGCAGGTGCAGCTTCCCCCGCCAGGACAGCATGAAGGCCGTCCCCAGCACCCGACCCGTCTGCGCATCACGAATCCGCGACCCGATCAAGCGGGCGAGAATTTGTAATGTTTTGCTAATGTTAGTGCGGACAGAGGGGGACACGAGATCAATATTTCCCTCAATTATGGAAATTGGCAATGAAATATCGCCAACAAACCACCGCCGCACCAAGAAACGCTTGGCAACCCCAGTCGCTTTGGTATGGACTGCTTCCCTATGCTCACTTTTTTAGGTTTTACCTGGCCGGACAGCGCGGAGGTGTTCAGCGCCCTACCAGTCATTTTCTCGCTCATTGTTATTGAGGGTCTGCTCTCGGTGGACAATGCCCTGGCGATTGCGGCCATGGCGTCGCACTTGCCGCGTCGGCAGCGCATTCTGGCGCTTCGGCTGGGTATTTTTGGGGCGTATGCCTTCCGGGGATTGGCGTTACTAGCGGCGGCTTGGATTCTAAACACGCCAGTGGTGATGTGGATCGGGGCGGCGTATTTACTTTATTTGATGAGTCAGCATTTCACGGGGGCCGGGGATGAAGACGCGGATGGCAAGCCGGACGGGACCAAGGTGCGGGGATTTTTCGGCACCATTGTCGCTATTGAAATCATGGATCTGAGCCTGAGCGTGGATAATGTGGTGGCTGCAGCCGCCTTGGACCGCCGACTCTGGGTGGTCATGACCGGGGTGTTCATCGGCATTCTGGCGCTGCGCTTTGTGGCCGGGGCCTGCATTAAGTTGATCGAGAAATTTCCCATTCTCGAACATGCCGCCTTCCTGCTGATCGGTTTTGTGGGCTTTATTCTGGTAGGTGAATTAACCGTGGATGCTTGGAAAGCCGATGGTAGTCACTACCATCTGCACTCCGGTTGGAAGTTCCTTGGAATCGCGCTGATTTTATGGCTGTCGATCTGGTATTCCCGCTCCTCGACGGTGCAGCGGGCGCTCGACCCATTCATCAAGCTTTCCACGGTGCCCATGAAGCTGATCGCGACCGTCGTCGGGATGGTGATTCAGGTGATCATCTGGCCCTTCAAATCGCTCTTCCGCTGGTGGCGGAAAGCTGCCGTATAGCTATTTCCCAGCCGCAGGGAGTTTCTGGGCCAGCAACCAGCGCCACAGGCTGGGGTCGTTGTAAGCGGGAATCCAACTCTTGTGTTGTTCCTCGGGATAGATGGTTTTCTGGGGATGGCCCCCAGCGGCTTCGAGGGCTTGGAACATGTCTTCAGAGGCTTTGACGGGAACGGCGGGGTCTTTGGCCCCATGGAAGATCCAGATGGGAACATCTTTAAATTTAGCGGCCGCTTCGGGATGCCCGCCCCCGCAGATAGGGACGGCGGCGGCCCAATAGGTGGGGTTCTCCTCCAGCAAACTCCAGGTGCCGAAGCCGCCCATGCTCAGGCCGGTGAGGTAGCGTCGGGCGGGATCCACGGGTAGTTTTTGCGCTAGTTCATCGCACAGGGAGCGCAGGAGCTTGGTATCCCACCATTGGGTCGGTGGGCATTGCGGGGAGATGATGATGCAGCGATCCATGTCCGGGTTCTTACCGATGAGACTGGGCGGACCGTGCGTTTTCACTTTTTCCAAATCGGTGCCACGCTCGCCTGAACCATGGAGGAACAGCAGCAGCGGGAATTTCTCTTTCGCATCCGGCTTGGCACCGGCGGGCAGGTGGAGCCAATAGTGCAGCGTGCCGGCGGGTTCAGTGGAACCTGCCAAATGGAAGACTTGGGCGGTTTGCTGGCCGGGAACGCCCAGCGTGGACGCTGGAGCGTCAGCCACGGCAGGAGCCGCAAGAACGCTGGAAACAAGGAGCAGGAGGCTGAGGTATTTCATGAGAGAATGGGAGTAAGCCGACATTAATTTATCCGACGTCATTATCTGCAGGGGCCAGTGACGCCAATCATTTTGCAGGACGTGAAGGCGTGGCGTTAGGATTGATGGCCGCAACGTGATCCCCCACCTACCATAATAGTGGCCAGCAAGCCGCATCCTTGAGGTGGGCGCGGAAAAGTTCCTCCAAATGGACGAGCGAAGTGCCGGCGGCGGTGGGCGGGTGGTCCCACACTTGCTCCATCTGCTGGGGCCAGTCCGCTGGACACTTGGGGGCGGTGGCGGGCTGCCAAGCGTTGGTGCGCCATGCTTCCAGCCACGGATTCGCCTGCCGAAAACCGGACTCGAGCGCTGGGAAATTTTCCATCACCTGCAATTGGCCCGCTAAACTGAGCCCCGCAAAGTGGCTGAAGTCTGCGGCTCCCGTGGCCTCGGCCAGCGACCTCCAGGCTGCGGGGAGGAAGGCGCACCGAGTCCGCCACGTCTGCTCCCATCGGCCAAGTTCCTCCGACGGTAAGCAGGACGCAGGCAACTTTAGTTGATCGTAAGCATGGCGAAAGACCCCGCCCATCTGCTCCAGCCAGGCCGTCACTAACGGCAATCGCCTGAGAATCAACGGCTTGCCCTGCTGGGAGGCCTCTAACGCGGTGAGTCCAAATCCTTCTTGCACCGAAGTTTGCAGCACCACTTCGGCTCCCTCCATCAACCCCGGCACGCTTAATCCCAAGTCAGGGGATACTCCCAAGCGCACTTCCAGCCCCATTTTCCCAGCTCCGGCCACCACCGCTCGGGCGTAGGCCTCTTCTGCTGGGGAGGCTGGGCCAGCGACCAGGAGGGTGGTTACTTCGGGGGCCAGCAATCGCTGGAGCAAGACCGCTTCCAGCAAATTTTTCCGACGCAGCACCCGGGCGGGCACCAACCAATAGCGCAGTCTTCCCAACAACTCTTGAGCCCGCACTTGCTCTGCGGGGGGCACGACCATCTCGTCAGCACGAGGCACTGGATTCGCCACCCACGTTACGGCCTCTCCTAACAGCGCGGCATCCTGCGGATGCACCACCACATGACGGAACAGGGGGCCCGTCGGAAAACTGGCGTTCGCTACCTCGGCCAGGGTAGCAAACCCCCAGGCCCGCATTTCTTCCCAGCGTTCCCAGCGATGCTGTAACCACCAGTCATGGTCATGGCAAAGCATCCGGACCTGCTTTTCAACGCAGATTTGACCGAGTGCCAGTCCCGCCAGCAAATTCCGCCCGAGAGACAAATTGTGGGCCCAGATTAAATTCGGCTGAAACTCTTCCGTCAAATCCCCGATTATTCTGCGAAGCCCGGGTCTGGTTACCGACCCGCTCTTTTGCTCAGAAAGGTAACCCAATTGAGAATTTGCGGAGATTTCCAACCTCACGCCCGGCAGTCGTCCCGCCAAGGCCGCAGTCCACGCGGGTGGCGGAGCTTCTCCGCAAACTAGCACAACACGATCCCATACGCCCTGGAAACACCATTCTATAAGCCCGCGCTCGATCACGCTGCGGACCCCGCCTGGGCGGAAATGATAGTGATAAACCAGCAGCGTTTTCATTGGGAGGCGTCAGGATTTGCAGGAATAGCGAAAATTGTTTAATAAATTTTGAAAATTTAGTTAAATGGACTATATTGTGAAGTTAAGAATTCGCAGCCAATTTTTCCGTTGCTCATTGGCCCCGAACTTGCATACCATCACTCATCATGTTCGAAATCATCTTTCAAGGAGGCCCCCTCGTCTTTCTGTTGCTAGGCTGTAGCTTGCTGGCCGTGGGGATTTTCTTGGAAAGATTTTTCCTGTTCCACCGAGCCAACTTGGACGTCCAAGACCTCCTCCAAGGGTTGGCGAATCTCATCCACAAGAAGAATTACGCCGAAGCACTCCACGTTTGCGCTGGCACCCCTGGACCTGTCGCCCGGGTGGTCCACTCAGCCATCGTCCAGCACGATGCTCCGCGGGAAGAGTTGAAGCAAATCGTGCAGGAAGCTGGCCAGTTGGAAGTGCCCAAGTTGGAACGCTACCTTTCAGCGCTGTTGGCCATTGCTTACCTGGCGCCTTTAATCGGGTTACTGGGCACGGTGCTCGGGCTGATTGATACCTTCACGCCAGTGACGGCCAATGGCTTTGCCGCCACGACTGATTTGGCCAAGGGCATTTACCGCAGCCTCGTCACCTCCGCCAGTGGGTTGGCCGTGGCCATCCCAGCCTATATTTTGTATTCCTACCTGGCAGCGGCTCTCAATAGTCTGCTGCACGACATGGAGCGTGGAGGCATCGAAATCGTCAACCTCCTCACAGCCAGTCGTGCCAATAAGGAAATCGTTGATTTCAAGGAAAGCGCCCAGCGGTTGGCCGAAGATCAAAAGAAGCGCAAGGTCGCCAACTTCAGTAAATAAGGGATCCTCCCCCGCAGCTTATGAAACTTCAGAGCACTCTCAAGTTGCGGCCGGATTTCCTCTTTGTGGCTCCGTTGCTAAATGTCGTCCTGCTGCTCTTGATCTTCTTTCTCGTGACCTCCTCCCTCGTGGTGCAGGGAGGATCACGGGTGGAGCTACCCGTGTCCGCCTCCACTTTGCGACCCATGGAAGGGGCGCATGTGCTGACGGTGACAGCCCAACGCATTCCTGCCCCCAAGCCGACCGTCCCCGTAACCGTCGAGGATGTCCGTGGGACCGATCCCCCCGCCCCTAAAGAAGAGCCAGCCTCGGTGATGTATTTGAATAAAGAAAAGGTCACCCTGGCTGAACTGCCAGCCAAACTCAAAGCTGGCCTCGGAATCTCCCGTCAGGTCATCATCAACGCGGATGTCCTGGTGTCCCATGGTCGAGTGGTGGAATTACAGGACATCATCTGGGCCGCCGGATGCCAACCAGCCATCGCCACCTCCCTCGCACCCTAGCAAGGAAATGGAAACGACCACGGAACTCAGCCAACCACCGCCGCTCATCTTCGATGGCAAGGCTTGGCGACCTTCACGGTGGCGTCTGGCGTTATTTCTGTTCGTGTCCTTGCTCGGACACTTGGGCGTATTTTATCTTTTCAAAGTCATTACCCCCCTGACCACCCGTCGGCTTCCTCCCGAGCAAAGCGTCTTGGTGCTGCGTGGCGAAGATCCCGCCTCCGCCCAGATCCTGGCCTCCCTGGAAGACCGTTCCCCGGCGGCCATGCTCATCCGCCTGAAATCATCGGAACAGGGCCATCTCCCACAACTTCCGCTCCCGGCTTATACCCCCAGCTATCAGGACTACTCCCCAGACTACAAATTTAATTGGGAGCCACCGCTCCAAGCCCTGCCCCAACTGGCCGCAGCCAATCGTCCACTGCTGCCACCCCGTCAACGCCCCCAAGCCCAAGTGGTGCCGTCCCTGGAACCCCTGACCCCACAGCTCTATCTTCCACCCGCCCTGGCTGAACGGGGATTGGCAGAGGCTCCGGGATGGCCGACCATGGCGGTAACTTTAGAAGAACCCAACGAACCCAGCCTCTTCCAACTGGCGATACTACCCTCCGGGGTGGTGAAATACTGCTTAAGTGAAGGCACCAGTCCCCCCGCTCTGCTGGAAACGATGCGCCGCCTTCGTTTCAAGCCACGATTGGGATCGCCCCTGCAGTGGGCTGTCGTCGAGGTGCATTGGTAAAAACGCATACTCTGTCTGCCGCAGCTGCCTGCAAGGCCCCAAACCAGACCCCTTTATTAAGGAAAAATTAGATTCGGAATCACCGCCCAGACCATCGCATTTAGTTGTATTTTCACTACCTTAGTGGTATATGCGCTCTATGACCACCCGCCGGGATTTTATAAAATATGCAGCCAGCATGGGAATCGCCATCCCCTGCTTCGGCAAGGCGGAGACTGCGTCTCATGCGCTTCCCTTCGTCAGCGCTCGGGCGCTGCCACGGATCTCACCCTATCAGCCTGAGGGAGGCGTGATCACCCATCCGAATCCAGCCGTGGTCGGGCCGCGTTCCCCCAATGGTCTTGCCTGGCAAGCCGAACGTGGAGCCCAACGCTTCCTCTTGGTGGGCACCTTGCATGCCCTGGCGGCCCAGGATCATCCCCTGCCCCGGGTGATCGATAGCTGTTACGCCAAATCCGTAGGCTTACTATTGGAGTTCACACCCTATGAACAGTCCTTGCCTGAAGCGCAAAAAACCGTGAAAGCTAAGGGGTCATTACCGACCGCAAATGGTTTGTTAGAATTGGTGCCCGCAGCGACCCGTCAGTCGCTCCTGCAATTTCTCGCCACCCGTCCCGGCCTGCGTTATTTGCTAAGCTGCAAACCGTGGCTGGCCGCCCAATGGATTCAGCAGGGATTGGCGGCGGAGTGCGGACTGGAGGGCGTGCACGGGGTGGAGTCCTACCTCTGTCGTCGGGCCGGAGCGGATCGGAAGCCCATCCAATTGCTCGAGTCGCAAGCGGACGCGCTGGACGTGCTGAATGCCCTGCCGGCCGAGGTTCAACTGGAAACGTTAAACCTCACGCTGCGGCTGGCTGAACAAGGGAAATACCGCGCCCTCACCGAAAATCTGCGCACGGCTTGGCGGGCTGGAAATGAAACCCAACTGGACGCCTTGTTCGCCAGCACCACGGAGGATGCCATCATTTATCGGAAGGCCATTGTGGAGGGACGGAATCTAACCTGGCTGAAGCGCATTGAAGCGCTCACCGCACCCGGCACTTGGATGATTGCCGCGGGCACCCAGCACTTCTGCGGAGAACAAAGCATCGGGGCGCTGCTGCGCACCAAAGGATTCAAGGTGGAGCGCATCGGATAGAGCACAACGGACCACCAAGGAATTGCCGCACGTGGGGGGCCAGCAGACAAAAAGCCGCCTCCCGGCCAGAGGCGTGGGAGGCGGCAGCAACCAACAAGCTGGTTTGCTTAGTCTAGCTTAGAAGCGGTAGGAGACAGTTGCTCCACCCCAGAAGTCCAGTTGGCTTTCGAGGGCAGAGTGGTTTTTGTCTTCGATGTCCCAGCCGTAGTTACCACTAAGAGTAATGACGACATTTTTGCTGACTTTCACGGGGACGGCAGCGCGCAACACAACCCCAGCGAAGCCATTGCTGCGATTGGTATTGAGCTTGAGATCATAGGCCACTTCAGCAGACAAGTTGAATCCCACTTCAAAGTCACCATTGTGGTGCAGCACCCATGGGCTGTCCACGCGCGCTTCGATCCAGTCACCGAGGAACGCTACATCACCGTGGATGTTGGAGTAGGCGATGGAGGGTTGGAAGTGTTCGATGCCAGTGTAGCGCAGGCGGAGCTGGGCTTCGCCTTGCACGCTGCCATTCAGGAAGCCTTCATTGGGGAAGAGCGACAAATTGTAGCCGACGGAAGCATCCAGATCAGGGGCCAGTGCGGCGGTGTAGTTGGCGCCTAGAATGATTTCTTGATAGTAATCTTTGCCGTCGTTAGGGGCGAAACGGGTTTTGTGCTCTTCCAAGGATTGGATGAAGGTGACCCCGAAACCGAAGTTGTCGTATTGGGCTTGTGCCTTCAACTGCCAAATGCTATCGGAGCTATCACCTACCGCAGTGGCGATGTAGATTTGATCGAAGTGCTTGAACTCATACTTGCTGTTCCAACCTGCGCTCAGCGTCAGTTGGAAGGGCTCAGGGCTCGTCATCATTGGAGGAGGGCTCTTGTCCACGCTCGATTTGCCAGCGCCACCACTGGAAGAACCGGAGGAACTGCTGTGCTTCGGCTTGGAACTGCTACCCGCACTGGATGGGGCGGAAGCAGGCGCGCTATCGGCTTGAACCGACGGAGAAGCAGTCGTCTCCAATGCAGGAGCTGCCGCAGGGCGACCGGGAACACTTTGGGAGGCTTGGCTAATGACCCAACCTGGTTGAGCATAGGCAGACACGGCTGCGAGAGAGAGAATTCCGAAAGTTAATTTTGGGAGATGCATTGTGGTAGTGATTTAGTGGTTATTGGTTATTTTGGTTGCGTCATTTAAGGATGATAATTTCGATTTATTCAATTTTTGCGAGCCTGTCAACAAGTGACTGCCCACTATTTCGTGGCCGCGGGAGTCCAACTACCTTCCACCGCAGCGGGGTCTAGCGCGGTCGGGGAATCTGCCGCTGCCTGGGCAGTTACATTAATGCGATTGTCCATACCGTCTATTCTGCTTAGTTTAACCGCTACTGGCTTTCCCTTTAAGTCACCTGCTGCCGGCCCAATACTGAAGCTCACCTCCCCAGCGGCAGATAATTTGAATTTGAATACTGGCACATTATCAGGCGGATCGGAACTATCATCATTCACAGACGTCCACGTGCCCAGAAAGCTGCCGCGCCTCGGGTCTAACTGAAGCACGTTTTTCCAAGGATCAGCGGATTTTACAATGGTTCTCAAGTTGAATACCGCTTTGCCATGCCACGACTTGGGCAGCGCGTATGGCTTGGCGTCAGAGGCGGTGACTCCAGAGCCAATGAGCCTTGGTTCTATATAATTTTTGCTAGATGACAGGGTGATTTGATATTTCCCACTGGGAGCTTTCAGCTGGCTCAGCGGTGTCTGGAGGGCGACCTTTATGGGTTCAACCGGCGGCTGAATTACCCCTGGTTCATCAGGCTTATCGCTCACCCATTTCAGCTCGGCAAATTCGTAATCACAATCCCCCCCTGTGAAAGCAAACGCGATGAGCTCTTTACGACGTTCCAGCGTGGGCAGGTCCATCGAAGCGGCGTTGGCGGGCAGGTTGAGCACTTTGTCAACATACCCCACAGCGCTGACTTGAAAGTCGGAAGTTTCCGCTGGAGGAGCTGTTGGTAGCACCCACGTCCCCTCCTTCTGCTCCGGACGATACGATTTACCCCCCAGCGTCACCAGTAGATTGGAAACCTGTGGCGGGCTGGTCAATTTAATAAACGTCGGTTTTGGCGGCGGAGGCGGCGGCGTGGGGACGGGAATGGGTTTCGGCTCTGGAGGAGGGGTGGGCTTCACGACCTCTTTGGCCGGCTCCGGCTTGGGCTTCACGGCAGCCGGTGGATCGGGTTGGGGTTTGAGCGGTGGCGTCACGATCTCTTCCTGTTGTTTCGGCTCTTGGGGGCGAACGCTAATAAACAGCACCAACGCATAGATCAACGCAGCCAGGCCAATGATACCGATGGAGATGGCAATAGCCAAAACCGGGGTGTTGCGGCCATCGCTAACGACCTGAACCGGCGGCCTTGGCAGGGGCACTACTTTTGCGAGTTTGACCGGCTTGGGTGCAGGCTGGGCGGGTGGTTGCGACGGCTTGGTTACCACCGGGGCCGCCACAGGTTTCGGCTTTATGGGTATGGGCGGCAATTCCGGTGGCCGCACGAGATCCAACGGAGGCGGGGTGGGAGGCCGCGGTGGTAAGACGGGTGGAGGTTCGGGAGTCACCACTCCAGAGCCCGGCCGTGGTCCTACCTGTGAAGGGGGGCGGATGCCGCCAGAGGACCCGGTGGAAGAAGTAACGCGGGCACTGCTACCCTTGTAGGTTATCTGGGAGCTTTCCTCCGAAGCCGGAAAGGTCACGCCTTGAGCATGACAAATAAGCTCCAGCAAATACCCGCAGGGATATTCCTCCGGTAACGGACTGCCCGCCAGATACCGTTTGATGATCACGTTGGATTCCTCATTCAGGCCTCGAATCGGGTCGCAATCTTCCGCGCACCAGTAAGCGGTGGTGCGCGGCTCCCGGCCCGCCAGCACCCAATAAACGATGCGCAGGAAACGCTGCGGCACGCTGAACATGGAGGAGTCCGCCTCGCCAGCCAAGGTGCCATTGAGCGTGCCCTCGCTGTCCGCCATGCGGGATTTCGCCTCGTAGTTCGGCAGGAAGATCGCAAAATCACTCCGCAGGCGCATTTGGAATTTCCCCTGCGGGATGAGTTCGCGAAACCGGCGGGCCGCTACCGTGAGTTCGACTGATTTCAGCGTGATCGGAAATTGCGGTAAATCGACCATTTTCACGGCATCGCAAGCATCGGCCACGGCCCGCAAAAGTCGCACGGCTTGGGGGAGGCTCTGGGCATGCGTTTCCCGGATGACTTCCATGATATCGGAAGCCCCCATCAGCAACTCCTCCTCCACCACCACCCCTTCATCCAGATTCTCCACTCGCATTTGCGGCAGGTGCGGGCATTGCGCCTCGCGGATCCGCCCGGCAGCTTGGCTCAGCCGGGCAAAAGTGCCCGGGTCCACCTGACGGAAGACCCGCAATTGCACATGCCGATGGTCACTGCGCACCGTTGCCAGCATCGACTGCCCCCAGGAGTCGTCGGTGATCGCGGAATTTAAATTGATATCATAAATGCTGGGAATGTTTCGCCCGCCGATGGACACCACCCGTTGACGCTTGGCGATTGGTTCCCAGACAAAACACAGTTCACTGAGACAGCGGTCCGCCTCCTGCACCACCTCTTTGGCCGTGGCCGGACGTTGGTCAGGGTTCTTCGCCAAGAGCCGTTCCAGTAAACGCCGCACCGAGGGAGGCAGCGTGGACGGCAGGGCATCGGCATAACTGTCAGAACTCAGCCGTTCACTTAAGATTTGACCAGAATTTCCCCGCAGGGGGGAGCGACCTTCCAGCAGAAACCACGCCGTCATTCCCAAGGAAAACAGATCGCATCGCCCATCAATTGTTTCGTCATTTCGCAACTGTTCCGGCGCGCTAAACAGCACGGTGCCAAGCATCTGCCCAGCCTTGGTCATCATGGGGTTGTCCGCGCCCTGGACTCCTCGCAACCGGGCCAAACCGAAATCAATAATCTTAAGCATCGGCTCCCCGCTGGCGCGGAAAGAGTTCGCGAGCACCAAGTTATGAGGCTTGATATCGCGATGCCAGACCTCCTGATGCACGCAATTCAGCGCATCCGCCACCTGCCGAATCACCCAGACGACATGCCCCACGGTGAACGGTCCCATCTGCTCCACCAGCGTGGCCAAATCTCCCAGGTCGCAGTGCTCGACGATGTAGTAGGGCGGAGTGCTGTCTTCCTCCAGTTCCGTGACTTGCGCGATACCTTGATGCTGCGCGCTGAGCTTCGCTTGGATCCGGGCTTCCTGGATAAAGCGACCCCGCACCGTGCGATCCCCCACCGCACTGGCAATCATTTCTTTCAAGACCACGCGTGTCCCCAAGCTTACATGCTCTGCAAGACTCGTAATGCCAAAGGAACCCCTTCCCAGTTCTTTCAGAACCCGGTATTTTCCCACTCGGCGTGACGGTGAACTCTCTGACATAGTTAATAGCGACTACGGGCAATCTGACTTTGCACTCACCTTCGTTAGCGGTGGTAAACCAGATGGCCCGTGAATTATTTCCCTAATCTCAGCCACTCCAGTTGTCGAGGCAAAAGGCGGCAACTTTAGGGGAGAGCACACCTTCTGGTAAATGTTCTACATTTCTTAAGTATCGGTATTTAGTGTGATAATGTTTGAAAAAATCTCTTGCTTGGCATGGCCTCTGCGAGTTAACAATTTCATACCTATGAAAGCAAAATCCGATTCTGTCACTATCATGAAACGAACTGTCGCGCTGGCTCTCTGCACCTGCTGTTGCGGCATTACCACAAGTTGTGTTACCACCGAAATGGGACAGACCCTTGGAAGCTTGGGGGCAGGCCTTGGGGCCGGGCTTATCGCCAATGCCAACGGGGCGAATCGCATCCAGGCACTTGCCATCGGAGCGGGAGCTGCGGTGCTGACCTATGTTGCCTTACGCGTCATCTCCCAGCGCCAAACCGAAGCCCGGGAGCGGGAGCAAGCCTTAGCTCGGGCTCGGGCTAGCCGCTCCAAATCAAACTACGTCTATGTGCCCGTAAAATCCTCCGGCGGCAAAACGGATCTGGTCGGTGTGAACAAGAGCACCGGAACCGTGAGTTCCACGGTCAAAACCGTCGAGACCTCGTCCATCCCATCCGATCGCAAAATTGCGCTGAACAATACCCAGGGAGATGTGATCTACTAAGCCCAGGAAAATAATCTTGGTTTAGTGCGTGCATCGTTGGCAAAGCGCTCCGGCGGTCGGCTACGGCAAAACTGCGCCTTCGCATCTTACAGCAATTGCGCCATCGCTTGCCTCGCGTTTTCCAGTTCCGGCATGACATGCAAACGCTCTGGCAGCCACACTAAGGCGGCCTCGCGTCGAAATCCGTCGGCGTTCATCATTGGAAACGTCGCCACCTCCCGCATAGAATCGACTAACGAGATTGGCAAGACGGCGGCTACGGTGCCGGTCTCTAAGAACGAGCAGACCTGCGCCTGCGAGCTGCATTCCACGAGATACTGAAACTTGAATTTATTCTCCTTCGCATAGGCTTCCAACTGGGACTTGAACTGTCCATCGCCCGCCAGAGTCGCCATGGGCAATTTCCGGGGCACATCAGCCAGAGTGGGCGCATCGGATTGCCGCTTGAGCAGTTGATGCGGCACGCACAACGCGAATTCAATCTTGCCCAGCGAACGACTCCCGAGTTGCTCCACGCCAACGGCATCTGGTCTAACTAGCGCGAAATCAATGCGCTGCTCTTTGAGTTGTCTCACCGCTTCAGCCGTGCGTAAATTATGAAATTGGAACCTCGATTTGCTTAGCCGTTGATGGATGCGCGGCCACTGCGGGAGGAAAATTCCATCGAACAGAGACTGGCCACCGCCAATCCGTATCAACTGCCTTTCCTCCAAGCAGCTTCGTCGAAAGTCCTCCAGTAATTGCAGCGCCTGAGTCGCCACGCTTTGAAGTTCTTTGCCTTTTGCGGTGAGCACAACACCCCTTCCTTGTGGTTGAAACAAGGGCACTCCATGGAAGGGATCCGCCAGACCAGAGATCCGATTCTTCAAGTTTGCAGCCTTCGATAGCTCCCCTTCGGCCGCAGCGGAATAGCCGCCTTTCTCGGCTACCAAAAGGAATGACCTGAGGGCGTTAATGGTGAGTCCGTTGCTGAGTAAATCTTCAAACATAACGGATCAGTTACCAATCATTCTGGAATAGGCAATGGTTTTTGCAATGATTTCCGCGATTCTGGGTCATCGCAAAATTCAACCCATCCACTACTCATATTATGACTGCCATCACTACCCACTCCACTGTCACCACGCCTTCCATCCTTACTCGTATTGATGAAGTGCTTGAGCAAGAAGCTTGGAATATTTCCGACGAACTTTCTCAACCTGCCCGAGCCGCCGTTGCTGCTGCCATTCCTGAGGGCTTGCTGCCTGCGCTGAGCGCCCAGCTACAGTCCCAGTTTCCGGCAGGGATCTACCGGCATCAGGCATTGGCGCTGGAGCAAATCATTGCTGGGGTGGATGTCGCTCTGACCACACCCACCGCATCCGGCAAGAGCTTGGTGTTTATCACGGGGGCCTTGCAGATTTTGCTGCAACATCCTGAGGCTAAGGTCGTGGCGCTTTACCCGATGAAGGCATTGGGGAATGATCAGTTTGCCAAGTGGCAGCAGGCCATGGCTGGATTCGGCCTCAACGTTGCGGTGCTTGATGGGGACGTTAAGGTAAAAGAGCGGGAGCAATTGTTGGCGGACAATCAGGTGCTCATCATGACGCCGGATGTGATGCATGCTTGGATGATGTCCAATTTGCACTCCCCGGGCGTCCGTCGCTTCCGTGAGGCCCTGCGCTTGGTTATTTTGGATGAGGCCCATGTTTACGATGGTGTGTTTGGCACCAGCATGGCCTATCTGCTGCGGCGGTTGGAGGCTTGCGGGCCTGACTTTCAGCTCATTGCGAGTTCCGCCACGATTGGCCAAGTGGATACCTTCCTTTCGCAACTTACTGGCCGCGTCTTGAAGCAGATTTCTGCGGCGGATGATGGTTCCCCGAGACATGAGGTCGCCTGGCGCAAAATTCGCTCCTCCAGCGGAGGCAAAGGCTTTAACGACCGGGTCGAGTTGATCATGTCGCTGGCTTCTGCAGGAGTGCGCTTCATTGCTTTTGCTGATTCCCGCAAGGCAGCAGAACTGCTTGCTTCCGCCACGCGAAGGGGAGAATCGGACGATGAGGTGGTGGTGGAAGATGAACTGCTGGCCGCCCCCGGCATTTTGCCGTATCGTTCGGGCATTGAATCGCAGGACCGTCAGCGGATCGAGCAAGCACTGGCCACCGGCCAGTTGCGTGGAGTGATTGCCACTTCTGCGCTCGAACTGGGAGTGGATATTCCTGGCATCAATTGCGTCATCCTCATGGGAAATCCCCCCAGCCAAAAATCCCTCTGGCAGCGCGCGGGGCGGACTGGGCGTCATGGGGAGGGTTGCGTCCTGTTGCTGGAGGATGCGTCCAGTGGTCGGGGTGACGATCTGAAGACTCACTTGGCTCGGCCTATTGAGGCGAATCACCTTTGTCTCGAGAACCGGAATTTGGAGTTTGCGCATGTGCTCTGTGCTGCCATCGAGGCTCAGGCGAGCGAGCATTCTTGGAATCCGGCAGCCTTTGCAGACTTGTCTCCCCGCTTTCAATCCCTGTTGGAAGGAGAACGCGATGGTGGGCAAATGTTGGAGCGCGATCTGTTTGAGCTGAAGACCAAGGCGGGTGACAGCCCCCACCGCATCTTTTCCCTTCGCAGCGGCAAGGAAACCACCTTTGAAATCATGGGGTGGGCTGGGAAGATGGGGAGCATTAGCTTTCCTCAGGTCATGCGAGAGGCTTATCCTGGAGCCATCTACTACCACTTGGCCACCCCATTCCGCGTTCGTTCCGTGAAGCGGAACAAGGCAGTGGTGGAAGTCAGTCGCGAGCGTCGTTATACAACCACACCCATGTTGCAGAGCAATGTCTTCGTGACCCTGCGGCAGGCGGAAGCCTTGCGCAGTGGCTCCACCGGATTCCTCTACGGTGGCGAGGTGCAGATTACCGAGCGCATCACTGGCTTCCGAGAACGCCGGGGCTCTGCCACCCACACGGAGCTTTACGGCAAGGGGAGCAGCTTTCATCAGACCGCGTTTGATCGGTGGCTGCGTTCCACGGGTGTCTGTTGGACCCTGAGCGATCTGGAAACGCCGCCTGAGGAATGTGGCGAACGCATCCTCGCGACCTTCTGCACGCGCTTCGGTGTCTGCCGGGGCGATCTCGGAGTCGGGCGTTTCCGCTGCAAGCAGAACCCCTACGGGCCCAGCCCGGTCACGGGCATCTGCATTTATGACCGCATCGAAGGTGGGCTGCGCCTCACCGACGAACTGTTCCTCCATTTCTCGGAAATTGCCGCCGCGACTGCGGAGCAAGCGATCGCAGAACAAGCCGACACCGCTGTGGTCGAGGCGCTGCGCAAGCTGGCCCTCGCCTCGGAAACTTGGACGACGCAAATCAGCGAGCCCTCAGCAGCGGTTTCCCGACTGGATTCCACTGACACCGTCCAAGTGTTCCAACCCGGGTGCCCCGCGCTCTATCGTCATGAGGATCATCATGAAGAAGTGACCATCATCACCTTCATGCCCGGCCCCGAAGGCTTGGAATATCTCGTGACTCTCTCCCACGGAGCCACCAAACGCATCAAAGCCCCGTTCATTCATGAAATCGTCGGCCTAACGCAAATGATGGAACTTCCATCGGCCCACTTCCTGACAGCAGTAAACGCGGCCTGATCTTCTCAGGCGCAATCAAACTCATGACATCAGCTTTCCGCTGTGATATAAACCCATAACTAAATGCCCATCTTCAAAATCTCCGAACAACTCCTCGCATCCCTCCCTGCTCCCATTGCTATTCCTGCTCGTCGTTTTGACGCTCAGCAAGAGCCTAGGTTGAAGCTCCTGCTAATGGTGGATACGATTGAAACCGTATTCAAATTCGGATCAGCTATAGCGATCCGTGAATTCAATCGCCACAAATCGAGCGATCGGTCTGAGGAGATCGAAAAGGTAAGAAAATTTATTTCAAACAAGTTGCCTCGACCTTCGCTCGGGGATCATACCAAATTCATCGAGTCCATTTGCGCGGTTTTCGACAAGCCTCTTCCTCCGCTGGTTGCGCTAATTAAGCCGCTGGTCGATAAAAAACTCTCAGATGGGCTCGTAAGCTTCCGTAATCTATATAAGGGCCATGGCGCTGTGCCCGAGGAATCGATCTCAGAGACAGTGATGGAGCAGCAGATAACACACTTTAATCTACTCCTTGAGCGTGCCGCAGCAATTCAGAAACGCTTTCCCCTAGTTCCAGCAGGGACTAACCCAACCCACTGGATGCTTCAAGATTCTGATGGTTCGTATTGCTTGGACTTGTATCCCTTGTTCCTGACCGAAGCGGTCAGTGATCAGTCATCGATAATCTACAATGGCCGCAAGGGGGATAAGGGTAGTATTTCTTATCTGAACTACTTTTCAGGGGAGAGTTCTGTCCAAAAGTCCACGGAGCCAGCTGCGGCTGCATTTAATAATGAGTTTCCCGAAGAAGCCAGCCAGCCCGCATCCTGCAATGATTTTCGACATTTCATCAAAGACCGTGCAGATTCTTTCGTGGGTCGAACCCACGAACTCGTTAAATTGCGGGATTTAGTGGATCATCTGCATCGTAAGCCAGTAATTATTTCGGCCACTCTCGGCCAAGGCAAAACAAGCTTGTTGTGCAAATGGCTCTGCGACCTGAAAGCCAATGCCCCACAAGCCCCGTTGGTCGTCCAGCACTTCATTATGGAAGGCGATGATGGCACTTGCTCGACAATGGCCATATTCCGGAGCCTCTCAGATCAGCTTGCTCATGCTGCTGGAAAGAAATACAAGCACAATGATCTTTGGAAAGCAGAGGATCGTCAGCGCGAGTTCAATCGTTTATTGGAAATTGCGGCTCAGAAATTTTCCAAAATAGTGGTCCTGATTGATGGATTGGACGAATCCGAGCGGTATGCTGCAAAACGTAATGAGGAACGAATCTTGCATTGGTTGCCCAGCCCAGAACTCAGCCCTGCAGGGGTTCGTTGGGTGCTGTCCATGCGGCCAGAGTTTCTTAAGGACGAGGCATTCTGCTCCAAATACGACGAGGACAAGGCAGTTCATTTCACCATCGGTAAGCTGGACGCCAATTCCATCAGGGCAATTCTTTCTGAATCTGCCAACTGGCGTGTAGTGGCACTGAGGGAAGACCTGATTGAGCAAGTCTTGGACAAATCAGAGGGCTCTCCATTGTATGTGTGTTTGCTCGGGAAAGAATTGGATGCGGACAACGTGGAGTTTACAGAAGCTGTAATTTCCAAGCTGCCACAAGGATTGTCTGCGCTATATCGGAGGACTCTGGCGAATATCGAGCAACAAATCACAAATGCGGGACCGAATAGAGCGCGTGACGAATTTGAGGCAATGAGGAAAATTTATCGGAAATTGGTGACTGAGGGGCATCTGACGGAGTCCGATTGTGAAGAGCGCATGGCATTGGAAGAGCAGCAACTTCAGAAAAATCTGCTGGCTCCGCTCTGGAGCGTGCTCCCGCTTCTAGCAGAAGCGGCCGAACCCATTACCTGCATGCTGATCTCCCATATCACTGGCATGGATTCGCAAGAAATCCAACGGACGCTCACCCTGCTAGGAAGTGTCCTTGAGGAGGTCACTTCTCCAGACTCCGACGGCAAATCAGCTTTTAGAATTAATCATTCCGCTCTCCGAGATTTTCTCATCAAGGAACGCCAAGATGAAATTATTTGGGCCCAATCACAGTGGGTAAAGTGGTGTCTAGACCCCACCAACCGCCGCCATGGCTACACGATTCGTCATGGGGTGACGCACCTGTTTGCGGCCTATCGGGAAAAGCCAACCGAGGAGAATGCCGCTCAGGTGGCGGGACTGCTGACGGACATTGGGTTTATCACAACCAAAGTCCGGGCTGGGCTTGTAGCGGAATTACTTCAGGATTACAGAAGCGCATTGGAAGCCTTGCCGGGTGGTTCCGGAAATCGTTTTCTGGACTTGGAGCCGTTGGATGAGGGGAATCAATGGGTCATGGAGAACAGGATTGCCCGATTGGCGGGCGAGCCCGTGCCGCATCCTGGACGCGGCGGGGAACTTGTGCTGGCGGCTATTAGTGAGCGAAAGGAAACTTGGGAGAAACAAAGAGCCGCACAAAGCGAACAGAGACGCCTGGAGAACATTGCGGCGGGACGAGACCCCGAAGATTATGGTTTGGATTTTGACTTCGATGATGCTCCGAGCACGGAGGTTTTGATTTCTGGTCAGGATGAAGGCGAACCAAGCGCTCCCGAAGATTTTGAACAAACGCTTGAGGAAAGAATCGCAGAAGGGCGGGAAGCCTTGCTCGAATACAAACCACAGCACATTGCGGAGGATCTGCGCCAGCGTGAACGTGCGGTTCAGATCGTCCGACCAAAGACTGCAACCGATCGCGTGCTCGATCAGATAAAGCATCCCGAGCAAGCCAGTGCAAAGCACACTCCCGTTTCGGCTATTGCAGAATTCGACTCATTTGTGAGCGAGCACTGGGACTGGATTTCGCACGCAGAAACTGATGTGGCTGCACTCTGCGCGAACTACCGTTCGCAGGGATCTGTCCGAGAAGCTGGTATTAAGTTCTTGGACAGCAGCGTCTGGCTAGAAAATCTCTACCCCAAGCAGGCTGGCCTGCAACGCATGAAGTTGCGGTTCAACACCTTCGACTGTTCTCCTGACACAGGTGCAGCCCGGCCATTCGATAACTTCCGCAAAGTCCTTGCTGTCAGTAGGCCTAATTATCCTTCCAACGAACTCGTGTTCGAGTTCCTTGATGTGGCAACAAATCACGTTATTACAACCTTAAAAATTGTATTCGAGGGCAAACTAACCAGCAGGTCTCGAATGAGCGATTGTGGATACCTTTGGGTAACTGATGATGGCCGATTCGCGCGCTATTGGAATTTGTATTTTGAGATCTTTCAGGTTCAAGGAGCTGTGCGGCAGATTAACCCTACCGATCTGCCCGCCGAGGTTAGTGCGTTCCTTGGCCAAATGCCAGTAAATGGTGATTTCGCGTTTCATCGAGACAGTTATCGCTTCTTATCGAATGATGGAGCCTTGGCATTTTTGGCAGTTCCTAAGGGCGGTGTTTGGATCGAATCGAAAGCCGAATCATTGCCTCCTCAGGGTTTGAGTTGTTTCCTTTCCGACAGCGGGTGGCTGAGTGGGTTCCACAATTTCAGCCACTTTGCAGTAGCGGGAAATGGGCAAGTTGTGGTGCTCAGCAATGAAGACAGACTACTTGTTTTCGATTTTTCTGCGAACCTTGGCTTGCTGCGTATTTCCAAATCCATTCGAACTTTTGCGATCACCCAGGACGGGAAATTGCTGGCTACTGCCTCTGAAGGATTGATTGAAATTTGGGACGTCTATGGCGGCTCAGCGATTAAACAATTTGTAGTTCAACATTTTGGTGAGCCGATGCACTTTTCCGCAGCTGGAGAACTGCTGTATGTGGGGGGAGAGATCGTTGATTTGCGCACGGGGCCTAGTTCAGAACAAGCCCACTTGCTCACTACTGGGGGTGACAAATTTCCTGGTTCGGAGCGTTTCGTGAAAATTGGGGAAAATTGCTATGATGCCCTCAACTGCCTACACCCTATGGAAAGGAATGCGGGGCCCAATCCATTAATCGAGGAAGGCCAATATTTGCTCTTTTCGAACGGACACCTGACGCTGACTAATTCCTTGAAGGTTGCTTGTGCACCTTTTGATCTTGGTGGATATTGGGTCGGGGTGGATCCTCATTTCGAAGCAATAGCGCGCACGCGTCACGCTGAAGACGATAGGAAATGGCCACACCACGGCAATGGAGAATTCCTCGCCCTAGGTGCCTCATCTTCGACAGGACAAGTGTTACTCGCTAGCACTAACGGCTTCATGTTCCTACTGAATCCAGCAGATGGCGCTGCAACACAGATTACTCAGCGTCCCTATCTGGAGTCGCTTGATGGGGCCGTAGGGCAACCTTACCTGGAAGATCCCAACGCCCCCGAACCAACTCATCTCAAATTCACTATTGCTGGAGCAATCCTGAGTGATGATGGGTTACATATTCTGACGGCAACGAACTGGGATGCCTTGCGTATTTGGAGTATCGCAACAGGGGAGTGCGAACGAATGATACCTCTGCCCAGAGCGGATAAATGGCAGGCGGGGCACGTTAGTTGGCTGGGCTTATCTGAAGATGGGCAGGATTGTCTACTTGGCCTGTGTGATGGCAGCCTTTATCGCCTAATGGGATGGACTGATCCCGATGCTTCCTGGGTATTCGTGCACAAGTTTGACCTTTGGTGGACTAACTTTGGACCGCTGGGCAACAGAAGATATGTCTGCGCACACTCGGACTCTGTTAGCGGTCAAGGGGGCGACGGATGGTCCTACAGCCACGAAGCCTGCAACATCTACGACTTGGAAACTGGTGTAAGCTTCCCTACCACTGGCCCTAAACGATTCTCAGAAACAGGGATGCCGCTTGCTATCATACCCGACCAGCAGCATGTAGTGGTTCACTCTGTTATTACTGACGATCGGTGGGGCAATACCTCCGCTAACTACCTCCGCGTGCTTCGCCTGCGCGATTTCGAGGAGGTGATGCGATTCCCGCTAAAAGCCGGAGTGAAAGCGGTCTCAAACATTGCCTCAGATGGGCGGTTTGCGGTGCTGACGGAGTCTGGTGAATTGCTGCGGTTGCAGTTACATTTGGGGTAGCCGGGGCGTCTGTTCACGACTGACGTGTGGTATTCGTTGCCGCCGATGCTGTGGAACTTAGCGAAGTGCAGCATCTGCCCACAAGTGCTTGCGCGCATGAAACAGTCGTCTTTAGCCCAATGCCTTTAAGGATTGGTGATGGTGATGGTTTTGACGAGCGGTTGGGAGCTGGGGATTTTGGTTTTGGGCCAGGCTTTGACGGGTTGGCGCAGGGTGCGGGGACAGCTCCTCGGCGGGCGTTCCTTGATCAGGG
>JANOAV010000186.1:0-18009 GCA_031411295.1 Verrucomicrobiales bacterium | reverse complement strand
TCGAAGCCTTTATCCAAGCCACCAATAATCACCCGCGACCATTTGTGTGGCGCAAGAGAGAGGTCAAAGGCGCCCAGCTTAGAAATACAATTGTTAACTTGTGCAACTAAGCACTAGCGCGGAGGGGAAGGCGCGGCTGGTGGCAATATCATCATCCGAAGGGGTGTCGGAAATCTCCGGCATTCCATTTGCATCCGCAACCCGAACTGGTCGTGACACACCTGAGATGGTTGCTACCGGTCGCTGCCAATCCGCCTTCCATGACTCCTGTCCGGTTTCTGTTTGATTACGGAAAAACCACCACCCTAAGGAGATGGCGACCAAGGCAATTAAGCCCGTCACGCGGATAAATAATAATTTCTTGCGGGTCATGGATTGAACCTGATAGCAAATTCTGCTACTTGGTGCAAGTGGATTTAAGTCGGATTATTTACTTGCTTATCCTATCCATAAAGTGGCCATTGATCTTAGTAACAGTTGTTAGTTTTTGTGGCGTTAGTTTTCAGAATCTCGAAATCGTTGGTGGCATTGCACACAGCGTGCCCTCAACGCCGGAATAGCGGCCTTGGAAGCAGCTAAATCCCCCTGCGCAAGGTCGCGTTGGAACCGCTCGGCGGCCTGTTCCGCCTCGCTTAATTGAGATTTCAATTGGTCTGGCACATCGCTCTTCAAATGACGCGAAGATTCCTTGAAGCCCTCATGCAGCAGTTGAGCTGCCGCTGCCATCTGTGCCGACGTGGCCATAGATCCAGGCTGAAGGGCAAGACTCTGCAACCGATCCATGGCCTGGTCCATTTCCCCCATGCTTTCCACGAAAGGATCAACCGTGGATCGCTCCACGTAGGGTGCCGCGTTCACATCTGTTTTCAGGGAGGGAAAGCCTCCGACATCCCTCCAAAGCCCTGGGTAATTCCTTCCAGTGCCAGCAAGCTTCATGAATTCCATCGACTGTTCCGCAGTCATCACACCCGCTCCCATAGCCACAATACAAGCTGCAGCAGGTCCGCGGTGCTTCCCGTGGTGACAATGGACCAAAACCCCTCCAGAAACAGACCGCACAACGTTTCCTAGTGCGATCGCTTTCGATACTTCAATCCCACCGTAACCCACCGGCAAATGGATATACCTTATACCACAACGGTGAGCGGATTCCACGTCAGGCTTGGCTCCATCAACACTGACAACAGTCCGCACGCCCATCTCCCGTAAAGCCTTAAAGGCAGGCAATCCTTGCGGCTCCCCGCCTGAATATATAGTTGTATTTAATTTATGTAAATTCGGAATGGATTTACAAGCTTGCGCAAAAGTTCTTTCAACAGTTCCGCTGGAAGCGGTTTTACATGAATTTCCCGCTGCCATGACACTAATCATAATGGCCAGCATCCAGATTCTGGGAGCATTTCGGAGATTCCTCATCCAACAATGGGCGAAATTTTGTTCAATGTTAGGGATACGCACCCTGACATTTTTTCCTTCATGCAGCGCCAGACTACCGATGCCCCTTCACCTTGGTTTGCACGCGGCAGACGTGCATGTCCACGGTCATGAAGAGGGTGGTGTGGTCCGGGCCGCCGAAGGTGCAGTTGCTGGTGTTTTGCTCGGTTTCGATGCGGCCGAGGAGGGTGGCGTCTGGGGCGATGATGAGGAGGCCGCCGGGGCCGGTGGCCCAGAGGTTGCCTTGGGCGTCCACTTTCATGCCGTCAGGGAGGCCTTTCATGCCGGGCTCTTTGGCCATGGCGGTTACGTCTTTGAAGACTTTGCCCTGGTCCAGGGTGCCATCTGCTTTGACCGGAAACGACATCCAGATGGCGGCGGATTTTTCACTCTGGGCTACGTAGAGGGTTTTCTCATCCGGGGAGAAGGCGATGCCGTTGGGGCGCGCTAACACGTCGGTTAACAGGGTCGTGGTGCCGTCTTTCACAGAGTAGCGATAGACTCCGCAGACGTCGATTTCCCGGCTGGGATCCTTTTCTCGGAGCGGCAGACCGTAGATGGGATCGGTGAAATAAACGTCGCCATTGGATTTGATGGTGAGGTCGTTAGGGCTGTTGAAGCGTCTACCTTTCCAATTGTCGGTTAGGGTGCGTTTGCCGCCGCCGTTAGTGAGTAGGGAAATCCGGCGGTCGCCATGTTCGCAGGAGATGAGTCGGCCCTCGGCGTTGAGAGCCAGACCGTTGCTGCCAGGCTCTGCCGAGTAGTTGCCAGGCCCGGTGTAACCGCTGGGCTGGAGGTAAATGGCAACCCCGTCCTTGGCTTCGTTCCAGAGGCGCACGGAGTTGCTGGGAATTTCGGAGAAGAGTAAATCTCCACCTCCCGCAGCATCAGCGGCAGGCACCCAAACGGGGCCTTCGCACCAGTCGAATCCACTGGCGAGAACCTCGATTTTGGCGTCGGTTGCTAACAGACTATCAAGGCGGGGATCGAGGCGATGAATTTTGCCAATCGTGGGGTAAATCTTGGGTTCTTGGGCGGTGAGGGCAGTCGCAGTCAGGGCAGTTAGGACGAGGAGGAGAGCGGTGGGTTTCATGACGGGTGGCGTTAATGGATGGTTTGGAGCAGTGAGGACCAAGGGTATTGATCGGGGGCGAGATTGATGAGAGCGCTAACTTTGTCGGAGGCGGCTTTGGGGTCTTGGCGTGCGAGCACGCTGGCTTGGTATTGGCGCAGGGCGGTGAGGAGCTGGTTGGCTTGGTCGAGTTGATCGACGAGCGGGGGCTGATATTGTTGGCGCAGGCTCTGGCGGAGTTGGGTGATCTTGGCACGGGCGTTCCAGAGAATTTCCCGCCAGGAATGGTCACGTGCAGCGGCTTGGGAATGTTGTTCCGCCAACGCTTGGAATTGCTGCGCGGATGGTTTCTGGCCCAGGGCCGTGTGCAGGGTGGCGAGGGTGGCGGCTACGTCTGCGGCTTGCTTTTGCAGCGCTGGTCGGTGGAGGGAAAGTTTGGCAAATTGTTCCTGGGCGTGCGAGGCCGCGTTGAGTGCCTGCTGGAGCGCGGCGGTAGCGGCGGCACCGGCCAGACGACTGGCTTGGGCTTGGTGGATGCGAGCGCTGAGGTGGGAGGCGCGGAGTTGATCCATGGGAGGCAGATCTTTTTCCGCCAGCACCGGGGCGAGGGCCTCTGTGGCGGCGGGAAAATTTTGTTGCTGCAGCAGGGCGGCGGCTAATCCCAGGCGCACGCGGCGGCTCCACGGGGTATCGGTGGCGCGCTCCGCGAGTTGCTGCCAGGTGGTGACGGCGGTGGCCTGGAGGGCGCTGATCTCTGGATTCGGTTGCATGGCGGCGGTGGTTTCCTGCTGCAGTTGTTCTTCCCGACGCTTTAGTTCCGCAGAGAATTTCTCGTCGAACGCTTCCTTTTGTTTGATGGCCTCGGCCATCTTGGCGGGATCATTTTGCGTGGCCGCGTCTTGCTGGGCCTGCTCGCGTTTCTGGAAATCCGTGTTCAATTCTGCCCGCAATTGCTCGGACAGCGCCAGGCCTTTGCGCTTGAGTTGGGCGATGCGGAGCTCCCGCTGCATTTGATCCTGCTCGGTGGTGGCCTCCGCTTGGGCGGAGGCGGTTTCGGCTTGGATGATTTCCAACTGAAAAGCGGCCTGGGTTTTGGCAGCCCCTGCTGGCAGCTTGGCCAGGAGTTGGCTGGTGGGGCCGATGGCGGGCGCTGCCAAGGTGGTGGCGTGGTCGGCGGCCAGGAAAATTTCGAGACGCTGCAGGGCAAGATTTGCCAAGGTCTGTAGTTCCTTGGTGGCGGATTCTGCGGCGGACAATTCCGCTAACGCAATCGGGAAATCGGCCCGTTGCAAAGCCAGTGCCGCGAACTGCTGATGAAGCTGCGTTGGCAATCCTTGCGGGGCTGGGCCGGGGAGTTGCTGCAGGCTGGTGGCGAGAAATCCTTCAAGGCTGGCGGTATCTGCCGTCTGGCTGAGTGCGGCGGTTTCCCGTGCCAGGGTTAGTAATTCCTGCCAGCGCTGATGGGTCTGAGCCGTCAAATGCGCCTGCGCGGCCGTTGCGGCGGCCGCGTGATCAGCAAATTGTTTACGCGTCAGCCCGAAAGCCAGCAGCACCAAGGCGAGGATGGTGCCCCAGAAAACGCGACTGGTCCACTCGGCGTGGGGGAGGGTCAGCGGAGGCGTTTCGACAGGGGAGGTTAGGGTCTGGGGAGCGTTTGAGGGCATGGTGGGTGACGGGACCATGAGAGCGGAATCCCAGAATTTCCAGCGCAGATCGTGGGAGCAGGCTGGTGAACCGATGCGAGAACGCGGAGGCAGCCTACTTGCTCAGCCGCTTGGCGGCCTCATCCAAGATATGTTTCTCCTCTGACGTGAGGCTGGCCAGACCTTGCGAATGAAGTTTATCAAGGATGGGATCCACGCTTTGCTGGAGGAACTCCTTATCGGTCAAAGGCTCGGGGGCTGGGGCGGGGAAAAGCTCATCGTCTTCGGCCTGCTCCAATTTCCGCTTCCGCGGACCAGCGGGAACGAAGGGGGAAAATTCATCATGGGGGGAGAATTCTTCCAGGAACTTCGCAGCCGAAGGACGAATCCGTCGGAAGGGAGGCACCACGGGGCGGATCTGGGCCGCGTAGATCATCCCAAAGATCCCCCCGCCCACATGGCAGAGGTGGCTGGTATTCATGTCAGGCAACTCCACGAAGCGGGAAATAACCTCCAGAATAATCCCGGATAAAATCAGTCCTAACACGACCGAACGGGCGCGCAGCCGGAATCCCACCCAGCGACGTAATTTCTCCGTGACGGAATAATAGGGAAACAACGCCCCGAACGCCCCAAGCACCGCAAAGACAGCTCCAGAGGCACCAATTAACTCCATCTCAGATCCCTTGGCCCCGACAAACATCTCCAGCGCGGTGCCGGCTAAGCCACCGAGAAAATAGAGGTAACCGAAGTGCCGTGGCCCCAGTTGAGCCAACACACTGCGGCCTGCCATCCACAGCAGCAGCATGTTCGTCATGAGATGATAGAAATCCTGGTGCACGAACATGTGGGTGAACACCGTCCACCAGTGCCCCCGCTGCAATTCAGACATGCTGATGAATCCCGCCGGGTTAGCAGTGGCAGTGCTATCCACCACAAACAAGATGCGTAGGAGGAAGGCTCCGACGTTGATGACAAGCAGCATCGTCAACAAGGAGGGAGACTCCTGTTCGGGAACTTGATAAGGGCGAGGACGCGGATAGTCGCGATTTCTCATGACGTGTAGGGGACGGGGCTGCGGTCGGCTGTGTTAATTGAAGCACATCCGCCGAAATTGTCGATCTTTAGTATGCCCGGTCCGCAAAATGTTCAGTCTTACCCTGCGTCAGACCTGAGCGCTATTTCCGTTTCGAGGTCGTGCCCATGATGGCAGCGACCGCTGGGTTGGTAACGCGGCGTTGGGCGGTGATGGCGTAGTAACGCAGATTACAGTTTTCCAGGGTCTTGATGGCCGCCAAGCCGTAATGCTTTTGCACATCCTGCGCCACCGTGTGGGGCACGGGCACCACCCCCAAGCCGGAGGCCGCCGCCACTTTCATCAGCGCGGCATCCTCGAATTCCCCCACGATTTCCGGCCGCAGATTCTCCCGTTCCAACCAAGCATCCAAGGCGTGACGCCAAGCGCTGTTGGTCATGGGCAGTAGCATCGGAGCCGCGTTCAAGGAGCCGGGAAATCCTTTGCGAAGCTGGTTCGCTAACTCTGGCAGAGCGCACAGCGTCGTGGCACTGACTCCCAGTTCATGATTGAAAACTTTAACTGGGAGCGAACTTGGTGCCGGTTCATCCGCCAGCACCACATCCAATTTCCCCAGTGCTAACTGGGACAGCAAATCGAGCGAATGCCCCTCGCGACAACTTAACTGCACCTTCTGCTTGAGATGCATCGTCGGCTCCAGCGCTTCCCAGGAAAGCAGTTTCGGCAAGGAATCTGCAATCCCCACCAACAGCCGCAGCCGACGCCCTGGATTGGATCCCTGCACACGTTCCAATAACTCCTGTCCTAACGGGAAAATTTGCTCCGCCACCTCGAAGGCCTGCTGCCCTGCCTCTGTTAGGACAGAACGCCTTCCAGTGCGGCGGAATAGTTTCTCGCCCAGACTTGATTCCAGTGCCGCGATCTGGGCGGAAATGGTGGGTTGCGTCACGTGCAGGCGCTCGCTGGCCTCGCGCAGGCCGCCTTCACGGACCACGGCCCAGAAATAACGGAGGTGATTATAATTCAGATAGCTCATTTTCGACTTAGGTATTTCCTAAGCAATTACATCAAAACAAGGAATAGTCTAATCGTAAATCCATGGGAAAATGATCTCGTCGCACCACAAGGCGACGTTATTTAAACCACATCATCCAACATGAAACTGAACCTACTCTTCAAACGCATTCCTGATAACGAATCGAATCGCAAATTGATCGTCAGCAGTCTGGCTCCCCTGGATCAAGAATTGAACGTCACGAGTGCCCGGGCGTCGATCGAAAAGGCCGTTGAATCCACCCAGACCTACCATGCCAGCGTGCACCTTGAAGTGCCTGGACCGGACATTAAGGTCTCGGCCAAAGATTACACGCTGGCAGCGGCCTGGCGCAAAGTGCTGACCGCCATCCGTCGCGAAGTCGATCGGCGTGCGGCCCACCGGAGGTCCCGCCATTCCGCCGACCACGGTCGAGCGCTCCGCCGCTCCGGGCCCACGGCGGCACGAGCTTAATTTGGTTGCAAACCACGATGGTAATCCGATGAGTGGATTACACTGGACGCTGCGCAGGTTGACGACAAGAAAAACGCGGTGACCGGTCCGGGGTTGGTATTTTGGTCGATACCAACCCCGGCTCATTTTTAATCTTAAATTTTTACTCTCTTACTCTTACTTTTACTTTTTGATGACTGATAACCTTTGGTTCTGGATCGGATTTGGTGCCTTTATTCTGAGCATGCTCGCTTTGGACTTGGGGGTTTTTCACCGCAAAGCTCACACGGTTCGTGCCCGGGAAGCCTTGGCTTGGACCGCAGTGTGGATCACTTTAGCCAGCCTCTTCGGGTGGTGGGTTTGGAGCACTCGCGGCAGCACGGCCGGTATCGAATTCTTTACGGGTTACCTCATCGAACTCTCGCTCAGCGCGGACAACGTCTTCGTCTTTTCGATCATTTTCACCTACTTTGCCGTTCCCGCCGCCTATCAACACAAGGTTCTCTTCTGGGGGGTGCTAAGCGCGTTGGTGCTCCGATTTATCATGATCTGGTGCGGGGCGGCTCTCGTCGAACGTTTCCTCTGGTTGCTCTATATCTTTGGAATCTTCCTCATCGTGACCGGCCTGAAAATGATCCTCTCCAGGGAAACCAAACACGACCCAGAGTCCAACCCGATTGTTAAATTATTCCGTCGTTTCGTCCCCATGAGCGATGACTTCGATCGCGATCGCTTTCTGACCTTGAAAAATGGTCGTCGCGTGGCCACTCCGCTGATGCTGGTCTTGGTTTGCGTGGAGGTCAGCGATGTGGTTTTTGCGGTCGATTCGATCCCCGCCATCTTTGCGATTACCCGGGATCCCTTCATCGTCTTCACCTCCAATGTGTTCGCCATCATGGGGCTGCGTTCGCTCTACTTCCTGTTGGCGGAAGCGGTGGAGAAGTTTCACCTCTTGCGCCCCGGCTTGGGAATCATCCTTGCCTTCGTCGGCGTGAAAATGTTGCTGGGCCACACGGCCTACAAAATCCCAACCCCGATTGCGCTGGGAGTAGTCCTGGCGGTGTTGGTCGGGTCCGTGGTGGGTTCCCTGATCTGGCCCAAGACCACGCCCAAGTCAGCGGAAGCCTGACCTACGGCAGTTGCGGCGTGATCACCTTGTAGAATTTGCGGTTGCTGCCGGAGGCGTCGGTGAAATCCACTTGGTGTTGGGTCCCTTGCGCTGGCACGTCTTGGAGCTTGGTCCACGCAGTTGGGGACAGGGTGTCCGACTGCATGATCGAGTAGGATTTACCAGGCATGGCGGTGAACTGGAGATGGATCCCACCCGCTGGTGGAGTAGTCAAGCTACTGACAAACACGCTGGTGGCATCGCGCGGGTTAGTGCCGCTGAGGAATTCCTCGATGTTGCTGCTGCCGTCGCCATCGGTGTCTTTGGTGGCATCGGTCGGATCGTTGGGATTGAAATTGTTGGCCAGTTCCCAAGTGTCCGGAATGCCATCGCCATCGGTTTCCAAGGTCACGTTCAGGACTGTCTGCGTGGGATTCAATTGTCCAGCGGTGGGGTTGGCGCCCTGCCAATTGACGGCATCGTTGCCGTAAGTTAAGCGATCCAATCGTTGCAGTGATCGCCCTTTGCCGTCGGGGCCAGTGGTGGCGTTTGTGATCGGCCAGGGAGCCACGGTGGTGAAATCCACTTTGTCCACGAGCACGAACGGAGCCACGCCGGCCACAGGCGCGATGGGCTTTGCGAGTTCCACGCTGTCCGTGGAGTTAGCTAGCTTACCAATCCATGGTCCGTAGATGGCCACGGTGTTGGGAATGCTGAATTTGGAGCGGAAGGCGGCTAACTGCGCAGTCTCAGTAGTAGGATTGAAACTGACCACGAGTGCAATTTCCAATGGCGCCATGCTGGCGTTCGGCGGGAAACTGAAATCAACCGCATCCCGCAGTTTCCAGCGATTCGTGGGATTGGCGGGATCGTAAAATTTGACGGTGGTGCCCGTGATGTTCTGCAATTCAATGTATTCGTCCACCGTATTGTCCGTGCCCACGGGCGCGTCCACGGGATGATACATCACTTCATTGATCACCACTGGACCGATGTTAGGCGTAGCATTTACGGTGCCCAGTGTCAATGCCGCCAAGCTCACGAAATCTGCTCCAGTGGAAGTTACCACACGGCCAAAGGGCACGCCGGGTTCAGCCGGACCGAATTTAAATTGCGAGCGATATCCCGTGAGGTTGCCATTGGCATCAGCCGCTGAAAGCACCGCCGCATCGCCTTCGGCGGAATCCAATCCGAAGCTGCCCGGGGCTCCGCTATTGAAATCGGCCTCCGTGAAGGTGAGGTAACCATTGGCGTTGATGGAGGTGCCGCTGGGGACGGCAAATTTCTTCAGATTGGTCGTCGAATCACTGAGCCACCATTGGGAAATGTTCACTGAGGCCCCGGTTAGGTTCCGCAGCTCAATCGCATCCTGCTGCGGTGGCGTGCTGGCGGAGAGGGCTTCATTTACCACCACGGAATTCAGCGTCAGCCAATTGCTGTCGCCCGGAGAGCTGGTGTTAGGGAAAGGGAACTGGTTGCCGGATCCATCCGGCAGCATCCCTTCAGAAAGCCCTGCCTGTTGCAGGCCGAAGGTAACGGCATCAATCGTGGTGGTGCCATTGGCTGCGGTCACTACGAGCGATTCCCCGGCCGCGGACAGTTTGAAGTTCACGCTGTTGAAGCCCCGCTTCGAGCTGTCCGCATTGAATTTCGCATAGCCGTTAGGTCCAATGAACGAGAGCGGTGGAAGCTTGGTGATTTTCGGGGTGCTGGGCGTGTCGCTGAGCCAGAGATCGGTCAGGGAAACGGGCAGGGTATCCGGGTTGTAGAGTTCAAACCAATCCGAGCCCGTGAGCGGTTCGGCCATCCATTCGTTGAGCTTGATCGTCGCGTTCGAGCCGAGGGCTTTGGTGATATTCAACGCGCCAGGCGATGGCTCCACCAGAACCCAAACGCCAATCCCATCCGTCGCCCGACCAATAGGCCAATCCGGAGCCTGGGTGCCAAAGGTGACATTGTCCTTGATGGTGGTGCCCTGGGTGAGGATGACCGTTTGCCCACCGTTGTCCAAGCCGAAGCCAGTGTGCAGCCCGGGAGCAGTGGCATCGCTGTCGGCCCAGACGATGAGGTGGGCTTGACTGGCAATACTAGTGCCCGCAGGGAATAAATATTTATTGGCGAGGAGCGCGTCATCTGTCAGGCCCCAGCCAGTGAGATCAATCGCGCTGCCAGTGTTGTTAAACAACTCGATGTAGTCAGGATGCTTGCCTGCATTCGTGATGCCTGTGCGGTTGTCCGCGCAAACTTCATTGAGTGCCACATCGAAGCCTTGAATTTGATAGGTGGCCTCCAGTTGGATTCCCATGAGAAAATCATTGCTGGTGGAATTGATCTGGTGGACTTCCACGGCTAGCACGTTCTCGCCCGGCAGCAGATACGTGGTAGGGAGGTTGTAAGGGCCTTCGTAGGCATAGCCACCCACGCTGCGCGTGGCCGTGGTGGAGTCCACGATGGGAGCTGTGGGACTGACGCCGACGCGCAGCACTTCATGGCCGTTGAGGTAAACGACATCCCCATCATCCACGATTTGTCTCAATTTGAGCACGGCTCCAATCACGCTGCCGGGGAAGTTAAAACGGCGGCGGAAATAGAAGGTGGTGCGTCCCGTGGTGTTCTCCGGTGGCTGCGTCAGGGCAATATCCGTGCGCAGAACCTGGGAAGGATTGAGATTAGCCAGAGCCGTGGGCGTATTGCTGTGGCCCAGCACTGCGGCTCCCTCCGCCCAGGTGCTATCGTCGAAGTTAGGTTGCGTCCAGGCTTTGTTCACAGGGTGACTTACGTTGTCGTATTTCCAGAGCGTGAGATCATCCATCGCCAGCACGGTGGAGGTGATAGGGGTGGAGCCGAAGGTAAATGAAGTCTCGCTCGAGGTGTCGCCTGGATGACTCTGAGCGTCCATGAAGGTGGCCCGCCAGTAGTAAGTGATTCCCCACTGGAGCTGGTCGTAAGGGATCGGCAGACTGGTTAGGTAGGTGGTGCTTTCGTTGACGTAGAGCGGTTGATCCCAGGTGCTGGTGGCGGCCCGCAGTTCCCATTTGGTCTTGGCGTGGGCATTAACTCCCGCCGTGCTGCCACTGGTGTGGCTGTAGGCTGACACAGTGAGCGCTCCGGGCGGCAGGGCGCTCACGCCGTTGGCCGGGCCCACATGGGTCGGCTGGGTGGGTTGATACCATGGGCCTTGGGCAATCTGCGTCTGCACCGCCGTGTTGCGGCTTTGAATCCAACTTAACCAATTATTTCCCCAGAGATTCGTCAGGCTCTGGCCTTGATAGGTCATGGCGCTGAGCTTGTCCGCCCGCAGCAGGGTGTTGGTCAGGAGCCACACCTTCTGGCGATACTCGGCATCGAACGCGGTGATGAATGAGGCTTTCCAAGTGTTGTTATTTTTGAAAATCGAATAGTTGGTGACATCCACTGGATCGCGCGAAGTGAGTTCGAAATCCATGTCCCATGGCATCAGGGTCCATTTACCATCGGACTGGCGGTAAATGTAGTAATTGTGAATGGAATCATCCCAACAGCAGGACCAATTCTTGATCGCAATGTAGGTCAGGGTGCGATCCACATCCCAGTTTGCCAGCGCCCAGGCGCGCAACGCGGCGGTGTTGGGCAGACTGGCGCGGGCCGTGGCCATGCCATCTACCACGGTTTTGAAGGGAACATAGCCTTTCCAAGTGTTCGCCTCTAACGCATAAGTGATGGAGTAACGTTGCAGCGGGTTCCAAGTAACCGCGGGGGTGCCAATCGTCTTGCTCGCAAGTTGGCCTCCATTGCCGCTGCCATACGGCCCTTCTTCGGTGCCGGCGGATTTATAGGGATCGCCCGCCTCCAGTGGTCGGGAACCGGGCACCAAGGCCGCCCGCTTGGCGTAGTAACTATCGAGGAAGCGCGCGTCCACCACGGTCTGTTCCATGCGTTGCAACACGGCATTATTGTTGATGTAGAAATCCACCCGCGGTGTGTAGGAACAAGGGATGCCAGCCGCTCGATAAATTTCTCCCAACGCCTCATAACGATAATCCGGCAGCGTGCCTCCTTGGTTACCCGGAGCACCCTTGTCAGTTTCAAAGACTTGGGTCATGCCCTTGAGTTGTTGATATCGCGGGAAATAAAATTTATACGACTGCCGCCCTTCACTCCGTCGATAGCGACTGCCGTGATAGCGAATGCGAGCGTCGTGCACCGTCCCATCACCCTCCACAAAGATGGCAGGCACATGCCCATTCCACCAGGCACCCTGTGGAGAAATTAGCGAATCGTAAACTTCATCCCGAGGGTAGCCGCCACTCGCATCGGCCACGACGCGACGCGGATTTTGGTTGATGTTTTTGGATAGTGTCTTGGTATCGTCCCGTGTCCCCGGCGTGCCAATATCCGCCGTGGCCACGAAGACATCATACGTTTCCTGGGAAGGAGCCGGGCTAATCGTCAGGCTGCGCACGGGCATCACGAAATACGCATGCCAGCCTTCCTTGCCCCCAGCGGCATTCGGCACCAACTGCGGATCACTTTCTGGACGCGGGGAAATGACCTCATCGCCATCTCCACGATTCCCCCGGAACCGGAACCGCACCACACTGCGATTCACCTGCCCGGGCAAGGTGGCAGTGAATTCGCCTCCGCCAATGCTGGTCATGGCCAGCGTGGTCCGTGGCTCGTTCCCCACATTGATGTCATCCAGGAAATACTCCACGCTGACACCAGTGACGGGACTCTGTTGATAGCCACTCGTGAAACGGCACTGAATTTTCACCTGCTGATTCTGCCGGATCAACGTCGCTTCGTCCGCAAGTTGGGTCACACTGAAATCATCCACCACGGGCTTGGGAATCGCCCGGGTCACGGCCTGAGGGCCGCCCGGCGTGGGGCCGGCTACCAACGCACTGGCCAGCCAATTGGCAGGATCATTCCCACTCCACGTGGTGCTGATGCGCTGCAAGGAACGGCCTTTGTAGTTATACGGCAGGGGGTTGATGCCGGTGAAATTATCATTGGCCCCCAAGGCATCCGCGCCAATCGGCCAGGGAAAATTCGCCAGATAGGAAATGGCATCGATCGTGGTGCCGGTGGCGTTGTCCAATTGCAACGTGGCATCAGAGTTGCTGAGCTTTCCCGTGTAGGGCCCCAGAATGGTGGCCACATTCAACCCATAGACCGTGGCGATCCGTGCAGGGTTGCGCGCAATGACCCGATACCCATTAGCCGGAATGGTGGTGCCGGCAGGAAACGTAAAAGTCACCCCGCTGACAAATTTCCATCCACTCACATCCACCGCCGTGCCGTCAGTATTCTGGAGTTCGATGAATTCATGGATGTCCTCCGTAAGATCCAACGCCGGAGTGCCATCTGGATTGAACACATCTTCCTCCAGCGGATGGTAGTGAATTTCACTAATCACAACCGCCGCGCGCACCTTGGCAACGCAGGAGAAGAGACACAGGACGGGAACTAGCAGTAAACAAATTTTCATGGCAGGGGAGGGAGGAGCACGCTTTTACCATAACTGTGCCGTTGCGGTCACGTCTTTTCTTATGACAAAGCCCGTAGCCCCCGCAGCCTTTACGGTCAGGGGATCGCCTGCCAAAGCTTTTGCCCCATGCCCTCCGGAACACCGTCTGCTCCGCCTTGGCCGCAAGGAAAGTAGCACCATCGACCTAGAGGCCGACTTTCTGCGGCCAGGTGTCAGCACAAACCCCACACTTCCTTCACTTCAGGATGATTTACTCACGCTAGCGAGTAGGTCCCTCACACACTCAAGAATCTGTGGTTTCATTTCGACCGCTGCCGGGTGCCAGAGCACTCTTAATTCCCGGGAGTATCCCGCCAGTTCCTTGATGGGCAGGGAATACAGTCCTCGCTCTTGCGCTCGCTGGGCCACAAAATCAGGGACCACGCCAGCTATTTTCGAGCAACCCACCGCCTCCAGGATCTGCGCGTGGCTGGTGCACTCCAGCGCCACCACCGGGGAGTTGCGTTGGGCAGCCAAACCAGCGTCCACCGTTTTACGCAACTCCGAATCTCCCTCCGGCAGTGCCAGCGAAACTTGATCCAGTTCAGCCCAACTCACGCTGGGAAGCTTTCCTAATTTGGCATCCCTCGTGATGAGCCGCACTCCATGCCGCAGCAGGCGCTTGGATTTCAAATCCGCGTGTCCCCCGCTATCATGCGCAATCCCCAAATCCAACCGCCGATTCCGCAACCCAGCCAGAATAGCGGAACCCTGGAGATTACGGAAGACGAACTTTAAACCAACCTGCGATTTGGTAACCAACGATGGGATCAGAATCGACTGAATCACACTCTCCCCTGCTCCTATCGTCATTGCCACCTGACCGACCGGACCAATTTGCGCCAATCCTTCCAAGTCCGAGAAAAATCCTCGGGCCGATTTCTCCACCTTCCGCCCCAGTTCCGTCAACGAATGCGGAGTTTGCCGACGATCAATCAAGGGAGCGCCAAAGAACGCCTCCAGCTCCCGCAATTGTCGCGAGAACAAGCTCTGTCGGTTCGGATTCCCGCCCGCCGCAGCCATCACACCACCTTTCTCCGCCACCAGACACAACGTCTGCAAGCGGTCCAACGACAACCCCTTCTGTTCGGTAAATGATGACATGACTCTTGAGTCATGTAACATGTTGTCGAAACATTTGCAAGTGCAGCGTGATCCGCTAGTATCGTCTCCATTAGCAACCCTTATGGCAAACGAACCTAACACCGCGGCCAAACCGCACCCCAGAAACTCACTCCAGTCCTTCAGCCTGGCGAACTTCAAAGCGTTCGGGGCAAACGAACAGCAAATCCCCCTGAAGCCCATCACCTTGGTCTTTGGACCCAACAGCAGCGGAAAATCCAGCATCATCCAAAGCCTCCTGATGATGCATCATGCTACCAATACTATTGGGGCCGACTTGAGTGGACGCACCACTACCTTAGGTGGGCAAAGTATGGACCTCGGAGGGTTTTGGCAATACTTACACGGACAAGGCAAGGGACCGGAGGAGGTTCATTTGGCTTACTCCTTCACCATCCAAACTCTGGAAGGCTTTCGCAGCCCCATGGTTCATTCTGGTATGGAAATAAGTTTCGAACTCACTATCTCATCTCAAGGCACCCGCAATGACCTTAATCCACCTCCCTACATTGGGGCTTGGTGTATCAAAGTGGACGGTGAGGTTCTGATGCAAATTGAAAGCGGTGCACGACTACGCAACGAAACATCAATTGATGGCTCTCCTAGTTTCTGGATGGATGCGATCCCAAGAACCACAGCACGAGTCACGCTATGGAACCCTGCTCACGCAGTTTCCGCTAAGGTCCTTCAGTATTGTCGAGATTTTGCAGAACCTAACCAAAGGGAATTTATCACATATGAAAACCTCAAGCAATTGGTAGAAATGCTTGAATTAAAGGCGGGAGCCGAGTTATTCTCCACAGAATTCAACGACACGCGCATTCGAAGAACTTGGCTGGATGATGACTTCGAATGGAGAAGCGATGACTCTCTACCCACTGGAATTACGCCCAGTGTTGAGATGGCTTTTAAGCACTACATCTCGAATTTACTACAGGATTTTCGAAGTCTATTCACCAGCGAAATCGAACGCATCAACTACCTTGGGCCTCTTAGGACTATTCCAGCCCGAGGCTACGGGGATATCCTGCAAGGAATTGATCCGAGCCTGGGGGGGAACGCTTGGAGTCAGCTCAAATCGGAGCCCTCCATCCGCCATAGGGTAAACAGTTGGCTAGGCGCTGAGTTCCTAAAGACGCATTATTGTTTTAATACGACAAGGCGTTATACCACTTCAACAATTCAAGAGGCAGCGGAGGATTACATCAGGATTCAGATCCCCTTATTTCTGGCCCAACTGGTTTCCAAAAGTCCCGAGGCTCTGCAAGAGCTAGTCAGGCTCCGTGATATTTGTCACGAAAAACCCTATAATAGTCACCTCGAATGGCAGGATGATGTTAAATTAAGTGCTACGCAACAGACTTCGCTTCGTGAGCTGATCACTGAACAATCAGTTTCGCTGGAAGCGGTTGCGGGGGAGCAAAAGACCTTGGGTGACAACCGCTCCATCGAACAAATAAAACAGGCTATTTCAGCAAATCCCGAGAAATATTTATGGCCCATAACTAGGCACCATATTCTCCACTCATTCGAAATTGCCAACGCACTTGATCGATTTGCTGATCCTCTGGATTGGGCCAACAGCATTGTGGAAGACTTAAACTCCAGAGAGCAAACATCTTCTGACGAGTTGGTTTTGACCGATGTAACAAATGGGAATACTGTTTCCTTAAAAGATGTGGGCATTGGCATCAGCCAAGTTCTTCCCATTCTGGTTCACTCCTTTGCTGAGAAAAGCAAACTAATCGCCATCGAGCAACCCGAACTCCACATCCACCCCGCCCTGCAGGCTGAACTGGGAGACTTGTTCATCGAAAGCGCCATGGAACGAGGCAACACGTTTCTGATTGAAACCCACAGTGAGCACTTGATCCTGCGACTGCTGCGGCGGATTCGCGAGACGACGGATGGTGAACTGGAGCCAGGGAAAGTAGGCCTGACACCCGCTGATATTTGTGTGCTCTATGTGCAACCCGGGAAGGATGGTTCCAAAATAATGGAGCTACCTGTCACGGCAGATGGGGACTTCCGAGTTCCATGGCCTGGCGGCTTCTTTGCTGAAAGAGCCACGGAGCTTTTTGGCCCTAGCACAATCAAGGCAACTCCATGAAACTGCTGAACGAATATGCCGCAGATCCTGAGATCCTCTGTGACGCGAAATCTGTTCGCGATTTGGCTGACAAGGTTGGGGTGCCAAAAGGGCGAATCATCGCTCGTTTTCCCAAGCGCTGGTTCCGAGAGATTTATGACCGCCTAACTGCGCTGGATACATCATTTGCTGAATCTCAACGACTCCAACTTTCTTTGGCGCGCCTTGAAAAGGCGGTATTGCCGACTGGTCGACCTAATAAATCACAGAAGGAAACTTGGATCGATTCGATTCTAGATTTGCACAAACAAGCACCATTTCGCGCGATCCTAACCAATTCTCGTGCGGAGGATGGTGAGTCGTTTCTCAACCTTGATAGTCTGGACGAGGACAATCCGCTGTGGAAGGCAGAGCACGAGTATCCGTTAGCCCGTTCTAGTGACGTCTGGATTGAAGCGATTGGGTTACTGCTGACCGCCTGCTCCGAATTGATGTTCGTCGACCCCCATTTTAAGCCCAGTGCCCCACGCTACCAACGAACGCTCCAAGTCCTTTGCCAAGCTGCAAAAAGCAACAACCCTCGCCTATCTATCACCGAATACCATGTCAAAAAAAGTGAGGATTTGAGTGCAGTAGAATTTGAAAAGGAGTGCCGACTCAAACTCCCAGCTAGGGTTCCAAATGGCTTGGAGTTGAAGTTCTTCATTTGGTCAACGGAACATTTCGGACAGGATTTCCATGCTCGCTACATCCTCACCAATCATGGTGGCGTCCGCATCGAACAAGGACTAGACGACAATCCGATGGCGGAAACCGACACCGATGTCAGCCTCCTCGGGGAATCGCTCTACAGAAATAGACGCGCGCGATTCACCGAGGGCCATGAGGACTGTAAATTTAATCTCGCCCACTCTTTCTCGCTCATTGGCCAGCGTTAGTTGCCCGAACTCAGCTTACCGCCCCAAATACTTCAGCACGGCTTCGGTGCGGGAGTGGACGTGGAGTTTCTCGTAGATTTTGCGCAGGTGGGTGCGGACGGTGTCGATGCTGATTTGCAGGCGGTCGGCAATTTCCTTATACATGGCGCCTTGGGCGAGGTGGTCGAGGACGGAGAGTTCGCGCTCGGTGAGGCATTCTAGTTTTTCGTTGCGGGGGGCTTTGTGGAAGAAGTTCACCACTTGGCGGGCGATCTGTGGAGACATGGGGGATCCGCCTTCGGTGGCTTGGACGATGGCGCTGATGAGTTCTGAGGGCGGGGTGCGTTTGAGGAGGTAACCGCAGGCTCCAGCCTTCAAGGCATCGAAGATCAGGCTAAATTCTTCGTAGGTGGTGAGGACCAGCGAGAGCACGTCGGGACATTGGGTTTTAACCCAATGCCTTTAAGGATTGGTGATGGTGATGGTTTTGACGAGCGGTTGGGAGCTGGGGATTTTGGTTTTGGGCCAGGCTTTGACGGGTTGGCGCAGGGTGCGGGGACAGCTCCTCGGCGGGCGTTCCTTGATCAGGGCGG
>JANOAV010000185.1:0-18667 GCA_031411295.1 Verrucomicrobiales bacterium | reverse complement strand
CGCCTCGTGCGCGACCACGAGCGCAAACCCAGTCACCACGAAGCCTTTGTCTATCTCGCCATGATCGGCTTCGCCGTCAGACGCCTCACTAAGTAATCCCATTATGGCTGTTAAGTTTATTTGCCGGACAGGTTCTAAGGGCTAAAGGGGCTCTCTTAGAATGTAGAACAGCCTCTCGGGGAATAATGTGATTCAAGGTAGGGTTAACCCTGAGACCTCCAGCTCCCAGTCATCACATGATTCGCAAATTTCCCGAACTGAAACCATTCAGGTTTAGCTCCGTGGGCGCGTGGTTTCGGTGGCTTCGGATCCTTTTCGCCCTCCAGCAATTTCAACTCAGGCTCTAGACGTTCCCAGTGTGCCATGCGAGTTCCATTTACGGCATCCGGTCCAGTCAAATAGAGCACATCATCATCAGATAAATGTTCCAGATTTACCCGACTGGTTCGTCGAATGATTTCCTCCAGCACTTCTGCAAGGAACCAATGCCCTGCACAGGCTCCAAATGCGTAATTACCCATCTGCACAAGCTCCCAAGGAGCTTTTGCTACACGCCGATGACGAAACCGGAATCCTTCCTCAGCCATGGTCCATTCCCACGGGAAAACAATATTCGCGGAGACTAGCGGATCGAGCGATTCGTGGAAATACACGTCTGTGTCACAGTAGAAGCCGCCGTATTCATAGACGGCCAACAACCTGAACAAATCCGCCTTCAAGACTGGCTTCGGCAGTGCTTTATAGAGTGGAAGGAAATCAGGATGCTGCGATTTAACGAAATCTACACAACCCGCGTCATCGAAGAACATTACCTCCCAATCAGGGTGTAGTTTCAAGAGACTGGCGCGACAGGACTTGTCCAACGTGGACAGGTGACGAAGCGAGCGATTGGTTTGTATTAAGCGTTTTGGTATCATGGAATTACTGGTGGATTTCAAGCGAACTGCCATTGAAGCTTGGATGGAGTCGTTGTGCTTACTCGGGCTTTAGATTGCTCCAAAGACCACGTTAGTTGACCCGGCAAAGACGATTGGGTTGGGGATACAGATTTGATCTTTTTTAACCAGCCTGCAGCCTGCACGCGCCCTATCATTCCGAAGTTTGGCCCGAATTGCAGGTATTGCTGCAATGGCCGTTGGCGGTGTTCCGGCTGATTTGGACGACGTGCCCATGGTTTGGCAAAGCCCTGCGCCACTTCATGAGCGTGGACTCTGCGCCAGGCACGACCGTGTCCTACACAATCAGACTTTGCCCAAGCTGGCTTCGCGAATAATTCCGCCCCTGGCAAGGGATTCGCTCTACCACTGAGTAAAATGAAGTTTTGATGCTTTCCAAGGTTCATTCCCGCTTCAAGCAGCCGTGGAGTCAGAAGATCAGGATTTTCAAAGGATGCCTGATCCATGGGGATCTGCACCGTATGCTGCTTCCACGGTTGCGGGGCCTTCCCCAAGTTCACTTCTGACACCCACGCCAGACAGAACAGCACCTCCTGATCTGCTGGGAAATTCCAATGCTGCCAATGCTGGTGCAAGTATTGCAACGACTGCGGCAGCACGGGAACGATGATCAATGTGTTATCCCGGACCGGAATCGTCTCCACCGTAGATTGTTTTAGTGCCGCAGCCTTGGGATCTGGCCCGCAGCAGGCACCTGCGATGGAACCAAAATTCACTACCTCGCTGCGGGGATTTGCCCACGTTACATACTCAACATCCAAAGGTAGGAATTTCGACATCCCACCTGCCGGAATGAAACTCAGCACTCCCTTCTTTGAAATTCGCGGATACACCGCCGCCTGCAGGAACCATTCATCAAATCCATAATCCGGCCACCTCGTCCCGTAAATTTTACGTGGACCGCACCCAGCCGGATGGCAGATCGTTTCGATGAGCCCCTTGGTGGTATTCCAGTGGAGCGCTTCCATCAGCAGCCGTGCTGGTAATGGAGAAACGGAACCGAACTGGCACCCCAGAATCGGACGATAGGTTACCGAATGTTTATCTGCCCCACGGGCCAGCAGAGGTTCATCAGGCAGCCACGGCACGCGCCACATTCCCAGTCCAGATCGTGCCATCGTATCCGTGCGATCCAAATCCGCCAAAATGTCAGGTGCTCTGTCAGAATCCGTAAATGTCACCATCGTTGACTTATCCTCTAATGCTAGGAACCGCCAGAGCGCACCGGGATTATGGCTGATGGATGGGCTTTTCATTAGGCGGACCTCACAGCCCACTTTCACCAGATCCGCCACGAGGAATTCCATATCAGAGGCCAGATAGACGCGGAAGCTGGCATCCTTTCGTTCCTTTGCCACCAGCTTTGCCGCCTCCAGTAATGGCTTAACGTAGTGGTCCCAGGGCTCCACGCGGAAATGGATTCCTGCGGCACCGGGATTTTTTAGGAGCCGCTTCGTGGGCGTTGGCAGCGGCGCATCTTCTGCATGCGTGTTCTTCCAGAAGAGGGAAACACAGACGGTATGGCGTGTCGCCCGAGGATTAATGATCCTGTCCACCCCCAGCCAATGTTCATACTGTGCCTTTTCCTGCTTGGACACTCCAGCGCGATACGCTTTGACCATCTCGTCAGTTAGCATTGGGAATACATGGGTCCAACTCATTTTTGAAAGGTGATTAAGTTAAATAAGAGAATTTGAAAATAAGGGAAATGAGGCCCGGTCTGTGCTTTTTGTGTTTTTTGTGGCTAAGCTTTCTTCAGCGCTGTAACACGATGCGTTGGCTGTGGCTTACCGGGGCGAAATGAAGCCTTGTCCAGCCAGGTGAATTTCAGCCCGCGCCTCGCAGTATTTAGGTGACGCGTCACCACTTCATCCATCCAGGAGGGGTCAGCTTCTGCGCGCAGGTTCACTAAAAGTTCCGCCTCCGTAAATCCTCCCTCCATCCGCCTCGAAAGTTCCGCTGCATCACCATTCCGCACCGCGTTGACGACGGCCAACGTGGCACGGGCTTGCAGCCCGTGAACCGTGGATAGTCCCTTCACGCGCACCGCTACCGCCTTGCCCACTAAAGGTTCATGGCTCACGGGCGGCAAGCCCGTGCCACATTCCAAGCTCATCTTGAAATGCGCCAACTCCGCCCCGCCTGCTTCCAACTCCTTCTGAATCTCCCGTGCTGGTTTTAACAGCAACTTATTTCCATCCACAGTTTTTCCAGTCACCTCCACCCGCAGCTTGGCATTGAACCAACCCATCAGCGCCTCACCTACTGCATAGCGCTCGTAGTCCACCTCCATCAGTGTTTTCGGCTGCGTTTCCTCACCCAGCAGTAAATCCAGCCATGCCTCACAGCCCTCACCAGACCGGGCAGAAATGGACAGCATCCGTTTCTCTGGCCAATCCAGCGCCAGCCTTGCCAGCAGTTTCTCCTGCTGTGGTTGCTTTAGTAAATCCAGCTTATTCACTACCAGCAGTTCCGCCTCTTCCAGTTGCTTTAGGTAAATGTAGGCCACGTCCTTGGAAAATGCGTTTCCCGCCGCCCGCCCCGTCCCAAAGTAGTGCCCCCAAGCCCGCTTCGCATCTATCACCACAGACATCGGTGCCCGCCGAAACGTCTGCCCGTAATTCTGCTCCAGCGGCAGCAACACCGTGGCAACCAAATCCGTGCAACTCCCCACCGGCTCCGCAATAAACACATCCGGCTTGTCCTCCCCAGCCTGCATCTCCTTCAGCGCCCCCGCCAACTCATCCGCACGACAACAAAAACACCCACCCGTAATCTCCCTAACCATCGGCTTTTCGCCTGCATCCCTCGAACTCGAACTTCCTAAACTCGAACCCTCTAGCTTACTCGTTTGCGTATCCACTAATCCCGTCCCCTGATCATTTGTAATCAATCCTACTCGCTTCCCTCGCCCCTGCAACAGCCGCGTTAGGCCCCCCAGACAAGTCGTTTTTCCAGCCCCCAGAAAGCCACCGATTAACAGAAAGGTTCCGCCACCAGAGCGGGATGGAGTTGATACTGACGTTTTCTTGCGAGAGTCTGAAAAATGTGAGGGAGGCATAAATAACCTCTTGCATACTCTCTCTCTCTGCAAGAATTGTGCTACACCGAGGGCAAAATTCTTCACCCCAGTGCTTCCTTCAACTTCAAGTCTAACTTCTAACGCTCTGAATTCATGAAACGCCGCGCTTTTATTAAAGAAACTTCCATTACCTCGGTATCTGCACTTTTTCTGGCGGGGCTGATTGATTCGTCTTTCGGTTACTCAAACATGAATGCCACCTGTTCAAGCCACGTCGGCGCTTTCGGATCAAGTCATAAAACGACATGTCCTAATAATTTGCCTCACCCTACCACGGGGGATACAGCGCAGTGTGATATTCAGTGCCCTTCTGGAACGTTGGAGGCAGCCCTTACTTGTCAAGTTACTTGCACCTATCATGTGAGGCGCCGAGTGCAATCGGGGACAGGTTGGTATGTAAATCCAGAGTGAGCAGATGAATAATCAAGCAATGCTCAGGAATGTAATACTCCACGTTCTCGTTGGGGTAACCGTTGGCGCGGTCTTAGGTAGGGGTAGAGCGGTTCCGACAAGGTTGGTTTCCGCTCCGGTAACCTCAATCTTACTTAACGAAGTCTCAGGCAGTAGCGGCACTCAGCCCGAGTTAACTTTAGATGCGGAAAAAGTCCTATTAAGCCTGCGTTCCAGCCAAAATTTAGATCAGCAGGGCAATCTATTATCACAGCTCGAGTTATTACCAGACGGATTATCCAAATTACTGAAAGATGGAAAGGCTTTGACGCGCATTGGTGATATTGAGCTTTGTGATTTACTGCTTGCCCACGGCATAAAATTAGAAGAGGTAGCGATTAATCCTTCTAGGCGTCTTGGCCTACTTTCAGTAATGTTGGAAAGCATGGAACCTAAGGAAGCATTTCGGTTACTTTTATCCAGCAAGGAGCTATTGCAAAGTCCAGCAGCAATTAAATCGGTGGCGTTTGCCCTACCCACTAGAGAGGGCGAGCTTACGAACTTCATTCTAGCCCTTCCGCGTGCCCAACAAACTGAGGCCTTCGTGAATGCTCTCCCTGCCTTTCTTGCTACAGGTCAAAGTAAAACAGTGGAAACTGTGTTGGTTCAATCGGCAGAAGCAGATTCTTTTGCTTCGAAACTCTTGCAATCCTATATGAATGAATCCTCTTGGTATGGAATACCATCCACACAATTAAGCGAATTTGTTGAACAGATTCGCAACCCTTCTTTGCAGGCTGAGGGTAGAAAATTATTGACAGAATTAACTAGACAACCAAAATGATCAAGCAATTTGCTGGGCTAGCTATAGGACTAGCTTTAGGTTATTACTCTACGTCAACTCTGTTTTCAGAAAAACTAGCCGACGCGGCGCCTAGTGGTGGATTTGATCTCAAAAAACAGATTTCAACTCGACCGAAGGTTGAGAAGGTCTTTCCGGCAGGTGCCACTCACACTGAGATTACACGGAGAATCGGTGAAGCTTCGCCTCAAGAATTGATGAGCGCTTGGAAAAAACATGTTTTGCAAATATTGGAAACGGGCAACTGGCAGGAAGCGTTAAAGTTGGCCGCAGAATGCCCATACAAAGGCTTTGATGAACAAGGCTCCACAACACTCGATTTGGTTTTACGCGCGGCAATCCACCAGAATCCTACTGCTGCCATGGCAGAAATTGAAAGGCTACATTCGCAACTCGGCATCAACATTTGGAGTAGTGCTGTCGCTGCATTCATTTTAGAGCACCCTGAATCTGCGGCCAAATATTTGGGCAACTATGAGCCTTCCAGCGGACGGGAAGCCCAAGCATATTTTTGGAGTGTATTGGAATTCCTAAAGAACTCCCCCTCCCTTGTTTCTAATGATCTGCTTAGTAAAGCAGCGAGCACCGCCCCAGAGGCATTTTCGGCAATTTCCGAACTTGCCTCTTCGATTGGCGCTGTGGATCCAAGTAGAGGTCTCAGTTGGGCAGCGAGCACGACGAATAACCGGGTGAGGGACTTAATTCTGCGTTCTGTGTTTTCAGGTGCCTCCGGAGTAAACAGTCCTGATTTCCTCACGCTCATTGCCGATCAGCCGCCGGGAATTGTGAATACTGAGGCAGTAAAATTATGGTCCGAAAAACTGTATGACGCCAAGGGTGTAGAGGCTGCCGAGTTTTTGGACCGCATACAAGACACTCATCTTCAACAAGCAGCTAAGGATGGTTTTCTTCGCTCCGCCAAGGCGAAATTGACACCGCTCGAATTCAAAGAACTAGAGCAGTCCCCCAGGTTTTCGACAAAACGTTAACGTTGGGTGTCAAAATTAAAACGCAGCCGAAGAAATTACAGACTAGTCCGTGAAGGAACTAAAAACTGGAGAAACCCGCGCCTCAATGAAAGTTCTTTGTTACACTCTTGCTTTGGATAAAAAGGGTTCCCTCGACCTCCGGCACCAAGCCAAGACTCTGGCCAGTTCCCTGCTGCGCTGCGGATTCCTTATGGATCTAAAAATCATCCACAATGGGCCACAAGAAATCTTCCGTCTTTCACACCCGCATGTGGAGGAGATAGGGGTTGATCTTGATGAAGGGGATTCTGAGTATGCAGTTAAGTATAAGGCGAGGCATCTCTTGGATGTCAGCAACTATGAGTGGGTGCTTTTTCTGGCCCCTGACTGCATTGCCACCTCATCAATCGCTCATTGGTTCAAACCCGATGCGGACTTGTATTATGTGCAGGAATCCGGCATGCCGATCCAGATGGATCAGTTCAGCGGATTGCTGACGAATGATGAGATGGCAAATCTGAAAATGGACGGGTTCAATGTAGGGACGTTCCTAGTGCGGGCTAAGTATTACCACGCACTGATGGAACTCTGGGAATCCTACGAAGATCGAGAGCCAATGCGGCGGACCCACGGCTATGACCAAGCCAGTTGGAACCGTATCTTACTGGACACGAAGCTAAAGGCATGTCCCCTCCCTGCTGGAGAGGTAGCCTTTTACTATCAGAATCATACACTGGATCGGTTGTTGCAGTTCGCGTTGATCCATTTTGCAGGAATTCCCGCAGCAGAAAAAGCTCCCTTAATGCAGGCCGCGCTGGCTGCCAGCAAAGCAAGGCAACACGGAACTCGTTGGCAGACCCGGATCTTCGCACTTTCGCTTCCGCGCGTGCGAAGTCGCAGGGCAAATATCATTTCCCAACTCCAAGCCACGGGGCTGGACTTCGAGATCATCGACGGTGTGGATGCGCAAGAGGTGAAGCCAGAAATGCTTGCGGTGCCAAAAGATGCCTGGTCGCTCAAAACCGGGGAAGTAGCTTGCTATCTCTCGCATCTGAAGATGCTGCAGCGTGTAGTGGATTACGGACTGGATTACGCCATCATCTTGGAGGACGACGTTCAGATTAACAATTCTGGAAGGATGACGCTAGCCAACATGTGGCATTTCCTGCCAGAGGATGCAGACCATGTGCAACTCCACGATTTGCGGGATAAGTGGTCCAGTGATTTCAGAATTCAGTCACCTGGCGAAAGATTCAACCGCGTCGGGCCGACCAACGTCTGCACTTGGGGATATGTAGTGTCCCGCAGATTTGCTAGGTTCGTGCTTGAGCATTGCGCCGCCCCTAAAATGCCGATTGACCATCTCTACATTGCACTGAGTAGGGAAGAGCCTGAACTGAAATTTTACGATATTACAGTAGGCATTGTTACACCCTACTTATTTGAACAATCTAGTATGGATCGCCAGACAGTGGCCGCCCGGGCCGCTGTTCCGCACTCAGTGAAAATTCAGCCCCGAAAGAGCACCTCCCACACGGAGATCATTAATAGTCTCATTGAACGTCTGAGCTATCAAAGTTATCTGGAGATTGGGGTTGGGAATGGCCATAATTTTGAACTCATTGTGGCTCAGAACAAGGAGAGTGTGGACCCGGGAGGAGGGCACGATGGAGATGGCCTTGCGACTTACAGCATGACCTCTGATGCGTTCTTCTCCACCTACTCAGAGAAAAGGTATGACTTGATATTTATAGATGGACTGCATCACGCTGAAGCAGTGGAGCGGGACATACACAATGCGCTGAAGGCTCTCAATGCTTCGGGGATGGTCGTTTGTCACGACATGAATCCCTACTATGAAGCGATGCAACGTGTGCCACGCGAGTGCGCAGAATGGACTGGTGACTGCTGGAGGGCATGGCTAAGGGTGCGGGCACAATATCCGGACCTGAGGATGTTTGTTCTCGATACGGATTACGGAGTGGGCATCATTTATCCAGCAGGGAAACCCTTGGCGGGTGAGATGCCCAATCAAGAACCTTCATTTCATGAGTTTATGCGGCGTAAGCATCAATGGCTACCACTCGTGCCAGTGGATGAGATATGGAGGCAGTTACTCAATGATGAAAAGCAAGTGCCTACAGTTGAAAAACCTGATTGGATTGAAAGACTGAGTTCCTTACCAGATGCCAATCGGCCGTATCTTGTCTATTGCCCGGTGAAGCAAGCAGACCACTTCACTGACCTCCTAGCCGAAGAGCGAAATTTCGACGTGGCCTTCAATGACTACACGGGATGCAGCAACCCGGCGCTAAATGCTGAGTGGAATTTTTCTGAAATTGGACACAAATGGCCCTGTGCAGCAAAAAATCTGGCCAAGCTTCCTGTAAAATATCAGGCGTATGCCTTTTGGGATAACGATATTGAAATGAAGATTTCAGACTTGAATGCGCTGTTCGAGATCGGGAATAACTTGGGTCTCCAATTATACCAAGCAGCGTTAAGTGAGGATAGCATCACGTCCTACCCAGAATTGAAAATCAGGAAAGGGTCATACGGAAGGGAGTGTAGTATGGTGGAAATCATGATTCCGGTTTTTTCTCGTGATGGGTTGGCGTCTTGTGGTCATACATTTAATGATTCAGAAAGTGGTTGGGGCCTTGATTTAGTTTGGCCGCTGTATCTCAAGCGGTTGGGAGTGATTGATGCGGTGCAGGCAAGACATTTGAAACCAATAAATTCTGCGGATTGGATCTTGAGCAATGGTCTTACTCCAATGCAGGAGAAGGGAACTGTGTTAGAAAAGCATCGAAAGCTACTCGGACTGACCAATATCGTTACGCATGAAATCTAACAGATGAAACGAAGTCATCTCTCATAAGTTAGCGAAACCAAATGTGTTTTTATTGGGAGCCGCTAAATGTGGCACCACCAGCTTGGCTGCGTGCTTGGGGCAGCATCCCGAAATTCAGGTAGCCCGCTCGAAAGAACCGACATTTTTCAGCAGACATTTCAACATCATTCGAAATCCGCTAGATTACCTAGAGCAGTTTCACAGTGAAAAAGGCGCGAAAGTCCGAATTGATGCATCCCACGCCAATTTCAGCGACCTAGAAGTGGCACCCGCAATCCATCTGCTGTTTCCTTCCGCAAAATTCATCTTAATTTTTAGGAATCCTGCGCTTCGTTCCTATGCTCTTTTTCACCACATGCGGAGACACGGCTACGAGCAGCTGCCTACTTTTGAAGCAGCTCTGCTTGCAGAGGACGAAAGGTTTCACGATGAGAGCTTCCGATTCACAGCAAAGGAAAACTATTGGAATCAACTCTACCTGCGGTCCTCTTGTTACGATTTCCAATTGATGAATTATTTACAATTCTTCCCAAGGAATCGTTTCTTCATCATCAGCATGGCTGAATTGGTGGGGGAACCCCAAAAATGGATAAAGCTGATTTTAGATTTTCTTGAGGTAGACTTGGATTACAATTTGTGCTTACCTTCGCTAAATCAAGCGTCCTACGAGCCATTGGATGACAAACTAAAGAGACGACTTGAATCTGAGTTCGCTGATAATCTTGACCGCCTTGAGATGTTGGTTGGTCGGCAAATGGACCTGCTGAATCTCTAGCTTACTACAAGTCATACTATGCCAATTCGCGCATGTGACCGAGAGCAAGAACTATTTCGAATACCACCGCTTCCAAGACCTCAAACCCGAAGGCTTCGAAGCCACGGCCATCCGCGGTGGTTACGTAAGATAGATGGTCTCAGGATATTAGATAGCGGTGGAGGCAACCTGCTGAGGCAGCAGGACGGAAATGGTGAGCGCATTCCTCTGGCTCTCGGTCAACTGCCTGCTCCATTCCCCCGTGGTTTGGCTGCTGATGCTGAAAGATTCTTCATCGGCTGCGGGACCGTGCAGGCTCAGCGGGAACTTAGGGGCCAGGGCGAAAGTTGTTTGTTGGTAATAGACCGCAAATCCAAAGCCTGCCTCGGCCAGATTTGATTAGGTGTAGTGGGTGACGTCTGTGACCTACTGTTGCTGGAGCCTCGCGATCTGACGGATTGAGGTAATTCACGGAAATCGTTGCGTGTAGGGGAATTTCTTTTCCCCAGCCACGTTCATCTGGGTGCCCGAGGACGAGCACGCAGACGTGGTAATTTCCCGTTTACCGTGAATCCCTAAAAGCGCTAGATTTAAACTTGCTGATTTCACATTAATTTCTATTAATACTCCATCTATGAAAGCCACGACTTACTGCTCCACGTTCCCCGTCAAACGACTGCCCGCTCTTTGTCTAACGTTCGGCCTTTGCTTCTGGGCTAATCCCCTGAAGGCACAGACGAATTTAACTTGGGATAATCTCTCAGGAGACAGCGTCGTTACTGGTGGCGTAGGAAATTGGGATGTCTCGACCGCGAATTGGACGACCGATGTGGGTTTAACAAACGTTTCCTGGGTCAATGGGGCTCCGCCAAACAATGCCATCTTCGGTGGCGCTACGGGGACCGTGACCGTGACCGCACCCATCACGTTGGGGAATCTGACCTTCAACTCTGGCTATACCCTCACGGGCGGCACCCTGACACTGTCGGGAACGCCCACCATCACATCGACTGCGGATGCGGCCATTGCTTCAGCCCTCGCGGGGACAGTCGGATTCACCAAACTCGGTGCGGCCCAACTCACACTCTCTGGTGCCAATACGTTCACCGGCACAACCATGGTGGACAACGGAACTCTAGTGTTGGGCAACACGTCCGGTTTCGCCATCAACGGGGCCGTGCAAATGGGAAATGGCAGCGCTGGAAATCAGCCCAATCTTAGGACAACGGCGAATGAGCAATTTGCCTCGGGCGTGGTGATGACGTTTACCAACCCCATTGGCTCGTTTCCACGTTTTGACTTGCAAGGCACCACGCAAACACTGGCTGGAATTCAAAATACAACTGGCGCTGGCGTGATTCAAAATGAGAAATTCGGCGGTGGCGGCACGAGTGGACCAGCCACCCTGACTCTGAACAACACGGCCGATTATTCTTACAACGGCTACATGCGTGACCGGGACAGTGGGCCGGGAGCTTATCTGCTCAATCTGGTGAAATCTGGAGCGGGCACGCAGACCCTTGCTGGCGGAAGCATTACCTACACAGGAACGACCACGATAAACGATGGACGACTCCGTCTGACGGACACCACGGCATTTGCCAGCAACGTCACGGTAAACTCACCCGGCACACTGGAACTCAACACAGGAGGCACCGTTAATTTCTCACGCATCATCAGCGGAAACGGGAACATTGTTCGCGCGGGGACTGGAGGCGTGATTCTGAATGGCACGTCGTCCAATACCTTTACTGGCACCTTTGTCGTGGAAAATGGAACGACCACGCTCTTCAAAACGGGCGGCGCCATAGCCATCAGTGGCCCGGTCCAAATGGGTGCGGGTGTGGCCGGCAATCAGCCTAATTTGCGCATGGGTGGCAATGACCAATTCGGTCCTGGTGTGGTGATGACATTTGTGAATCCGGTTGGCGCTTTTCCACGCTTCGATCTGTTGGGCACGACACAGACACTGGCGGGAATGCAGGACACCACCACGGCAGGTGTCACCCAGAATGGCGGCGTTGGAATCGGCAGCGCGGCGGGTGCGGTTCTGACGATCAACAATTCGGCCAATTTTTCCTACAATGGCTACATCCGAAATTTCGATAACGTAGCCTCTGGCGTGCTGGGAATCATCAAAACGGGTGCGGGAACGCAAACCTTCAGCGGAGGAAATATCACCTACACAGGAACGACCACCATCAACAATGGAACGCTCGCACTCCGCGACACGACAGGGTTCACCAGCGCCACAACGGTCAATCCGGGGGGGACGCTTAGCTTGGGCCGCACCCCGGTTGGTGCCGGCAGTCGATTTCCAGTAAGTGGCAACGCGGTGGTTCTGGCGGGTGGCACGCTGAGCATCGACAACGCTGGCAGCGGTCTGGCGGGGGGATGGACAACGTTCAATGCAGCGAACGACCTCACTGGCTCAGGCACCATCAACATTGTTACCGGCGTCTTCAGCCGGGACAATACGGTGGCAAATGCAATCAATACTTCAGCGACAGTGAATGTTTCAGCAGGCGCGTTTTTTGGCGCAGGTCGCGGAGGAAATTCGACCATCGGTGGATTGAACGGTGCCGGTGTGGTCTCGACACTTTGGGGCGGGACCAGCTCAGGGAGTATCACCATCGGAAATGGCGATGGCTCGGGCTCATTCTCAGGCACACTTGATGGGAACGGCACAAATCTCACCGATCTCACTCAGCAAGGCGGCGTGCTTTCTGTGATCAAAGTCGGGACTGGAACGCAGACGTTCTCCGGCGCGAATACTTATTCTGGAACGACCACGGTGAACGGTGGATCCCTGGTGATTCAGAATCTGGCAAGTGGCAGCAACAACGCGAATCTTGCTGGAGGCAAAGTTTTCACGACTCCCCTGCTGAACGTAGCCAGCGGCGCGACGGTGGTTGTAGATCTCGGAGCAACAAGCCTTGCATCGAGCAATACAGGGCTAACGCTTTCGGGTGCGGGCACCATTCAGAAAAACGGTGCGGGCATCTGGTGGCTGGGGAATGGGGGAGGCGGAACGGCGATTTCGTTGGCGGCAGGGGGCTTGATCGATGTCCAAGGTGGAGTGTTGAAAAATGATTACGCTAACGCCAACTGGTCGGCCAATAACGGTAACCTGAACATTGCGACGGGTGCCTCGGTCGATATGCGAAACAACGCTGTTCGCGTCGGGGCACTCACTGGCGGCGGGCTTATGGATAACGCCTATTCCTCTGCGCAGACGCTTACGGTCGGCGCAGGTAACGCGACCGGTGTCTTCACCGGAAACGTGACTCAGACTGGCGGCGGCGCTCTTTCAATCACAAAAATCGGCTCCGGTTCGCAGACGCTGAGCGGCTCGGGCACAGTCTTCGCAGGCACGACGACTGTAAGCCAAGGGACGCTGGTTCTGAATGGAACAAACCTCGTCACCGCAAGCCCATGGAGCATCGCAGCCGGAGCGAATCTCACGATCAATTACGCCAACACCGCTGAGGATACTTGGGTGAGTGGCGCAGCGATTACGGGCACCGGCACGTTGACAAAAACGGGGCCGGGTTGGTTTCTCTTCAAGGGCTCGGCTCCTGCGAATTTCCAAGGTTCCATTGTCATCAACGGTGGTCGTCTCGGCAACGGATTCAATACCACCGTGTGGACGAACAGCAAGGCGGACGTCTTCGTTGCCGCTGGGGCGGAATTGGATTTGCGGGTGGATGACATGATCCTCGACGAACTCACTGGCAGCGGCACGGTCATCAATACATACGCGCTCGGCGGCAGCGACACCCTTAGCATTGGCTCGAACAATGGATCCAGCCAGTTTGATGGCGTCATCCGAGGCATCGGCGGTGTTGGGGCAAACAACACGTCCATTGATGTTGGTCGCAACAACCTCACCAAAATTGGCACCGGAACATTCACTCTCACGGGTGCCAGCGTTTACGGCGGCAACACCACGGTGAACAACGGCGTCCTGCGCATCGGTGGAAGCAATAACCGCCTGCCCATCGCCACTCCACTGATCGTCAACGGAGGAGCCTCCGTTGGTGGAACTTTTGATCTCAACTCGCTCAATCAGACCGTTGGAACACTGAGCGGAGGTAGCGGTGTCGTTCCCGGTATCGTGACAAATTTGGCCACCGGAACGGGAACCCTCACTGTGAGTGGCACTTCCACTTTCGATGGTAATATTCAGGATGGTGGTGCGGGCAAGGCAGTGGGCCTCACGAAATCCAACAATGGCACGCTGACACTCACTGGTTTCAATACCCAGACTGGGCCCACCTTGATCACTGGTGGGGCGCTCCGACAATCGTCCGCCACGGCTCTTTCCCCGAACTCCAACATTCAATTGAATGGCGGCATCGTGGATCTTGGAATGACGGACTTCAGCTCAGCGCTCGGCACAGGCGGTGGCCAAATCCAGTTTCTCGGCAGCGGCGGCTTCGGGGCGTTTGGCGCGCCACGGAACCTGAACATCGGCGGCATGTTAGACGACCTCCTCTGGGGCACGGGGAATTTCGTCCCCAATGGCTCCAGCCTCATTCTGAGCGGCCCGAATTCCAATGACACCGTGCGCCTGCAGAATGGGCTGAATTTAAACGGAGGCGCTGGACGCATCACTTCCCTCGGTGGCACCGCAGCCATTGATGCAGAGTTGGTGGGCAATATCTCCAGCGGCTCGTTAACGCTAGCTCCGGGGGATGCAACATTTCTCGTGACCGGGTTAGTGAATGCCGCCACGGTGGTGGAAAATGGCGCTACGCTCACGAATAACATGCAGGTGGTGCTGCAACGTCCGGGTGGCAACGCCATCAACGGTGCGTTCCAGATTGGCCTGGCCTCGGCCACGGGATTCGCGACCGTTCGTCTGGGCGCGGATCAACAGATTGCTGACAGCACGGTGGTCACGTTTGGCGCACCATCCGGGAAATGGAGTTATCTCAACCTCAACGGCTTCAATGAGACGGTGGGCGGATTGAGTAATCTGACCGGCATGGACGGTGGCGTGGTGCAGGTGGTGGAAGGTGATGCTTCGCCTGCCACAAACAGCACGCTGACGCTGAACGTGACGTCAGGCACGCAATCCTATTTTGGGCACATTCGGGATCGCCAAAACGGTTTCAGTAACCATGCCACGGCGGGAAAATTGAATTTCATCAAGACCGGAGCTGGCACGCAGGAGTTGGCTACCTGGAATAATCAGACCTGGAGCGGCACCACCAGTGTGCAGGGAGGCACCCTGCGTCTGATTCTGAATCACGGAGCAACGCTACCCGGAGCGGTTACGGTGGATGCGACAGGCGATCCCAACGCTACGCTGGATCTGGCCCCCGCAGGGACCAATGTCATCGCGCTGTCAGGTCCTGTGAGCGGCAACGGCACCGTGGTGAAAACAGGCCCGGGCACAGCATCGTTTTTCAATTCTACGGTCAGCCTAACGGGAAATATTCTGGTGCAGCAAGGGACGCTGCGCAATGACGGCAACCTCACTGACTGGAGTGCCAGTTCCGCCAACCTGGATGTTTCCAGTGGGGCTACTTTCGATATGCGCGCTGACTCGGTGCGGCTGAATGCCTTGACTGGGGCTGGTTTGGTGACCAACAGCTTCGGTAATGGCGTGGGCGTATTCGATACCCTAACGATTGGCCTTAACGGAGCAAGCTCCCATTTCTCTGGAAATATTACCGATGGCGGGATGGGGTCTGGTGATGGCAAAGGAGGGATAGGCATCACCAAGGAAGGTGCCGGAACGCAAATTTTGTCAGGGAATAACACGTATAGCGGTATCACCACGATTGCCGCCGGCACGCTGCAAATCGGCAACGGTGGCACCGGCGGCAGCTTGGGCACAGGCCCGGTGGTGGATAATGCTTCGCTCGTATTCAATCGTTCCGACGACACCGTAGCATCTGGGAGCATCAGTGGCACCGGAACCCTGACCAAACAAGGCAACGGCGTGCTGACCCTGAATACGGCCAACACGTATGGGGGATCGACCACGATTGCCGGCGGCACCGTCCGCTTGGGTGCCAGCCAAACCATGAACGTGGCTAGTGCCATCTGGTTGGATGCGGCAGATGGCGCTACCGTCAACGTTGGCGGCGGCGGGGTGCTAACCAGTTGGACCAACAAAGGAAGCTTGGGAGCGGCGGCGGATGCAATTCCGGTGGCTGGTCAGGAGCCGACGTTCGTTTCCTCTGTGACCGCCCTGAACAGCAATGCAGCCATCCGCTTCGATGCCGATGCGACGGGCGGGGCTCCGTTTGATCGGATTGTGCTGCCGCAGAATTATACGACAGGAAATGTCACGATCATTTACGCAGGGCGCCTCACGGGCGGAGCGAATCAACGTTTGGTTGCTGGAGCAAATAACAACTGGTTGCTGGGCACGTGGAATAGCAATTCAGAGTCCGCTTATTTCAATAACGGATTTCTCGCGAATAGCGTTGCCCCAGACACGGCTGCGCGCATCTACACCGGAACCATTGCCACCGGTGGAGCCGCTGAGTTCTATGTCAATGGTGTGCTGAAAGGCACGGGCGGAGGCGCGCAGGGGCCGAATGGGATTTCGCTGGGCGGAGGGTATCTCAATTCCGGGACGGAACTCTCTGATGCCGATATTGGCGAATTCCTCGTGTTTAATGGGGTGCTAACTCCAATGGAACGGCAACAGGTGCAGGATTACTTGGGACGGAAATGGCTGGGTAATGGCACCGTCAACGTCCTGCCCGCCACCACCAAGGTGACATTGACAAACTCCGGAGCGAAACTCGATATCAATGGAGTGACGCAGAACGTGGCTCGGCTGGAAGGAGTTTCCGGAACGGAGGTTATGCTGGGAAATGGAGGCGGATCATTAGCTATTGGCACCGACAATGCTGACGCCACCTTCAGCGGGAACCTTTCCGGCACCGGAAATTTCACCAAGACAGGAACTGGCGCACAAACCATGGGCGGCACGAACACTTCCGTAGGCATCACGAGCCTAACGGGCGGCACCTTGTTGCTGGCCAGCAATACAGCTCTCTCGCCAAATTCCGACCTTAAACTGAGCACCGGCACCACGTTGAAAACCAACGGCTTCAGTGCCGACACTGGTGCCATTACCCTCAACGCAAACGCAGGCACCGCAGTCATCGACATGAGCGGAGGAAACTCCACCCTCACCTTCGCTGACATCTACGACTGGAGCGGCGTGCTCAAAGTTTGGAACTATGACGGCGGCGTCTGGCAAAATACCAGCAACGACAAACTGATCTTTACCGCCAACAACTTCCCACTGGATCTCAGCACCGTCGAATTCTACAGCGGAGCAGGCACCGGACTCATCGGCACCGGAGCCGGGTTCTACAGCGGCACCGATGGTCAGTTAGTGCCCGTGCCGGAACCCAGCGCGATCTGCGCAGCACTTGCCCTGCTGGGCGGCATCGCCTACCGCGAGCGTCGCACCCGGCGGCGGGACCAAAACTGAGATCTGGGACTGAATGCGAGCGCTGTAGGAGTGGCGAGAAGAACACCTGTGGGACCATGCCACTGCCGTGGGCATAAGGTAGTTGTTGTCTGTTGCCGATGAAACCGCATCATCCGCCCTTGCGGTCAATTTTGCTTTACGCAGCTTGCACGGTTGCGCTTACAGTCGGCTCGCCAATGTCGTCTATCCGCTTCCTGCCAGTTGTCCTGTTCGCTTTCGTTTCGCTCGTTAGGGCGGATGAGGGGGTGGATTTCTTTGAGAAGAAGGTGCGGCCGTTGTTGGCGGAGAAATGCTTGGAATGCCACAGTGCGGAGCACAAGATCAAGGGCGGGCTGCGGCTGGATTTGCGGGATGGCTGGGTCAAGGGTGGTGATGCCGGGCCAGCGATTGTGCCGGGTGATGTTGCAAAAAGCTTGCTGATTGAGGCCGTGCATTATGCAAATCTAGACCTACAAATGCCGCCGAAGAAGCCGCTGACGAAGGAGGACATTTCCATCCTTGAAGAATGGGTGAAGCTGGGTGCGCCCGATCCACGCACGGAAGGAGCGGTGGTGAAAAAGCAGACGGGGCTGAGCCTGGAGGCTGGGCGGAAATTTTGGGCTTATGCACCCATCACCAATCCATCAGTTCCTAACGTGAAGCATACCACCTGGCCGCAAGGCGAAATTGATCGTTTTGTCTTGGCTAAAATAGAGTCTGCTCACGTGAAGCCTGCCCCCGCAGCCAAGCCGGAAGCACTGGCACGGCGGTTGTATTACACGCTCATTGGCTTGCCCCCAACGCCTCAGCAGCTGGATGAGTTTATCGCTGCGGCTGCCAAGGATTCAGCGAAAGCCACGGCGGTTCTGGTGGATGAACTGCTCGCCAGCAATCAATTCGGAGAGACGTGGGGCCGCCACTGGCTTGACTTGGCGCGCTTTGCGGAATCCAGCGGCGGGGGGCGCACGCTGCTGTTTAAGGATGCGTGGCGGTTTCGCGACTACGTCATTGAAGCGTTCAATGCCGACATGCCGTTCGATCAATTTATCCGTGAACAAATTGCAGGTGATCTCCTGCCGGCACCCACCCTGGCAGATCAGAGGCGCCAGCGCATTGCGACCGCATTCCTCGCGCTGGGGCCCACGAACTACGAGGAACAGGACAAACAACAACTGCGTTTCGATGTCGTCGATGAACAAATCGAAACCGTGGGCCGCGCGCTGTTAGGTCAGACGATTGGCTGCGCGCGGTGTCATGATCACAAGTTCGATCCCATTCCGCAGCGCGATTACTATGCTCTGGCCGGCATCTTTGCCAGCACCCGAACGCTGATGAGTTATGAGGAAAATGTCGC
>JANOAV010000184.1:0-46342 GCA_031411295.1 Verrucomicrobiales bacterium | reverse complement strand
AGCGGACGCTGACCGCACCGCGTTGCAGTTACGCTTATCGACTCCCGGCCTGGCCTCGCAAACACTGTCCTTTGAACGTGGCGCTGTGCCAACCAATCCGACCATCACCGCGAGCACCGCCCAACAAGTCGGCGGGCAACTCCTCGATGCTGAAGGATATCCCGCAGCCAATCAACGGATCGCATTGAGAACGCCCATTGGGGAGGGCCAGAACTTTGCCACGATTGGACAGGTGGTGACCGACGACAACGGGAACTGGTCAGCTCCAGTGCATCCTGAGGACGCAGGGCGCTTCGTGATTTCCACCACCGTCGCTGGGCCGCATTTTCAAGGCTACTCCGCGCAGGGCAATGTGCCCGTGGACCATGCCGCAGCCGTGCAAGGGCGAGCGGTGGTAAATTTGTCAGGGAGATAGCGACCGTGAGGCCTCACTGATTTTCTGGTGAGGGCAGCCACGCAGTTCTCCATTGAACAGCAGTGGATTTAGGCTATAAAGCAATAATACGCAGTCGAACCACCAACGTTCGAGCAGCAATGCCCTCCCCCAATGTTCCATCTCCAACTGGTTGCAGTTACGCTGTTACTTGCACTCACCCTGCAGGCTGCTGATTATGTGGTGACCACCACTGGAAACACTATTGTCTGCACCGACACCGCTGGTGGGGCGGACACGCTGGACATGACGCAACCCGCCGCAGGAAGTCTGCAATTTGCCGTAAGCGGAAAAACCTTCAGCATCGATGGAGGCGGGGATCGGCTTGGTGACTCAGGTCCGCTGGATTTGACCAACATAGCCAGCATCACGATCAACGCTGGCAACGGCAATGGCATCATCAATCCTGCCCTCAGTGACCAGCAGAAGTTATCAGGAGCTGCGTAGCCTGGATTTGCTCACCTGGACCAAGGAAAGCGCTCCCATACCGGGCACTGGGGACAACGTGCATTTCCGCAAGACGCCTGACCCTAACCAGCCAAAGTTCTTTTGAAAATTCCTGGCTCAACCATTGCAGTCTTCGCGCTGAGAGTTAACGGGTTTGACTAACGTAATGATGGCCGAGGCAAGGAGTGCTGATATTTCCCGCAAGCTTAGGGCCGAGGCAGCAGCAACTGAATCGGCAGGTGATCGCTCACGGCGGTATCTGACTCAATGATGGTGGCGGTCAGGCCGTCGAAGCCTTTGGTGAAAAGGTAGTCGAAGGTGGTGGATTCGAACCGTCCGCCGGGCTCAGCGCGCCAGGTTAGTCGTTTCTCCCGCGGGACTCCAGCCCAGGTGTTAGTGAAACCGCCTTTGGTCATGATGTCCACCACGTGGCATTGGGGGAACTGGTTGTCATGATTGGTGTTGAAATCGCCTCCAGCGATCCATCCTTTAATCGGTTGCTTGCCATAAGCGGTGGCCATGGCCGCCACGTGGCGGAGGAGTTGCTGGGCTTGTTCATCGCGCATGGCCGCCACGTTTTTTGCACCTTCGGGGGAGTCACTGCCGCGGTTGGATTTGAGGTGATTACCATAAACCATGATGAGTCCACCGCCATCGTTAGGTTCCAGCGCAGCGAACGCGAAGCCACGGGAAATGTTCGGCACGTTGGCTTTCCAAGCCTCCCACCAGGCTCCGTGGCATTTCATTTTCGAGGCGATGCCAATTTGCTGGGGGCGAATCTCGCCAGATTGGGGATCCACGAAGCTGCTAACCACGTGGACCACAAGTCCGGGCACCACGGAGCAGACCTTGTGGAAGGCGTCCCAATCCGTGATCTCCACGCCGATGAAAATATCTGGATTGATGGCTTTCAATGCTGCCTGGCCAGCTTTCATGTGGGTATCGATTTCAGCGGAGGAAGCGGTGGGCCGCTTTCCAGGGAACCATTCCATGTTCCATGATACCACTTTGAGCGGAGCGCTCTCACCCCAGGTGGAGGTCAGTAAAACAAAGAGTAACAGCACGGAACGGCAGAAGGATTTCATAAAAAGTATAGGATTGGATCGACCTCAGACTGCGCAGATTCCGTGCTGAGGCGAAGAGTATTTCTGGCCAGTTTTACGGAGGCGCGGGTGCAATCTACTTGCTTGGAGGTGATGAAATCGTTATTTCTCCCCACCTATGAAATCTATCATCTCCCTCTGTTTGACTTTCCTCGTGGCAGGAAATTGCGTTGCTTCGTCGGTTGCTGCCGAATGGAATCAATGGCGGGGACCGAATCGGGATGGGAAATCGCCCGATAAGAACTTGCTCAAAACGTGGCCGGAAGCGGGGCCGACTTTGCTCTGGAAGTATGAAGGCGTGGGCAATGGGTTCTCGACCATCGCGATTGCTGAGGGCCTGATTTTTACGCAGGGGCAGAAGCAGGGGAAATGTCATTTGATCGCGCTGCAACCGGATGGAGCCAAGGAAGTGTGGAGCCTGGCGTTTGGCGAAGGGGATCCGAATGGAGCACCAACGGTCAGCGGAGGCCTGGTGTTTGCGGAAGATTCCAAGGGGAATTTCGTGGCCGCCAATGCCAAGACCGGAACCGAGGTGTGGAAGAAAAATTTCGCGAAGGATTTCGGTGGCTCGATGATGTCGGGCTGGGGTTATAGCGAAGGTCCCTTGATTGATGGGGATCGGGTGATCCTAACGCCCGGTGGTCCTGAAGCACTTATGGTGGCCCTGGACAAGAAAACCGGCAAGGTCATCTGGCAGGCCAAGACGCCCGATCTGGGCGGCAAGGGGAAGCCCGGTGCCGGCTACACGGGCGCAGTGATTAGCAATGCGGGCGGCATCAAGCAATATGTCAATCTGGTGGGCAAAGCCGTCGTGGGAATCTCAGCGGACAAGGGCGAGGTGCTCTGGCACTATGGCGAGGTGAACAACGACACCGCCAATATTCCCACGCCGCTAGTGAAGGATAATTTCGTCTTCGTTTCCACCGGCTATGGTGCGGGTGCCGCCTTGTTGGAAATCACCAAATCCGGCTCCGGACTGAAGGTGAAGGTAATTTACAAACTGGATTCCGGGAAATTCCAAAATCACCACGGGGGCATGATCATGGATGGCGATTACATTTACGCCGGCACCGGCCATAACAATGGCTTCCCCATCTGTCTGGAATGGAAGACCGGAAAAATCAAATGGGGCGAAGAACGCCACAGCAAAGGCAAGGAAAGCGCGGCTGCCCTTTGGGCCGATGGTAAACTCATTTTCCGTTATCAAAATGGCATCGTGGCGCTGATTGATGGCTCCCCCAATGGCTACAAGGAACTGGGGTCCTTCAAACCCGTCTTCAACGAAGGCAATGCCTGGGCGCATCCGGTGGTGCTGGATGGCAGACTCTACCTGCGGTCTCAGAATGTGCTCATGTGCTATGATGTGCAGGGAGGAGGCGCTCCATAGTTCCGTTGGTGCAGAGGTGGCCGGCCTCCGATTTCAGACAAAATGGGATGGCGTCGACTCGACACGCCACTCCTGAGCCATGGCCGCTCCAGCAACCTCCAGCAGCATAGGGTCACTGTTGGGTGGCAATCTGCCGCGCAAGCTGCTCAAGCGCCTGATTCATGGCCGTCACGCGGGCCGCCATGGGGGCAGGACTGATGGGAAGCGGGACGCTGATCCGGAAGAAGTGGCTGCTAGTCTCCTTGCCATTCACGGGTTGTCGCTTCCAGGTGCCTTGCAAAATCAGTTGATTGGCATCATCCGGCTCGAACTGGGCGATGTTCATTTCAAGCAGCGTGGTGTAATCGAGCGAGGCAAAATTCGCAACGGGTTGGATGTTGGTTGATTTGGTCAGCCGACTGAGATTGCTGGCCATGACGCGCGCAATGGCGGCATCCAGCGGCTCGGCCCACAGATCGAGATTGCTCATCACGAGTTTTCCTTCAGTGCGGGTAACGAGTTGCATGCGGTCCAGATAGCTTGGAATCGAGGGCCTGTTAATGGCCATGGAGGGGGTGGCAGATGAGAGCGTGCGATCAGGCACCAGTGGATCGAGGACATGACGGATGGAGGCGTCCTTAACGGGCTTGAACGTGCTGCACGCTGTGAGCAACAGCATCACAAGAGAAAAGTAGTGTTTCATGGTTTGGTGTCTCTCCCCATCAGCAGGGTGTTCGGATGTTGTTTGAGATCATTGGCAAGTTCCTTGATGGCTCGTGAGGCGCGCTCGGCTTCCTCCAGCACGTTCTGCAAACGCATGAGCACCGGTGCACGCGGATTGGTAACCTTGGAAATATCGGCGGAAGCTTCTTCGACCTTGGCCAGTGCAGCCGTGGCCTTCTGCATGATCACCTCCAGGTCCTTCAGCAACGGATCAATGCCTTGGTTGGCCTTCTGCGACATCTCATCGAAACTCTTCAGCGCGGCGTCGAGGCTGTCGATTGCCTTGCCCAGCTTCTGATTGCCGGTGAGGCTTTTCACATCCGCCGTGATGTCCACGATGTTGTCATTGATCTGCTTCAAATTAAGCGCGGCGATCTGCGTCTTCGCGTTGTCCAGCACATCGCGAACGTCCTTCATGACGCCTGCAAGATCGAGGGCATTGAATTTCTTCAAGCCATCGGCAATGCCTTTGATCAAATCGTCCAATTCGGTGCCCAAGGTCGGCACATTGGGATACTGCGAGGCGACCTCCGGCTTGTAGTCGAAGATGGGCGAATCGGGAATCAAATCGAACTCGATGTAGAGCTGCCCCGTCACCAAACTCTGCTGCTTCATGCGCGCGCGCAGTCCGTCGGCGATGGCCTTGTTTACACCTTGTTCCGTGATGAGGTCGATGCTGCCATCACGAGTCAACCCCACATCGTTCAGGTCTTTATGGGATAGTTCCACCACGACCGGGATGATCTTGCGGTTCTGCTTTTGGTCGATGATCACCTTGATGGAAGTGACGCGACCGATGCGCACGCCACCGAAGCGAACTTCGGAGCCGACGAGCAAACCATAGGCGCTCTTTTCAAAGTAGAGGATGATGGAACTCGACTTCTCGAAGAACTTGCCTGCCCCAAATAGCAGCAGCGCCCCGGCGGCGAGCAGCAAGGCGAGAAGCGTGAAGACGCCGATGAGTGTAGGGCTGGCTTTTTTGCTCATTGCAGTGGTGCAGGGGTGTCGCCGCGATTGAGAAAGAGGCGAACAGCGGGGTTGTCCGAGTGGTCGCGCAGTTCGTTTGGATTGCCGATTGCCCCTTGCGTTTTCGTCGCGGTGTCAAGAAAGAGCGCGGTGCTGGCGATGCCGAAGATGCTGGCCAGCTCATGCGTGACGATGACGACAGTCGATCCCTGACTGTCGCGCAGGCCGAGGATGAGATCGTCCAACCGACGAGAGCTAAGCGGATCAAGTCCGGCACCGGGCTCATCGAGAAATAGAATGTCAGGATCAAGAGCCAGAGCGCGCGCGATGCCGGCGCGCTTCTTCATGCCGCCACTGATCTGGGAAGGGTAGTAGTCCTCGTAACCCGACAGCCCCACCAGCGACAACTTGTAGGCCACGAGGTCGCGCACCGTCGCAGCAGAGATTTTGCCCGCCTCCTCCAATGGCATGGAGATGTTTTCACCCAAGGTGAGCGAAGACCACAGCGCCCCAGACTGATACATGACACCGAATCGTTTCATGAAAGCTCCGCGCTCATCGGGATCGGTGGCCGTGAAGTCCTCGTCGCCATAAAGAATGGAGCCTTTCGCAGGTTCCTGTAGGCCGATGAGATGGCGCAGCAGTGTGCTCTTGCCGCAACCACTGCCACCCATGATGACGAAGATGTCCTGCTCCTGGATCTCGAAATTCAGGTCGTGCATGACCACCAGATCCCCGTAGGCCATGGTCAGTTCGCGGATGGTGATTTTGGCAGCCATGATCAGATTTTGAGCACGGTGAAAATGGCAGCGAAGGCGGAGTCGATCACGACGACCGCTGTGATGGCCGCGACGACGGCGCGTGTGGTCGCTGCACCCACGGCAGCGGAGGAATTGCCCGCCGCCATGCCCATCATGCAGCCGCTGGCGGCAATCGCGACGCCGAAGAAGACACTCTTGATAACGCCGAGTGAGGCGTTCGTCATGTCCACGGCTTTGAGGGTCTCGTTCCAATACAACTCAGGGGTGATGCCAACCAATGATCCCACCACCATACCGCCGAAGATGCCGATGATGTTGGCATACACGGTCAGCAACGGCATCATCAGCACCAGCGCCAGCATCCGTGGGAGCACGAGGAAATCGAAAGGGTTGAAGCCAAAGGTGCGCAGGGCGTCAATTTCTTCATTCGCCTTCATGCTGCCGATGTGGGCGGCGAATGCTGCGCCCGTTCGGCCACTCATGATGATGGCCGTCATGACCACGCCCATCTCACGGACCATGGCAATGCCGACAAGGTCCGCGACGAACAGGTTGGCTCCAAAATTCGTGAGCTGCACATTCCCAACGAAGGCTAGGATGAGGCCGATCAGAAAGCTGATCAGTGCGACAATGGGCAGCGCTTCCACCCCGCATTGCTGCAGCGTCATCCAGAAGTCGGAGGCCCGAAAACGTGCCCGCCCGGTGCATAAGCGGATCAGCGAGAGCACGGTCTGCCCCGTAAAATCCAGCAGTGCCTGAATACTACCCCAAACCGCGAGCGTTCGACTCCCCAGCCTGCCAAGCAGGGAAGACGAGTCATTGGTAGGCTTCGCACTACTTTCCTCAGGCACCGCAAGCGCCAGTTCCAGCAGACCGCGCAAGTTATCAGGTAGGCCGTCCAAGGGTGGCCTTTCCGGCTTCTCCTGATCCGTGGCTTTGACGGTGCGGAAATGGGCGAGCAAGAAGGCTGGCAGCGTGGAGTCATAGGTGGCCAGGTTATCCAGTTGGTAATGCGCAGAAAAATGCTCGGGCGAAGTCCCTTCAATCTTCACAGCAGGCCCATCGCACCGCCAATCACCTGATATTTCCAAAGTCACGGCTTCGCCTGCTTGGTGCCAGACGGCAGTAGGCGAGGAAGAGGAAGCAGTAATCATCCAAGGGTTTGCGGGTTATGGTTCCAAAATGTGATTTATGGGTGATAATCGCATCAGAATCAACGGCGCGCGATGGGGAGAAACCCTACGTTAATGACGGAGCAGGAATATCGCCAAGTCAGGGCGAGGAAACTTCCCGAGAAATAAAATTGCCAAGTGCCCTCTGCGCCCCGAAAGTCGGCCTTCAATTATGATTACTATTCAAGAACAACTCATGACGGACCTCAAGGAGGCCATGAAAGCCAAGGATGCCGCAGCCTTGGGGGCGATTCGTGGTCTGAAGACTGCGTTTATGAACACCTGTGTCGAGAAGGGCCTGGGACCGCAAGGCGTGCTGCCGGATGCAGAGGCGGTGGCGGTGGTGCGCAAGCAAATTAAGCAACGCCAGGACTCGATTGAAAGTTTCAGCGGAGCGGGACGCCCTGAGTTGGCGGAGAAAGAAGCCGCAGAGATTAAGACCCTCGAAAAGTATCTGCCCACCGCATTGAGTGCGGCGGAGATTGATCAGATCGTGGCGGATGCCATTGCCGAACTGGGTGCCACCAGCAAGAAGGAAATGGGAGCTGTGATGAAGCTCGTGAATGAGAAGGCCGCAGGTCGCGCTGATGGTAAATCGCTCAGCACGGCGGTGGGTGCCAAGTTGGGCTAGCCCAGGCTAGTGATTCCCGGCTTGATTTTCCCCGGTCCTCGGGCACCATTGCGCCCCTCCATGGAGAGCCGCTTTCCCTAATGCGGGTAAGCCTCAATTTACTATTTCTAAATTTTCCCCACTCACTAGCAACATGAGCACTGAACGTCGTCGCCCCTTTCCCTTCCATGAATTCGAGCCGCAATGGCAGGCCGTCTGGGAATCCCAGAAGACCTTCCGCACGCCTGGTCCAGGCGATGCTGATTTCGATGGATCGAAGCCTAAATTTTATGCTTTGGACATGTTCCCCTATCCCAGTGGCGAGGGTCTGCATGTGGGGCACCCGGAAGGTTATACCGCCACGGATATTGTGAGTCGGTATAAGAAAAAGTCGGGGTTCAACGTGTTGCACCCCATGGGCTGGGATGCGTTTGGTCTGCCCGCAGAGCAGTATGCCATCAAAACAGGCCAACATCCGCGGGCAACCACGGAGAAGAATGTGGCAAATTTCCGCAAGCAATTGAAGGCCCTGGGATTCGGCTATGATTGGGATCGGGAGGTGAATACCACGGACCCGAACTATTTTAAATGGACGCAGTGGATCTTCCTGCAGATTTACAACTCGTGGTTCAATCCAGCCACGCTGAAGGCGGAGCCGATTTGCACTTACATCGGAGCGGATCCTGACAGTGTCCGCTTGGCTTATGTGCATGAAGCTCCGGTGAATTGGTGCCCGGAGTTGGGCACGGTCTTGTCCAACGAGGAGGTGAAAGATGGGAAAAGCGACGTGGGAGGATTTCCGGTGGAGCGTCGGCCCATGAAGCAATGGATGCTGCGGATCACGGCGTTTGCCGATCGCTTGGCGGCGGAGTTGGAGCCGCTGGATTGGCCGGAAGGAATCAAGGCGCTGCAGCGGGATTGGATCGGCCGCAGCGAAGGAGCAGAAGTGACATTTCAGATTGATGAAACGCGCAGTGTGACGGTGTTCACCACGCGACCGGATACCTTGTTCGGGGCCACTTATATGGTGCTGGCACCAGAGCATCCGCTGGTCCATGAGATCGCCTCTACGGAGCAAGCGGAAGCGGTGGCAGCCTATCAAAAAGCGACCGCCAGCAAGTCTGACATGGATCGCGGACTAGCCAAGGAGAAGACTGGGGTGTGGACCGGAGCCACAGCGGTGAATCCAGTAAATGGCGAGCGGATTCCCATCTGGATTTCCGATTATGTCATGATGGGCTACGGCACCGGAGCCATCATGGCGGTGCCGGCGCATGATGAACGGGATTTTGAATTCGCGACGAAGTTTGCGCTGCCGATCATTCAGGTGGTAGCACCAAAGGAGCAGGGGCGGCCCGCCCCTGCGCAAGCCACCTACTTCCACCCCGATGATGAAATCGAGAAATGGGGGCTGAAGCTGCCTCACTGGAGCCAAGAGGGAGCATCCTATTTTATTACCTACCGCCTGGCAGACAGCCTACCGAAGGAGAAGCTGGACCAGTGGGAACTGGAACGCTCGGCATGGATCACAGAACATCCAGAACCTTGGGATACCGCTACGGAGCGTGAATATCACAAACAATTCACGGACCGGGTCGATGCTTGGCTGGACTCTGGTCAAGGTTCCTGCATCCTGAAAAATCCTGATGTTGCGCAAATTGTGGCAGACAATTTGCAGCATTTCGATGGGGATCGCTATCAATTGGGTGGTTTCGTTATTATGCCAAACCATGTGCACATTGCCCTCACGCTGGCACCGGGTGAGGAGTTGGACAAGGTCATGCATTCTTGGAAAAGCTTTACCAGCAAGGCAATTGCAAGGCTGCTGGGAGGCGAAGGCACGGTTTGGCAGGCGGATTATTTTGATCGGATGGTGCGCGGCCCCATGCATTGGGATCGGATCTTGCGGTATATCGCGGAGAATCCTGAGGTGGCGAAATTGCCGGAGGGTGAATTTATTCATTTTGCAAGCAGGGGCGGGCCGCCCCTGCTCCTTTCTGCTATTGTCGCGGATGGCAGCGCCATCAACTCAGGTTTCCTGAACGGTCTGGGCACATTGGAGGCCAAGACGAAAATGATCGCTTGGCTGGTGGAAAAAGGGTTGGGTAAGAAGACGGTGAATTACAAATTGCGCGACTGGCTGTTCGCGCGTCAGCGTTACTGGGGGGAACCATTCCCGATTGTCTGGGAAGGTGGGAAACATCGTGCCCTGGCCGAATCGGAGTTACCCTTGTTGCCGCCTGAATTGCTGGATTTCAAGCCCTCTGGCACCGTGGATCCGCCGCTGTCCAAGGCCACGGAATGGGTGCAATACAGCGCCACCGCTACTCGTGAACTCAACACCATGCCGCAATGGGCCGGCAGTTGTTGGTATTACCTGCGTTACTGTGATGCAGGTAACAGTGAACGTTTTATTTCCAAGGAGGCCGAGGCCTACTGGTTAGGCAAGAACGGCACTCCAGGCGGGGTGGACTTGTATGTGGGCGGCACGGAGCACGCGGTGCTGCATTTGCTGTATAGCCGCTTCTGGCACAAGATTCTGTTCGATCTGGGCCATCTGACCACCAACGAGCCGTTCCAGAAGCTGGTGAATCAAGGTCTCATCATGGGTGAGGACGGCCAGAAGATGTCCAAGAGCAAGGGCAACGTCGTCAATCCAGACGATGTGGTGCGCGAGTATGGAGCCGATTCCCTGCGCCTGTTCGAAATGTTCATGGGCCCGCTGGAACAAGTGAAACCCTGGAGCACCAAGGGCGTGGAAGGGGTGCATCGATTCCTGGCCAAAGTCTGGCGACTGGTCATGGAGGAAGATCAGGAAGGGGAATTCACCTTCTCGAGCAAGGTTCAGGATGTGGAGCCGGATGCCAAGTTGAACCGGTTGATGCATGATACGATCCGCTTGGTGGGCCTGAAAATTGAGCGCATGGAATTCAATACCGGCATCTCCGACATGATGGTTTACATCAAGCCTATGGTCGATGCGCCCGTGAAGCCCGTGAAGTGTATCGTGGCGCTGCTGCATTTGCTCAGCCCGTATGCGCCGCATTTGGCGGAGGAACTCTTTGCGAGGATTCGGCAGCATTTCCCCAAGTTCGATCAAGGGAGTGGGAACGCTGGACTGCTCTCCCACCTGCCATGGCCAGCGTATGATCCGGCTGCGCTGGTGCTCTCCGAGGTGGAAGTGGTGGTGCAAGTGAATGGGAAACTGAGGGATCGCATCACGCTGCCCACGGGCGCTGACCAAGCTGCCCATGAAGCCGCCGCTTTGGCCGCGGAGAAAGTTCGTGAAGTCACCGCTGGCAAAGAAGTGGTGAAAATCGTCGTCGTGCCCGGGCGCTTGGTGAATGTGGTAGTCAAAGGATAACCACTTTAGCCTCCGAAAAAAGAGTAGCCGCCAACCAGAGGCAGGCTATGGTGCGCCTTGTAATGAAAGCGAAATACGTCAATCCATTCACGGACTTTGGCTTCAAGAAGATCTTTGGAGAGGAGGCTAGCAAGCCCCTGCTCCAGGATTTCTTGAATGCGCTGCTGCCTGCCCATGCGCAGATCTCTCAGCTTTCGTTCAAGAACGCGGAACAAATGGGGCGCACCGAGGGCGATCGCAGGGCCATTTTCGACATCTACTGCGAGAGCGCCAACGGGGAGAAATTCATTGTGGAGTTGCAGAAAGCAAAACAGAATTTCTTCAAAGATCGCACGGTCTATTATTCCACCTTTCCCATTCAGGAGCAGGCGGAGCGCGGTGAATGGAACTATCAACTTCAGGCCGTTTACTGTGTGGGGATTTTGGATTTCACCTTCCATGATTACCCTGATGAAGCGGATGAAGGAGAAGTCCTCCACGTGGTGAAATTGAAGAACCAGCAAAACCGCGTTTTTTATGATAAACTCACCTACATTTATCTGGAAATGCCTAACTTCCAGAAATCGGAAGCAGAGCTGAACGGACGCATGGACCAATGGTTGTTCTTCTTGAAACATCTGGAGGATTTCCAGGAGATTCCACAGATTTTCGGAGACGTAGCGGTTTTCCAGCAAGCCTTCGCCAAGGCGGCTCTAGCCAAGATGCAGCCGGAGGAAATCGCCAGCTACCAGCAAAGTTTGAAGGTTTATCGCGACTTGAAGGGAGTGGTGGACACCGCCCACGATGACGGATTGGCCGAGGGGCTGGCGCATGGTATTGCTCAGGGTATTGCCTTAGGAGAACAAGCGGGAATCAAAAAGGGACTCGCCTTGGCTTTGGATCACCTGCTGGCCAGCGGCATGCCGGAAGCTCAGGCGCGCCAAGTGCTTGGCCTTCTCGATTAAATTTTCCCCGCCACGAGAAAGTCGACAGAAGCGGATTTCCATTTTCCTTAGTGGCAAAGCTGCGGGGCGTGGTTAATGTATGGGTTCCAAGACCGTGTGCGTCTTCGCTCCAGCTGAAATTTTATGATTCCCAAGAACCAACAAAAAACCGAACTCCTCGTGGGCATCTTTGTCCTCTTTGGGCTTTTGCTCTTAGGTGGCTTGGTCCTTAAATTTGGTGATTTCCAGTATCTCTTCCGGAAGAAATATGAGCTGAGCGTGGTCTTCCGAGACGCCGGGAAGCTAACCAAAGACACCCCCGTGCGGCGGGGCGGAGTGGAGATTGGACGCGTCACCTCCAATCCCACCTTGGTGGATGGCATCAATGGGGTGCGGGTGCCGTTGACGATTTATCAGGATTTCCTCATTGCCAAGGGGTCTGCCTTCGCACTCAAAACCAGCGGCATCATCGGGGACATGTATATTGAGGTCACGCCGCCCTTGTTTCCCGTCTCGGAAACGATTGAGCCTGGCAGCGAACTTCGAGGGGACTTTAGTGCTGATATCGCGGACTCGGCAGGCCGGGTGGCGGACAAGTCACTGGTGGTGCTGGAAGATATTCGGGGCTCGCTGGCGGATTTAAAATTAGCGATCGGTAAAATTTCCACCGGGGTCCTGGCGGAGGAAAATTTATCCAATTTCCGGGATGCCATCAAAGGGTTAAACACTACCTTAACTAAGATTGATACCCAAGTGTTGAGCGCAGAAAATACCACCGCCCTCAAGGATACGCTGCAAAGTCTGCACGCCAGTTCGGCCAAACTCGGGGCGAATCTCGATTCGCTTGGAGTCACGGTGACAACCGCTAACGACATGCTGAAACAGAAGCTATCCCCCAGCTTGGACGAAATTGCCAAAGCAGCAGCCACCATACGCACCGCAGCCAATGGCTTTAGCGATGTTACCAAAGACATGCATTCCGGGCCGGGGCTGATGACGGCACTCCTGCGCGATCAGAAGTTGCGCGATGATTTTGCTAGCTTAATAAATAACCTGCGTCGCCACGGACTCGTCTGGGGTTACAAGGACGATGCAGACAAACTCAAACCCGAAAACGCCCCGCCGGTTCCACGCAAAGGTCTATTTAATCGATAACGGGAACTAACCAGCGCCAGACTCTTTCCCCATGCCTACCAATTCCATTATCCGCCTCGTCCGCATCGTTTTCTTGATCGTGTGCCTGCTGATGGGATTCTCCCTGGCCCTGGGCAGCGGGGGGAAAGTGGAGGCGCTGGTGGGCGGGGTTGGCGGTCTGGCCTTCGGTGGACTGCTGGTGCTGGTGGACATGTTGCTGAAAAACTTCACGATTCGCAGCTTCTCTTCCGGCACGTTCGGACTCCTGATCGGCGTGCTCTGCGCCTGGCTCATCACGCAGATCCCCGGCTTGCCCATGATGGATGGACAGGAGGAGGTGCGACGCGCGCTTTTGGCGATGTTGTATGCTTCGCTCGCCTATATCGGGATTGTGTTGGCCTTGCGCAGTAATCGGCAGGAGTTCAGTCTCATCATTCCTTATGTGCGCTTCCGCAATGAGGGCGTCATGCGGCAACCGCTCTTGATTGACACCAACATCATCATTGATGGTCGCTTGCCCGCCGTCTGCCAGACCGGTTTCCTGGATGGCACGTTGATTGTCCCCCGCTTTGTGTTGGATGAACTGCATCTACTCGCAGACTCCGGGGACACCATCAAACGCGAGCGCGGCCGCCGCGGACTGGACTGTCTGGAGGCGTTGAAACAATTGCCCAATTTGGAGATCACGATCCACGATGACTACCAAACGCAGGAGAAAATGGTGGACACCAAACTGATCCAACTCTCCAAACTGTTGGACGCGCGCGTCCTGACGAATGACGCCAATCTGGGCCGGGTCGCGCAACTTCAGGGGGTCACGGTTTTGAATCTGAACCTGCTGGCACAATCAATGCGCCCCATTTTGGCCATTGGCGATGAAGTGGAGTTGACGTTGGTTAAGGAAGGCAAAGATGAGCACCAGGCCGTGGGCTATACGCCAGATGGAGCCATGATTGTGGTTAATCACGCGCGTGATCGGATCGGCTCCACTGCCTCAGTGGTGGTGAGTAGTGCGCTGCAGACTTCCGCCGGCCGACTGATTTTTGCCGAACTCAAGGCCGCCCGGACCGCACCTGCGAAGCGGTCCGCTTAACTTGCTAACTCGCTGCGGGCGGATCAATCTGCGCCAGCACCGACTTGGCAGCATTAGCCCCCATGCGCATGGCTCCGTGCATATTCGGATAGGTAAAGCCACCTTGACGTCCCACGGAACGGAGATTTTTGATGCTGTCGATGTAGCCTTTCACGCGGTCGAAGTGCTGTTCGAAACCCAGCTTGAAAATCGGATACCCCGTATTGGAATTCATCACATGCCATTCCACGATTTGCTCCTTGGTGCAGATCTTTTCCGCTTCCAAGTCGGCAATGATCTTCTCGCGAATCTCCGGGGTGCCCTGCCATTTGGCATCGCCTTCCTCACAAGTCGTTTCCACGATGAGGACGCTGTGATCCGGCGGATTCACAATCAGGCCAGCGTTTTTGGGGTCGCCTACGCGATGGAAAATTCGTTCCCGATAATAAACGTAGAGCCCGTTGAGGCACTTCGGCTTGTTGACGAGTAAACCGTGCACGGTAATTGGCTTGAAGCGCAATTCCTTGGAAGAGGCGCGCACCTCATCGCTCACCGGACCGTCCACGCGTTGGATCAGCCAGGGCATGGGCATGGTGGAAATACAGTAATCACATGTGAAACGCTCTTCAGCCCCGGTCACGGCATGTCGCGTATGGGCGGCCACCACGCGACCGTCGATAATCTCCACCTGCACGACTTCCCGTCCCAGGAGGACGGTGCCTCCTTTGGCGCTGATGGTCTGCACAAGCCGCCGTGGCATCATTTCCGCTCCCGTCTTGGAATAGTGCAGCGTTTCCTCATGCAGGGCGCTGTCCACTGCCTCCACCTTGTCAGATTTGATGCCAATCTTGGCCAGGACCTTCTTCAGCACATCGACCGCCGTGAGACGCGGCATTTTAGTGGTGATAAATTTGGCGCTGATTTCAGTAGTGGGGAAGCCCCAGTAGCGTTCGGTGAAATCCTTGAAGAAAAAGTGATAAAGCGGCTTCCCGTAGAGCTGAATCAATGCCTCCTCCGCGTCCTTCGGCACCCGGGGGAACATTTTGTAGTAGAGTTGCGAGCCGAACAAACCCAGGACGCACCATGCCAACTTCAGTGGCGGAATGCCTTTGATCATGTCCACAAATTGGAGAGGGTAGCGGTAAAACGATCCCGCCCAGCGGATTTTCGCGTCGAGCGGCACCGGGAGGCGCTCCTCCCCCATGATGGTTTTCATGTCCTCGAAGATTTCCTTGTCGAATTCATGGAGCATGTGGACCCCCATATCGAAGAAGTTTTCGCCAAGCTTGTGGCTGGTCGCCAAGCCGCCAGGGTGCACTTCTTTTTCGAGCAAGACCACATCGACATTGGCCTCCACCAGAGTTCTTGCGGCGTAAAGCCCCGTGGGGCCGCCACCGATGATCAATATTTTGGGTCGAGCAGAGGTTGTGTTCGTCATGAAAAGTTGCTAAATTCCAGCATGCTCCGGGGGTGAGGAGTCCTTCCGACAGATATGCTATGAGTGGTTCCTAGGTGGAAATTTCCTCTGCCGCAACCAGAAACCGCGTTTCCGTGAACCTCGCAGCCTTGGCGAACGATGCCTCCAAATGGTCTCAAAGGAGCCCAACCTTTGGTAAATCAGGGGCTTCAAGCCTGTGCCTCGCCAGACAGCGGCAGAGGCTCCTGCACAAAATCACCTTCCGTTTCCGCTAAAGAGTGATAAGTTGGAACCTCATCCAGCGTAGTTTCCTCATTCACCATCTCCAGCCACATGCCCGCCTCATATTCTTGGGAACAATCCATCGGCCGCCAACTCATCACGCCTCAGCCACAGAGTGCTTGGAGCTTGCGTTGGTGGATTTTGCTGGCCGTGATGACCAGTTGCGTCCTCCACGCCGGGCTCTTCTATGCCTTTGGGGACCTGAAATTAGCCGGCGTCGTAGCCGCCGATGACCCGCTCCTGCTGAGTAAGGACGATGTGCGCTTTGAGGATCGCATCCAACTCGACCCCAAGATGATCGAGCAAACGCTGTCGGCCCAACCTGAGGTTTCCGACGCCAAAGTCCCGGAGACCGAAATGACCGCTGAGCTGCCGCCGATCGATCAATTGGCGGAGCACCTGAAAGGAGATGTGAGTTTCTCCCCTGAAATCACCAAGGCCGTAAACATCCAGATGAGAACCGCCGCCATGGGTGAACCGGGACCCGACGTTGATGCCATCAGCGCAGTGGATACCGCCATCGCAGGCGGCATCGATTCGAAAATTCGCTCTGCCTCCTCTTCCGATATGCTCAAGACGGCCCGGGCCCAGACGGATCAGGTCAAAATCAAAATCGACGATAAATTGCCCAGCGGCACGGATGCGCTGAAAGGCGAACTGGCCGCCGCCCGCCGCAAAGGCAACGATGGACTTAAAGGATTGGGATTCAGCTCTTTCGATGATTTGTTGGACATCAAGACTCCCATGACAGGTGATCTCAAGGCGATGATGCCGTCCGACTTCCTCTTCGATTATAATTCCGCCGACGTGAAGGAGAGCGCCAAAGTGGACTTGATGAAACTGGGTCTCCTGATTCAGACGTGGAAAAAGTCCCTCATCATCATCGAAGGGCATACTGATACTACGGGGGACGATGCCTACAATATGCAACTCAGTCTTATGCGCGCTCAAGCCGTGAAAAATTGGGTAACGCGTTCCCTAATGTTGGCAGGTGATCGGATTCAAGTGAAGGGCATGGGGGAGAGCCAGCCCATCGCCAATCCCAACGGAGATCAGGTTGCGCAGGCGATTAACCGCCGCGTGGTGATTCGCTTTGTGAATCCCTAAATCTCGCCTTTAGCTCGTGCTTAACTCCTTTCCGTTTTCGGGTTTAATTCTCCTGGCAGCCGCCCTGCTCTTGTGCCAATGCACCGCCGTGAAACCTCAACCCAGCCAGCTCGACGCCAACCATTTTTCCGCTAGTGACGGTAAGCAAATGCCTTACACCCGGTGGCCAGATGCGAGCAAACCCGCACCCGCTCCGCTCAAGGCGTTGGTCATCTGCGTGCACGGCTTAAGCGGGGCGGCCAGTGATTTCTGGCCCGCAGGGGATCTGCTATCCACCCAGGAAATCCTCGTCTATGGCATGCAGTTACGCGGCATGGGGAATGATCCGGAGAAGCCCCAGCACGGCAACGTTTCCTCCGCGCAACGCTGGCAGCAGGACCTCCTGGAGTTCACCCAACTGCTTCATGCCCAGCATCCCACACTGCCGATTTACTGGTATGGCGAGAGCTTGGGGTCTCTCATTGTGATCCACAGCCTGGCCAAGCTGGGAGAGACTCAGCAACTCGTGGCCGGGGTCATTTTATCCTCTCCCGTGATCGCCTTCCGACACGATCTTCCTGCTTGGAAATACTGGCCCATCCGCTTCCTCTGCGCCGTGTGGCCGGGGAAACGCATCAGCTTGGAAAGCCTCGGAGATCGGGAAGTGAAAGTGACCAACTCCACCACCCACAAACAACAAATGGAGCACACGCCGCATTACGTGGAATTCTTCACCCTCCGACTTTTCCGAGCGGTGGATAAGATGGTCCGCACCAGCGATGCCGCCGCCAGCAAAGTTACCCTGCCCACCCTGCTATTTTACACCCCGAACGATGTCTTCACTTCCGCCGCCCAAGTGGAAGCATTCTACCGCCCCATCCCTGCCACCGATAAGCAAAAAATCTGCTACCCTGACAGCTACCACCTTATTCTCCATGACGTTGACCGTCCCAACGTCCTGAAAGCCTTGGAGCAATGGATGAAAGCACGGGTCAAGTAGATCAGGAATCGCTAGCCTACTCATCCTGCCGCATTTCCTATTCCTGATGAACCCATCCGCGATTTCCCCCACTAACGCTGGCTGGCGTTTAGAGTTAACGTATGCCAATTTGCCGGCGTTGTTTTATGAACGGAGTCGGCCGGTAACGGTGGCGCAGCCGGGGAGCGTAATTTTCAATAGATCACTCGCCATGAGCTTGGGGTTGGATGCGGATGCGCTGGATCGGCCGGAGGCTGCGGCTATCTTTGCAGGAAATGAGTTACCCAGGGGAGCGGAACCCATTGCCCAAGCGTATGCCGGGCATCAGTTCGGCCATTTCACGGCCTTGGGAGATGGACGGGCGATCTTGCTCGGGGAACAAATGACGCCGCAGGGAGAACGCTTTGATATCCAACTCAAGGGCTCCGGTCCCACGCGCTATTCGCGCCGGGGCGATGGGCGGGCGGTCTTGGGGCCCATGCTGCGCGAATACGTCATCAGCGAAGCGATGCACGCTCTCGGCATCCCGACGACGCGCAGTCTGGCGGTGGTGACGACAGGCGAGTTAGTGTTTCGGCAAACCCCGCTGCCCGGAGCCGTGCTGACACGCGTGGCGGCTAGTCATATCCGCGTGGGGACGTTTGAATGGGTAGCCGCGCATCAGGATCAGGCGGCCTTGCAAGCCTTGGCCGACTATACCATCAAGCGACACTATCCGGAGTTGGCGACAGCGGAGCAACCGTATCTTGCCTTGCTGGAAGCGGTCATGGAGCGCCAGGCGGAGTTGATAGCCAAGTGGTTCCACGTCGGTTTCATCCATGGCGTGATGAATACCGATAACATGGCGCTGAGCGGAGAGAGCATCGATTACGGGCCATGTGCGTTCATGGATACCTACGATCCGGCTACGAAATTCAGTTCCATTGATCAGCATGGTCGCTATGCCTACGCTAATCAAGCACCCATCGCGCAATGGAATCTGGCTCGACTGGCTGAGGCGTTGCTGCCATTGCTGCATGAGGATCAGAAAAAGGCCATCGAGTTGGCGAATGGTGCGATCAATCATTTCCCCAATCGTTTCCAGCATCACTGGCTGGCGGGGATGCGGCGGAAGTTGGGACTGTTCAACGAAGAAACGGAGGACAGCGCGTTGATTGATACTCTCCTGCAATGGATGCAGCAAAACTCAGCCGACCACACCAACACCTTCCGCGCGCTCAGCGTGGAATCGATGGAGCAGGATTCCTTGTTAGAAAACGAAGCTTTCCGGGCCTGGCATGCAGACTGGATGGCCCGCCGCAGTCGGCAGGAGGAGTCGGCCAGCGCAGTGGTGGAACGAATGCAGTCCGTCAATCCTGCCTTCATTCCCCGGAATCACAAAGTAGAGGAAGCGCTGGAAGCAGCCGTGGAACACAATGATTTCTCGGTCCTGCATCGTTTGCTAACCATCCTCGCGAATCCCTTTGACCACACCATCGAGCGGCCGGAATACCAAATGCCAGCGGGGGCGGAGGCTTGCGGGTATGAGACGTTCTGTGGGACGTGAGGCGACAGCTCGGAACTACTGCTTCAATCCCGCCACCAGCGTGGTGATGTTATGACGGAAGCTGGCGACGAAGCCTAGGCGGGCTCCGGTGCCGTTACCATCTGCTATGAGTTCACCGCCTTTTTTAACGCCGGTTTCGCGGATGATTTCTTCCAGATGTTTGGAGTTGGTGCCGGCTTCTTGGAAAATGACGGGCACACCGGTGGACTTTATTTTGCTGACGGCTTCGGCTACTTCCTGGCTGGAGGCTTGAGTTTGCGTGCTCAGACCTTGGATGGGGAGAAGTTTGAAGCCGAACTCCTTGGCGAAGTAACTTAATGCCAAGTGGGCGGTAGGAATGATGCGTTGGCTGCTGGGAATCTGGCTGATTTCCTTTTTCGCCCACTTCTTGAGTTCGTCCAACGTGGCACGATAAGCCTTGGCGTTGGCTTGGTAATCGTCGGCGTGCGCAGGATCGGCTTTGGCGAATTCGCTGGCGACGACTTCGGCGGCACGGCTCATGTTTTCGAGGCTATTCCACCAGTGAGGATCCAGCGCCCCGGAAGCGTGCTCCGGGCAGCAAAGGAACGCGCTGTCCTTGGCGTTGATGACCAGGCTGGGAATGGTGCGCCCCACTTCCACGATGGCCGTTCCGGTGCCAAGGTTGTCCTTCAGCTTCTCCAGATAAGATTCCAGGTGCTTGCCAGAAGCGAGCACCAAGCGGCAGGAGGAAATTTCTTTCACCTGGGCAGGCGAGGGATTGAAGGTGTGGACGTCCGTGCCGGGCGGAAGGATGGCGCGGACGCTGACGTTGGCTCCGCCCACTTGCTGCGCCAGATCGGTCAGCATGGGATGGAGCGAAGCCACGGCCAACTTCGACTGGGCGAGGGCTCCAGTGTGGCAGAGCAGAAGGGAGGCGAGCGTTAAGAGACGACGTTTCATGAGGTGCTGGGAGGTTGATTAAAATTTACCGAACTTCAGGTCCGCCCCAATTAAAGCCCACCTGCGCCCAGAGGCCGTGGGAGGTTCCTTCGATGGAGGAGTGATCATAGTTGTATTGCAGACGAATTTCCACTGTGCGATTGCGGAATGGGCTCCAAGTTAGCGCTGGGCTCAAGCGCCAGCGCTCGTCCAGCTCCGCCGCAGCAATCCCCTGCACATAATCGAAACGCAAGCTGGGTTCGATAACCCCTGCGTTTGCGGTAGCGATGCCATAGGTTAGGGAACTATAAGCCCCCCATTCGCTGAGCGATCGGGTTTGCTTGGACTCGGAGGCTACAGCCTGGAGATCCCACAGCATGATCTCATTGCGCCAGCGGAAATAGTTTCCTCCAGCTTCCAACCCGTTGGCTTTCCATTGGTATTCCAGATGGGTGCCGTAAATGGTGCTGTGGCGGCCCCATTCGTTTTCCCCTCGGGCATAGGATGCTCCGGCCCGCAGGGAATGGAAGTCGTTCAGTTGATACAAATTCGTCCAATTCGCCACCAGCAGCGGCCCGGAAAAGGCGGCGGCGTGGCCCTCGTAGGCTGGCTCAGGCCCGTCGCCATGTTCCTCCTCTTCCTCCTCGTGCGTCACGGCTTGGCCGATGCTGAGGCTGAGCAGACTGGTGTAGGTCAGGCTGTCAAAAGGGAGTTTCCAAGTGACTTCGCCCCCCTGGGTGGCCATGCCGTCATCGCCCAAGAAGCGACCAGAAACTAAATTTTGATCGACGAAATCCCATCCGTGATGGTGATAGGTATTTTGCAAGCCGAAGCGATTCAAATACTGACCGCCGCGTAGATCCAAGCCTCCGGGAAGATCCTTGGCCTTGAGAAACCATTCCTCAAACTCTCTTTCCCAAGTTTGTTCCTCGTCATCCCAACGCAGCGCATAAGTCGTGAACCCTTCAGCATGCTCACCGGCGCGCAACGAGAACCCGCCTTCCAGATTCAACGTGAACCCCTCGCTGGCAGGATCGTGATGCCCGACGGCCAGCGAGCCCTCGTCTCCCGAACTCTTCCCGTAAACTCCGAAGACGTGGAGGTGAGGGAATAACACTCCTCCTGCACTAACATCTTCTCCCGTTACCCAATTGGGTTCTGATGGAGCCGCTCCAAGTGTATTCGTGCCACCTGCAAAGGCGGAGGCCAAAAGGAGATGAGCAATGGGAGAACTGGATCGGATCATGGTAGCGCAGAGATTATTGCGCAGCATTCTCTAATGCAAGAAAAATGCAACAACAAAATTTAGTCGTTAATGAGACCAAGGATCCGCCGCACTAGCTGTGTGACATCCGGATTATCCTCCATCTGGATTAGCTGGTAAAAGATTGGTGGTAAAAAATTAAGCCGAAGCAATGCCAACCAAGGTTGGAGGTGTTCTGATGCGAACGGATGAAAGAAAGGCTCTCGAGGTAAAGGGGACAAGGAGATCTGAACTTGTCCCATCTTCACCATCTCTCTCATCTTTTACCACCAATTTTTTACCAATCCCGCTTAGCCTCAGTCATTCTGACCAGTGGGGCGTTTATTGGGAACGTGCCCTGTCGTCCCGGCCTTGAGGCGGCGGAACACACACGGGGGGCGGGACTACGCGTGCCGTCTTACTCCAGCGCCATCTTGGCGGTGGTGATTTCCAGCAGTTCGTTGGTGATGCTGGCTTGACGGAGCTTGTTGTATTCCAAGCTGAGGTCCTTGAGCATTTGCTTGGCGTTGTCCGTCGCGTTTTTCATGGCGACCATTCGGCTGGAGTGCTCGCTGGCGCGGGATTCCAGCATCATTTGGAACAGGGTGTTGTTCACGTATTGCGGCAGGATCGCTTTGAAGACGTCGGCTGGGCTGGGCTCGAAGGTATATTGCGGGCTCAGGGCGGTGGCTTCCTTGGTTTCCAAGGCGCTGCCCATGCCTTCATAGGCGCGTTTGCCGCCAAGGGTCACAGGATTCACTGGGAGCAGGGTTTCCAGTGCTGGTTGCACGTTCACAGTGTTAATGAAGTTGCTGAAGGCTACCTTCACGCTGCGATATTCTCCTGACAGGAATTTCTCCTGGAGAAAATTACCGATCGTGCGGACTTCGGGGAATTTAGCGGGATCTTTGACGCTGAATTCAGCGGCAAGATTCCGTTTTAAGCGACTCAACTGCTGGGAACCTTTGCGGCCCATGGAAATGAAGTCCACCTCCGTGCCCGAGGCAGGAAACGCTTGGTAAACTTTACGCAGCAAATTGGTGTTCAACGCGCCGCACAGACCCTTGTCGGTGGTGATAACGACCACCAGATCCTTGGCGCCTGCGCCTTCGGCAAAGAAGGGGTGGGCGGTGTCCTCAATCTTATCCTTCAGACTTACCAGCACTTGATTCATCATGTCCGCATAGGCACGACCAGCCACAGCCTGGTCTTGCGCCTTCTTCATCTTGGCCGCTGCAACAAGTTGCATGGCTTTGGTGATTTGGGAGGTATTCTTGACCGACTTGATGCGGCGGCGGATATCGCGTGTGCTAGCCATGACGAGTGAGAGAGTGGGTTAGTAAGTGAGAAAAGAGTAAGGGCTACTCGAGGCTCGGGTCACTTATTTCCAAGTGGCTTTGAAGTCTTCGATCGCTTGCTTCAGATCTCCTTCGCACTTCTCGATCGTCTTTTCGTTACGAATCGTGTCGAGGAGGGTTTCCTTGCGGGTTTGGAGGTATTCTTCCATCTTGCCTTGGCACTCGCGGATGCGATCCACGGGCACGTCGTCGAAGTAACCTTTTTGCATGGCGTAAAGGTTGGCGACTTCGATTTCCAGGCTCTTGGGGAGATATTGCTGTTGTTTGAAGAGTTCCACGATACGGGCACCGCGGTCCAGCTTCGCCTTGGTGGCGGCATCCAGATCGGAACCGAACTGAGCGAAGGCGGCCAACTCACGGAACTGGGCGAGGTCCAGCTTGGTGGTGCCGGCCACTTTCTTAATGGCCTTCGTTTGCGCGGCGGATCCCACCCGGCTCACGGAGAGACCAACGGAAATTGCAGGGCGGATACCTTGGTAGAACAAGTCTGTTTCCAAGTAAATCTGGCCGTCGGTAATGGAAATAACGTTTGTCGGAATGTAAGCGGAGACGTCGCCAGCTTGGGTTTCGATGACTGGCAGAGCGGTCAGGGAACCACCACCGTAGGTTTCGGAAACGCGGGCGGAACGTTCCAGCAAGCGGCTATGGAGATAGAACACGTCGCCAGGATACGCTTCCCGACCGGACGGACGCTTGAGCACCAGAGACACTTGGCGGTAAGCCACAGCGTGCTTGGAAAGGTCATCGAAGACGATGAGGGCGTCCATGCCGTTGTCCATGAAGTATTCACCAATGGAGCAACCGGTGTAAGGAGCCAAATATTGGTTGGTGGCGGTATCGGAAGCGGAGGCGGAGATCACGCAGGTGTATTCCATGGCACCAGCTTCTTCCAGCGTAGCAACCACTCGGGCGACGTTGGATTGCTTCTGGCCGATGGCGACGTAGATGCAATAGAGCGGACGGTGGTCCTTGAGCTTCCCTTGCTCGGCCATCTTGTTTTGCTTGGCTTGGGAAATGATGGTGTCCACTGCGATGGTGGTCTTGCCGGTGGAACGGTCACCAATGATCAGTTCACGCTGACCACGGCCGATTGGAATCATGGCGTCGATGGCCATAATGCCGGTTTGCACGGGCTGGGAAACGGATTTCCGGGTAATAATCCCTGGGGCGATCTTTTCCACTGGATAGAGCAGATCGGACTTGATGGCACCTTTGCCGTCGATGGCTTCACCCAGAGCGTTGACCACGCGGCCGAGCATGCATTTGCCGACAGGAACGGAGAGGAGGCGGCCAGTGGTCTTGACTTCGTCGCCAGATTTCACTTTTTCACCATTGCCGAGGAGCACGACACCCACTTCGGTTTCTTCGAGGTTCAGCGCCAGACCATAGAGGCCGTTGCCGAAGTCGATCATTTCATTGAGCATCACGTCGGACAGGCCTTCGACCTTGGCTACGCCGTCTCCGATTTCACGGACGGTGCCGACATTAGTCTTCTGGACGGAGGTTTTAAGTCCGGCAATTTGCGATTCAAGTTCTTGGAGAATGGAGCTCATGAGATGGGAGTTACGATGTTACAGATTTCAGGAGAAAAACAGGTGTGAATGGGGCCGACTGGCGCAAAAATTAGCGCACAGAAAAATGACCCGATTGTCACGATCAAAATAATTCGGAGGGCACGGAATTAGCGGTCGAGGGGGCAATTCGCAAGCTGTATTTGTGAAATTTTTCACAAGCGGCTATTTGAACCGGAAAAAGAGGGGAACCGAGACCTCCACAAAGAGCCCAATCCACGGCTGGGGAGTTGTCGGATGAGGGATGCCGCCAGTTAGCTCCGGGAGGATTCAGTGCGTTTACGCCTGAGGACCAACCCAATGGCCAGGCCGGAGAGCGTGAGGACACTCGATTCCGGAATTTGCGCAATGTTCAAATTGTCCACTCCGCCGATGTAGGAGTTGTGGAAATTAATGTAATTATTGGCATACCCACCTAGCTTGCTTACACTGTAGGCGAGGACTCCGTTGGAGTAGATGGAGACATCCGTCTGGCCGACGCCATCAAACGGATTGGCATCCGTCGGATCGGTGATCAGCAGCTCGATGTGTGTGAGTTGGTTCACGATGCTGCCACTATAGTTGGGGTTCACCGGGGTAAGGTTGTTACCGCCATCCCAGATCTCCAGACGCCCATCCCCGCGGAAGATCAGGCCTAGATGGGGATTCCCCGCGTTGACAAAATCGTTCTTGTTAGCGGCATCCTGACCGATGTTGAGGGCTTGCCATTGGGAGTTATCTGGATTGTCAGTGGAATTGGGTTCGACATCGAAGGAGATGGAGAGACCGCCTTGGGAAGCGCTGCCATTGAAGTTGCGGTCTAGGGCGGCATTGCCGGTGCCAAAGGCATTGAGCAGGTAGTTCCCATTGTCGATCCCACCAGTTGGGTTTCCGAGCTGGGTGTTGTTGACCCCGACCCAAGCAATAGGGCCGCCGGTGGTCACGAGTGACCCGCCTTGGCGCGCGGCTAGGTTGAAATTTAGGTCAAGCGTGTTCGGATTGCTGGGAGCATAAAAATTGTCCGTGAGCAGAGACTTATACCCAGCCACTTCATTACTGAAAGCATACTGGTGAAAAGAGGCCACTTGGTTAGGCGCAAAATTGTAGGTCAGTGAGTTGCTGGTGGCTGTGAAGTTGTATTTCAGCAAGCTGCCACCGCCTTGGGCGTCGGCATCAAAGGTGACGGTTCCGCCGTCACTCGTCGTGATATTCTGCGAACGCGGTCCGCCCCACACCGCGTTGTAAAAGGTGGTCGTGTAAGTCTGGCCGATGCGCAGGTTGTTCAGCGTCAACGTCTCTCCGCCACCTGTGCCATTGTATTGAAAACCATTGAAGAGGCCCGCGGTGGCACCGGTCACCCCTGAACCCGCCCAAGCTGGAAGCGTATTGTCCGCCCCAGTCATGCCGTAGGTGTTGGTGCCGCCAGCAAATCCTCCCGTGAAAACCGCCCCATTAACGGTCACGTTCCCGGCCGCGCCCAAATCGATCGCATGGGTGTAACTGGTGGCCCCGCTGATCCCGGAGTCGCCATCTCCTGTGAGCGGTGCCGTCGTAAAAGTGCCTGCGAAAACAGGGTTGGCCAGAAATAGGAGGGAAATCGATAACTTACGCATTCCTCCCTTCTGATGGATTCGTCACCTTTCTGCAATCAATTTAGTTACTAATTCGCGGGGGGCGAGGACCGATCACGCTACAGAAATCGGGCCACAAAAATCCCGCACCTCGATGAAGGTGCGGGACGAAAGGGTTAAGGGGCGTAGCTTTGGATGCTACTTCTTCAGTAAATCGCGAATTTCCGTCAGCAGGGCGATGTCTGCTGCGGGTGGAGCTGGAGGAGCTTGGGCTTCCGCTTTCTTAGTCATCGCCAAGAGCTTATTTACTGGCTTGATGATTACGAAGAAGACCACGGCGGCGGTGATCAGGAAACTGATGATCGCTCCAATGATGACGCCCAGATCCAGTTCGATGAGTTTGGTGACGGTCTCCATCGCTGGTTTGCCGGCCGCATCCATCACCGGTTTGCCGTCTGCGCCCATTTTGGCGACTTCCATGGCTTTCTCCATGATGGGAACGCTCAGCTTTGGATTCGGGCCATTGCCAGCGAGAGCCAGAATTGGCTCGACGATTCCTTTGGAGAAGGCCGTGACGATGGCTCCGAAGGCCGCCCCGATGATTACGCCAGTGGAGAGATCGATGACGTTGCCTTTGAGGATGAAGTTTTTGAATTCTTTAAGCATAGGGATGTTGATTGAAGTGTTGGTTAATTAAGGCCAGTCAAAAAGTGGAGACTAGCACGATCTCGGCCTAGCACGAACCTTGCGACGCTGAAAGCTAAAACTCTGTCATCACGCATCCGCGTGTTTGGAGCTATTTCGCGCAACCGAGTTTGGCGTCCCGAGGGGGGCCGCCCGTCTCCCTTCTCAAGGCTTCTGCATTTCCAGGAACGTCTTACCCAATCCCTTGCCGCTGACCGGATCAAAGCTCTCGATAGTCATTTCCTTGAGCACGGTTACATCATCCACCTTCATCCCAGCGGTTACCTTGCAACGCTTCAAGAGCGTGAAGACCGGCTTGTCATTGACCTGTTGATAATTGTAGCCCTCCATTTTCAGGAGCCCACCGCTGGTTTGATCCACCCAGATAACGACGGATTTGTAAGCGCCAATTTTTGGGTTGGGATTGTTGCACTGCACCTTCCAGCATTTACGGGTGCTGTAGGTCTCGGACTCCAGTTTGATCGGATTGGGCCAGTAGAGATAGCGGAAAGACATGTCCTCGTAGGTGAGGTCCGTGCCCCGAATGCCGGTGGCATAGTTTCCTTCCGGCACGGCGGATTTCTTGCCGCCCTTGACATCGTAGAGCAGGAAGGATTTGTCCTTCAAGTCCAGCACAATACTTTGCGGCGGGGAGCCGAACGTGAAGGTGATTTGCTTCACGGACTCTTTGTCCATCAAGCTGAAGTTCAAAGCGGAAACATTGTCTCCTTTACGCAGACTGCCATTGAGTTGCGTCTTCTTCAGCGCCATACTCAGGTTGACCAAGCGCACGATCTCCTCGGCGGTGTATTCTGGCAGCGCAGCTTCCTCGGCGTGCGCCAGCGGAGCACGCAGCAATGGACTGGCAGCGAGGAGGAGGGAGGTGAAGATAAAAGCAAGACGTTTCATGAAGTGGGGGCAATGGTAGATTCGGTAGGACGGTGGTCAATGGCGAAGGTGAAGCGCGGATTTGTTCCCGGACTACGCTTCGCCCAAAGAATTTCTTTCGCCTTCAGGAAATTTAGTCTAGAGGTGGGGTGTTATTTATTCAATCAAATCAACCCTCGTTTTCCCATGGCCACTTTTACTCCCGATGATTTCCGCGCTCACTCCACTTGGCTGCACACCAACGGTGTCGAAGGTCAGCAACTCAGCGTCACAGGCGCAGATTTGGCCGGAGCAGATCTCACAGGCAAAAATTTAGCCCACGCCAAGCTGCAAGGGGCAAATCTGCGCGCCGCCAAACTCATTGGCACCGACTTCTCCGAAGCCGACCTGACCCATGCGGACCTAACCGAAGCGGACGGCAGCGGGGCCAGCTTCAAGGGGGCTCGCTTGGATCATGCCAATTTCACCAAGGCAGACTTGGATGGGACGCAATTTATTGAAGCCTCCTGCGTTAAGGCAAATTTTACTGGAGCGGATGGCAGTGGGGCGCAATTCGATCGCGCAGACGTGACCAGCGGGAATTTCACCGAGGCCGATCTCTCGGGGGCCGATTTCACCGGAGCCCAACACGGTGGGGCGATCTTCACGGGGGCCGATCTGACCGATACCCGCGGACTCTAGTCGGCATTTTTGAGTGGAAATCCGCAAACGCGAAAAAGTGGTGGAAATACCATGCATCATGCTGATTCTGGCGCACGTTGTTTGCATACCCCGAACCGCACCGCTCCATGAATCCAGAACTTTCCCGTCGTCGCTTCCTCCGTGGCTTAGGCACTATGATTGCCCTGCCGGCCATGGAATCCCTTGCTGCGCCCGTGGGTAAAGCGGGCGCTCCGCCATTGCGCATGGCCTTCATTTATTCCCCCAATGGCAAAAATATGCACCATTGGAAACCTTCGAAAGATGGTGCCAACTACGATATCACCCGCGCCCTGAAGCCGCTCGAAAGCCTGAAATCCGAGTTCCAAGTGATCACCGGACTGGCCCACACCAAAGCCCAAGCCAATGGCGATGGCGGAGGAGACCATGCCCGGGCCAACGCCACTTTCCTCACTGGCTGCCAGGCCCGCAAGACTTCCGGGGCCGACATCAAAATCGGCGTCAGCGTCGATCAACTGGCGGCCCAACAGGTCGGAGCTTTCACGCGCCTTCCGTCCATGGAATTGAGCTGCGATGAAGTCCGGCGGGCGGGTAACTGCGACAGCGGCTACAGTTGTTCCTATCAATTTAACCTGGCCTGGAAATCGGAATCCACCCCCATGGCCCCTGAGCGCGATCCGAAGCTGGCGTTCGAGCGCCTCTTCTCCAATGAGATTACGAACGAGGCGGCCCTGGCCAAGGCCAAGCGGGATTTCTACGACAAGAGCATCTTGGATTTCGTCATGGAGGACACCCGCGGGTTGCAGAAGCATCTGGGCTACACGGATAAACAGAAGCTCGATGAATACCTCACCAGCATCCGGGAAATCGAGCGACGCATGACCGGGGCGGAAAAATTCGCCAAAGTAAACCTCCCCAAATACGAGAAAGCCAGCGGGATTCCCAACTCCTACAAAGAGCACATCCGGCTGATGTATGACCTGATGTGGTTGGCTTTCCAGACGGACAGCACCCGTGTCAGCACCTTCCTCCTAGCGCACGATGGCAGCAACCGCAGCTTCCCTGAAATCGGCGTGCCGGATAATCACCACGGCATTTCTCATCACCAACGGGACCCCGAGCGCCTCGAGAAACTCGCCAAGATTGATGAGTTCTACAGCGAGCAATTCGCCTATTTCCTGGCTAAATTGAAGTCCACCAAAGAAGGCAGCGGGACCTTGCTGGACAATTGCATGATCGTCTTCGGTGGTGGCATTTCTGACCCGGATCGCCACAACCACGATGATCTCCCCGTCATTCTGGCGGGCGGTGGCGGCGGGGCGCTCAAACGCGGTCACCATCTCGCGCTAAAAGAGCAGACTCCGATGACCAACCTCTACATGAAAATGCTGGGACTCATGGGCGTGAAGGCGGACCACATCGGTGATTCTACCGGCGTGCTGAACTCAGTTTAATGAGATCCGTGGTGCGCCGTCGGCCCCAGTGTAAATTTTCTTTGTCAGTCCGACGGGAGCCGTGTATGCAGCAGGTGACCTCATCCTCTGCACTCATGGCCGCACCACTTACTATTGATCAAATCGTCGCCACCGAAATCGTTCCCTACGAATCGGTGCGCGACACCCTGCGGACGGGCGATCTCGTTTTCTGCTCCGGAACTTATTTCTTCAGCAACGCCATTCGCTGGTTCACCAAGTCCTGCTGGAGCCACATCGGTATGATTTATCGGGACGAGAAGCTGGACCGTGTCCTCATCCTTGAGAGCGAGACTTTCATCGGGGTGCGGTTGGCTCCGTTGTCAAAATATCTCAAGGACTACCATGGGCGCAACAAGCCTTACCGAGGCCGGATGTTCATCGCGCGCCTTACCCCGGAGGTGCCGGAAGCCTCCCACCGTAAAGCGATTTGCTTCGGCATGGATGAACTCACGAAGCCCTATGATAATTTCGAGATTTTCCGTATCGCTGTCCGGATTCTCTTCAAAATTGGACGGAGAAACCGGGACCGCAAATACATCTGTTCCGAACTGATCTATGAGGCCTTCCGCAAGGCCGGCATCTTGTTCCATTTCAAGCACCGGTCCATCAGCCCGGATGACATCTGGCAGGATGCCCGCGTCATGCCCGTAGAACGGATTCATTAACCTAATATTTTTATGCTCAAATTTTGGATTATCTCCCTGGCCGCCCTTCCCTTCGTGGCTTGGCTCTTTTCTCGGGTGCCTCAGAAAATCATGCCACAGTTGGTGATCGGAGGCACGGAGCAGATTATCGTCCAATGGCGGGAGGCCCTGATCGCCTACCAGAAGGACCATGGCAAATTCCCCGAGGAACTGCAGGACCGAAATTTTGAACAAGCGCTCGTGGAGTCTCTCACGGGGGATAATCCCGCCAAAAAGAGCTACCTCAACCTCGCGACGGTGCGCATCAACCACACCGTGCCAATGGACGGTTGGGAGAACTCGCTCTATTTCGATCCACTTAAGAATGGAGATTTAACGCACATCCAATCCGGCGGCCCGGACGGCATCTGGGGCACCCCGGACGACATTGATTCCAAGAATCTGCGTCAGCGTAATCTCCCTCCCCCAGAAGATCCCAGTGATGATCGCGCTAGGCCGAAGTCCAAGACTGCCACCAAGAATCCCACCGCAGAACCAGCGTCCGAGCCAGAACCAGAGCCCTAACTCCATGCAGCAGTATCATGATCTCCTCAAATTCGTGCGTGACACGGGCGAACGCCGTGATGACCGCACGGGCACCGGCACCATTTCTGTCTTCGGTGCGCAAGTCCGCTTCGATCTCCGTCAAGGATTCCCGCTCGTAACCACCAAGCGCGTCCATCTCAAATCCCTGATCCACGAACTCCTGTGGTTTATCCAAGGCAATACCAACGTGCAGTATTTGCAGGAACATGGCGTCACCATCTGGGACGAATGGGCCCGCCCGGACGGATCGTTAGGACCGGTCTATGGTCATCAATGGCGGAAATGGACCGGGGCCGATGGTAAGCCCATCGATCAACTGGCCGAGGTCATTCAGCAGATCAAAACCACCCCCACCAGCCGCCGCCTGATCGTCAATGCGTGGAACGTCACGGACATTCCTCGGATGGCGCTGGCCCCCTGCCACACGATGTTTCAATTCTACGTCAGCAGCACCGGCACCCTGAACTGCCAACTGTATCAACGCAGCGCGGATTTGTTTCTTGGCGTGCCCTTCAATATCGGTTCTTACGCGCTGCTGCTCGCCATGGTGGCTCAGGTGTGTGATTTGGTGCCGGGGGAGTTCATTCATACCTTCGGGGATTTGCATCTTTACTCGAACCATTTGGAGCAAGTCGAAAAGCAGCTCCAGCGGGATTTCCGACCCTTGCCGCAACTCTGGTTGGATCCCTCCATCCGGTCGATTGATGATTTCCGCTTCGAGCATATTCGCTTTGACGGATACGATCCCCATCCCGGCATCAAAGCCCCCATCGCTGTCTAGCCCATGATTCCAGGAGTTCACCTACACGCCGTGGCCGCCATGACGCAGAATCGCGTGCTGGGATTGGACGGCAAAATGCCCTGGCATCTGCCCGCCGATCTAAAGTTCTTCAAACGCGTCACCTCCGGTCACCCGGTGCTGATGGGCCGCAAGACTTGGGATTCCCTGGGCCGTCCCCTGCCGAATCGACGCAATCTGGTGCTGAGTCGCACGGCGGGAAATCTGCCAGGGGCTGAAATCATCACGGATGTTAGCCAACTCACCTCCCTCGACCTCACAGGCGATGTCTTCGTCATTGGAGGCGCGGAAATTTATCGTCTGCTGCTCCCGCACTGCGAATCCGTTTACCTAACAGAGCTAAATTTCACTACTGAGGGAGATACGTTTTTCCCAACCTTCGAATCTGAGTTCCCCCGCTGCGAAGTCTTGGAATCAAGCCCCGAAGCCGTCTGGAAACGTTATTTCCGCGTCTAAGCATCCGTCATGTCCCGCCCTGCCACCGAAGCCATCGTGAAGGCCCGCTATGCGGCGGGTGCCCAAGCCGTCGAACCTGCCCTCTGTTGCCCGGTCGATTATGATCCACAATATTTGAAGCTCATCCCGCAGGAGGTCATCGAAAAGGATTACGGCTGTGGCGATCCCAGCAAGTATGTCCGGCCGGGCGAAACGGTGTTGGACTTGGGCAGCGGCACGGGAAAAATCTGTTTCATCGCCAGCCAAGTCGTCGGTGCGACAGGCCGTGTCATCGGCGTGGACATGACGGACGACATGCTGGAAGTCGCCCGCCGCAATGCGCCCATCGTGGCCGAACGGGTCGGGTATGCCAACGTGGAATTCCGCAAAGGCCGCATTCAGGATTTGGCGTTGAACCTGGAATCACTCGAACGTGAACTGCGGCAGCATCCCATTCAGGATGCCAACAGTTATCTGGCGGCCATGGAATTGGCCGCGGAACTGCGCATCAAGGAACCTCTGATTCCCGACGCCAGCATTGATGTGGTGGTTTCCAACTGTGTGCTCAATCTTGTGGGCAGTCAGGATCGGCAGGCCCTGTTCTCCGAGCTTTACCGCGTGCTCAAAGATGGCGGCAGAGCCGTCATCTCGGACATCGTGTGCGATGAAAGTGTCCCGCACGAATTACAGCAAGATGCGGAACTCTGGAGTGGCTGCATTTCTGGTGCCTTCCGGGAAGACGAATTCCTCCAAGCCTTCGCCCAGGCTGGATTCCACGGCATTCAGATTGTGAAATTCGACCGCACCCCCTGGCAAACGGTGCAAGGGATCGAGTTCCGCAGCGTGACCGTGACCGCCTACAAAGGCAAAGTAGGACCGTGCCTGGACCGCAACCAAGCCGTGATCTACAACGGCCCCTTCAAGAAAGTGCTCGACGACGACGGTCATGCCATGGAGCGCGGGCTGCGTTACGCCGTTTGTGAGAAAACCTATCGACTCTATCAGCAAGCGCCCTACGCGGGCAGCTTCACCATGATCGATCCTCTAACGGACGCTGCGCCCGCAGACACCAAGCCTTTCGCCTGCGATGGCCGGCTGCGCCACCCCAAGGAAACCAAAGGTCAGGACTACACCGCCACCATCGCCCGCCCACCCGGGGCGGAGTGTTGCTAGCATCTTCTCCAACCAAACAGAGGCGCAGGTTTTGCCTCCGGCTAACCTGCAGGAAAAAGATGCGCCCGAAGCCAGTCGCAGCTAGCCCATTGCAGCAGGGCTGCAACCTTCGAATACGCCGGCTCTAAGTAGTCATGGGCTTTAGCCCGCAGGCATGTCCCGGGTGGATTCACGCGTCTGATTCACGGGGAGGGTTCGACGGGCTGAAGCCCTGGACTACGCTGCCAGTGCCAGGGGGTTACTTATACGACCGGGTGGTGAAGCTCATTTCCTGATACTTCAGCCATTCCTTGTGCAGCTTGGGTGCGGAGACGTCTCCGGTGTAACCCCAGGCGGCTACGTAACTGTAGTCCACGTCATTGCGTTTGGCTTCGCCTTCGTCTTGATGTTCGACCCGGAAGTGGCCGCCACAGCTTTCCTCGCGGGCGAGGGCATCGCGACAGAGGAGTTCTCCGAATTCCAGGAAGTCCGCTACGCGGCCTGCGAGTTCGAGTTCCTTATTGAAGGATTCACCAATCCCTGGCACACACAGCGTGGTCCAGAATTCTTCGCGCAGTTCTGGCAGGCGTTTGAGCGCCTTTTCCAGTGATTCCTTGGTGCGGGCCATGCCGCATTCGTCCCAGATCAAGAGTCCCAGTTCGCGATGGAAGCTGCTGGCGGTGCGTTTTCCCTTGATGGCTAGGAGGGTGTTGATGCGGTGCTGCACTTCTTCTTCGGTGCGTTTGAAGTCAGCGTGGTCTTCTTTAACGGAGCCAGGCTTCTGGTCCGCGAGGTAGTTGGGAAGGGTGGCGGGGATCACGAAATAGCCATCCGCCAGACCTTGCATGAGCGCGCTGGCCCCGAGGCGGTTCGCTCCGTGGTCGGAGAAATTCGCTTCGCCTAACACGTGCAGGCCGGGCAGGTTGCTCATCAAATTATAGTCCACCCAAAGGCCGCCCATGGTGTAATGCACGGCGGGGTAAATGCGCATCGGTTGCTTGTAAGCGTTCTCTCCGGTGATCTGTTCATACATGTCGAACAGATTGCCGTATTTCTCTTTCACGATGGATTCGCCTTTGGCAATAACGGGTGCCCAGTCGGTAACTTCAGCATCGGTTTTGATGGCCAGCGCTTCTTTGCCGTAGCGCTTGATGGCATCTGCGAAATCCAGATAAACGCCCAGTCCACCTGGCCCCACGCCGCGTCCGTCATCGCACACTTCCTTGGCGGCCCGGCTCGCGATATCGCGTGGGGCCAAATTTCCGAAGCTGGGGTATTTCCGCTCCAGATAGTAGTCACGATCTTCTTCTGCGATGGTGCGCGGATCTTTCAGTCCGCTGCTCTGATCCTTCGGGGCCCAGCAGCGACCGTCGTTGCGCAGGGATTCGCTCATCAGGGTGAGCTTGCTTTGATAGGAGCCACTGACCGGAATACAGGTCGGGTGGATTTGGGTGTAGCAAGGGTTGGCGAAGAGCGCCCCGCGTTTGTGAGCGCGCCAAGTGGCGGTCACGTTGCAGCCTTTGGCATTGGTGGAAAGGTAAAACACATTGCCATACCCGCCCGTGCAGAGCAGCACGGTGTCACCTGCGTGGCTGGAAATTTTACCCGTCACCATATCACGCACCACGATGCCCTTGGCATGACCATCTACCACTACGAGATCCAGCATTTCCGTGCGCTTATACATCGTCACGCCGCCGCGGGCGATCTCCTTACTGAGGGCAGCATAAGCGCCCAGGAGTAATTGCTGACCAGTCTGCCCCGCCGCATAGAACGTCCGCGCTACTTGAGTCCCGCCGAAAGAACGGTTTGCCAGCAGGCCGCCGTATTCGCGCGCCAGCGGCACGCCTTGCGCCACGCATTGGTCGATGATGCCCGCGCTGACTTCCGCCAAGCGGTAAACGTTGGCCTCACGAGCGCGGAAGTCGCCACCTTTGATGGTATCGTAAAACAGCCGATGCACGCTATCGCCATCGTTTTGATAATTCTTGGCCGCATTGATCCCACCTTGGGCGGCAATGGAATGCGCCCGGCGTGGGCTATCCTGATAGCAGAAACATTTCACCTTGTAACCCTGTTCCGACAGCGTGGCGGCGGCCGAGGCCCCGGCCAGACCACTGCCCACCACGATGATGGTATATTTCCGCCGATTGGCTGGCGCGATCAGCTTGGAATGAGACTTATGCTCGGACCACTTGTTGGCCAACGGCCCCGGTGGCACCGCGTCATTCGGGGTGTCACTGATTTTGTCTGGGTTCGTCAAATAACGAGTGGGCGTGGTTTCGGCTACAGAGATCATAGGATTAGAATTGCACGTAAGGGAAACGCCGGGAAATTGCAAGTGGACGTGTGGGATGATTCGGGCGCGGCAGTAGGGCGTCGCGCGGTCTGCGCAAACTCCGCAATAGCAGGGGAAAGATTTGCCCCTTGAACGTCGCTCTCATTTCGAGGCACCATTAGCCAGCCCTGCGCGCCCGCACCCATGTTCCGCACGCAAAGGCAGTCAGCAAAATAAGTTGCAGAAATTATGGAAAATGTTATTATTGTAAATGACATCAACCGACTATCCTTCTGAATCCCTTAAGCGGCTCAACCAAGTGCAGACCATCGCAGGGAAGATCTGCCTTTATGCCATGCTGACCATCGCGATTTTCCAAGCGCGTGGTTACTGGGTCGATTATACCACCGACACCGCAGAGATGTTTCTCCGCATAGCTGTGATAAGTTACTTCCTTGCGGCGGCGGTTTACCTCGTGGTGGATAAGGTATTGCGGAAGGATGGTTCACCGATAAAAGGGTAACGCAGATGCATCGGGATTGGAAGTCATCAACGCGCCACCGAATGACCTGCAGGGCACACCGCCCCGAATGCCACAGGCGTAATCCTCAATGCCCAACGCCCTGATGCTCTTGGATATACTCCTGCTTCAACCCCAGTGCTTCCGGGGCGTGGAGCACCAGCATTTTCATGCGAATGTCAGCCGGGATGGTGGACTTGGTGGCCTTGGAGACGACGATCATCAGACCGATCGCCAGGGGCACGGACCAGATGGCTGGCTGCTCGCACAGGATGCGGAGCAGCGGGTGCGCCTTCCAGAAATCGTTCAGGCCGCTGAAGGAGGCGAAGACTTTGCCCATGGGGCCTTTATCCAAGGCCAGATTGCTGGCGTTAACCAACGCAGCGGAGACCAGCGCGCAGAGACCACCAGTCAACATGCCGGTAGCCGCGCCTTTCATGGTCATCCCGCGCCACCAGACGCTCATGAAGAGCAGCGGGAAATAACTGGCCGCCGCAATGGCAAACGCCTGGCCGACCATGAAGTTGATTTCCAATGGCTCCACCATGGCACCCAGCACCACGGAAACACTACCCACGATGACAGCGCACCATTTGAACATTTTCATCCGTTGTTCCGGTGTGGAATTGGGCCGCAACATGCGTCCATAGACATCGTGCGCCAGGGCTCCGGTCATGGAGACGAGCAGACCGGAGAACGTGCTCATGAAGGCTGCAAAGGCTCCGGCACAGGTGATGCCGCTGAGGATGGAGCCCAAGACCCCATATTTCTGGGCGATTAACGTGGGCAGTTCCAGCACCACTTTATCCGGCCCCTTGGATCCAGTGGCCGCGTAAAGTTCGGGCAGGAAATTTCGCCCCAATACCCCAAACACCGGAGGGAAGACATAAAACACTCCGATGAGAATCATCACCCACATGGTGGTTTTCTTGGCGGCCACACCATCGGGATTCGTGTAGAAGCGCACCAGAATATGCGGTAATCCCGCAGTGCCGCACACGAGCGCGACAATCAGTGAGAAAGTATAAAGCAGCGAGAGGGGCTTCGTTTCCTCGGCGGAAAGTCCAGCGGTCTTGGCGGCCTTGGTGGTCAGCGGACCGAAGGGGGCAATCCACGCTTCATCCTTGGGAGCCTTTTCCGGCAAGGCGACGCGCGGGGTGCCAGCTTCGGCACTCTGCACGATGGGGGCCGGATCACTGCTGGATTTGTTCTGCCCGAGATTCTTGCCGTAGCCGCCATATACGGACAGTAGCACGAACACCGGCACGGAAATGGCGAACATTTTGATCCAATACTGCACCGCTTGCACTAACGTGATGCCCTTCATGCCGCCGAGGGCGACATTTAAAGTAATGACCGCCCCCACCACGGCCACACCCACCCAATAGGGCAGGCCAGGGAAAATGTAGGCCAGCGTGGTGCCAGCACCTTTCATCTGCGGCATGGTGTAGAAGAATCCGATGAAGAGGACGAAGCAGACCGCAATCTTGCGGAACACTGGGGAGTCATACCGGCCTTCGGCAAAATCTGGAATCGTGTAGGCTCCAAAGCGACGCAGCGGCCCGGCAATAAAGAGCAACAGGAACAGATACCCGCAGGCATAACAGACGGGATACCACAGGGCATCATAACCGGAGAGCATCACCATGCCCGCCACGCCCATGAAACTCGCGGCACTGAGGTATTCGCCAGAGATGGCGGAGGCATTCCAGCCCACGGAAACAGACCGTCCAGCGACGAAGAAGTCGGAGGCGGACTTGGAAGATTTGGCGGAGCGGAAGCCCATCCAGATGGTGATAACCACGGTGATGGCAGAGAAGGCGAGAATCCAGGGATCGACGTTCATTTGAAAAGATGGTCAGGGATTAGGCTTTACGTTGGGCATTGCCTTGCTCGGCAAGTTTCACTTCCGCCTCTTCCAAGGCCATGGAGCGGGTGATGAAGATCCGGGCGATGACCCACACGAACGGAAAGAACAACACGCCCAGAATCAACCAAGTCAGGGGGAAACCAGCCACCCGCTGGGCCATCATCTCCGGGGCAAAGTAATTCAACAGGGGCAGTCCCACCAGCACCAGGATGAAGGCGGCGGCACAGGCAATACTCAGCTTCAACTGGCGCGCCATCAGCGCATGCAGGAAGTCTTCACTGTGTATAAAATCGTTGTGTTCGGGCGGGGTAGGATCGGGAGACGTAGTCATGGCGAGGCTGAAGTAGCAGAGTTCAGGCATTTTTGCCAAGCTGCAAATGACGCCCGGGCGCAATTTTATTTCACCCAATCTGCCGGATCAGGAAGCTCAGGCTGCGCTCGCCTCCTCCGCTTCGTCGCGAAGCTACTTCCGGGTCGTCCCACTTTGGGTGTTGCTTCATGTCGTTGGCCGCAGTGCCACCACCTCGCGAGCCTCAATTTTTTCGGCATTCTTTCGTTCTTTTCGGCAAATATTCAATCTGGGAGAGGCCATGGTCTCCATTATCCTAAGGGGTTGCCATTAGTGCTACTTCGTGAACCCAAACCGTAGCCGAAAAAACCGAAAGAGGACGAAAAATCTTCATCGTGACTCGTCCTGCTTTTTTCGGCAAATCCAACCTCAACCATCAAAGCCTTAAACTTCGGCATCATGAAGTTCTGCGGCCATGCCATACATTTTGATGAAGAATTTGGCTGCTCCAAAATTGAGAAGCGCTCCATGCTCGATCCTAGAGGCTTTCAAGTAACCTAGCAATTGAGCGACATGCTCAGAGCCCGTTTGCTTCACGGCCTTCAATTCCAGCAGCAGCACGCCCTCAACTAGCACGTCGGCCGTGAGGTCTCCCAACCACGTTCCGTCCTCATCATAAACCTTCAGTTGCACCTGCTGTTCGACCTTGTAACCCTGCTTCCGAAGTCGATGAACGAGGGCGTTTTCGTAAATCTTCTCGACGTGTCCGGGGCCGTGGAAACAATGAATCGCAAACGCGGTCTCGCGGACCACGTCACAAAGTTGAAAGGGGAGGGATTTGGTTGAGTTATTCATAAAGGGCTAGTCAGACGGTTCAACCCTGAAGTAGAGTGTCGGATTTGAGCCGAAAGAAACGAAAAAAGCCGAAAAAATTCAATACGCCACCGCCTCGCTGGGCTCAATTTTTTTCGGCATTCTTTCGTTCTTTTCGGCAAGTATTCAATCTGAGAGAGGCCCTGATACCCAATATCCACAGCGGACAGGTCACACTCGATCAGCGTCTGCATCTAAATCGCACTTTGCAATACGGGAATTGTCTTTCAGAGTGGCGACCACATGAATGATTCCGCCCCGTTGCAATATTCTCCCTTAAATGATGTTCATCTTCAAGTCGGTGCCAAGATGGTGCCGTTTGCCGGCTTTTCCATGCCGGTGCAGTATGCCGGCATTGCGGAAGAACACTTGGCGGTGCGTGCCAGCGTCGGGGTATTTGATATTTCCCATATGGGGCAATTCTTTGTGTCTGGACCAAACGCGCAGACTTGGTTGAATGGATTGCTAACCAATAACCTTGCGAAGCTCACTCCTGGGCAGGGTCAATACACGTTGTTGCTCAACGAACGCGGCGGGGTGATCGATGACCTCATTGCCTATCAACTTGCGCCCAACGAATATTTCCTGGTCGTCAATGCCAGTATGATTCTGGAAGATTTCGTCTGGATGTCCGCGCGCCTGACCGACGGTGTAACATTGGAAAATCGCAGTGCGCCATTTGCCGGCATGGCCGTGCAAGGACCGGAAGCGGCTGCCTTGTATGAGAAACTTTGCGGAGCGCAGTTGGCCCTGCCAGCCCGCAATGGCATCGGGACCTTCAGCACTCCAGCCGGGGAGGTCATCATCTGCCGCACGGGCTACACCGGGGAGGATGGATTCGAGTTCTTCTGTCCGGCGGCCACCGCTGGCAGTTGGTGGCATCAGATCGTGGCGTTGGGCGCAAAGCCCGCCGGCCTGGGCGCGCGGGATACGCTGCGTTTGGAAATGGGCTATCCTTTGAATGGGAATGACCTTTCTCCTGACCGCACCCCGTTGGAAGCTGGATTGGGTTTCTTCGTTGATCTAACCAAGCCATTCGTCGGATCGGAAGCCCTGCTGGCGCAGAAAGCCAACGGCCTGCCCAGCAAACTTTGCGGGGTTAAACTCATCGACAAAGGTCCCCCGCTGCGCAGCCATTATCCGGTGCTCTCAGGCGATTCCGTGGTGGGTGAACTCTGCAGCGGAGGCGTGGCCCCCAGCTTGCAGGGCAGTATCGGCATGGCTTATCTGCCGCCTAACCTGGCCACCGTGGGCACCCAACTCAGCGCTGAAGTGCGCGGGAAGCACTATCTGATCGAAGTTGTGAAAAAGCCATTTTACAAGAAGCCCCCAACTGCGCTTTAATTCCGTTAAATCACCACCGCTCCAAAAAATTATGCCTAACTCCTCAGAACTCCGTTTCGCCCGCTCCCACGAGTGGATCACCCCCGGCTCCGCTATCGCCACCGTCGGCATCTCCGAGCACGCGCAGGCCGAGCTGGGCGATGTCGTTTACTTGGAGTTGCCGGACGTCGGCCGCGTCGTCAAAGCCGAAGAGGCCGTGGCCGTCGTGGAATCCGTCAAAGCCGCCAGCGATATTTACAGCCCGGTGGATGGTGAAATCGTGGAAGTGAACACCGCCGCCACAAACGAAACCAGCTTGGTCAACACTGCCCCCTACGAAGGCGGCTGGCTCTTCAAAATCAAGGTCAGCAATCCCGCCCAAATCGAAGCCATGATGACCGAAGCAGCCTATCTGGAATTCGTTGGCTAAGCAGAGATCAGGCAAGATTCTGCGCAGAGGCCGACCTCGGAAGCCCGCAACTGCTGGGGCCACCTGAGGGGAAAATTTCCATCGCAAAAATTACTTCATGCCCCATCCTCCATCAATTAGCACCTTGGGCCTCATCGCCGGCAACGGCGTTTACCCGTTCACCATGGCTCAGGCTGCCAAGGCGGCGGGCGTGGGGAAGATCGTTGCGGCGGCCTTTGAAAATGAGACATTACCGGCCTTGGCTCATGAAGTGGCTGCGCTCGAATGGATGCGCGTGGGGCAGTTGGGGAAAATGATCAAGTTCTTCAAGTCTCATGGCGTGAAACATGCCGTCATGATTGGCCAGATCGCTCCCAAGAACCTCTTCGATCTCCGCCCCGATCTGCGCACCTTGCTCATGTTAGGTAAACTCAAGCGTCGCAATGCGGAAACCATCTTCGGTGCCATCGGCAATGAATTGGCCAAGGACGGCATCGAGCTAATCTCAGCCATCACCTACTTGGAGGATCATTTGCCCCGGGCGGGCTACGTCTGTGGGCCCAAGCTCCGCGAGCGCGATCTGGCCGATGCCCACTATGGTCTGGAAATCGCGCGTGAGAGCAGTCGGTTGGACATCGGCCAGACGGTGGTGGTCAAGAAAGGCACCGTGTTAGCGGTGGAAGCCTTTGAAGGCACCAATGAATGCATCAAACGCGGCGGCGCGCTGGGCCGCGGCCAAGCGACCATGGCCAAGGTGGCCAAACCCAAGCAAGATTTCCGGTTCGACGTGCCCGTGGTGGGCCCGCAAACCATTATCACCTGCGCTGAGGCCAGCATTCGGCTCATCGCCATCCACGCTGGCATGACCCTGCTATTGGAAAAGGAAAAAGTGCAGCAGTTGTGCGATCAGCACAAGATTAGCGTTTATGCCTTTGCGCTAGACTAGCAGTTTGCATCAGAGCATGCCCCGCCGCTTGAAATCGAACAGGTTGATCCCTTGGGATTTCATCGCCATTTCCAGGGTAAACTTCAGCAGGCAGACCTCCCACACGTCATCCACGCCCGCCAGCACTGCCAGCGAGGAATTATGTCCGTCCCGTGCCGCAGCTACCAAGCGCGATTGCACATCTGCCAGTGGCTCGTGAACCAACGACTCCGTGACATCGCTTTTCCGAAAATTGAATCCATACTGCAGCATCGCCACCCGTCCGGAGATGCTCTTGAGAAAATCGATAAACGGAGACACTTTGTCCTGATCAAATCCTTCAAACGCGAAATCACTCAGCCCGTCTGGTTTCAAAAGCAGTGGCTTCTCCGCATGCACCTTGCCCTCGCGGATGCGCACCTGCCCCACCGAATCCATTGGCTCCGTGATGAGCTGGAAATCGAAACTGGTGCTGCCGAACGTTTCCAAGCGACGGGCTGGCTCAAAAAGGGTTTCCGTCACGGAGAAAGCGTAATTAATATCGTCGTCTTTGAACATCGCGTAGAGAACGCCATTTCCCCTACTTGGAAAGTGGAAAGTGGCCCGCGCTCCGAGGCGCAGGGAGAACCACGCGACCTGCGCAAGGAGTCCTGCTGGCGTGCCCGTCCTTTGTTGTTGCGTTAGGCGCGCCTCCCTTCCCAACGGAACGTTTTAAATAATCCTGTTCATTTGCCTGCTAACGTAGTATTTTCCCCTAAACCAATTCCGCCACGCCATGATCTACCGAACCTCGCTTTCACCAATCACGCGACCTTGCTTCGTGCTGCTTTTGATCCTATTATGCGTTGATTCTGCGTTGGCCGACGGTGGCGGCGTGGCGCTGATTCGATCCCGTGAGCAGGAATCGGAAGAAGTGTGGGAGGCAATGCCCTATGCTGCGGCCAAGACTTTTGCAGTAGTGGTTAAGATTCTGCCAGTAGGAGGGAAAGATACCGTCAGTATTCCCCTAGCGCAGGTGGCTGTGCTCATCGACTTGCCAGATCTGAAGACGGGGGTGTTTTTGCAACCTTCTGATGCCAAAGCCTTCGCCTCCGCCCGGGCCAAACTTGATCAGTGGGCCAAACGTTGTCGCAAAGCCGCACCAACTCTTGTCTCACTGGCCAAGCCACTCCAGCAGGCGGAAGAAAAACTGGCCAGCGGTAGCGTGTTGCGCGTGGGGAAGTGGACTACCGCCGAGGATTGGAAGAAAGAACAAGCCGCCCACAATGCCGACGGAAAATTCATCCCCAGTCTAACCGTCGGCGGAAAAACCTACAAAAAGGCGGGGCTAATGGTGGTGCAAGGCGGAGAAATCACGCTGCGCCACGAAGGCGGCATCTGCTTGGTGCCCATCTCGGCGTTGTCCGACGAGCAGATCACCCAACTCAACAGCACCACCAACAAGACCCAGATTGTGCGCATCGCAGGCTCCACTGATCAAGCGAAGTGAGACCTTGGAGAAGGATCGCGACCCGCAAACCCGGAACAAATCATATCGACGCGGACGTCGCATCCTTGGACAATTTCGTTCCATTAGTCGCTCCACCTCTAGCTTTGCTATAAAATATGAAACTGAAATTCTCCCATTGTTATCTGGGGATCGTGTTGTTCATGTCGGCTTTGGCCTCTCCGCTCACGGCGGGGGATCCGCCGGTGGTTCGCACTTGGACCTCATCCGACGGCAAGCAGCTTGAAGCGGTGTTCGTTTCCAAGACCGACCAAGCCGTGGTTGTGAAGCGCAAGGTGGATGGGAAGCAACTCACCTTGCCGCTGGATCGGCTCTCGCCAGAGGACATGGCTTATGTGCAAGCGCTGCCAGCTCCCGCGCCGGCGGCGGTGAAACCAGCGGCTGTCGCTGCGGCCTCAGGACCAGTCACTCCGGTGAGCAAAGAATACGCCCCACTCCTAACAGGCGATTGGGCATTGGCGAAATTCAAGAATTTACCCTATGCCTTTTACGCAGACAAATCTCTCCCCACCACCGCTAACGCTCCCCTGGTCGTATTGCTGCATGGCAAAAGCAGCAACGATGAGAACGGCAAACAAGTGTCCGACTGGATGAAGACCTTCGCCCAACCAGCCCGCTTTGCCAAGCATCCTTGCTACCTGCTGGCCCCCCTGTGCTATCAGCCATTCGGCGGAACGGGGGGTGGCTGGAACGACAAGCCCGGCACCGAAGCTATCGCGTTAGTGAAGGATCTACTGAAATCACTCCCGATCGACAAAAACAAAGTTTATGTTTGCGGGCACTCCATGGGCGGCTTCGGCACCTGTCATTTCTTGGCCACCGAATCCCGACTGTTCGCAGCAGGGATCCCGATGTGCGGCTGCAGCAACGATGCCGGAGCCCTGAAACGCACGCCGCTCTGGGTCTTCCACGCCGCGGATGACGATGTGGTCAAAGTGGATGGAGCCCGCGCCCTCGCCAAAGCCCTGGACCATGCCAAATCCTTCAAATACACCGAATACCCCACCGGCGGTCACGGCATTCCCCCAAAGGTCTTGGCGGATGACGCCGTCTTTGAATGGCTCTTCGCGCAGACTCGGTAGGGTGGGTTGTTGGAAACGTTGAGCCATTATTTCCCTGCACTGCCAGTTTGCACCGTCAACATGCCACGTGCTGGCAGACTGTATTTCAGCCCATCCTTGGCGGACTGGGCCGGTTGCGATTCGACGGAGCGAGTGCCGTCAGTTAGCCAAGCCTGAGCTGTCCCGGTCATTACTCCGCTGACATGCAACGTTATTTCCACTGGTTGGTCCTGCACGTTGGCGATATTGGTCACAACGCGTTTTCCGTCCTTCGTGCGGAAGGCGCAAGCTTTCACGCCGGGCTTGGAAATGCCGCTGGCTTCAGGCCCGCTCACGGTGCTGGCCACCACTTGCATGCCCGGTTCCAAGCGGGAAGCAAACTGTCGGAAGCCATGGTGCCTGATGAAGAGGTGCAAATAGTCAGTCCGCACATCCTTGAACATGGCATCGTAAAGTTTCTCCTGCTCGGCCATCTTCCCGCGTGCCGCCAGGCTGGTCATGTGCGCTTCATAAAAGATTGCCCCACAGCCCAGCCCATCAAATGACTGTAGTCCCTTGCCCGCCTCCACCTTAATTTTGGTCACGGGCTCAGCCGCGAGCGACCCCATCAAGGCGAGGCAAAGAGCCGCCAAGTGAGGGATGACGGAGGAGGTGGAAATTGAGTGCATGGGCTAAGGCGGGCTAAGGATGCAGAACCTGGGAATCGCCAGCGCGATCGCGCGCTGGAAGTTCAAACTTCGGCGTTCAGTGCGAAATGCCTTCCCTGCGTCACGGGTCGAAGTATGCCAGAAAAAATGGGGTTTGCAATGGGGTATTGGTTGCAGGCCGCACGGGTCAATGCCCGTTTGTTTGGAGCCACGGAACAGGCGGCCCTGCTGGGTAGGCCGAAGTTTGGCTCTTAAATCCCGCACCGATGTTGACGATCTGAGGGAGATTGGGAGTTTGTTTCGAGTCGGGCGGAATGAGCGGGCGGAGTTTCCAGAGGAGTTCGGTGAGGGACGTGTTGCGGCGTTCCTGCCACTCAAGGGCGTCGTGACTAGAGTAAGCTAGTCCAGCCGTTTTCATCGTGGCGAAGTGCGCCTCAATGATCGCGTTGGCTTGTTGGGTTTGGGTTTTGTTGAACGCGAAGATTTCTCGCAAGGCCGTGGCTTGCAGCGATGCAATCTCCGCAGGCCTGTCCTCCATGGCCCCGATTTCGGGTGCCCACGCTTCGAATTTCGTGAAAGCCCCGATCACGTTGTCGGCCAACTCATCCGAAGTGATGCCTCTGCGCTCCCGTTCCTGTTCCGCTTCGTCGGCATCCATCCAAATCGTGCGGAGATGCTGCCCCAGCTCTGCCCCCATGTCTGTGATGCGCCCGAACGACTCGGTAACCTCACTCTGGAGTGAGGGCGGGATTTTCATCTCTAACGCAGCAATTTGCTTTTGCGTGGCGGTGGTCATTTCCTCGACTTGAATTAGTTCTGCTAGCAATTCAGCGTTATTTTGCGGCCGGGCCGTTTTATCGGCATCGGCAGCGCGATCCGCTGCCGATGTTAGGGCAGGTTGGGCCCGCAGCTCAGCAACGGAAGTTTGGAGGGCGTGATTTTCCAGCCTAACACGCCGGAACCAAATAGCTGCCAGCAGGACCAGCGCCAGCACTGGAATGTAGAGCCGATATTGCTTCATTGCTGCGGAGTGGCTTTGTGCTCGTCGTCAAGAAAGTTGAGTTCATCCTCGGAAAGTTCCATCAGGATACCCTCTTGGTGCTCTAACATGGGATGATTGAGCGCCTCGGGCGGCAACAGTTCCCGGATATGTTTTTCCATCACTTTGCCGGCCTCATCCCGTCGTTCACTCCACTCCTTGGCGTTTTCCTTGGGACGCATCGACGAGATGAGGCCATCACGCTTGAGTTGCTCAAAATCAGCCAGCAATGCTCTCTCAATGACCTGACTCCCGGCATCTGGTAGTTTCAAT
>JANOAV010000183.1:0-34908 GCA_031411295.1 Verrucomicrobiales bacterium | reverse complement strand
TTTGCGGGCCGCCCCTGGTGGGCAAAATAGTGGCTCCAGTAACGCCCATTCCTTGTCACTCACATCTGTCGGGTAGCTTTTTCTCATTCCTTACCCTACCCCATTATGGCCCTTTTTCAAAATTACCGGACAGGTTCTTAGAACTCAAGCGAGTCACTTGAGTGGTCGAAGCATATACGAGTGAAACACCGCTCATAGCAAACATTTCGTGACTCTTCCGCACAAATTCCGCCGGAGAGGAAAATGCAAAATTTGCCCTATGGTTAGCATTGGGCGGATTTCTACGCCAACGGCGTTGTGTCCTCCAGCCCATGGTTGCACGGCACGGGCTGCCATGGGAATGCAGCTTGCCTGCTTATTTCCTACTCACCCACATAAACCACTGTCCGGTAGTCAATTTGCACCTGACTATCCTGCTGATAACGGGTGAAAATCCTCTCCAATTCCGCCATCATGACCCCGTGGCGCGGATGTCCGGGGGCCGGAGCGTAGGAACATGAGAGCAGGCGGCCCGTGAGTCCAGCGAGATCAAAGTGCTGGCGATTGGCGAACTGCTGGGACCGAAATGGTCCGATAAAGAAATTCGCCAGCGCTGCCGCATCGATATTCTCGTGGCGAATCGTGGTGTAGTCCGTGCCGAACTCGTTGAGCAGGGTTTCGTAATCACGAAGAAACGGCGTTGTGTCCAACAGGCGCTCGTTCCAGAGCAAAATGACCTTTCCGCTGGGCTTGAGGATGCTGGTGAACTCCCCGCGCGTTGCTTCCGTGTTGAACCAATGAAATGCCTGTGCCGCCACCACGAAATCCATCGAATGATCCGGCAGCGTGGTGGCTTGGGCGGACCCTGCCACGCTGTGGAAATTCACGTTGGCGCTCAACGCGGCTTCGGCTGCTCCGCGCATTTCCTGATTTGGTTCCACGGCCCAGACGTTGCAGCCTGCCTTCAGAAATAACTCTGTGGAAATACCGGTGCCGGAACCGATGTCCGCAATGCTGGAGTTGGCCGTGAGTCCCGCGTGTTGCGCAAGCCACGAGATCACTTCCGCGGGATAATGCGGACGATAACGCACGTAATTTTCGACCCGATCAGAGAAACGTTGTTCAGGGGAGAGCATGGTTTAAAATGGAATGGGATGCACGCGTGGCAAGGGGTGAAAACTGGGGACTGCTCGTGGATGAGATATCTTTGGAACACTAATGAACACTAACGGGACACTAACCCAAGCATGCTGGATTTTCATCTTTATGAATTGGGGTGAGGTTAGGGTCTATTCGTGTTCCTTTTTTTATTTGGATGGTTTGCCGCATTTCTACATTTCTACAGGCATTGCTTGTTCGGTGATGGTGTTTCGTTTAGAATCCTGCCATGAGCATTTGGAACAAAATCAAATCCTGGGGCGGCCCGAATCCTGATTGCCGGATGTTTACGGTCATGGCAGTGTTGGCCTGGCCGCTGCTGGGATTTGCCAAATGGATGGCGATGAATGGAAGCCGGTGGTGGCTGGCAGATTTGCTGGCTGTGACTATTTACATATTTTTGGTGATGATTGCGCTGGTTGGGATCGTGGTTGTTCCGGTGCTGACATGGAGACGGAAGGCTTGGCGTTGGGGGATCAAATGGATCGGCAGTTGTCTGCTGATGCTTTTTGGGGTCATGGTTGGAATCAGCACGGGGGTGAAATTCCAAAAAGCGGGCTACGAACGATTCGTGAAGGAAAGTGCCCCGTTGGTGGCAGCGCTGGAGAAATTTACCAGCGAGGAGGGGCATGCGCCTGCCACCTTGGCAGAATTGGTGCCGCAATACCTCCCAGCTGTGCCGAAGCCCTCAATCGGGATTCAATCTGATTATGGCTATCGGGCAGGTGATCAGGCACTGGCGGAAAATCTTTGGACGCTGCACGTCTCGGTGCCGACCCTGGGGATCGACATGGATCAATTTCACTATTTCCCGAAGCAAAATTACGGTGAGAACTTCCCAGTGAGGAGGATGAAATTTCTGGGAGGATGGGGAATCCTGCTGGACAGTTGAGTGAGTGAATAAAGGAGAATGAGAAAGTGAGGATCATTAGTGAAGTCTGGCGACGGGCAAAGCCGATTTTCACCCATCCCAACCCCTCATTTTCTAATTTTCCCACTCCCCCGCTCTATTTCTCCCCCTCCGATATTCAGGACAAATTAGCAAAATTTTGGCCCGCCAAATTCAAAAACTCCAAAATCTTCCTTGCACCCGTGGTAAAGTCTCCTAGAGTCCGCCCCCTCTATGAGAAAAGCCGTAGCAAGAAGCAAAACACGAAAAGCCGTCACCAAGCGATTCAAAATCACTGGAACCGGAAAGATATTGCGTCGTAAGCAAGGGCGTCGTCACTTGGCACAATGTAAAAACCGTAAACGGAAGAGAAATCTCCGCAAGGTTGGACTTGTTGCCGAAGTCGATGCTCCTCGCATCCTCCGTAATATGCCTTTTGGTCAACCGTAAGTGAGATTGAGTTGCCCGTGAAGGCAACGGCCACCCTTGGCCAACCTACCAGCACCTGGTTCCGCACATTGGAGGAACCTTCGAACAGGTGAAGTGCTGGCAGGCAATTAATAACAGCCCGTTCAATTAGAAAATACCATGCCCAGAGCTACTAATGGTCCCGTCAGCCGCAACCGCCGCCGCCGGGTCCTCTTCAAAACCAAAGGCTTCCGCGGGAATCGTTCCCGCTTATACCGCTACGCCAAAGACGCGCTCTTCAAAGCGCAGACATGGGCGTATCGCGACCGTAAGAACCGCAAGCGCACGTTCCGTAACCTGTGGATTGCCCGTATCAATGCGGCCACGCGCAGCTATGGAATGAGCTACTCCCGTTTCATGGAAGGTCTGAAGGCCGTCAACGTCCAACTTGATCGCAAGATCCTGTCTGACATGGCGATCACCGATCCCAAGCAAATGGAAGAACTCGTGGCCCAAGCCAAGCACGCATTGGAAGCGAAAGCGAAAGCTGCCGCAGCCAAGAAAAACGCTGCCGGAGCCTAGAGCCCGAACCGTTCTAAATACGATTAACTGCCAACCGCGTCTCGGACCTCCGAGGCGCGGTTTGCTTTTGCCTGCGCTGGCCTTGTTGTGGGGATTCGAGCGCGGGCGAAGAGGGGTTGAAAATGGCGGACAGAGCCGCGCCACTCCCAGGTGGCTTGAAGTAGTCAGGGGCTTTAGCCGAATGGCGCTTACTTAGGGCCAAAAACCTTGTGGTATCAGCTTTGCCGAGGTTTGGCTAGCAGCACCACCGACTTGGCCCCGCCACAAAGCTGCTCGCAAAGTAGCCGTCATCGCTCCGCGTGACGGCAGGCGTTAGCGTGCGCATTCGAGTTCGGAGCCAGTCTACCTAGCGCAGGACGGCGTTGGGATCAACGGCGCATGGCAAGGACGCTGGCGTATGGTGATTCGTGGCGGTGGCGGGACAGGAAATCGCGCTGGTCATCACGCGGAGCGATGATGACTACTTTAAGGGACCGTAGTCCGGGGCTTTGGGCGGACGCGGGGAGACAATGAGAATTACCGCACTACTTTGCCACCCAGTCCGAGGATGCGGGCGTTGGCCTTGGCAGCTTCGGCTTCGGCAATATTTCCGAGCTTCACATGAATCTGTGAGAGTGCGGTCCAAGCGAGGAGATCATTGGGGGCCAGATCTGTGGCCATGAGGGCGGCACCGAGGGCTGATTTCAAGTCGCCTGCACGCATGAGGGTCATGCCCAGGGAGTGCCAGGCATCGAAGTTCTGCGGCTCTATGGCGGTGGCTTGGCGATATTTCTCGGCGGCAGCTACGAGATCACCGACAGCCAGATCTCCGCTGGCGTCATCGATTAGTTCGGTGGCAGTGGGCACGGGATTATTGCTCCGCTCCGAAGCTTGGAGCTATGGCTTCGCGACGTTGGGCAAACCAAGTGGTGAAGATTGGCGTCGGGCGGAAGACTTCACTGGTGTAGCCGGAGGTGCGCTTCAACAATTTCTTGTCATCGACCATCTTGGGGTCTTGCGGGAGTTCGACTTTTTCCAGATAGACGACGGCAAGATCGTCTCCAGCGGGAAGCGGATTGGCTGCCAGGGAGCCAGTCTCAAGATTGACGACAGCGCTTTGCAGGCTGGCAAGGTAGGGCGGGGCGTCCTTGGCTGGCTTGCTGCGGGAGTAGGTGTAGCTGGTGGCGGTTACACCGGCGGCGGTGAGCGCCTCGGCAAATGGCTTGCTGGCAGCCAGGGCCTCCTGGAGCTTGGAGCGCACGCCGCTGGCCTTGTCCTGCAGGGCTGCTTCGATTTTTTCTTTGGTCAATTTTTCCAACAGCTTGGGCTTGGCTTCGTCGAGCGTGAGCAGTCGGCTGGGAATCAGTTCGCTGCCATCATAGACGATGTAGCCGTTGGCAGTCTTGACGACGCCTTTGCCGGTCTCACTCTCGATCATTTCCTCGATCTGCGCGGCTGCTTCCTTGAGGTCTTCCGGGGGAGCGCTGGCGATCACCTTTTCCGCAGTCTTGATTTCAATGACGACGAAATCTGGTTTATCCTTGAGCGTAGCTGCGGCTTCCTTGAGGCCGAGCGGGGCGGTTTCATTGACCATGGCATCACTGAGGGCGATGGCAGTGGAAATGATCTTTTTGTCTTCGGCATCCCAGCCCTTTTTCTTCTCTTCCTGTTCCTTGCGCTTGGCTTCCTGTTGGTCAGCAGGCAGCTTGGAAAGGTCTTCTGGCTTCTCGTCCCGCTTCACCTTGTTGAACTTCACGTAGTTGATGGTGCGGGTGGGTTCGGACCGGAGGACTGGGTCCAAGAGGTTGACATTTTTGACGGGATCCTTGTCCTTCTCTTTGTTGGCATCATAGAACTTCTGCGCGTCCTCGTCAGTGGCTTTGATGCTTTCGTGCTCCTTGCGGGGAATGAGGACAGTTTGAATGGTGGTCTTGGCGTGAGCGTCGTTGTAATCCAGCGTGGTGGCGTAATCGGTGGCCTGCATGGGACCGCCGACGAGCTTTTGCAGTTTATCCACGAGCAAGGCGTCTTTCATCATTTGATAGAAATAACGCTGAGCGGTTTCATTTCCCGCAACTTGGTCAAACTTGGCGCGGTCGAACTTACCCTCAGTCTGCATGCGGGGCAGGGCTTGGACGGCCTTTTGGACATCCTCGTCAGAGACGGCAATCCCCAGGTTCCGCGATTCTTCACGAATGGTGACCAAGTTAGCGAGCGCGTTCTCGGCTTCGCCCCCACGGGACTGGCGAGCCACCCCACGGTTCATCAGGGTAGCCATGAGCTTGGTGGGAGCATCGTTGCCGAAGCTGGAGGCACCCTGGGCCATTTGCTGAATGGCGGTGGCGGTGCGGAGGTCCACTTCGTCGTAATGTTTCCCCGCCATGGTAACGTCATAGACTCCGCCGGCGTGATCGCGATTGGATTGGCCAAAATAGACCATGGTGATACAGACGATGGCGGCAACGACGATCATCGCCACCTTGTGGTGTTTACGCATCAATTGGAGCATGGCAAAAAGTAGGGGGAGTTAAATAATTATAGCTGAAGGAAAATTGTTCCTGACCGCAGGAAGAGGGAAGGAGCGCGGAGATTAAGGGTTTCCCTGATCGGGGGCAACCTCTTTTTATGAATTGCAGCGGCCGGGGAGCAACAATTTACGGGCTTTACGCGGAGGCGCGAGCTTGATGTTCCAGATACCAAGCAACGAATTGGGGAATGCCGACCTGAATTGGCGTGTGCGGGGAGTAACCGAGCAGTCGCTTGGCCTTGCTGACATCGGCAAAGGTGCGGGGCACATCGCCCGGCTGCATGGGAAGGTGCTCGATGATGGCAGGCTTGCCCAAGGCTGTTTCCACGGCGGTGATGAGTTCGCTGAGGGTGGTGGTTTGGGATCCTCCAAGGTTGAAAATATCGAATTTGTCCCCTTCGTATTTCATGCTCGCGATGATGCCATCCACGATGTCATGGCAAAAAGTGTAGTCCCGGGCGGTGGATCCGTCACCATAACGGGGGACGGGCTTACCCTCGTTGATGAGGCGGGTAAATTTCGAAATCGCCAAATCGGGACGCTGGCGGGGACCGTAAACGGTAAAGAACCGCAGGCAGACCGTCCGGATATCGTAAAGGTTGGTGTAGTTGGAGCACATTTGTTCGCCACACATTTTCGTCATGGCATACGGGCTGATGGTTTGCTCGATGCGGTCGGTCTCGCTGAAAGGCACCTTTTCGTTGATCCCATAAACGGAAGAACTCGAGGCGAAAAGGAAGCGGGGGACGTTCGTTTGCTTGGCGGCTTCCAGCAAATGGTGGGTGCCATAAATGTTGGTGTTGAGATAGAGTTCAGGATCCTCGATGGATGGCCGCACGCCAGCCCGGGCAGCGAGATGGATTACGGTGTCGAACTTGCCTTCGTGGAAAGTAGCGTTGACGACATCACGGTTACGAATATCGCCCTCCACCACGCGCACATTTCCCTTGAACGCGGCTACGTTGGCCCGTTTGATACTGGGATCGTAGTAATCGTTAAATTCATCCAAGACCGTGACGTCCGCTCCTTCTGCAAGGAGCCGATCCACGGTATGGGAGCCAATAAAGCCCGCGCCACCTGTAACTAGAATTCTCATAAGCCGCTCCCTTTACTGCCGCCGTGGCGCAGATTCAAGTTTCAAGATGCTGTGAAACCGACATTCTTTATTTGACCGGCGCTTCCAACCGAGTGGGGGATTTCCGTTCAGCCGCCGCGGCGGGTGGTTCATCGGTGGGGGCCTTGACCCTGGATCCGCCCAGGCGGCTTTCCATGGTTCTGATGAGCTGCTGGAAGGCTCCTTCGTAGGTGCCAACATCGAAACTTTCCATTTTCCCCAGTTGCCTGGTGCCCGGGCGGTCGGGGTAGATCGTGTAGGTGGGGCGGCTCGCAAAAATCCGGAACTTGGCGGAAATATCCACCAGTCGATCATCCCGCGGGGCGCTCGTATCGAGCAGTAAATCGGACACCCGGTGCTTTTCCAGCCACGCGAGGAACTCCGTGTCGTCTTTAATAAGGGAAGCGCCATCAGTCACATTCCAGAGGGCTCGGGTCTCGGCCCCGAAATCCCGGGCAAAGTATTCCAGGGTGTTGTGACTGGTGAGGAGGAAACGTTGACCTTTGGGTTTGCTATTTTTCAGTTTGTCCTCTGCCCAAATCATGAGTCGATTCATCCGCTCTTCCAAAGGGTGGGCGCGATATTCAAAATAAGTTGCCGCCTCTTTTCTAACCAATTTTTGCAACCCCTCACTAACCGCACGGATGGCATATTTCCACATGCGAGGGGAATTCCAGTAGCAGGGTGCCACGGCTCCGTTCTCGTCCAGCAGCCGTTCCTCTACTGGAATGGTATCGCCCACGACCACGATGGACACCCCGCGTTCGCGAAGCTGCGGAAGTTCTGCCTCCAAGCTGCGTTCCACGCCGAGACCATTTAACACCACTAGGTGAGCAGTCTGCATGGAGAACACATCGGATGCGCGCACGTTCAAAGAGAAGGGATTGGGACTCCAGGCGGGCAGATCTGAGCCGGCCTCACCGGGTTTGAAATTGGTTTTCATACCGGAGAGGCATTCCACCGTCACGGCATCCCCACCCACTTGAATGGCTAACTCTGCCAACTGCACCGAAGACGTGACAACCTTGAGCTTTTTGCTGGGCAAAAAACTCTCAGCGGGCAGCTCAGGCGGCTTATCGCAACTGTTTAGAAGGGCGAGGCCCCAGAGCAGGAGCAACGATCGAAACAGGAGAGAAGTCAGGGGACGGTTCATAGGGAAATCAGGGAGAGCTGAATCCAAGGCTAATCCACTTTGGCCGCAGGCACCACCAAATTCACCAACCAGATAATGGCGAGTAAAATCAAGCCCGGGCCTACGGGCATCCACAGCCCGGTGCCTTGAAACGTCAACAGACTGGCGAGCCCCAAAAGCATGGCCCCGAAGAGCACCCATTTCCAGAGCCGCGAGCGCTGCAGCCGGGCCAGCCACAGACCATAGATCAGCACCGCTCCCAAGGTCAGCCATTGCCCGACTAGCGGTTGCGGGGCCACATTGCGGCCGGTTTGCATCGCGAGGATGGCACGCAGGGACAGTTCCGCCAGACTGGCCATCTGCCCGTCTGCCAGACGAAACCGCCGCGCCTCCCGGTGGTCTTCACCTACCCAGACCAAGGCCCCTTTGAGCTGTGGCAACATCGTCCGCACCGGATCCTCTTTTCCCAAGAATCGCTCCCGCTGGGCTGCGTCCATTTTAAAGGTATCGAGATTAAAATGCGGCAACGCCTGGGTGTTAATCGGCAGCACGTTAAAGGAAAACCCTCCGGCCGGATCAATGGGGATTTCCGGCAGTCCCGGAGCTTTGATGCTTTGCCCCAGGGTCACCTCAATTTGCTCCAAAGGGATTTTGGACTGATGCAGCAGCGCCTGCAAGGCGAGCGCTGGCACCACGTGCTCACCCTGCCGAAAGAGCAGGGGCACCCGAAACACCCCGCCTTCCAAGGTGGGTTTTGCTAGGGGGTTATCGCTCAGATCAATCTGCCCCAGGGAGAGTTTGCCCAGCGCAGTCAGGCGGGCTTCTCCGGGAACCATGGCGAATTGCGGGATCACGGAGAGTTCCCCTTGGACGCGGAGAAGGTGGGCCAGCGACGTCGGCTCAGCGGTGCCTTGCGCCTCCGCCCGCGTGCCCAACTGAAGTCCGGGTAGGGTCTGAGATACTTTGTCCAAGGCCGGCTCGGATGTTTGCGTGGCCCAAGCCTGCGCCGTGGAGACCACAATCGTGCGAGGCTCCAGCAGGCCCAATTCCCCCAATAAGCCACTCCACTCTAACAGTGTGGGCGGCCAGGCTTCGAATTGCCGTTCATTTTCCGGATGATCCAAATCATCCAACCGGGCGAAGAAGACTGCCAGGGGTGCCGCCGAAACGGGCTGAGCCCGATTCGCCAGCAGCCATTCCACGTGTCCACGATCCAAATCCGCAAAGGTGCCGCGAGCTTGTTCCCGCGGAAGGAAAAAGGCCGCCAAACCACCTGCAATGAGCGTTAAAATCGTCCGGAAATTCATACAACAAAAAATAACCGGGTTAGCAGAACGCTAACCCGGTTAAAAGTGATCGGTCAGAACGCAAGTGTTCGGACGCAACGAGATTTCCTAGAAGGAGTAACGGAAGCCGGTTTGCACCTGCCAACCGTCTTCGCTCCAAGCGTAACCAGCGGTCAGGCCAGTGTGCGGGCAGAAGTGGTAGGTCGTGCCGATCCCGTAGGAGAGCTTCTCTTCGTCTTCCCCGATGTTGAGGTAAACTTTACCCCAGAGTTCGAGATGGCAGCCGAATTGAGCACGGAAACCAGGAGCGATATACCATTCATCGATATCACCACCATTGCTGTTTTGACGGGAGTAACCGGTGCGGCCAGTCAGATGGAAGTTGTTGCAGACGGCATAGTAAGTGCCAACGCCGATGGTGTATTGCTCAACGTTGTCCTCGAACAGGGTGACGGAGCCATCGAGCAGAATCTTGGGAGCTACTTCATACGAAGCATCCAAGTAGGCGCCATTGAGTTCTTGGCCTGCATCTTGGTCCAAGTGAATCCAACCAGCTTCGAGGTAGCTGTAGGTGAGCACGCTGGGGCACGGGGCCTCAGGAGTGACGACGACTTTACCCTTGCCAGATGGAGCGGTAACTCCAGCGGAGGCGAAGGACGCGAGGGCCAGGGAGGCCAAGAGGGTGGTTGCTTTTTTCATTTAAGTTTGGTTGTTGTTAGTGATTCTGGGTGGAACCATTTTGGACGACAGTAGGAAGTGACAGGATTTTCAGGCTTGTGCAACAAAAAAAACTTCGCCCCTCGGGCGTCGCTGGGAGGTGGTTTGCGACAGGTTCTCGCTCCCTGCCCAGCATGGGCGCAATTTGAACGCAGACCAACTGCGGAAAACAAACATTTCGTGATCCCAGTTGGAAAAATCACCATATAAAGTAATGGCGCACCAGAGGTATCAGTGGCAGTTCGAGGTCTGTTTTGGCTTGCAAAGCGTCACTTTCTGTGGTTTAGCAGGTTCTGGTAATTCTAAAATATGATATTTTCTCGTCATTGGTTCTCATTTTTGCTGTTTTTGCAGCTGTTCAGCGTCTGTTCGCTGATCAGAGCGGATAGCTTTGTGGTGGATCTAAGCCCAGAACCGCTGACACGGGTGTTGGCGGCCCATCAACTCGCGTTGGTGTTACCCAGTGCAAAGGTGGATCGCAAGCTCTTGGAAAAGACCAAAACCAATTTGCTGGCTTGGCTCGAGTGGAAAGTGGATGGAGCGGGAAAATTGGCCGTTTGGCAGACCAATGCCCTGAAGGATTCTTTGGCGCAGGGGTTCCAAGGGGTGGTGTTGGTGCTGCGGGACCCAGGATTACTCAAGCCGGAAGGATTGGTATCGGGAGTGAAGCAGTTCAAAGAGAAATATCCCCTACTGAAGATTTGGCTGGCGGTGCCGAGCAGTTTTCTCCCGGCCTGCAGGGGACTTGCGGAAGGCTGGGTCTCGCTGCCCAGCGCGAGTCATTCTGAAGCCGTCCGGTTGACGGAGGTTAAGGGGGCCGTGACATCGGGCTGGAAGGTATCCGCTATCGACTGGGTGCTGCGCACGGAATTGGCCCAAGCGATGGAGAAGGCCGCAAAATTTCAAGCTGCAGGAGCCTCTGCCTTTGTGACCACGGAGGAAATGTTGGGGATTTGCCTGGCTCCATGGCACCATGCTCCCAGGCGGATTCTGGTGCTTTTTGGGGCTGGGGATGCCGAACCGGGGGATCCACCAGCCTTCGAAGCCGATACGCTGACAGCCACCCGCTTGCAAATGGCGCTGGAATGGGGCGGGTATGAAGTGGAGTATTTCAACGTTGCTCTAGGAATGCCACCTTCGGTCTTGGCGGGCGACTATGCTGGCGTCATTTTCGATGCCAGGTTGCAACTGCCATTCGGGAAGGAGAAGGAATTTGCAGATTGGACGATCGAGCAGCGGGGACAGGGGCTAAAGCTACTATTCATCGGCCAGTATCCTTTTGAGCAGGAGGTGGAACTGGGTCGGGTGATGATTGGGTTGGGAATGCGGGGATCGCTTGATCCAGTAAAAGCTCCGCGCAATCTGAAGCTGGCGACACTTGATGATAAGGTCATGAATGCCGAGGCTAGGGTCGTGCCGCAAAGTGTGGACTTCAATGATATCCGAGCACCGTTGGGGGCTCAAGTGGCGCTGGGTCTGGACGCAACCGATGAAACTGCTAATCCGATGCATTTCGACGCGGTTTTCACCACCTCGTGGGGCGGAGCAGTGCTGGACCCCTACTTAACATTTCAATCCTCGGGTTCTTCGGTGCTTTCCTTTTTTGAGCCATTTGCCCTATTGCAGCGAATCTGGCCGGCGGGAAATTTCCCGGCACCAGATACCACCACGCGGTGTGGGTTGCGGATCTTTTACTCCCACATCGATGGCGATGGGTTTGTCTATGAGACCGGATTTGATAAGAAGCGCCTGTGCGGAGAGGTGATTCGGGATGAAGTCTTAAAAAAATACCCGTATCCCGTCACCTGTTCGGTCATTGAGGCGGAGATCAATGCAGATCAGGCGGACCTTAAGGTGGCGGATTCCCCCCGCTTCGTGGAGGTGGCTAAATCAATCTTTGCGCTGCCCAATGTGCAGGCGGCCTCCCACTCGTATTCTCACCCCTTCATTTGGATTGAGGCCGACGAGGATTATTTGCCGTTATATGAGGAAAAAAATCTCAAATTAAAATCGACCGCGAACTATCCTAAAATCTTCATGAAACGTGAAGTCGAAGGGTCGATTAGTTATATAGAAAAGGCGTTGCTGCCGCCCGGAAAAAAAGTCGAACTAATGCTCTGGAGCGGGAATTGCCGGCCGGGCAAGGAAGCGTTGCAGGTGTGCCAAGAATTGGGCATTTTGAACCTAAACGGGGGCAACACCGCCATCACGAAGCGGCATCCGGTGGTGTCGATCATTGGGCCCAAGACGATGACGTGGAACGGCCTGCGCCAGATCCATGCGTCCAATCAAAATGAGTTCGTTTATACTCGGAACTGGAGCGGCCCTTTCTTCAACGGTTTTCGCCAAGTTCGGGAAACTTTTGAGTTAACGGAGCAGCCTCGAAGGCTAAAACCAGTCAATGTTTACTATCATTTTTATAGTGCCTCGCAACTCGGTGCGCTCAAAGCGCTGACGGAGGTGCTGGATTGGAGTTTGACCCAACCATTACATGCGATGACGGCGCGAGATTTTGCAGCCATGGTGGCGGATAGTTGTGACGTTCAGTTGCTGCAAGTGGGGCCGCAAAGCTGGAAAATGATTACCGGTGGCAAGCAGCGGAGTTTCCGTCTTGAGGCCAATTCCGCGCTGCCGGATTTGTCCCGGTGCCAAGGGGTCTTGGGGTGGTGCCAAACGCCGCAGGGACTCTACGTTCACACTGATGATTCGTCAGTCGTTCTATTAACTTTGCTAAACAAAAACGATGCAAAAGAACAGGTGACAAATCGTCCGTATTTGTCTACGAGTTCTGCCCCCGTTGTCTTCCATGAATCTGCGGGGCGCTCGTTGCGTTTGGTGGTGGATGATTTCCGGCCCGAATGCCAGGTGCGGTTAGGCGGTTTGCCCCCGAAATCCTCTTGGGATCTCAGATCGGCGGGCCGTTCTGAACGACTGGCGGTCGATGCTCTGGGGTTCCTCAACCTTAAACTCAGCGGACGTTGTGAAGCCGAAGTGAGCCCCACTCCCTAGGCCTAGTGCCACTTTCTACCATGCCTGTAAAAACATCACCCAGCCCCCAGCCTGCTCGGCTCCGCGTCGTCCACCCCCTGCTACCCGTGCTGTTCACGGTGGCATGCTTGGGGATGGCGGTTAAGCTGGTGCCGGATAAGCAGGAATTGGCCAAGCGCCAACTCAAGGATGGCTCGCACATGCAGGGGCTGCGCACGGCCATGGATTTGGAGGAAACACCGGAAACGCCAACTCAGGGACAGGTGGATCAAAAGCAGGCACGGGTGGCATTGGTAGCAGCCTTGGAGGATCCCCTAAAATTGAAGGAGATGACCGGCACTCCTGAGGGGCGTGCCGAGTTGGCTGAAGGGATCATGGCTCACGAAGATTGCCGCCAACGGATGCTGGAACTGACCGAGCAAATTCAGGCATTTTCGAAGGACGACCAGGAGGAATTGTTGCGCACCGTGGCACGGCGCGCCATCAACGGCGGCCAACCCAAATTGGCCACCTTCATTTGCTCCAAACTCATGCAGTTGCGGCCTGAAATGATGACTCAGGAGATCGTGGAGGTAGTGGTCCAGAGCTGGCGCGCCAATAATCAAGCTGCTGAGGCTGCAGGCTGTTTGAAGGCTTGGATCGCCAATGCGCAAAAGCGCGGCCATGAGGTGCCGGAGCCTTTGGAGCAAGTCTATTTCAATTTGCTTTTCGAAACCAATCAGGCAGGGGAAGCCCTGGACTTGCTATTGGTGAAATTGAAGGAGCAAAGTGCAGCGGGCAAATTCTCCTCCAGCCTGCTGGCTGCGGCCATTCAGGCGGGAAATTACTGCGGTCGAGTCAAAGATCTCCGCCCGTATCTGGCCGCAGCGGTGGCGGCAATGCCATTGGGAACGGCCTCGCTGGAGGAAGTTTGTGCTGCGGTGAAGGGAGGATCGCATGTTTTATTAGCCGACCGAACCCAATGGAGTGAATCCGCCTTGGAGTTGGCGCATTGGATCGAGTGGTCGGAAACGCCCGAACCAGGCAACGCCGAGCAAGCCTTGGCATTATATGAAAAACTCGCGGTCTTGGGAAATGCGGAGGCATTGGCCAAGGCGGCCGACATGGCGCAGGATCTACAGACGATGGGGAATCTGCTGAAAGTGATGGATGTCGTGATGCACCAACCAAAACCACCGGGTATGGAATTCACTTACGGGCATCTTCTCGGGGTGGCAGGGCGGATGGAGGAGGCGGATCATTACTTCCAATTGGCACTCGCGAAATCCCCCCGTGACCTCACGATCTTGGGCGAGTATGCCGCTCTTTGTCAGGAGCGGGACGATTTACCCAAAGCCCTGGCAACCTGGAAAGCAGCCGCAGATCAGGTCCAGAAGCACCATCGCGAGCGCGGCGGTTATTGGACGGCGCGGCACCAATGGTGGTTGCCTGGAGAGTTTCAACACGAACGGATTGACTTCCGCAAGCGAGTGGCCGATTTGCACATCGAACTGAACCAAAATGCCGAGGCCTTAGCGATTTACCGCTCCTTGCAGTCTTACCAGCACGACAATTCCACGGTCGAAAATATGGCCCTCCTGGCGGAGTCCTTGGGAGATTACACCACCTTGAACCGGGCCTTGGAAATCCGCTTCGCGAAGTTAGCCCATCCCAGTATGCATGACTTCCTGGAGTTGGCCCGCAGTTTCGAACTCATCGGTAAGGATGGACAACGGATGGTCGTCCTCCAGCAAGGGGTGGCTCAGTTGCCCAGCAGCCTCAACCTGCGTCGTCAGTATGCCTCGGCCCTGCAGGACGCGGAGCGTCCCGGGGATGCGGTAGAAGTGCTGGAAGTGCCTGCTACCAAAGAGGATCTGCGCTCCATGTCACTCTATATTTTGGCAGCCACCCAATCAGGGCAGCATCAGCGGGCGGCGGAATTCCTCAAAGCGCAGATTGGAAAGCGGCGGGATTTCCCAGCCGACGTGCGTTTATGTCTGGGTGATATCTGTCAGCGCACTGGCCAACTGGATCTGGCCCGGGGCTACTATACCTCAGTGGATGCGAATGCTGCCACTTGGCCCCTGTTGGCCGAAGCTTGCTTCCAGACCGGGGCATTTTTGGATGCTGAGAAATATCAGCGGCGGTATTTGGAGGACATGGACAGCCCGCCGGCGGACCAACTGGTTTTCCTGGGTGATATTTGCCGGATGCTGGGTAAAGAAGAAGCTGCGCAAACTGCCTACGACCAAGCAGTGGAATCAATCCGGAGCAAGCATGTGGAAGAAATTCAATCCCCCCCAGTTCCGAAAGTTTCTACTAGCTATTCGCAGTAAAATTGCGTATAGAGCCTGCCTCCACAGCTCCGATAATGAAAATAATTAATCTTTCGCTCCGAATTTCTCCACTGCTCGTGCTGATTAGCAGCACGGACGGATTCATCTCCGGGCTCTCCGCCGCCCCGCCCACAGTGGCCCCTTTGGCAGCAGCAGAGACCGTGAAAGCGGCTTTGCCAGCTGGGAAGGTGGATGAAGAAATGCTGAGCAAAGCAGCCAAAATGTCTGAGGGAGAACTCCGGGAACTCATGGAGCTTTATTTGAAGAAGAAAGACCAGCTCATGGCCGTCAAAATGGCCCATTTGTTGTTGGCCTTAAATGACGAAGATACGGCGGCCCGGGCCGTGCTGACCAATGCAGGGCAACCCGTGGCCGAGGCCAGCCCGGACTCCGCGCCAGAATCGCCCTTGCTGGCTGCGGCCCGCAAGTTGACGGCTGAAGGAAAGAAAAAGGAAGCCGTCGAAGCCTACGAAAAAGTGCTCGCCGCGCAGGAACCTAATGTCCCTTTCCCTTACGCCATGGAACTGGCATCGGCTTATGATGACGCGGAATTGAACGCTCAGGCGCTGATAGCCTACGATGCCGTGGCCAAGGATGCCACCGCCAGCCCCGCCGACCGTGACGAAGCGACCCGCCGCGCGGCGGAACTCCGTCGCAGCAGCCGTCTGGTGGCAGCGGATCAGGCGATGGATGCTGGGAAGGTTGCTGAAGCCAAGGCGATTATTGACCAACTTTCCCCAGAAGATCAGAAATCCCCCGAAGCGCTCATCATGGAGGCGAAAATCATGATCGGATCCGGAGATTTAGCCAGAGGCGAAGCGGCCCTCCAAAAGATGATATCCGACCTAACGCTGACCCCGGAAATTCGCCAAGAAGCCAAGGAAGTGTTGGCCGATGCCAAAGTAAATCAACTGATTAAGGCAGGAGAAGGAGCCTTCGATGAAGGTCAGCACCGCTTGGCCCTGTCCCTTTCTGAGCAGGTCTATGCCATGGCCCCAGAGCGATCAGATGTGATTGAGTTCCGTGCCAAAACGCTGCTCAAAAATAACGAAGCCGATGCCGCCCTGCAATTATTGGAAAAAGCCCCCCAGACGAAAGACGCCAACGGTGCTTCAGATCGCTCCCGCCTCTTGGCGCAAGCGTTCGAAAAAACCGGCAGCTTTGATCGCGCGGTTAAATGCTACCGCGATTTGGGTGCCAACTCCAGCCTAAGTCTGCTTGATCGTGACGACGCATTGGAATCTGCGGACACGTTGGCGGCTATTGGGAGCGCCCGTAGCTCGCTTGACTGGCGTTTGATTGATGCTGAGGAAGGTCGCTGGAATGAGGTTAGAGTTGGATTCCAATCCGGTGTTTTCTCCCGCTCGCTCCAGTTTATTGGCGAAGGCTATTGGGATGGAATTTCGCCCAGCGCTGGCTCTCGCTTCTCCGGCAAGACGGAAGATGATTTACTGGAGGCCTCCGGTGCGCTGCGCGCGTTTTTCTCAGGAAATCGTTTCCTCCAAGCGGGCGTCACTGGCCATCGCGATGGGGTCGGCTTTGGGGTGTCTGCAGGCCAGTTTCCGCTGGGTGGCCTCGGCTATCAAGTGCGCTATGACTATCAGCAGCGGGCCTCTTATTCACAGGCCCTGCGGGGGTTGAACGGTCGGCAAAATAAAGTTTCCGGCACCGTGCAGGCGGAGCTTGGAGGGGGCGTGGCTTTGGATGCAGGGATCGGGTGGAGACAAGTTACCGTGGACCATGAGAGCATCGGCAGTGGCTTCGCAGGGGAGCTTTCCCTGCTCAAAACGCTGTTGAAAGAAACCGCCTCGACCCCCGGGATAAGCATCGCCTACCTGGGAGAGATCAGTCGTTTTAACGATCATTACGGTGTCGAGGTCCGCCGGGCGATCGGGGTTGGTCCAAACGAAGGTCGGGAGCGCATGTCAGAGTTAGTGGATCCGCGGGTGAATCGGCAGGAATTGCAGCTCAGCCTGGTCCGTCATTGGAGCGAGCGCTTCCAAACCTCCGCCAGCGGAGCCATCGGCTATGAATTTGAGGATGCACAATCTGTGTGGCGGCTTGGATTCCACATGGCCTATCGTCTGCGGCCCAACCTCAGGCTGACGCTGGAAGGGACCTACGACTCCAGCGGCCAGGGAGCTAACTCAGGCAGTGCCATGAAGAGCCTTTGGCTGGGCATGGCGATGGACTACTAAATTTACTTCCGCCAAACCCGGATGCGGTGGTTCTCGCTGTCGCCAATAAAGACGGAGCCATCAGCATCCACGAACACCCCGTGCGGTCGGGCGAGTTGGCACTTCAGCGGATCTCCATCAGGTCCGTCGCCCTTGGCCCCAGTGCCCACGAGGAGTTCCACATGGCCGGTCTGGGCATCGATATAACGAATCGAATGAGATTCTGTATCTGCGAGGTAGACATTGCCAACCGCATCAAGACTAACGCATTTCGGACCAGCCAGTTTCGCTGCCAAGGCCGGGCCGCCGTTCCCGGTAAAACCTGACTTTCCCGTGCCTGCCGCGCGCTTCAGCGTGTTCGACTTGGGGTCGAGGAGCAGGACGGCGTTGCCCTCCCGCAGAGCCAGCCAGCATTTCCCATCTGGGGCAAAGGCCAGCGCCCGCGGCCCGTGCAATGCCGAGCCAGTGATGGGAGAACCATCAGCCGCCGTGGTCTTCTCACCGGTGCCAGACCAAGTGGTGATGTGCCCGGTGGACAGCGTGATTTTCCGGATGCGGTGGTTGAGAATATCGCAGATGTAAAGATCGCCTGCGGCATCGAAGGCCAGACTATGGGGTTGGTTAAATTGCGCCATTGCCGCGGGCCCACCGTCCCCGGCAAAGCCCGATTTTCCGGTTCCGGCCACGGTGCTGATGCGGCCGGTCTTGGCCTCCACGCGGCGCACGCAGTGGTTCCCAAGTTCTACGAAGCACAAATTCCCGGCCCGATCCCACGCCATTTCATACGGCTGATTCAGCGAGGCCTGATTAGCCGGACCGCCATCTCCTGCGTAACCTTTTTGGTCGCTCCCGGCATAGGTCTCGATTTTCCCATCCTTCAGCACGCGTCGAATGCGATGGTTGTCCACATCACAAATATAGAGCGCCCCATCCGGCCCGCGGGCGATGGCGAAGGGATTGTTCAATTGCGCCTCCGACGCTAGACCGCCGTCCCCTGATGCCCCTTTGGTCCCAGTGCCAGCAAACGTGGTAACGGTGCCTGCCATCAAGGGAAACGCCATGGACCACAGCAGCAACAGGGCGGGAACTCGAAAACGACCAACAGAAGGCGATGTAGATGTCATATGCCTCCCATAGTCAGGACACCCACCGGTTGTCACGAAATTTTTTCGCCCCGATGCCGATAAAGAAAATGAATTGGTGTTCATGTCTGAATGGGGCGGAACTGGGTGTTGCCATGGTGTTCATTTTCTGAAAGAATCCCCCAATCCCCAATCCCTCTCCATTTTATGTTCCCTTATCGCTTTACTGCCCTTTGCTGCCTGCTGGCATCCCTGACTTGCGCCCGCGCTACCATCACGGTGAGTGGCGTTACCAACAAGACTGCGGCAGTTGCCGGATCCTCCGTGACCGTCACCTGGACCTCGCAGGCTGGCTACACGCACACCCCAACCTTGAACGGGGTGCCCTTGGTTAGTGGTGTGCCCACCGTGGTGACGGCCCCACAATATCATGAGGTGAAGGATGTGAAGACGCTGACTTCGACTGGGGCCGTGACGACGGACTTGTTTCAATTCATCATTCTGGCTGCGGGGCGGGATCAGACCGAGAGTGGACTTCCTCCGTTTACCCCCTATCCCTTGCTAAACGATGCCCCCTCTGCCTTCACTGGCAAAAACCTGGTCCTGGTGGCACCGACGACTTTTCCCCTGAACACGCCGATCCCAGTGGTGGGAATGTTGCGGGATGGCGTTGGCGATCCCGTGTGGCTAACAGGTCCCGTGAAGGCCACCAACTTCCCGGCTAGTCCGCTGCAACTGCGGCGGGGCTGGGGATCGGTTATGCTGCCTGCCGCCACCGCCGCAGGCACTATCAACTACGCTGGCGCGGCGGGCAGTGCGACCGATACGGCATCGGTGGTCATTGAGCCTACGACTACCTGGGTCACCAAACCCACCACGATCGCCAGCGATACGTGGGGGCCGAATCAACGGATCGATCTGACTGCGAGCATTACGATTTCCGGCACGGTCACGATTCTGCCGGACACCATTGTGCGACTAGCCCAAGGTGTGGAAATTAACGTCAATGCCGGGGCCCACCTGCAAGTGAGCGCCAACATGGATCATCCGGTCTGTTTCGTAGCGACTGCGCTGGACAAGCCATGGGGCGGGATCTGGCTTAAGAAAAGCGCCACGGTCAATAGCGGGGGCCGCCTGACCACGACCGGGGCCATTTTCGCGTCCTACGGAAACCTCTACAATTGGTTTCCCGGAACCTCAGGTTATTCACCGCATCGCAAGGAGCAGGCGTTGGTGTTGATTGATAATAACGCAAATTGCACGATGACCGACACCTACATCATCGATGGCCGCGGTCAGGCCTTCCACCAGGATACGGGCACGCTTTCCCTGACTCGGTCACTAGTGCATCACGCCACCACGGTGGGAGAGTTATACCATGGTCAATTCGACGCGGACCGCTGTGGTTTCATCCAGTTCGTGGATCGTCCGAATGGAGCCACCAATGTTTACCTGGACGATGGTCCGGGCTTCGTGGATGGCGACAATGACGGTCTTTATCTGGTGCCTTTTCATGATACCACGACAAATGTTCCGAAAACCTGGACCCTCAACAAATGCGTCATCGGCTTCACCAAAGACGATGGCATTGATACCGGCGGGAGCAACGATGGGATCACCGTGCTGCAAAACAGTTGGATCGAAGGAGCGGTGCACGAAGCCATGAGTCACAGCGGCACGGGCCGCGTGCCCCGCAGTCTCAACAGCGTGCATTTCGCGTGCGGGCAGGGATTCGAGTGCGGCTATGAAGGCCCGTTGAGTTACATGAACGGCAGTGCTGTAATCGGTTGCATGGTCGGCACGCGTTACGGGGATAATTATTTGAGTGGATTCACTTACAGCGGCACCCTCACGGTGGAGAACTCCATCGTGATTAATAACATTTTCCAGGACGTCTGGGGATTTACTTGGAATACCTCGCACGGAGTGGCGGCGGCGGCCTGGACTTACGGGAGCCAGTGGATGACAATTAACAATAATTACCTCACCAAGGCGAATTCCTACCACCCCAACAACACAGTGTGGAATCCCGCTACCAACGGCAGCCTGCTGGCTCCTTACATGCCGGTCCCGAATTCAAATGTCGGCGTGGGATGGTCCAGTCTGACGACCACGGACAACCTCGTGAACCTTCCCAGCAAACCCACCGTGCGCTTGAGCACATTTTCCTCCAAGCCTGTCAGCGTAAACTATCAAGTGGTGGGCAAAGTGAAACCTGACAGCACTGCGGAAACGCTGGTGATGAGCGGAACCCTGACATTCGTCTCTGGAGAAACGCTCCTCACGCTGCCAGCGATCACGCTGCCCGTGGGCAATAATTTCGGGCTGGTCTTACTGCGGTTGCACAGCCCCACCAACGCCGAAGTGACCTTCCCTGAAATGCTGTATTACAAGACCAACTCCCTGCCCAACCAAACCCCCATCGCCAAGGGGAATGCTGGATGGAGTTACTCCGCCATCGGTGCCGCCCCCGCCGCAGGCTGGACCGGGCAGCCTTACACCGAGCAGGCGGCCCAATGGAATCTCAACAAGACAGCTCCGTTAGGGTTCGGCAATATTGGAGCCGCTGCGCCTTTCGTTGTATTCGGCACGACTCTGCCAGAAACCAGCGTCATCACCACCTACTTCCGCAAACCGTTCACGCTGACCAATGCCGCGCAAATCTCCTCCATGAGTATTCAACTGATGGTGGACGACAGTGCGGTCATCTATCTCAACGGCTACGAAGTAAGTCGGTTCCTCATTGATAGCGGGGCCACCACTGGCGGGGCCATTAACTATGGCACCTATGCCACCAGCGCGGGCGGCCAATCCGGGGCAGCGGAAAGCACTTACAACACCATTGCCGTGCCGGCCAGCATTCTACCGCATTTGGTGGAGGGCACCAATCTCCTAGCGGTGGAGGTCCACCAACTCAACGCTGCCCCTCCCTTTTCAGATATGGTAATGGATCTTTCCTTAACCGCTAGTTATGTTTCCGGTCCACTGATTCCGACCTACGGGCTGGGGCAACAGAATGGGGCTCCCTTCCTCTATTGGATCGATCCCACCGTTTATCTTGAATGCTCCACGAACCTGACCAATTGGATCAAAGAGCCCACCACGCCCAGTCCGTTCTTCCCTACGCCTGAAGCCCCGACGCAACGCATGTTCTGGCGGCTGACCAGGCCCTGAGCCCTTTACAGCGCACTCCGAATGGCTGCCATTAGATCCTCGTAGCGGTCAAAAGCTGCGAACTGCGGGAACTGCGTCTTGATGGCATCCGGGGCGTGGAAAAAGAACCCCACGTCCGCTTGCTGGAGCATCGTGGTATCGTTGAACGAATCACCCGCTGCGATCACCTTATAGTTGAGCCCCTGTAGTGCTGCCACGGAGACTTGCTTCTGATTCGGCTGCCGCAGCTTGTAATTTACAATTCTACCGGCCTCTACCTCCAACTGGTGGCAGAAAATAGTGGGCCATCCCAGTTGGCGCATCAGCGGCTGGGCGAATTCACCAAAGGTATCGGAGAGAATAATCACCTGCGTTAGGCCCCGCAATTCATCCAGGAACTCCCGCGCCCCAGCCATGGGTGCCAAGGTGCCGATCACTTCCTGGATATCCGGCAGCGTTAAATTATGCTGCTCCAAAATAGCCAGCCGACCTTGCATCAGCACGTCATAGTCCGGAATATCCCGGGTCGTCAGACGCAGTTCCGGAATGCCGGTCTTTTCAGCGAAGGCGATCCAAATTTCCGGCACGAGCACACCTTCCAAATCAAGCGTAACGATAGTTTGTTGCATCCTCGTGCCCTGTCACAGATTCCGCGCTTTGTCCACTGCGGGAGCGCCTGCGGGTAGAAAAATTGTTGATTTGAGTGTTCCACCACCCCTCGACCGGGTGCAGACCACAGCCGAAGTGCAGTCCGACGAAATCGAGTGGGAGAGCATGTGGTTCAGATTCTCGCATACCTGTGTTATCCGGGCCAGCGGAGCCTTTATGGCAATAACTTAATCCACATGCAACACCCCGCGCATGATTTTGGTGTGCCCCGGGAAGGTGCAGAGGTAGGGATAGTCCCCTTTCTCCGCCGGGAGCGTGAAATGGATGGTGGTGTTCGTGTTGGGATTGGTCAGGCGCGTCGAGGCCAGAACTTCTGGGAGTTGCGGGACGTAGCTTTGCGAGAGCGCTTTGGGATTGGCCAGATTCCGGTCGGCATCATCGGAAATTTTCTCCAGCGTGCCGGGCTTTCCTAATACCCAATTGTGCGGGATGAGATCGCCATTTTCCAAGGTTAGGGAAAGGCGCTCGCCCGCCTTGGCCCGCAACTCGCGTTGCGCAAATTGCAGGCCCGCAGCGGTTTGGATTTTCATTGCCCGACCCGCCGCGCCTTGCTCAAAGGGTGATGGCTCCACGTCCAGCACGAGGCCTGCGCTTTGACCTGTGGTGGTCTTGGCGATGGCTTGGTAGCCGGGAAAGCTGGTGAACGCTGGACCTAGCTTGTGGAGGGTGAGGAAGAAATCCTGACTGACTAATTGGGGTAGCGCAGCGTGAAGGTGGAGTTGATGGCAGGGCTGGAGCTGCGGGATTTCCAGGAAAAGGGATTTCCCATCGTCCAACAAATGCACGCTGCGAATCTCCAGCACATCGTGCCCAGGCTGTTGTGGCCAGCGCACGGAATACTCATCACTGCCATACGCCGGACCGATGAGGTAATTCCATTGCTGCGCGAAATACTGTTTCCCATCGACGGCGGTGGTTCCGAGTGGAGTCGGAAACTCCAGTCGCACCCCATTTTCATGCGCATGAAATGCGATCGGTGAAAAGCCACTGCCACCCGTGTAGCGCATGCGTTGGAACGATCCTGCATCTGGGGTGTAAGTCCCCCATCCGGTCATGCCGGTGACATAAAGCTGACCGTCCTGCTGGCGGAATCGGCCTCGATGCGCCCCGGACCGAAACTCCACCGGCAATGGCACCGCCGCGCCTTGGACTTGGCCGTCCACTGTCTCCCGCAGAATCACAAACGCCGTGCCATAACCCCACGACAGATGCACCAGCGCCCCCTGCGGCAGGCCGAAATTTGCGGAGTCCACAAAGACCTGGCCGCCACAAGAATTTTCCACCCCGCGCGGGAAAAACAACGTGGGTGGCAAATCACCCAACGGTCCCGGACGTGGTCCGCCGTGCCGATAATGTCCGCCCGGCTGCAACTCGGTAAGCCACGAGGCCGCCGTCCAGTCCCCTTCCTGCACGCCGGCCATGACTTCTCCCTTGGGCCCCACCGCCAAGCCGTTAGGATTACGAAAGCCTGTGGCTAGCACCTCCGTGGACTTGCCATCCGCTGCAATGCGATTGATCCCCAGCTTGCCGGAAGCGAAATAGAAGCGGCCCTGTGCGTCGATTTCCAGACCAGTTAGGTAATCGTGACCGCCCACGGGAGTATCGTAAGCCCGGGAGAAGGCCTCATAGAAATCTGCTTCCCCGTCGTTGTTCAGGTCATGCAGTCGCGTCATTTGATCCCTGCCGAGCACATAAATTTTGCCATTCACCACCTTCAATCCCAATGGCTGGCTCAGCCCGCTGGCGAAACGTCGCCAGCGTAGGTTTTCCAACGTTTGCTCGATGCCACTAATCACCCAGACTTCACCCTCGAACGTGCACAACACCGCATCACCATTTGGGAGGAAATCATGACCACCTGCGTGCCAGAGCGAATTCCACGGAGTCTTGGGAAATGTCAGCGTGTCCACTGCATACGGCTTCCCCGTGCCCAAGCTGCCTTTGCTCTCCAAGACCTGGGGCCATTGCGTCGGCCCGCCCTTGGTGAGTTCCGCCAACTTGCCATTCGCCAATTCCCGCTGCCGCTGAAATTCCCCCTGCTCACTCCAAGCCGTCTCCAGCCACTCCTGACCGTCTTTGGCGAATGCAAATAGCACCTTCCCACCATGGCGATAGAATCCATGATAGGTGAAGCTTCCCTTGGCTGCAGGCTCGCTCTCCGGCTTCGTTTCCAGCTTCCCATCCGGCACTAAAGCCGCCAGCATCCCCCAACGGAAGGAATCGAAGTGCAGCAAGCGACCGCCCCTCCACACACCTTCCCACGTTAGGGTGTCCGTGTTGAAACACGCCGCCAGCTCGCGCTGTTCGCCTAACTGCACACACACGCCCCGCGGCACGTTCTTCCCGCCGAGGGAAATGATGCCGCTCTGCAGGCCGCCGGCATCCATGTTATTCCAACTGGTATCGCGCCAGACTTCCTCATTTTGATTTCCCCAATGCCCGTAGCGTCCACTATCCAAGCCAGGGAACGAAGTGATAATCTCAGGTTGCGGCAGCATGGGACCGAAGCGCAGCGCTTGCTTGGCATAGAAATCATACATGCGATCCCGATTCACCTGTTCCTGATAAAACGGATGTTCCGTTGGTCGCAGGGGCACTGCATCAGGAAAGAAGGCGGCAGGCTCTGGGGCGCTTTTTTCACCCACTTCCAAGGGCCACGCGCCAATCGCTTGATTGCTCGCGGCCGGATCATGGCCCTGCCAAATGTGCACGTCGTCAATCAATCCATCGCAGCCGATCCCGCCTTCCACTAGTTGACCAATCGCAAAACCACCCGGCAGCGGTTTGCCTTGCAGTGGTTGCGCGGGGAGTTCCTTCGCCAGTTTGCCATCGACATACAAACGCACGCGGGATTCCTCTAACACGGCGGAAACCTGATGCCATTGATCATCCGTGATGTTGACCCCGCTGGCAAAATTGCCACCCCGCCCAGGCTGGAACACACAGAACTCCCCCGTCTTAACATAGGAATACAACTCCCAGTGCTCGGCGGAATTCTTCGCATCAGAAGCCACCAGAATGTTGAATGCTGTGGCGGTGCGCAGTTTCGTCCACGCGGAAATAATCAGCGGCCGTTTGCGATAGGCCGCATTTCCCGGCAACACCAAGCCACCCGCGCCTGCATCCATGGCGTTGCCAATTTTCCCTGGCCCAAACTTTCCACCTGTGATGGGCGCAGCCGCTGGCTTCACGCCACCAGACCCCGGCTGCGCCAATTCCGCGCGCAGCCATTTCAGTCCACCTAAATTTTCACGCAGCGTCACTTCGCTGTCCGTTTCCGGCTTGTGATCAATGATGCCGACGGCACCCTGCCAACCGCTGGCTTGCAGCACGCGCATCATTTCCAGTTCTTGATCGCCAGTGCCTAACGGCAGGATTTTCGCATTCGCCTTGTCCCCGTCGCGCACCATCCCGTTGAGATTTACCGCCAGCAGATGTGGCTTCATTTTCCGAACCAGTTCCCCAAAGCGCGGCAGATGCTCATGACCATGGTGAAAGTTGTAAACGATCCCCACATTTTTCACGCCCTCCGTTTCCAAGCGGGAAATGACATCGAGCTGATTCTCCGGTTCGCCAAACCAGCCGCCATGATTGTAGAGCGCCACTTGGCAGCCCAGCTTGCCTGCGGCCTCGGCAATCGGTTTCAGCCGTGCCGCCTCCGCTGCCACCCGGGCATCGTTGGCCTGGCCCGGTTGCAGCATTTCACCACCACCCATCACCCAGAGCTGTGGCGTGATTTTATGACGCTCAATCACCGATAAAATGGTCTTGGCATCCGCATCCAGCGTGGTGGGAAACCACCAGGCGGTGATGGCAATGTGATGCTTCTGCATCGCCTCCACCTCGGCATCAAACGTAGGAATGTGCTCCGCCCGCCAATCATAGGCCAGTCGATGAATCCCCAGCGTCTCCAACATCTGCGCCCGCTCCTCCGGACCCCGATGCTTGGCATCAAAGGGCACGATGCACCACGCCATCAGGTTCTCTGGCGCATAGATGTCCGATGTCACGGGAGCAGCCATGGCACGGGGAAACAGGAGGAGTGACAGCAGACAGGCGAGCAAGAACAAGGGTTTCATGATGGAGGAGTGCAGGAAGATCTAATCATGAGTGAGGCAGCGAGATTAGACCATCGCATTTGCGCGTAGTTGGTTTACGGGATCATTGGTGGGGAGCAGCGGCGGCCTGAGAGGGTCGCCAACCTGACCACGGCATTACTCTAGATTTGGAAAATGAGCTACGCCTCCAGTCTAGCGCGCTGCGTGTATGGTCTCAGGCGAAAGGAGAAACCTCCGCAATATCGGGGAGAAAAGTGGTGGTGCTGCGGTGGCGGTATGGGTTGATGATCTAGTGGGTGGAGGGCGACGTCAGGAGACCGGGAACATACTGGAGGACCCGGCTCAGCGCAGTGCTGGTCTCGTAACCTCGCCCTCCACGCAGGGGCCTTTCGAGAGGTGCCAGCAACGCAGTCCTCCACTCGGGTGAGACGTTGCACCCGCAATCCGTTTCCAACCATCCCGCCTCTTGACGCTCTGCCGGGGCGCTCCATACTGCGGTTCTCTCAACCCTCACTCATTCTAAATTTTACCTCCATGGAAAACGTCGTTATCATTGGCTCCGGCTGCGCTGGATGGACCGCTGCGCTCTATACCGCCCGCGCTAACCTGAACCCCGTGGTCATCACGGGAAACATGCCCGGTGGTCTGCTGACTACGACCACAGTGGTGGAAAATTTCCCCGGATTCCCCGAGGGCATTGACGGCTTCGAACTCATGACGCGCATGCAACAGCAGGCGGAGAAGTTCGGCACGAAAGTGCAGTTCGGCAGCATGGTGGAGGGCGTAAGTTTTGCCGATGGCAAAATCACTCTCACGGTGGACGGTGCGCCACTGGAAACGAAGACGCTGATCATCGCCACGGGCGCGGGCCACAAGCATCTGGGCGTGGAGAGCGAGCATCTGTTGGAGAACAAGGGTGTCACCTTCTGCGCGACGTGTGATGGCGCTTTCCCCCGCTTCCGCAACAAGCCACTCGTCGTGGTCGGTGGAGGCGATACCGCCTGTGAAGAGGCGAATTTCCTGACGCGCTTCGGTTCCGAAGTCTATCTGATCCATCGTCGGGACACGCTGCGGGCCTCGAAAATCATGGCCGACCGCACGCTGGCGAACCCGAAGATCAAGCCGATCTGGAACTCGGAAGTCACGGAAATTTTGGACGTTTCCAAGGACGACGTCACAGGGGTGAGAATCAAAAACAACGTCACAGGCGAGGAGAGCACGCTGGACTGCACAGGCGTGTTCGTGGCTATCGGGCACGTGCCTAACACGCAACTCTTCAAGGGAGTCATCAACATGGACGACGCAGGCTACATCATCCCCGTCCAAGGCACCGCCACCAACGTGCCGGGCGTTTACGTGGCGGGCGATTGCGCGGACAAAGTTTACCGGCAAGCCATTACCGCCGCTGGCATGGGCTGCGGAGCGGCCATCGAGGCGGAACGTTATCTCGCCAGTCTTGAAGGCTAAATTTTACTCCGCAAACATATGTCAGCACACGTAGGCATCATTATGGGGAGCATCTCCGACTGGGATACCATGCAACACGCTGCCGCCATCCTAACGGATTTCGGGGTGCCGCATGAGACCAAGGTCGTCAGCGCTCACCGCACGCCCGACCTCATGGCGGAGTATGCGAAATCCGCTGCGGGCCGCGGACTCAAATGCATCATTGCCGGGGCCGGGGGCGCGGCCCATCTTCCCGGCATGACTGCCGCCTTCACAACGTTGCCAGTGTTGGGCGTGCCCGTGCAAAGCAAAGCGCTCAGCGGGGTGGACTCGCTGCACAGCATCGTGCAAATGCCCGCTGGCATTCCCGTGGCCACGTTCGCCATCGGTAAGGCTGGCGCCATCAACGCAGCCTTGTTTGCGGTGGCCCAGTTGGCGGTCAATGATGCCACCCTGGCGGAGAAACTTCATGCCTTCCGTAGCAATCAATCCGCCGATGTGCTCGCGACCCAAAGCCAGTTACCTTAGGTGTGGTGGGCGAGGTGGCACCCGATTTATGAGCCAAGTTGAAAGTTGACGCGCTATGACTAGCCCGTCCATTTACTCTAGGGATCATCGAATAGTTCCATCACCTTCGATGCGTCACCCCATTTTCCCAGCTTTGGCTTAAATTCGGCATAGAAATCACGCGCGAAGTCTCGCCCCGCACCAGCGGCACCATAGATCTCTTGTCCAAGTTCGCAGAACTTCGCCCGATGCTCGGTCATCTTGGCCAACGTGCGTTCGCGAATTTCCTGAGGCGGAATCCGTCGGCTTATCAACTCCTTCACCGCTGCGGCCACGCATTGTTCATCAGGAGGCACGATGCGACAGAACTCTGGGTCAAGCCACTCGTTGCGTCCCCCTAAATTGCCCGTCGAGACCACGGGCAGCCCGCAGAGCAGGTATTCAGTCGTGGCATAGTTGCCGCCCTCCACGGCAGAAAGTATCAGCCCCACCTTGGCTTCATTGAGCAGCCGCACCATGGCGGGACCGTAATGATAACGAGTTTGCTCTCCCGTAATGACCGCTTGCGGCATCATGTCCCTCAGTTCCTTGCCGTAGGCGAGTTCGTCTGCCGCACACACTACCGCAGAAACCAGTAACAACTTAGGCACCAATTTAGCCAGTTGATGACGTTTAAATCGACTTAACCTGGCGGTCATTACGGCATCGTAGATCGGTGTTACCTCCGCATTGGGCCGAAACACCGCTTCATCGATAAACGCGTTCTGATGAATGAAATACGCGGGCACGCCCAAAGCCTTCAACTCCACCACAACCTTAGGCTCATTAAGCAGGATGATGAACGTGTCCTGGGGTCTAAGCGCGCTCGCTTCAGCAATAAAATTCAGCACCTCGTCACGCTTCGTATGCCACCACGGCTGACAGATTCGGACAACTCCTGGCCCAGTTAACCACCGTCCAATATCAAGATTCGGGAGCAAGATCTGATAAAGGATCCGTGGCTCTCGGCTTAACCAACCGTAGTGCAGTGAAGGCATAGACTTACAGGGCTAAGGCCTGTTGTAGGGCCGGTGGCAGCCTTGATTTACCTTCACGGAACCACTCCGCAAATTTGTCAGGCGCCTTGCTTTGCCATTCCTTGGCTGCGGCCTGCCAACTCTCAGCAAGTTTTGCGTCCAGCTCCACATAATCTGCCATCCAGGGCACGAACAGCTCGGGCGGTTGTTTCGAGGCCCTTCCCAAGGAAGCTTGTAGAATCTTGGTAAAAACCAGCGGATCATTGACCTCTGCCAGCAACAGATTCAGCCCTTGGAGGCCGCTATTTTGCACGAGACCATTGCTCAGCCCGTAGATTGCGGACGTTGAATTCTGATCAGCGACAGACATCGTCCTGTAAGCGGCTAAGCCATTTTTGGCATTCGCAGTGGACATCCCCCAGAGCACTGCTTGCAACATCGCCTGACGGGAAGGAAATGTTTCTGGCAGCGACTGGAACCAATTGAGTGCTTCCTGAGACTGCACCTTCGCCCACCCGTGAAGGATGGAATCCATGGCCACATCTCCCTTGGGATGTTGTTTCAGAAACTCGGCCATAGCAATCGCCCTGAAACGGCCACCCATAGCCCCCAAAAACCCTCTTAGAGCCCCTGGATCAACCTTACCCTTCACCTTCAGCCTGGCCGCGCTGTAGAAAACCACGGCCTGTTCCAAATTGCACGTCGCGGTTAGTCCTGCCTGGGCCGCCTTCCGCTCTTCCGTGCTAGCATCATCCACTAAGTTTTGCATCATCCGGGAGAACTCCGCCGGACTTAACCCCGTGGCATCAGCGACCAACTTGATGGGCTCTTCCGCTTTTTGCACCGCAATGGTTTTCGCTTTGCTGGTCGCGTGCACTGGCGCGGCTGACTCGTCAGGCTTGGGGGCCGGAGCTTTTAACAACCACCAGGCGCCAACGACCGCTAACGTGGTCGTAACTACTAGGACTGGAATGAGTGGAAAGTTCATGATGCGTTGGAGGTGGAATTTGCATTACCCGCAGGCCACGGCAAATGCTCGATGGCTTCGGTCTGCCAGAGTTGTCGTCCGTCCAAGCGATAATTTGCCTTCTGCTGGCGAGTATTGTTGGAGATCCCACTTTGCTGCCACGCCATGGGAGGCCAGATGGAATACATGGGGAATTCTTGGAAAAACGAGGATTTCACAACATCACTGGCAGTCGGGGTTGGGAAGTCAGGATGTCCCCGTTTGTGGGAAAGCTTCGCCAGTGCCCGATTCCAGTGCGGCCAGACCTCGGCTCGCACCGCATAGGCATGGGCGTCATGGGTGAGAGCTTGGATTTTGAGGATGCCGCGTTCCATCAAGATAGGTCCTGGGGATTGAAACAAGCAGCCAAAGTAGAACACAGCCCAATCATCCGGGAGTTCGAGATCCCGCAACCGTTGGCCGAAATCAGGGCAGAGCAACACATCATCTTCAAACACGATGACCCCGGAGGCGCCAGCCTGACGTCCCTTGCGCCACGCCAGACGATGACCGGTCGAGCAGGCGCGGTGTCCTGCATTAATGAATCCTCGTCCGTCCGTCACACCGCTCGCATCCAGCGCGGAAACACGCTCGACCTTCAATCCATGCTTCCGAAACGCTCCCCAAGCGCGCAGTTTACGATCTGGCCTTCGTGGCAGGTTCAAGCAATACATGGGCAGGTCCGCCAGCCGCAAGGCCCCGAACGTGCTAGGATTTAGCTTTGAGCCAGGCTTCACAGGCAAAACCGGGTTTGGTTTGTCCACGGACATGGGCGTGGGAGCCACTGGAAATTTCTGCGGCACCAACTTGGCGGCATTCTGCAGTTCGGGCAGTGCCACCATAGGTTGCGGCTGGGCCAGCGTAAGGTTTGGCCTGAGCGCGGCATGGTCCGGCCAGCGTTGGGCGATTTCTGCATCCAGCTTTGCCATGATCTCAGGAAAACATAATTGGCGTCCCTGCGCACTCCACATGCGCTTTCGAGTGCCATCAATATCAGAACTTCCTTCGCTTTGCCAAGCCAGTGCCGGATAAGCCGCATATACCGGATGTCTCCGATGAAACTCCACCAGCAAATTATCAATCGCCACATGGTCCTGTGGGTAATCGCTCGGAGGTCGATTCCTCCTGCTAAAGGGTGCCATAATCCGATTCAATTCGGCAAAGGCCGGTGCCCGCACGATCATCGCATGGGTTTCCCAAATGCGACCCTGCACACGGACTAATGTAGGGGAAATCGGCTCTGGTTGATCGACAAAGGTGCATCCCAGATAAATCATCTGCCAATCGTCTGGAATCAACAATGCAGCAAAACGATCTTGAAAATCAGGACAAATTACAGAGTCATCTTCAAATACCCACACCGCCTCTGCACCTGCAAGCTTTGCTGCGCGCCAAGCCAAGCGATGCGCCACAGCACACGCCCTAGCCCCCTTACTCCTCCAGCCACGAGCTTCCTCAACTGCAAACGCGTCTGGAGCTGCGAGCCGTGCCACCTGTAGGTGCGCGGCACGGAACTGATTCCATGCGATGACTTTGCGATCTAGCCGTCGAGTCAAATTAATGCAGTATTTCGGCAAGCTAAGTATATTTACTGAAAAAGGCACAGGACTATCGGACTAAGATTAACTGAGGACTTCATTACCGCTATTTTGCTGAGCACTTTAGAAATAGAAATGCGGCTAATTCCCTAACTACTTCTGCTTTACCGAAGAACTTATGCGCTGAGCTTCCGACTCCCATGCACCGACAGCCTCATTTTCTCCCTGTAGCTTCAGCAGTGGTATGAGCGCGCTTATCGCATTAAGCTTATCTGTGCTCGGCGGTTGATTATTCAACCATTCCGTTGCAGCGAGACTGTCCCTTTGAAAATAGGCATTAATCATACCTTGTGAGAGTTTTTTTCGCACAACTAAATCTGTAACCTGATCTAGCTGGAGGTATGCTGCACCGATTTGGGACTCTGATAATTTTGCAACGGAATCAAAAACGAAGCTATTGGCTAAACCCAGAGGATCGACGTGTTGTTTCGCTAAGAGGGTGGATCTCAACTGCGAAATTTCCTGTGCAGCTGACGAAAAGTCTACACTTGTTTTCATCTGAGCGACACTGGTATAAAACTGAGCGATTACATCTGGAGAAGCAATGGATTCACTTATTTTTAAGACGTCGTTTACGGAAGCTTTTGACAAAGACGTAGCCATCGAATCAAAAAGAAATTGGCGCATTTCTCTATTCTTTAATTGTTGAACCAGCGACAGGGAAATCATCGGGTCACACTTGCTGATCTGGGTAGCTAGCATCTCCGTCCCTGCTAAATCCTGCCTTGAAAAAAGCGCTTCATTACTGACTATCATATTCAGCAACTCCTCGCTAGTCAATGAACTGACGAGTGATCGTAGTAACTCATTGCGCTTCGCTCCACTGCCAACGCTTTCTAGCTCACGTTTAAACTCCACAAGTGAGAATCCATGTGCATAAGTGGCGTCCGGCACATTAGCGTGAACCGGCGGTGTTGGCTGCCCGGAATTGACCGCAGGCGCGGCTTGGGCTACTGGCGCGACATGGCGCGGTTGTGAAACTTCTTCTCTACAACCCACTAGCACGCCCCAAACGCAGGCAACTAAAAACCTAAGAAGAAACATCAGTTACTACTGGGTTAATGCTACGAGTAGGATCCTTCACCCACTGGGCTTTGGTTCCTCCTTTTGGTCTTCTCCAATAGGTTGTGCTCTTTTTTACATGAAGATCCCAACTATGAGATGTTTCTGTTTCTACACTGATATCCGCATATTTGAATTTAGCTGTATATTCTTGGCCCCCAACCGAGAATTTAACCTCGGTCTCTGAGAATGTTTTTTTCAGTATTACCTTTCCAGTAACTGAATTTCTGGTTGTGGCGCATGTGACCCGGACCCCGTCAGCACCAGCTGTCGCGCCCGCAGCAGTTTCATAGCCTTCCACTGGGGTTGAAGGGGTGTAGGTAAGGTTGTGGTCATCCGTAATGGGTTCCCTATCATCCCATGAGGGGTCATTTATTGTGCCGGAGCGGGACACCCCATTGGCGGTAACCGAAGTTGATGTAGGTATAGTTATTCCGGGGTTAAGACTAATTGATCCGGTAGCGGAAAGATTGGACAATTGATACTGGTTACCATCATTCACACCTGCACTGGACTGATTTCCCGGGTGCGTAGTGATGGAGATTTTGGCCTCACCTGGTTTGCCCGAATTGTCGGTCGGAAGACCCAGATGAGCCAAAAGCTTGTCTAAAAGACCGAGCCCAATACCTGTCAGTGTGTCTGTATTCACCTTAAGATTAAAAGCCACAGTTACGTCATCTCCGCCGGTGCTCCCCTGACCTTCGTGGAAATAGTAAAATCCAGAGGTGCAGTAATCATAAGAGTCATCTGAGCTGACAGACGCAAGAACATCTAGTTTGAACCCGTGAAGTAGAACAACGGCACCAACTCCAGCTTTACCCATATTCCCTAAAAACCGCCTCCTTCCCAATTGTGAATTCCAAAGCGTAGGCTCCGGGAGGTTATTTTGAAAAATAAAATTATGGAGGTCTTGACAAGCCCCTCCCCCTCTGGGGTTTATGGTAGTTTGGTGTCATAGGACTTCAATTTACTAATTTCTTCACGTTCGTCAATCTTTTCTCAAACTATTTTCATGATGGTTGCAGTTGGTTCATATTCAACAGGTTACCCCATCGTTAGCGCGGCGGTTCGCGCTGGTTTGGCTAGTGTTCTCGCGACGGATGGGTGGGCGGGCAGGGATTTTTCGGAATTATTGATCAAGGGTGTCGCGCGGTCTGCTGGACCGATGCAGCAGAACTGCTACGACGCAGTGCCGCCTAGGCTACAACACCCGCTGGAGTCCGGGATTCATCCCGACAGGGGTATGCTGGAGGAGTATGATGATGCCTGGAGGACGGCTACGGGATGCCGTCGAGCTGAAGCCCGGACTCCAGCGGATGTTCCTAGGACAGTATGGGGTAGCAGTCCAGCGGACTGCTCCACACTCCACTTCCCTTATTTTTTAATTTACTCACTTAACCTACTCACTCATTCAAACCATGGCACGCCAACCAAAAAAGAACCTGATCTACACCATCGCCTTTGATTCCCCGAACAGTGAAGGCTACCGATTCCTGGGCAAAATGCTGGCGTCCTCGCTGGTGCGGACGTTTTTTTACGGGGACATTATTGTCTTCCGTAATTCCCCTATGCCATTGTTCATGGTGGAGCGGAAGGGCTTGGAGGAAGTGTATCTGGAAACGCCGCCAATGGAAGGACAGGAAGGCGCGGAGGAAGCGTGGTGTTGGAAGTATCGGGTGGCGGAATTGATCGAGAACCCGAAACAGTATGGCAAAATTCTCTTCGTGGATTGCGATTCACGAGCCCTGCGGAACATCGATCACTTACTGGAAGGGGATTGGGATATCCGCTACCAACCAGAACGCGGCAAGCCTGCCGACGGCCGGAGTTTCAACGCCTTCCTAACGGACGAAGAAATGGCCACCGCCGCCCACCGCACGGGAGCCAACAGCGGGACTATCGCGGTGCGCGGAAGCTGCTTCCATGCGGTGATGGACGCGTGGCGGGAGATCGATGAAACGGAACCGCTGCGGGATTCCGGCTTCCGGGATCAGGCAAGTTGGAATGCGCTGCTGCTGCGCATGACGCAAGAGACGGGAGTCGGGGCGGCTCGCCCCGAC
>JANOAV010000182.1:0-39200 GCA_031411295.1 Verrucomicrobiales bacterium | reverse complement strand
ACTGGCGACGAGTTTCACGCCAGTGGTGGGCTCGCTCATTCCCGGGGTGCGTTACCGCTGGACGGTGACGGCACTTTACCCCGGCGGTGAGAGCACGCCGTGGGAGGAGGCCCAGTATTTTGAAATCAGCGATCCCAACGCCCCGCAAATCAGTAGCGCGGTATCGGCGAACGCCACGCGCGGCAGTGCTTTCAACTACACGATCACGGCGACGAACAGTCCGACGAGCTTCGGGGCGGTGGATCTGCTGGCGGGGCTGAGCGTGAACACCGTGACGGGGCTGATTAGCGGAACGCCGACGCTCACCGGTGCGCAGAACGTGATGGTCAAGGCGTTCAATGCGGTGGGTGGCTCGAACCGGTTGGTCATCATGGACGTGCGCCCACCGGTGCCGGTGGTGACGAGCACGGGGAGCACTAGCGCGGTGCTGGGTCGACCTTTCAGTTACCGGACCGTGACCACCGAAAATCCCACAAGCTATGGCGCGACGAACCTGACGGCCGGCCTCACGTTGGATCCCGATAGCGGGCTGATCACTGGAGCGGTGACGACGGCTGGCAATTACACGATCATCCTCTCCGCGACGCACAGTGGGGGCACGGGAACAAAAAACCTGAGCCTCAGCGTAGCGAGTGGCCCGCCTTACGACACCAAGTTGGCCCCGAGCGGAGTGCATGAGAACCAGCCCGTGGGCACGGTGGTGGGAAATTTCGACACACTGGATGGTGATCCCGGGCAGACCTTCACCTACACGCTGGTGGCGGGAGCGGGAGCGGAAGACAACGCCTTGTTCCAAATCTTCACCGGGGAAGCAGCATTGAGGACGGGAGCGGTCTTCGACTACGAGACGCGTAACACCTACTCGATCCGGGTGCGCACGACGGACAACAGTGGCCAGTTCCTCGACAAACAGATTACCGTGCGCGTGCTCAATGTGATCGGGGAAGTGCAGGGAGGGTTGCGGTTGAGTGATGCGACGGTTTATGAGAACCGGCCAGCGGGCGCGTTGGTAGGCTATTTGAGCGGGGTGGATCCTGACCCAGGCGAGACGTTCACCTTTGCGCTGATCAACAGTGGCCCCGAGGCGGCGGACAACGGGAAATTCCAGATCGTGGACAACCAACTTCGAACCTCCGTGAGCCTGAATATGGAGGCGCAGCGTTTTTACACGATTCGCATTCGTGTGACCGACAGCGGGAACAACACGCTCGAAGAATTGGCGGTGATTGAGGTGCTCGACGATTTGAACGAAGACTTCGACGACGATGGCTTGACGCAGGCGCAAGAGTCGGCGCTGGGCACGAGCGATCTGCAAAAGGATGCTGACGGCGATGGTGCCAGCGATGGAGCTGAGGCGGAGGCGGGGACTAGTCCGTTGGATGGCGGTTCGTTTCCGGACGGAACGCTGGTGGTGGTGGGAGCGGCATACGATCATTTGGGTGTTTCCAACACGGGCATTACGACCCCTGGCCCTGTGCAACGCATCGTGGACGCGGCCGCAGGCTATCTTTCTAGTGTGGCTGTGAAATCGGACGGAGCGGTCCTTGCCTGGGGCCAGAATGGTTCGGGACAGTGTAATTTGCCACCCAATCTCGGTGCGGTGGCTCAGGTGAGTGCCGGGGCCACGTTCACGCTCTACTTGCAGCGCGACGGCGTGGTGCGCGCGGCGGGAAGCGGTCTAGGAGTAAGTAGTTTGCCCGCTGGACTGAATAATGTTGTATTCGTCAGCGCTGGTGAAGCGTATGGGCTAGCGCTCAAGGGAGACGGCACAGTGATCGCGTGGGGCGACAACAAACACTACGCCTATCACACGGCGGGGGATTACAGCGGACAAACCGATATTCCAGCGAACGTTCAATCCGGTGACATCGTGTCCCTGTCTGCCGGTCGGTGGCACGGATTTGCGCTGGGATCCTCAGGACGTCTTTTCGGATGGGGATTCAATGCGTGGGATGGATACCAATTCGTCGCTGCGCCCTCTTCCGTTACCCAAGGGAGCGTTGCCGCAGTGGCCGGAGGTGGCGAACATTCCATCGCTCTCCTGCCCTCGGGTGCGCCCGTTTCCTGGGGACGAACCTTCAACAATCAGTTCGACCTCTCCGCGTTCGCCGCGCCCGTGCTCGGAGTCGCGGGCACCGGGTGGGGCAATGTGCTGTTGAAAGCCGATGGCTCAGTGGGAGGCACGGGCTATTCGGCCTATGGCACGGCTTGGGTGATTCCCACAGGGCTCAATCGGGTGACACGAATCGCCTCGGGCTGCCTGGGCGTCCATTTTCTGGCGTTGCGCGGCGGCACTGCACCGGTTATCACTTCACCCCTCTACCTGAGCGGCACAGTAGGCAGTGCATTCGTGCATCAGCTTCAATTTACGGGTGGAGCGAACATGTTCCGGGCAATGAATCTGCCTGCGGGACTCACGCTCAATCCGACTACTGGCGAGATCGCTGGCGCGCCCACGCAGGCGGGGAGATTCTGGGTGCGGATCTTTGCGGAGCGTATTGCTCCGGGCTCAGCCTCCCGCGGGGATAAGATCATCATCTTCAATATCGCCAGTGCTGGTGTGCCACCGACGGACATCGCTCTGGCACCCGCGAGCATCATCGAGAACCTCGCGTCGGGCAGTGTCGTGGGGAGCCTCACCACCACCGATACTGATGAAGGGCAGAGCTTCAGCTACTCATTAATCAACAGTGGTCCTGAAGCAGTGGAAAACGGCAAGTTTACCGTCAGTGGCAGCCAACTGCAGACGCTCGCCAGTTTCGACTATGAAACCAAGAACAGCTACACTCTCCGCCTCCGTGTCACCGACAGCGGCGGGCATCAGTTTGAGAAAACAATCACCGTCGCGATTCTGGATGACACGGGCGAGGACGACGATGGGGATGGACTGACGCAAGCCCAGGAGGTTGCGATGGGCACCAATCAGCTGATTGCCGACACGGATGGCGACGGTGCCAACGACGGCGCGGAAGTTACCGCAGGCACGAATCCGCTCGACGCGAATTTTTTCCCTGACGGCACCCTCATTGCGCTCGGGGGCGGTGACCGTCCGGGACCGTATTTCGCGGGCACGATTCCGAATCCAGGGCAGAAGGTGCCGAGCAGCGTTAGCGCGACGGTTGATGCATCGAGCGGCTACCTTTTCAGCGTGGCACTAAAGGTCGATGGCATTGTGCATGCCTGGGGTCTGAACGACAAAGGCCAGTGCAATCAGCCGGCGGGCCTCGGTCCAGTGGCTCAAGTCAGCGCGGGCGCCTTCGACACAATGTATCTCCAGCGCGACGGCACGGTGAAGGTGGCTGGCACATCGTCCACTTTGAGCCAACTACCCGCGGGCTTGACCAATGTCATCGCCATCGCCTCGGGTGGAGATTACGGGCTGGCCCTGAAAGGCGATGGTTCTCTCGTCGCCTGGGGCCACCCGGAGTATGGCCAACTAGTTCTCCCGCCTGCCGCGCAGCTTCAGGACACCGTGGCGCTCTCCGCCGGCAACAAACACACGATGACGCTGAGCCGCTTCGGCCGTCTCAACGGATGGGGGACAAACCCGTGGGGGAGCAGTGTGAGCAACTTTGTGCCGGCTCCTGCTGAAATTTACACCACGAGCATCGTGAGCGTCTCACCGGAAAGCGACCACACACTGGCGCTGGCTGCCGATGGGCGACTGTTCGCCTGGGGTTGGACGACTGACAGCCAGTGCGACACCACCGGATTGCCTGCCGGCATCGTAGAAGTCACGGCGACCGGTCAGGGCAGTGTCTATCGGACGGAGTCGGGCCTGCTCACAGCACGCGGATCTTATGAAACCTACGCGATCCGGCCCTATGTGAACTGGGTAAACCCCATCGTCATCCCGGCCTGGCTGAATCGCGTGACCAAGGCGAGGTTTGGAGCGAGCGCCACAACCCTGCTCGTTCTGCGCGGGAACGCGAATCCCGATGTCACCTCCCCTTCACTCGTGCAGGGAGGGGTCGGCGCGGCGTTCAGCCACCAGATCACCGCGACCGGCACGCCGACAAATTTTTGGACAATGAATCTGCCGCCCGGCCTCATGGTCAACGCTGCGACTGGCGAGATCACCGGCACCCCCACACAAAGCGGGAGGTTTTTCTGCCGTGTTTTTGCCGAGCGCAGCGGGCCGGGCAGCGCCGCTCGGGGCGACAAGGTAATCATCTTCTCCATAGGGTCGGGCGGCAGCGCTCCGACCGATCTCGCGGTGACGCCGGCCTCCATCGTGGAGAATCGCCCGACGAACAGTGTCGTCGGCACGTTGAGTGCGACGGATGCGAATGCCGGCGATACCTTCACCTTCTGGCTCATCAATAGCGGGCCGGAGGCGTCGGACAATGCAAAATTCAATATTGCCGGCAACCAACTGCGCACATCGGCGGCGTTTGACTATGAGGCAAAAAATAGCTACACGATCCGGGTGCGCGTGGTGGACGCGGCGGGGAACGAATTCGAGAGACCGCTCACGATTGCCGTTGCTGACGACACTACGGAGGACGACGATGGCGACGGCCTTACGCAGGAGCAGGAACTCGCCGTCGGCACGAACCCCCTGCTCAAGGACACCGACGGTGACGGCGCGATGGACGGCGCGGAAGTCGCTGCGGGAACGAATCCCCTCGACCCGAATGTTTTTCCCGATGGAACGCTCGTCGCCCTGAGTGGCGGCGACCGTCCGCGCAGCAATGGGACTTACATCCCGAATCCCGGTCTGATCATTCCCGGCGATGTTGGCGCGGTGGTCGATGCTTCGAGCGGCGATCTTTTCAGCGTGGTCGCGAAGGCCGATGGAACCGTGCGGACGTGGGGATTGAATACGCAGGGCCAGTGCAACATTCCCGTCGGCCTCGGCCCGGTTGCGCGCGTCGCGGCAGGGCAATCGCATGTGCTTTATCTCCTGCGCGATGGCACGGTGCGTGCCGCTGGATCGTCCGCAGCGGTCAGTGGGCTGCCCGCGGGATTGAGCGGCGTGGTCGCAATCGCGTCGGGTGCGAACTACGGAATGGCGCTGAAAGTGGACGGTTCAGTCGTCGCGTGGGGACACACGGAATACGGGCAACTCAATCTCCCGGCGGCGGCGCAACTGCACGACGTGGTTTCAATTTCGGCGGGGTTGGTGCAATCGAACGCGCTCAGCCGACTCGGACGGCTCCACGCGTGGGGCACGAATCCGTGGGGCAGCGCCGCGAGCGGCAATGTCGCGGCACCCGCGAACATCGCTACGACAAACATCGCGCGCGTCTCATCAGGTGGCCTGCACACGCTAGCGATCACGGCCAGCGGGCAGTTACTCGCCTGGGGTAAAAACAATGTCGGCCAGTGCAACCTTAGCGGACTGCCCGCCAATATCGTGGATATCTGGACGACGATGGAAGGCAGCGTGTATCGCACAGCGGGCGGCGCGCTGGCGGCACATGGCGACTATGACGGGTATTCATTCTCACAGTATTTCGGCCTGTCCGATCCGATCGTTTTGCCGAATTGGCTCGACCGCGTGACTTGGGCCAATTATGGTGCGAGCGGTTCGCACTTGCTTCTCCTGCGCGGGATGCCGCCGCCTGTGATCAGTTCGCCGAATTTTCTGCAAGGCACGGTGGGGGCAGCTTTTTCGCATCAGATCATAGCAAGCGGCAGCCCGACCAATCATTGGGCCATGGGCCTGCCATCAGGGCTGAGCATCAATGCGGCGACGGGTGAAATCATTGGCACACCGACGCAGGCCGGGAGGTTCTTCTGCCGCGTTTTCGCCGAACGAACGAGGTCGCGCGGCGACAAGGTGATGATCTTTTCCATCGGCAGCGGCGGCAGTGCGCCAACTGATCTCGCGCTTTCCCCCGCAAGCATCTTTGAGGAAAAGCCGGTCGGCACCGCCATCGGCGCGCTAAGCGCGACGGATGCGGATGCAGGCGACGCTTTCACCTACAGCCTGATCAACAGCGGTCCGGAGGCGGAGGACAACGCGAAGTTCACGATCAGCGGCAGCCAGTTGCTCGCCGCGGTGAGCTTCGATTTTGAAACGAAGACGAGCTACACGATCCGCCTGCGCGCGGTAGATGCGGCGGGAAATGAATTTGAGAAGCCGCTCAGCATAACGATCATCGACGACACCCTGAGCGACGACGATGCGGACGGACTCACGCAGGCGCAGGAACTCACGCTGGGCACGAACCCGCTCAACAAGGACACCGACAGCGATGGCGCGATGGACGGCGCCGAAGTCGCTGCGGGCACGAATCCGCTCGATCCGAATAGCTTTCCCGACGGCACGCTCGTCGCCCTCGGTAGCGGCGGACGACCTGGTCCGGGAGGTCCAGGCAACACGGACTTCATGCCGAATCCCGGCGAAATCGTCCCGGGCACACTGCGCGCAACGGTCGATGCGACGACCGGTTTCTTTTTCAGCGTCGCGGTCAAGGATGACGGAACGGTGACGACGTGGGGCCAGAACAACGTGGGCCAGTGCAATATTCCCGGCGGGCTCGGGCCGGTGGCGCAAGTCAGCGCGGGCACAAACCATGTGCTTTACCTGTTGCGCGATGGCACGGTGCGCGCGGCAGGTTTGTCACCTGCGGTGAGCGCGCTGCCCGCGGGCTTGAGCAACGTTGTTTCCATCGCGTCCGGTCCCGACTACGCGCTCGCTCTGAGGGGCAACGGCAGCATCGTCGCGTGGGGAGACAACGCCTTCGGTCAAGTCACGCTGCCGCCCGCGTCGGAGTTGACCGATGTGGTGGCGCTTGCCACCGGTGAGAAGCATGCGATGGCGCTCGGCCTCTATGGACGGCTGACCGGCTGGGGTGTGAATCCGTGGGGTATTAACCCAATCAATAACGGTCAATACACGCGCGCGCCTGGGTCCGTTGCATCGACCGCGTTTTCCGCCGTCGCCGTCGGAGCGAATCACACGATCGCGGTGTCATCTGGTGGGCAGGTCTCCGCGTGGGGCTGGGGTGCGAATGGCCAGTGCGAGCTTGGCGGTCTGCCCGCGGACATCGTCGAACTTGCTACGACGACGACAGGCAGCGTGTATCGGACCGCTGCGGGTGTTATAGCGGGGAAAGGCGCCTATGAGGAACACGAATTTGCACCCTACCTCGGCTGGCATCCGCCGATTATCATTCCCGCTTGGCTCGATCGCGCGGTGCGGATGCACTGTGGTGCTAGTGGGAGGCACTTGCTTATCGAGCGCGGCGCGATGGCTCCGCAGATTACCTCCTCTGCATTAAGTGTCGCTACGCTCGGAGCGGCCTTTAGCTACCAAATCACCACGACGGGAAGCCCGAATAATTTCTGGGAGATGGGCCTGCCGCCAGGGTTAAGTCTGGATGCGAGCACGGGAGCGGTCATCGGCACACCCACGCAGACTGGGCGCTACCTCGTGAGGCTGTTCGCAGAACGCAACGCGACGGGCAGTGCCTCGCGCGGGGACAAGATTGTGATCATCAATGTGGGGTCTGGTTTACCGCCGACGGCCATCGGTCTGACGAGTGGCGTGGTGGCGGAGGATGTTCCGGTGGGAACGATCGTGGCCCGAATGCTCACGGATGATCCGGATCTCAATCCTCCCGCCGCAAGTGTGGGCAAGGGAGGAGATGGACTGCGCAAGGCCAGCGTCTCCAATGCGAGCACCGAGACCTTTACCTATACGTTGGTGGCTGGGCCTGGCGATACGAATAATGGACTTTTTGCGATCGTAGGGGATGCACTGGTCACGGCGGCGGCGCTGGACTACGAGGGGGCCAGCGCGCTGAGTGTGCGAGTGCGGGTGACAGATTCCGGTGGCAACATTTTGGATCGCACGCTGGCGCTCAATGTGCTTGATGTGCCTGAGGGCGAAACGTTGGCAAATTGGCAAACGCGGTTGGGGGTGACAGACTTGGAGGTGGATGGGGACGCGGATGGGATGAACGGGCTTTTGGAATGGGCGCTGGGGACTCCGACGGGGCAGCCTAACGGGTGGCCCGTGGAGGCCGCAGGGCTGGAGGGGACTGGCGGTGGTGGGTTGCTGGTGCGCTTTCCGAGGTCCTTTGGGGGATTGGTTGGTCCAAATGGAAGTTATACCTATGCCGGGGTGACTTACTGGGCGGAATGGTCCTTGGATGGGGTGACTTGGAGCGGGCAGGGAATGACCGAGATTTCCAGCGCCCCAGCACCGGGGTATCCTTCAGGCTACCGGTTAGTGACGTTGCGGACCCCGGGTTTGGCTCCGGGACAGTCGCGGCAATTCGTCCGGGTGCGGGTGCAAAAAAACTAACTAAGATAAGGCTATCCTTTCAAATATTATGGCATGGATGTCACAACCAAAAATATTTCACGTTTTATTATTCTGAAAGGATCGACTACCACATATGACCACCAACTCACACAAGCGCAGGCGCAGAACCGGAAGGCTACTGGCGATGGCATTGGTTGTGATCTTCTGGCTCCAAAGTAGTAACTCGCGTGTGGACTGCCACGTGGGCCTGATCTGGGTTAGCGATACGAAAGGAACGGGCGAGTCGGTTCCTGCAACGGAGCGTCCATTACCGCCGTGGTCCGGGGTTCTCCCAGCGCAGCACGGGGTGAATCCGATGCCCGGAGGGCTTGTGGTCACGGCAAGTTATGAGGATGTCGGACGCCTGGCGTTTCCGGTTCCCGGGCCGACCGGTTCGGAGATGCGCGCAAGGGTGCTCCTGGGGCAGGTTCCGGGAGCGCCAAGTCGGCACCGGAAGGTGCGGATTGAGGAAGTGGCGAGCATCAAGGACAACCGTTTGGTGGAGCGGCGGGTCATGCCGGCAGATCATGTGGTCGTGATCCTTCGCGAGGGCCACAGCGAGGCTGATCTGGCTTCGGCGTTACCGCCGGACTTTCGCGTTATTCGCAGGCTGGCCCTGCCGGGAAGGTATCTGGTTGGCTTCGAGTCGAAGGATGCGAATTCTTTGCCCGAGGCCGTGGTGAAATTGGCTGTGCTGAGCGGGGTGTTGGCGGCGGGTGCGGATGGGTATCTTTTTCCGTCGGCCCTGCCAAATGACCCGCGTTTTGCTGAACAGTGGAGTCTGCACAATACCGGTCAGGTGATTAATGGAAACAGTGGCACGGAGGATGCGGACATCAACGGCCCAGAGGCGTGGGAGCAGGGGGCAGGAACGGGGGTGGCGGAAGTGGCGGTGATCGACTCTGGGGTGGACAGTGGTCACGAAGATTTGGCGGGGAGTGAGTGGACGAATCCGGGGGAAAGCGGCCTGGATGGCAGCGGAGGTGACAAATCCACCAACCATCAGGACGATGACAGTAACGGTCTGGCGGATGACGTGCATGGCTGGGATTTTGTGAATGACGACAACGATCCGCAGGATGATTTCGGCCACGGCACGCATGTGGCGGGTATTCTGGGGGCGCGGGTGAACAATGGGAAAGGGGTGTCAGGCGTCGCTGGGCGCGTGCGCATTGTCTCACTCAAGGTGTTGGGGGCTACAGGAAGTGGGTTGTGGAGCGATGTGGCGGATGCTGTGGCCTGGGCTGCAGCGAAGAAGATTGGCATCGCAAATCTATCGTTGGGAAGCTACGGAGCAGCGCCCCTGTTCGCCCAATCGGCGTTTGCGGCGGCGGATAACGTTTTGATTTGTTGTGCGGCGGGCAATGGCTCACTGGCCTCGGCGGGCCAGCGCGTGGGGGACAATCTGGATGGCATTCCGTTTATGCCGGCCTGTCTGGAGGTCGGGCACATCATCGCGATCGGGGCGGTGGGGCAGAGCTTTGCGCTGGCGCCATTTTCGAACTATGGAGGAGGAAAGGTGGACGTGCTGGCACCCGGAGTGCAAATCTTGAGCACCAAAGCCGGAGGCGGTTATGAATACAAATCCGGCACTTCGATGGCGGCAGCCTTTGTGTCAGGAACCGCAGCGTTGGCACTGGAACACCAACCCGGTGCTCCGCCAGTGACGCTCCGGAAAATACTGGAACTTTCCGTCCGCCGCAGTCCACGGGCCAGCGGCCAGTGTCTCACGGAGGGGCAGGTGGATGCGGCCGAGGTGGTCCGATACGCCCGACTGAATCTGGACCGCCACATGCTGGGAAGGGCCTCGGCCATTCTGCCCAACGGACGGGTGCAAATGTGGGATGGGGTGTATGCCACGGGGACCGAAGTCCCAGGGATCGTTCCAGGAATCGACAATGCAGTGACGCTGGAAGAGGGATTCGAAGTGAATTTTGCGACCATCCTAGGCAAGGATGGCCGAGTGTGGATCTATGATCGCGGAGATCCCGGGGTCGCTCCGTTGCCCTTTCCAACCATGGCCGGTGGCTCGCCCGGCTACCTTCAGGTGGACGGGGCGATCGGCATCATTGCCGCCACGCCCCGACTGCTGCTGCGTGACGATGGCACCGTTTGGTATTCCCTGCGGGACCCGTTTTCGGCCGGGGGACGACCACCATTGACCCAGGTGCCCGGGCTGTCCGGGGCGGTCCAGATTGCTGAGACGCTATCTGGAGCCTATGCCAGAACTGCAACGGGCTCCGTGTATGCCTGGTGGGATGCCGCAAATAACCTCGGACTGGGCGCGGGAACGGCCGATGTTCCCACACCAGTGCAGATTAGCCCTTTGCCAGCGATTAGACAGCTGAGTGTGGACCGGGAAACAGGAACGGTATTAGCACTGGATTCCAGCGGACTGGCCTACGGTTGGAGTTCGCTAGCCTACCCTGGCCTGGGCCTCTCTGGCTCACCTCAGTGGGTGCGGACTCCGCAGCGACTCCCCCACTTTGACGGCAGTCTGGCGGTGGGATCACACCGTGAAATTGCGCGGAGCATTGCCAGTGATGGTCGAGTGTGGACTGCTCCCGCCAGCGGCACCGGGGTTGGGGCGCAACTGGACCCATCGATCCCGGCGGGAAGCCGCTTTTTTGACCGGGCAGTGCTGCGCAATTTGGTGTTGGATCGCAAAGGAGATTGCTTCGACACCGGATACTCGACGATCCGATCAGGGCTGCCATCCGGACCCGAAATCCAGCTGGGGGCTTCGGCGGTCGAGTTCGCGCGTTACGCAGACGGAGTGGGCAGCGCACGGCTTACCAATGGGGAAATCCAAACGTGGGGCAGTGCGGGCGGACTGCGGGGGGACGGCCGGGCGGATGTGGTGTCGCGACCAGTGGAATTATCCTATTTCGGAAAGGCCTCCACGGCGCTTGGCTTTGTGGACAGTGGACTGTCCACTCCTTTTCTGTGGCGCAGCGGTGGCGATACCGCATTCAGCTATTGGCGCAATGCTGGCAGCAGCGGGATCGCAGACATTATTCAGCCTACGCTGCCCCCCGGCATGTTGTCGGCGGCCAAGAGCATGGATGGTTATGTGCGCGATTCCTCTGGGGGCGTTTGGTTCCGAGCATTGGCCGACCCGATCGGTTTTTCCGCTGTGAACCTCCCCGCAGGCATCCGTCAGATGGCCAAGCTGGCTGAGGAAGATTATGCCTTCACCGCAGCGGATGGCCGCGTGTGGCAGCGCAGCAGTGGCACCGCTGCCGGAGCCCCCAGCAGCCTTTTTGACCTGCCTCTGGAGGTGGGGAACGTGAAGGCGGTGTGCCGCTGCGGTGCCGGACTGCATTACGCTGGAGGCCATCCAGCCGCCCTGATACTCACGGACACCGGAACTCTCTGGCAGTTCAGAAACCTCGGCGGCGGCACCTTCGACATGTTGGAGCAGATTGAAGACGTAACGGGGGTTGTGGAGTTGGCTTCGGAGTATGTTTTATTAACCGATGGCAGCGTGTGGAAAATCAACTGGCCGCAGGCCTCTTCCCTCTGGCTGGCCGCTGCCAGGCCAGGAGGAATCGCAGCCCCATTTGTGACTATCACAACCTCTCCTGACCTTACGCACTGGCTCGCGTTGCGCACAGATGGATCAATCACTGCATGGGGCGAAGGGAGCAGTGGCCAACTGGGCACTGGCAGCATTCCGGTAGCAACTTCTGTGGGAGAAGTGTTTGGCATTGCTGACGCAATTAAAATATGGGCGGGTGAAGCCAGTTCCTTTGCCCTCCGGGCGGACGGCTCCGTCTGGGGTTGGGGCCGGAATGACGGCCGCCTCGGCAATTACACCAACAAGGAAGCCGCCCCGGTCCCCATTCTCGGCTCCGGTGGTGTGTCCACGGTCGTGCAGAATACCGGCACCGTGCTTGCAGACTGGCTAACGACCTACTTCTCGCGCGAAGAACTCGCTGCGATCAACATCAGTGGAGACGAAGCCGACCCGGATCGGGATGGGCTGACGAATTTGGTGGAATATGCCCTGGGGTCGGACCCTACTGAGCCAAGCGACGGAGACGGTGAGGATTCTGGATTGACCTGTTCTTTTGAAACAGTGTCCTCTGAGGCCCTCTCGGCCGACGGGAATGGGAATGCGTCTGGGGAGTTGCATTTCACCGTGAAACTGAAACGCCGGGCGAAGCGACCGGGGATTGAGTATCGGGTGGAGTTTTCGGATGACATGGTGAACTGGACGTCGTCTCCCACGAGGTTGTTGAAGGTCTTGGAGTCGGAGAAAACGGTGATTTATCGGGATATTGAGCCGTTGTCTGTCACACCGCGTCGCTGGGCCCGTTTAGTTATTAGGAAGGGAAACTAGGCGAATTGATGATGGATGATTTAAGATTGATGAATTGAAGAGCCAATGAAAACCAAAGACAGAATTTCTCGCATCGGCACCAGGGTGGTGTTGCTGCTGCTTTTTTTGCTGGGGGTGTGGTTCACTGATCAGGCACAGCGGGCGACAATTGCGGCTAAACCTGAATCAGTGAAGACTGCTGAGCCCGTCGTCTCAACCCAGGTTGTAACTCTGCCTCCATGGTCGGGGGTGAAGCCAGCGAATCATGGGACGAATCCGATTCCCGACGGCTTCGTGCAAACTGCGGTTTACGAAGATGTAGCGCGACTGGCCTTTCCCACCCCGGCTCCAGTGGCCTCAGGGATGCGCGCCCGGGTGCTGCTGGGTGAAATTTCCGGTGCTACTGGACGGCACAAATTTGTCCGCATTGAGGAAATGGCGAACATTAAGGAGAATCGGTTGGTGGAACGCCGGGTGATGCCGGCGGATCATGTGGCGGTGATTTTGCACCAGGGGAAAACGGAGGCGGAGTTGCGGGCGGCTTTGCCGGAGGGATTGGTGGTGCGGAGGAAGTTGCTGACGGAAGGGCGGTATTTGATTGGGTTTGAGGCAAAGGATGATTCGGCGTTGCCGGGGGCGTTGCAGAAGTTGCAGGGGATGAAACTGCTGGTGAATGCGGCCACGGCCGATGGGTATGTGTTTTCCGCGGGTGCCGGAGCCAACCGCATTTGTCCAAATGACCCCATGTTCCCACAACAGTGGGCGCTGCAGAGTCCGGTGGAAAATGACGCGGAGACGCAGCGGGACATGGATGCGCCGGAGGCGTGGGCACTGGGCACGGGATCGAGTTCCGTGGCGGTGGCGATCATTGATTCGGGGATGGATTATTTGCATCCGGATCTGGCTCCGAATCTGTGGACGAATCCAGGGGAAACGGGCCTGGATGCCTTGGGAAATGATAAAGCCACGAACGGACTGGATGATGACAACAGTGGGTTTGCCGATGACGTGCACGGACATGATTTCGCCAACGATGACAATGATGCGATGGATGATTTTGGGCATGGCACGCATGTGGCGGGGATCATCGGAGCCAAGGGAAACAATGGGATCGGCATCTCCGGCGTGTGCTGGAATGTGAGCCTGGTGCCGATGAAAACACTGACCAATCGCGGAGGCGGCATTTGGTCGGACATCGTGGACGCAGTCAATTATGCTTCCCGCCTGGGCCTACCGATCGCGAACTGCTCGTTCGGTGCCTACGGAGCCGCCCCCCTGTTTGTGAACTCCGCTTTCGAGCAGGCGGACAACGTGCTCTTCTGCTGTGCGGCGGGCAATGGCGCGTTGCGGGATTCGGGCTCCATTGTGGGGGACAACATTGACGAGATTCCCTTCATGCCCGCAGGCTTGCCAGCCGGACATCTCATTTCAGTGGCGGCTCACACGGCGGATGCGAGTGCCAATTTCCTAGCGGAATTTTCCAATTACGGTCGGGCCTCCGTGGACATTGCCGCGCCTGGGGTGGGGATTCTCAGCACCATGCCCGGCGGTAATTACGCCAGCAAGAGTGGCACGAGCATGGCCTGTGCGTTTGTGTCCGGCACGGCTGCGTTGATGCGGTCGAAGCGGGTGGATGCCTATTCGCTGCAATTGCGGCAGATGCTGCAGGTTTGTTCCAAGCAGCGTGGCCATGAACCCGCGACGAGCGCTACGGGTGGGCGGGTTTGGATGTGGCGTTCCTTGGTGTGGGCTGGGAGTGGGCAGGATTGGCGGCAGCTCGCGGCGGATACCAGTGATATTTACCAAATAGGAAACACGGGAGCTTTGGTCTATTGGGGGAATTCTGGTAGCAATGAGCCAAGTCCGTATGATGATGGTGACGGGTATGTTTCGGCCCTCGCAATTTTCTGTAATCCACTCACTGGAGCTGGGATTCATTGGATAGGAATCAATGGTCGACCCGACCGAAATTTCGAAAATTGGGTCGTGAACTCGGAAGATCCAGCAGTTTTCGTCGGAGCGTCATCGGTGCAGACTTTGGCAGGCAAAATTTACGGTATGAATTCTGAAAACATCCACAGTGCCGAAAACATTCGTATGGTTGTCGGCGGTGATTTTGGCAACAGTGCCACACGCTACTATGCCGTGTTGCAAGATGGACGAGTTTTCTCAATGGATTTTGGGGAATTTGGCCTGGTGTTGTTACAGGAAATTGAAGGCCTGCCCCCCATCGCGAGCATCCACACAAACGGATTGAATACCCTCTGTATCGCGACTTCTGGCGAGGTTTACGGGTGGGGGACCAATCTTTTGGGGCTTTTAGGAACGGGTTTATCCGATGAAGTTGTCACCCCACGAGCTCTCCCGCTGTGGGCCGGAGCACATTCATTTTACTTCAGCACCAATGAACCATCGCTGGTGATGGCGATCATGAATGACGGAGGCGTTAAAGCGTGTGGATCAACATCCCTTGGGCTATTTGGAAGCGAAGCACTGACCGCTTCAGTAACGCCAATTTCGATCCCTGGTCTCGTCGGTCACATCGAAGCCTTGGCATTGGGAGATTGTGCTGTAGCATGGGACAACCGCGGGAGGGTTTTTGAATGGGGATCGAGCGGGCATTATATGAACCCAGGATTGGGACGTTCGCCTCAAGTGCTCCAGGTTCCATCCCCGCTACCCGTGTTGGAGGTTGTCCTGAGTTCCCTAACTAGCGTGGCTTTATTGAGCGATGGATCAAGTTTCAGTTGGGGGCAGGACATTGCAGGTGTGCGGGGTCTCGGGGACACAAATGGCCAATTATCCACGATTATCCGTCCTCACGCGATTCCGCTGCTAGACGGCGCGCTCATTATTGATCCCGCAAACGGTTACAATGGAACCGCAATAGGGGCAACGTTGGCTGTTTTTCAGGATGGAAATGGCATTGGTTTTGGCCCGGTCGGAAACTCTCCTGTCGGTGGCACCATGTATCGGTTGCCGCTATTAAACAATGCTGTCCAAATTCGCAAATCGGGAATGTTAAACGGCTTCGGGGTATTTGTTCGCCATACTGATGAAACGGTTACCGGACTGGATGGAAGTTTGATCCACAGCGGAATTCAAATGCTTGCACCAACCGCAGGACTCCTTTTCCAATCTTACACAACCCGGATTCGCAACTGGGATCGACCTATTGGAATTACTTTGAGTGGGGATCTAGTTGATTTGCAAAACTTACCGATCATTGGATGCCCATGGCCTTCGCCTGCCAATATAGTTCAAGTAGTGGACGGGGGGTATGGAATACTGGTTCAGCGATCAGATGGAGTGGTCTCTACGGCAAGGCCTGATGGGGGGTATCCTATTTGGGAAGGAAATCCTGCAGCGGAGTGGATCAAGAACCCCGACGGCTCACCAGACTGGAAACCTCGCGTGATCGCGTCCCCTCCCGTGGCGGAACTGGTGAACGGCACTTACATTCGAACTCAGGATGGACGGGTGTTCCGCTGGCCGGATAATGCGCCATGGTTTTATCCTGCGGCAGATGGCGACATCGCTTATGTCGAGGTTCCGATTCCTCTCGCCTCCACCGTGTTGCCACGCGCTCCGATTGTGAAAATGAATGGCAATCTGGCGCTCCACGCCGATGGCACAGTGACGTTCTTCGGAGCCTATCGTGCGGGGCCTGCGGTTGCTGACAACGAATTCAATGCATCCCAATCCTACATTGTTCCAGAATTCAACGATGCCGTGGACGTCTGGTCCGGGGATGACAAGTGGTTTGTCAAACGGGCCGACGGCAGCGTCTGGGCCTGGGGCAACAACACTGGTGGGGCGCTGGGCGATCTCAGCGATAGCACCGCTCCCACACCCACCCTCGCCTTCGGGTTCAGCGATGAGGTTTCCGTAGCCGTAACTCTGGGCGACTGGTTGGCGCAGTATTTCTCCGAGGAAGACTTGGGCAGCATCAACATCAGCGGGGATGAAGCAGACCCGGACCGGGATGGACTGGTGAATTTGGTGGAATATGCCCTGGGTTCCGACCCGACGGTGCCAAGCGATGGAGATGAGGATGATGCTGGATTGACCTGTTCTTTTGAAACAGTGTCCTCTGAGGCCTTGTCGGCGGATGGGAATGGCAACGCATCTGGCGAGTTGCATTTCACAGTAAAACTGAAACGCCGGGCGAAGCGGCCGGGAATTGAGTATCGGGTGGAGTTCTCCGATGACATGGTGAACTGGACGTCGTCCCCGACGCGCTTGCTGAAGGTCTTGGAATCGGAAAAAACGGTGATTTTTCGAGACGTTGAACCGTTGTCTGTCACATCGCGTCGCTGGGCACGTTTAGTTATTAGAAAGGGGAACTGATGAAATGATGATGGATGATTTAAGATTGATGAATGTTGCGGGCGTGACTGGGAGCGGCGTGCGTCCAGCCGCCGTTGCTGCATCACGCGCCGCAGTAGTTCTCCCCGGCCCTGCACAGGCACGACTGGTTTACAATAGAATGAACCCTAGCCGCACAGACCCTGCAAAATTGGAAATGGCAGCAGCCAAGCCGACCCGGAAATCTTGAGTAATTTCAAAATATCCGCTGCCTAACTGTCACGCTAGCTCGGGATTTGCGTAGGACATTAGTAACCACTATCGCTTTATGCCTCCAAATCAATTACCGCCCATTTCCACCCGAAAATTTGCCCTGGTATGCCTTACCCTGCTGGGTCTGATCGGAATTTTGTCTGATCACAGGTTCGTCTCGGAACCGCCCCAGTCCACGATGCCTGGTGGCAAAAACCCCATCCCGACCGACCCCTTACCCCGGTCTGACAGTTGGTCCACGGTGCGACCTCCCACTCATGGAACAAATCCAATCCCGGAAGGGTTCGTATTGCAGGCCAGTTTCGAGGAAGTTTCCCAACTGAGTTTTCCTAGCCCAGGTCCAGTGGGGCAGGGCCTGCGTGCCCGGGTGCTGTTGGGAGAAATGCCGGATGCCTCCACTCCGAGGCATCGTTATGTGCGGATAGAAGAGATTGCCTCTATCGAGGACAATACCTTGATAGAACGACGGGTGATGCCGGCGGATCACGTAGTGGTATTTCTGCAGGACGGGAAGACGGAAGCGGATCTGCGGCAAGCCTTGCCGGAGGGTTATAAGGTGCGGCGCACGTTACTGGGAGCACGACGTTGCCTGGTTTCGTTTGATGGTTCCAAAGCGGATGCGCTGGCGCAGGCGATCCAAACCATGCAGCGGCTAGCAACCGTGGCGGTGGGGGCAAGTGCGGACGGATATGTCTTTCCCAGTGCCGTGCCGAATGATCCCCTTTTCACTCAGCAATGGGGGTTGCACAATACGGGGCAGGCCGTCAATGGCCTTGCCGGCACCGTGAATGCTGACATCGATGCCACGGAAGCCTGGGACCAAACCACCGGCAGTAGTGCGGTAACGGTAGCAGTGATTGATAGCGGAATTGATCTGACGCATGGAGACTTGGTGGACAATATTTGGGTCAATCCTGGTGAGTCAGGGAATGGCAAGGAAACGAACGGCATCGACGACGACGGCAATGGATTGATCGACGATGTGCACGGGTGGGATTTCGTAAATGATGACAATGTTCCGGCCGATGATTTCGGTCACGGCACTCATGTGGCAGGGATCATTGGGGCCAAGGGAGACAATGGCATCGGCATGGCAGGGGTGTGTTGGAATGTCAGTCTGGTGGCAATCAAAGCCCTGCGCAGCAACGGCAGCGGGCTGTGGAGCGATGTCCAGGATGCCGTAACCTACGCCAGCCGCAACCACCTGAATATCGGCAATCTTTCCCTGGGGGCCTATGGGAGTGCGCCCATTGGGGTGCAGTTGACGTTCGAGCAGGCGGACGATGTTTTGTTCTGCGTCGCTGCGGGGAACGGTTCGTTGGCGGCGGGAGGAACCCGGGAGGGGGATAACATCGATGAGATTCCCTTTGTTCCTGCGGCTCTGGAATTGGGCCACATCCTGACCGTGGCCGCCCTGACGCAGGATGGACAATTGGCACCATTTTCAAATTTTGGTCCATCCAAGGTGGACGTGGGAGCCCCGGGCACCGCTATTCTGAGCACCAAGCGCGGAGGTGGGTATGAGTTGAAAAGCGGCACCTCCATGGCCTGCGCCTATGTCTCGGGGATGGCCGCGCTCTATGTTCAGGCCCGCCGGGAAGCAGACATTGCGGGAGCCCCACCCTTGGCACCGCATCCCGCAGACATCCGCAGCACTCTGCAAATCTGCGTCAAACGCCAACCAGTAAGATTGACGGATCGTTGCGCTACCGAGGGCAGCATCAACGCCAGCCGCGTGACCATGCAGGGGAAGGCACTTTCTCGCTGGCGGCATCTTTCCGCCAGGGCTCCGCGGATGGCTCCGTTCGAGGCTCCCAGCACTGCAGAGGGAGATTTTAACGCGTTAGGTGGATTCCGGCAGATTCTCCCTAAGGGCGGTGTCACGGGTTGGGGGTCCGGCATTGCCGTGCCCCAGTCCATCCCCTTGGGTCAGGATATGTTGAGTCTTCCCGCACATGTTAAATGCGACCTCATGATCGACATGGATCTGCACGTTTGGGCCCCAGCCACCATGGTGTTACCCGGCCACAATGGGGCCATCACCGGGCCCCATTACCGCTACAGCCAATTGGAAAACGTCGTGGATGTGTTCTCGGATAACAATGTCCATTTGTTTCTGACCACCAGTGGGCAGCTCTATTCGGCAGGCATGGACGCGAACGCCTTCACTGGTCGGCATGCCTATGGAGATGCCGCGAATGCGTCCCTCGGTTTAATCTCCCTGCCCGCCCCCGTCCGCTGGATCGGCGGGGGAACGGAAGCCTATTTCGCGTTGCTCGCGAACGGCACCGTCTGGGCTTGGGGCTCTAACAATGGAGAGCTGGGACTGGGGCATATAGAATTAGTGTCCCTGCCAACTCAAGTGACGGGCTTGCCCTATATTCACGCCATGTTTGCCTCCTCTTTCGGTGCCTTCGCGATTGCGGCGGGGGACCAAGTATGGGGCTGGAGTGCCCGCGAGCGGTGGTTAGCCGCCAAGAACAAGAACACCGGAGGGTTGGGGAATGGAACGCTGGCGGATGTCATTGCGCCAGTGCGAATCCCCGCTTGGGATGGCGCGAGATTTTTCGCCATGGGGGAAGGAGATGGCATGACCGTCGCAGTGCACCGGGATGGCCGGGTCTTGGCCTCAGGTGGGGATCCTGTTTTCTGGAATGCAGCTAGTGCGATCACGGTCCCCTTGGTGGTGCCTGGGATCACGGACGCAGCATTAGCCGCCATGGTATCGGACTATAGCGAAACTCTGGTGGTCACGCGCCGGGGGAATGTCGTGCAGCTAGGAACCACGCCGTATCGCTCGTTTGTTGGGAGCGGCCTGAAGACACTGAGTCCCTTGGCTTCCGAACTCCCCAACCAAGGTCTGCTCTGGGAGTTGGCGGTGGGGTATGAAAAGGATCTCGCAGGGTCAGACTTCTGTGCGCTGGAAGTGGAAAATCGCAGTCATTCCTGGGGTGACAACACCCGCGGTGGCACTGGCACTGGGGTTGCTTCCTCGTATTCCAAGCCGGTGGAAATCCCTTCCCTGCGGGGGTGCACCGCCGTAGCTGCGGATAGTATGGCTACCACGGCCGCCATGAATTCAGGGCGGATTTCCTTGTGGGGACGCATCATCCGCAACGGACTGGTGGATTATGGAGTGGAAGTGGAGTATCCCAACCTCATGAACGTGACCCGCATCACCTTCAGCAGTCAGAACAAATATGATGGCACGGATCCCGCCCTGCTGCTGCCAGATCAGTTCGCCACCAGAGATGCCCAGGGTCACGTCTTTATCCACCCATCCTCCGGCTCGGATCTCACGCCATGGCAAGTCTCCGGGATCAGCAATGCCATCGACTTGGCCGCTCCAGCCATCGCAGAGCGGCAGAACACCATGGGCATTCTCACCAGCGATGGACACGTGTGGGCGATGGACTTCCCAGCCATCACAGGCCGCCCTGTGCAGGACATTACCGGCACTGCGGGAAATGCCTCGCCCTTCATCGCCATCGCACCCGGTGCTTTTCCCGCAGCGGCGCAAGCTGGAGCGGTTATGCTCGATCGCAGAATTTACCTCCTCAAAGCCAACGGCACGGTCTGGAGTTATCGCGCTACCGGCCCGGTCGCTACCGGAGCAACCCTTGCATCGAGCAGTTTGGATTACAGACAAGTTTCCGGTCTGACCAATGTCACCGCCATTGTCGGCAGCGGCTTTCTGGCGGCCCTGCGCAGCGATGGTTCCGTCTGGCGGGTCTATGAATATCCCGGCTTCCCGTCCTATGCTCAGGAACTCATTGGCTTCAGCCAGCTTGGGCAGTCCCCCGTGGTCAAACTGGCTGCGGGCTACACCCATCTGTTGGCCCTGCGGGCAGACGGCACCATCACCTCCTACGGATACGACGTCTATGGTCAACTGGGCACCGGGGCCTTAAACACCGAGGACTTGGTGGCCCGGCCAGTGTATGGCATCTCGGATGCGGTGGAAATTTTCGCTTCCGAATTTCAATCCTACGTCCGACGGGCGGATGGATCGATGTTCGGATGGGGGAGAAACAGTGACGGGCAATTACTGCGTGAGTCCCGCGTGTTCGATTCCCAACGCACTCTGGCCTACGGGGTTTCCAATCAAGTCCAGAACTCTGGCACTGATCTTTCCGACTGGCTCACAACCTATTTCTCGCGCGCGGAACTGGGCAGCATTAACATTTCCGGAGACGAAGCCGACCCGGATCGGGACGGGTTGACCAATCTGATGGAGTATGCGCTTGGATCAGACCCCAAAGTCGCTTCTGATCTACAGGGAGAAGCGGTCGGCTTAACCGCCTCCTTCGAGACCGTTTCCTCCGAGGGCCTCTCAGCGGATGGGACTGGAACCGCCACGGGGGAACGGCATTTCACGGTAAAACTGAAACGCCGTGCCAAGCGACCTGGCATCGAGTATCGGATAGAATTCTCTGATGACATGGAGCACTGGACCGCCAGCACTAGCCGCTTGATTAAAGTGCTAGAATCTGAGAAAGTTCTGATCTATCGTGATGTCGATCCCCTGGGAGTAGCCGCGCACCGCTGGGCCCGTTTAGTCATAAGAAAGGGAAACTAGGCGATTGATGATGGATGATTTAAGATGGAAGAATTGAAGAGCCAATGAAAACCAAAAGCAGAAACAGCATTTCTCGAATCGCCACGACGGTGGTGTTGCTTCTGCTATTTCTGCTGGGTGTATGGTTCACTGAACAGGCCCAGCGGGCAGCCACATCGGCTAATCCTGAATTTGTGAAGCCTGCTGAGCCCGTTGTCCCAACCCAAGCTGTAAAGCTGCCGCCATGGTCCGAAGTGCAGCCTGCCAACCACGGCACGAATCCGATTCCCAACGGCTTTGTGCAAACTGCGGTCTATGAAGACGTGGCGCGACTGGCCTTCCCCACCCCGGCTCCGGTGGGAGTTGGCTTGCGCGCGCGAGTGCTGCTGGGGGAAATTTCCGGTGCCACGGGTCGGCATAAAAATGTGCGCATTGAAGAAGTAGCGAGCATCAAGGAGAATCGGCTAGTGGAGCGACGCGTGATGCCGGCGGATCATTTGGTGGTGTATGCGCAACAGGGAAAAACCGAAGCAGAAGTGCGCGCAGGATTACCCGAAGGCTTTGTGATTCGGAAGAAATTAAGCAGTGGCATGGGCGTCTCGCCCATCAGCCCAGCAACCCGTCGCTACCTCATCGGCTTCGAATCCAAAAATGCCGACTCCCTAGAAACCGCCACCGAAGCCCTAAAGAAGCTTCCCATCATCACCAGCGCAGTCCCGGACGGCTACATTTTCAGCGCCTCCATCCCCAACGATCCGCTCTTCAACCAACAATGGGGCCTACACAACACAGGACAAACGGTCAATGGCATCACCGGCACACCCGATGCTGACATCGATGCCCCAGAGGCCTGGGACCTCACCACGGGCAGCAGTGCAGTGACGGTTGCAGTGATTGATAGCGGGATCGATTTAACGCATGAGGATCTGATCGATAATATTTGGACCAACCCCGGTGAAAGCGGCGGGGGCAAGGAAACGAACGGCATCGATGACGACGGCAATGGCCTGATTGATGATGTCCACGGCTGGGACTTTGTGAATGATGACAACGTGCCGCAAGACGACTTCGGCCACGGCACGCACGTAGCTGGGATCATTGGGGCTAAAGGAAATAATGGTGTGGGTGTGGCGGGTGTGTGTTGGAACGTGGGGCTGGCCAGCCTCAAAGCGTTGCGCAGCAACGGAAGTGGATTGTGGAGTGATGTGATTGAGGCGGTAAATTACGCGCGGTTGATGAAGATGCAAATCGCAAATCTGTCGCTGGGGGCCTACGGATCGGCCCCGCTGGGGGTGCAATTGGCTTTCGAGGAGGCGGATAACGTGCTTTTCTGCTGTGCTGCGGGAAATGGCTCCTTGGTGGAAACTGGAAATCGGGTGGGTGATGACATTGATCAAATCGTCTTTATGCCTGCTGCTTTTGCATTGGGGCATGTGATGTCGATTGCCGCTATAAAACAAGATGGACAGTTGGCCTCGTTCTCCAATTATGGGCATGTCAGTGTGGATTTAGCTGGGCCTGGTGTGGGTATTTTGAGCTGTAAATTGGGAGGAGGTTATGAAATGAAAAGCGGAACGAGTATGGCGGCTGCGGCTGTCACTGGGGCAGCGGTGTGCACGCTAGCCAGAGAAGGGAAGAGCCCCTTGGAGATGCGCAATCTCTTACAGGTGGGAGTGAATCGGCAGCCTCGACTGCTGGGTTCCTGCTCCACGGAAGGGACTGTTTCTCTGCAAAAGGCATCGCTCGCAGGGACTCGGAACATCCAGTGGAGACACTTGGCTCCAAAGTGGATTGCCCAAGGAACGTTTAGCCTTTATGGACATACGTTGCCTGACGGGCGAATTCCATACGCGGGCGGACCAGCCAATACACTTAATAGTCCAGCCAAGAACGTGCTGTCTGTTTTCGATGGACTGCCCTTCCTGATTGATTCGGACTTGCAACTCTATGCCGCCTCGATTTTTAGGACAAGCAGTCTGGGGCAAGTTGTGGTGGGCTCATCTGCTCTGTCCCTGGATAAATTCGCTCCCATTCCTGGGTGCAGTAATGTTATAGCGGTAAGTGGTGGAAGCGGTGAGAATTCCGAATTATTTGGGGCCTGTTTGGTGCTGCGAGAGGATGGGACGGTGTTATCGTTTGGTGCGGCTACGGCTTACACGGGGCGGGAAACCCCACCGAGTGCCAGTGCGACGGTTCCCACGGCAGTGCCCGGGTTAACCGGAATCGTCCAAATTCTAAGCGACCCAACGGGATTAAATCATTTCGTGCTGCGGAATGACGGTGCGGTGCTGGTTTTTGGTGCCAATGCCAATTCGGAGCTTGGTTTGGGCCACAATAATCCGGTGCCAACGCCAGTGCCGGTGCTGGGGCTGCCTTTTATTAAAAAGATCTTCACGAGCAGCACGCGGAATGTCTTTTGTCTTGATGAACAGAGTAAGCTCTGGGGCTGGGGACAAAATGACTATAATTTGGGCAATGGTGGTGGTGGCCCGGTGACAATGCCAACGTATTTGCCGATGTGGGGAGAGGTGTGTGACATCAATTCCAGTGTGGCGTCTGGAACAAATGTAACCTTGGCCACACGCTACGATGGAAGGATCTTGTGCTCTAGCATATATGGGGGTCAACTCTTTGGTGGAACACCGCAGTTATTACCAAGTCTTGCAGGTTTCCAACGCGCGCCAGCTGGGGGAGGTGGAGTTGACAAGCATGGACGATGGTGGACATGGGACAAACGTCTGTTCAGTTCGATAATAGCTGGACAGCCCAGCGGGCCAATCACACAGGTGCCATTAGCTGGACCTGCAATAGATGGGGCCACCACGGTCTGGTTGAATTCGATAGTGCTGCTCGCAGATGGTCGGACGCAATCCTGGGGATCCAACCTTAATCAAGGGCTGGGTCAGGGCGGAGCCGGAAATTATTCCGTGCCGGCGGAAGTTTCCCAGTTTTCGGGTGCGGATCGAGTCTACGGAAAGTTGGGGGAGATTGCGGTTGCTACGTGGAGCAACAATACGATTAAATCGGTCGGTAGAACGAACCCATTTACGCTAGATGTTAGGCCAGTGGACCTACCGGGGCTGTCGGGCGTTGCTCGTATCTCAAACTTAGGAGCATCAACGTTGGTCGCTTTACGGGAGGATCGAACCTTATGGACATTCGATCTCAACAAGCACTTTGAATATTACCCCTCGACATTTGGGCAGCAAGTATTTATCAAAAATCCTAATATTTCTGGCGTGAGGTCGTTTTCCTCCTCCTACCGAACAGCTATTGCCTTGGACGAACTGGGAAGATTTTGGGCGGTTCAGAATTCCACTAACGTAGTGGAGATTACCGGTTCGTTGCCATCGGATTTCGGCTCTCCGGTTGAAATCGAGCCCGGTCTTGGTGGAACTATCATCCGATGCGCAGATGGCAAAATTTGGACCTTTGGTGCAGTGGTCGATGCAGTCGGGACAACGCTAGTCGCCTCGGGACTTCGGTTAGTGGTCGATGCTGGCAGTGTGCAACAGATGGCCTGGCCTTTGTTGCTCAAATCAGATGCAACCGTCTGCATGATCGATAGTAATGAAGCACTGAATGATGTGGCTGGATTGGCTCCCGCGGGGCAGGTCTTGGCCCCCATAATCAAAATCGCCTCAAGTCAAAACGCTTCGGGTGCTGGCAATTTTGCGTTGCGGGCCGATGGATCGATTTGGACTTGGGGAAGACCGGCACTAGCTGGACGCGGGGAGTTAGGCGGTTTCCTTGAACCGGGAAAAATCGAGACGTTAGCTGACGCTGTCGATATTTTTCCTGGCTTTGAATGCTCCTATTCCAAGCGGGTGGATGGCTCTATTTGGGGCTGGGGGTCCAACGGGCGTGGCTTGCTAGCGGGTTCTGCTTGGATTGATAATCCAGCAGAAACATTGAATTATAGCATTTCCACCGAAGTGGCATCTAATGGCCTCGAAATAAACAATTGGCTCTACACGCATTTCTCCAAAGCTGAACTCGGCTCCATCAACATCAGCGGAGACGAGGCGGATCCAGACCGGGATGGGCTGACGAATTTGATGGAGTATGCGCTGGGGTCTGATCCGAAGGTGCCAAGCGATCGCGATGGAATTGATGTGGGATTGACGTGTTCGTTTGAGGCGGTGGGATCGGAGGCGTTGAGTGCCGCGGAGAGCGATGGCGCGGTAGAGCATCATTTCACCGTGACGTTAAGCCGTCGGGCCAAGCGGCCTGGCATCATCTACCGCGTGGAGATTTCGGATGATCTTGTGAACTGGACCGCCAGTGCTTCACGGCTGCAATTGGTAAGAGAGGAGACTCCAATCCAAGCGATTTATCGGGATATGGAGCCGTTGTCTGTCACGCAGCGTCGCTGGGCACGTTTAGTTATTAGAAAGGGAAACTGATTAAGTTATGAATACTGATTTAAGATTAATGAATGCTGCAGGCGTTAATGGGAGCGGCGTGCTTCCAGCCGCCATTGCTAAACCATGCCAAGCAGAGGCTCTCCCCGGTCGGCTTCTTGGGCTGTTGCTCCTGTGGTTGCTGATGAACGCTACCAATGCGGCTCCGGTGATTTCGGAATTTATGGCGGACAATGCTTCAGGGTTGGCGGATGAGGATGGGACGTATGCGGATTGGATTGAGCTGTGGAATCCGGATGCGGGGTCGGTGAATTTGGCGGGGTATGCGCTCACAGACGATGCGGCGGTGCCGATGAAGTGGATCTTTCCCGTGGTGTCGTTGGCGGCGGGGGAACGGTTGGTGGTGTTTGCCTCGGGGAAGGATCGGCGGGTGGTCCCGGGGCGGTTGCATACGAATTTTGCGTTGGCTAAAGGGGGCGGTTATTTGGGGCTGCGGGATGCTAGTGGTGGGTTGGTGAGTGCCTTTGCAGCCTACCCGCCGCAGCGGGAAAATCGGAGCTATGGTCGGAGGGGATCGGTGCTGGTGGAACAGGGGGCGGCGTGTCGCTGGTGGGTGCCGCATGCTCCGATGCCGGGGTGGGCGGACTTGGGGTTCACGGATATTTTGTGGCGGGCGGGCACCTCTGGGATTGGCTATGACCTGCGGATTCCGTTGGAAACGCGGATCTACACTTCGTTGCTGGGAAAGGGTTCCGATAGCTTGCTGGCGGGGGATCTATTCTTTGGTAGGGACTCGGCGGATCGATATTCCTCGGTGTATGTGCGTTGGGGTTTTGAGGTGGCTGGTGTGGCGCAGCTATCGAGTTTGACGCTGCGGATGCGCTATGATGATGGCTTTGTGGCGTGGCTCAATGGCTCGAAGGTGGCGGCACAGAATGTGCCGACGAACACGGCGTGGAACTCGTTGGCCGCGAGTTCTTTGAATAGCACGGACTGGTGGTCGATTGATCTTACGAGTCAGAAGAACCTCCTCGTCCCCGGCCGCAATGTGTTGGCGATTCAAGGGGTGAATCGGGTAGTGGATAGTAATGATTTGCTGGTGTTGCCGGAGTTGCTGGTGGGGTATGCGCCTGGTGGTCTGACAGAGGGATTTCTGGCATCTCCCACGCCGGGCCGGGCGCAGGGGATGGTGTTTGCTGGCGCGGCGGTGGAGCCGTCAGCAAGTGTGGGTCGGGGGTTCTTCAGTGCGCCGATTGCGGTGCAGCTAACCAGTCCGACGGTGGGGGCAACGATTCGATTTACGACCAATGGAGCGGAGCCGGATGGCGTGAGTGGTTTGATCTATAGCGGGTCGATTCCGGTGACAACGACGATGGTATTGCGGGCGCGGACATTTAAGCCGGGGCTGCTGCCAAGCGAAACGATGACGCAGACGTATGTCTTTCCTGCGGCGGTGAAACAACAACCAATCGCTCCTGCAGGGGCGGCGGCTACGTGGGGGACGTTGGCTGGTCAGCCGGTGGCAGCGGACTATGCCATGAACCCTGCGGTGGTGAATGACCCGGCGTATAGCGGGGAGGTGGAAGCATCGTTGCAGGCGCTGCCGACGGTGTCGCTGGTAACGACTCCCAGTGCGCTGCTGTCAGATGAGGGAATTTATGGAGACCGACGGCAGGAACGTGGTGAGCTAGTGGAGATTCCCATATCGATGGAATTTTTCGCTGGGCCGGGGGTGGCCCAATTTCAGGCCGACGCTGGATTGCGAATGCATGGGGGGAATGCGCGGGTGGCGCATTTGAAGAAGCCGTTCCGGTTGTATTTCCGCAGGGAGTATGGTCCGGCCCGGTTGGAGTTTCCGCTGTTCTCCGGGTCGCCAGCGAATTCGTTTGATCAGCTGGTGCTGCATCCCGGCGGCCATGATGGCTGGGCGGTGCCGTTCGGGAGTGGGGACGGGCAGTTGGCGGCTCATGCGAGTTATGTGCGGGATGCCTTTGTGCGTCGCACGGAGTTAGCGGCGGGATTGCCACAGGTGCGGGGGCGATTTGTGCAGTTGTATTTAAATGGATTGTATTGGGGCATCTATGATCTGGCGGAGCGTCCTTCGGCGGCGTTTTTTGCCGAACGGGAGGGAGGGGCGGAGGCGGATTGGAATGTGCTGCATCATGCAGACAATCGGGCGTATGAATCAGCCACGTTGGACGGAGAAGGATCTTCCTGGCAGGCGTTGACGGCCCTAACGGATGGCGTGGCGACGGATGCGGCGGTGGCGGAGGCAGGAAAGACGTTGGATCTGGATGCCTTTTGTGACCACCTGATCATTCGGATGTGGAGTGCGGACTACGACTGGATGACGCCGGTGTTTCGTGATAGTGCTCCGGCAGTAGATGTGGGGACCTTTGCGAACAAGAATTGGTATGCGGCAGGACGACTGCGGGGGCCATCAGCGCAGCCTTTCAAGGTAATGAGTTGGGACGCGGAGATGAGTATGGGGCTGCATGTGATTGATCGTATTCCGACTCCGCCCGTTAACCCGGTGCCGGGTCAGCGGGTGGCGGATTTCGATCTAACCCAGGTGGATAAATACTCGTTCATTGATCCCAATCTGAACGTTCTGATTACGGTGAAGACGCCCGCCGGGCTCTACGCTTGGTTGAAACAAAATGAGAGTTTCCGCAGGAGATTTTCGGATCGGGTGCAGCGCATTTTCAAAAATGGTGGGGTGTTGGACACGCCAGTGGCGCAAGCCCGGCTGGGAGCATTGCGGGCGGAGATTGAGTCAGCCATGGTGGCGGAAAGCGCGCGTTGGGGGGATGTGAATGGGGTGAGTTTCACGAGAAATGATCATTGGAGGTCGGAGATGGATTGGCTGCGGGATGGCTTCATTGGCGGATCTCCGGGGCGAACGCAGCGGGTCTTGGCGCAGTTCCGGGCGCGTGGTTTGTATCCGGCGGAAAGCACGGCGGTGGTCTGGAGTCAACGCGGGGGCAATGTTCCTGCGGGCACGTCGGTCACGCTAACGGATCCGGATGGCGGGACGATTTATTTTACGACGGATGGTTCAGACCCGCTGACAGGCTTTCAATCCGCTCCTCAGCAATACATTGGAGTGGGAGCTGTGGTCGAGGTGCTAGTGCCTTCGACGAGCAACGGTGGAAGCACGTTAGGAACGACCTGGCGGGACCCGGCGGTTCCGGCAAATAGTGCGCAGTGGAGATCGGGAATCGCTGGCGTGGGCTATGAAGCGACAGAACTGGAGTCCACGTTCATGCCGCTGCCGGGGATCTATGCGCCGTGGATTGGGACGGCGGTTCCGGAAATGTTTAACGCGAACAATTCGGTCTTCATTCGGGTGCCCTTCCAACTCTCGGCGGCTGATTTAAATGGGGTCAATGGATTGTCGCTGCGCATGCGGTTTGACGATGGCTTTGTCGCCTGGATCAACGGGCAGAGAGTGGCGGCAGCCAATGCTCCTTCAGGTGAACTGAGTTGGGATGATGCGGCCTATTATCCAGACGCGGGACGTGATGATGTCTGGGCGCAGACTCCTTGGTGGTATGATGTCACGGCTGGAATCGGAGCGCTACACATGGGCACGAATGTGCTGGCGATTCAGGGATTAAATAATTACACCGATAGCCGGGACATGTTGATTGACCCGCAACTGATAGCCGAGCGCACCACCGCTGGCGGAGCACTGAGGGGAACTGCCACAGCCTACACCACTCCGATTCTGATCACAGGTCCCGTCCGCCTCACGGCCCGCGTGCTTTCCCCGGCCGGGGTGTGGTCTGCCTTGGACTCCGCTTGGTTCTCCACGGTGGCACCGGCGTCCGCAGCCAATGTGGTGGTTAGTGAGTTTAGCTATCGTCCCACGGGTCCGCGGAATGCCGCCGAATTGGCAGTGAGCACAGGGCGGGCAGACTTTGAGTTTATCGAATTGATGGCGGTGGGGACCGCAGCCATAGATCTCACCGGGCTGACCCTTACGGAAGGAGTGTCGTGCGCGGTGGGGAGCGGTCCCAGTGCGGTGCTGCAGCCGGGGGAAGTTGCTTTGCTGGTGCGGAATCGCGCGGCATTCACTGCCCGCTTTGGGGCAGCAGCAGCAGCGCGCATCGTTGCGGAGTTCATGGGAAATGACACCTTGGATAATGACGGAGAAACGATCACGGTGCGGGGTGCCGACGGGAATGTGATCGTGTCGTTCGCTTATGCGGATGCCGCACCTTGGCCAGAGGCGGCGGATGGTGCTGGCTTTAGTTTGGAAATGATCGCCCCAGCGGTGGGTCGGGATCATGCCCAACCCGCTACTTGGAAGGCCAGTCTAGATGCCCAGGGCAGTCCAGGGGAAGTGGCGCTGGATTTCACCGCGTGGAGCGCCCGCTGGTGGGATGCGCCAAATGCGGCTAGTTTGGCGGAAGCGGATAGTGATGGCGATGGGTTGCCTAACTTGGTGGAATTTGCCCTCGGCACGAACCCCTTGGAGGCGACCGCAGAGCCAGTCTGGCAAGTCGCGCTGACGGAGATTAACGGGAGTCACTACTTGAGTGCCCGACATCCGTTGGTGGCATCGCGAGCTGGGCTGTTGTTCACGGTGGAGCGCTCGGTGGATCTGGTCCATTGGGAGACTGCGGGCTTGGTGGCCCTGCCCCGGGAGGGCCAACGGGACGGCATGAGGTCAACCCAGGCGGCGGAAACGCACCTGCGGGAGTGGTTGCGGCTAAAAGCAGCGATCAATCCGTGAGTTCATTAATTCGGGCTAGCGGGACTTGCCAATGATTTGCCCTGTGCTAGAAAGGTCTGATGAACACCGAGTCCCTACTGCAAGCAATTCTGGAAGAACTGAAAACTGCCCGCCTGGCCCCGCCGCCGGTGGCGCTGGGCTTTGGCTCTCCGCCCAAGGCCCGCTTCATCTATGCCAATCGGCAATACAACGATTGCCTCTGGTATTTCTGGAATAGCGCCAAGAACGAACATGAACCCATCGATCACACGGGGCTCACCGGGTATATCGAGAAACTGGAATTGGAGGAAAAGGAATTCCGTGGCAAGCCGGACATCAAAGTGAACTTAACGATCCGAGCGGATCGGCTGTATGTGATTCAAGCTGGATTCGAAACTCTCTTTGCCCGCGGACTCCTCCACACGCTAGCGAAACTCCCGGGCGAGGCCTTCCGCAATCCGATCATGATTGGCGTGGAACCAGGGGAGACGGAGCAGGTGCTGTTCTGCCGCATCTACAATCCGGCCACCGGAAAATCGGTCTTTGCGCCGTATCCTGATGATACCGACTGGCATGCCACCACTCAGCGCGCGATTGCCAAGATCCAGAAAATCCATGAGTCGGCGGCGGCTCAGGTATAAGTGAGTGCAACTTTGCGTATGGCAAAATTCTGCGGAGATACGGCCTCCCGCTATCGTCGGGCTATCCATGAATTTTCATCTATCCTACGCTCTCATCCTGCTTTTTGGTTCCAGCCTACTGGCCGCAGAACCGGAACGCGTAACTGCGGAGCCGCTCTTGTTTACGGGTGAAACCAAGGCGTCCGCTACCGCGCAATTGCTGCATGTGCCGCAAACTGCTCCGGAGTTGGTGTCGGGTGATATGTCTGTGAAATTTTCGGTCGGCAAAGATTACACCTGGGAAACCGGGAGCCGTAGTTTAACCCTGACTGCTGATTCCCGTGTTCCTTTCAAGACGCCTGCCGAACTGCATCCGGCACCGAACTCACCGAACTCCTACAAGTCACAGCGCGGCACCGAAGCTTGGATGTTCTTCGGTCCCGGCCGGGTGCTGCATGATCTGCAATGCAAGGCGGACTATGTCAGCGCGGACGATTGGAAATCGCCTGCCGTGGCCGCTGCGCCCGATGAACAGTTAGGGAAACTGCGCGCGAAATTGTCCACCCAGCAACCGCTCAATCTCGTCTTGCTAGGCGACAGCATTTCCACCGGGGCCGATGCTTCCGCCATTTCCAAGGCGGAACCGAACCAGCCAGGTTATCCTGAGCTGGTGCGGCAAGGGCTGGAAAAACGCAGCGCGGGCAAGGTCACTCTGACCAATCTCTCGGTCGGCGGGATGGATTCGAATTGGGGACTGACGCAAGTTCCCAAAGTGATCGCAGCTAAGCCCGACATCTTCCTGCTAGCATTTGGCATGAATGACGCTTCCGGCAAACGCAGCCCGGAAGAACTCGTGCGCCTGGCCCGGGAAATCTACGCCCCAGTGCAGGCGGCGTTTCCCGAATGTGCCGTAGTCCTCATCTCCCCCATGACTGCGAATCATGAGTGGACCGGAGCCTCCCCAGAATTGTATCCGCAATACGCGACGGCCTTGGCGAAACTGACGGGTCCAGGCATCGCTCTGGCCAATGTGACCACGGTGTGGAGTGCCATTGCGGAGCGGAAACGTTATCTGGATTTGTCTGGCAATGGCCTGAATCATCCTAATGATTACGGTCATCGGATCTACGCGGAGGTGATCCTAACTACCATCGGGGCTGGGCGGGCGCCGTAACTCAGCTCATACCTTGACTTCCCACCCGGCACGGTATTCCCGGCTCCAGAGTTTCATTCCGGCTGGGTGATCAAGGAGTTTCCCCGTCTTAGGATCGCAACGGACGACGCTGTTGGTGCGATAGGCGATGTTTCCCAAGTGGCAGAGCATCGTGCTCTTCTGGCCTTCTGCGATGGGGCTGTTGAGTTTGGCTTGGTCACGAATGGTGTCGATGAAGTTCCCGATGTGGGCCACGTCGCCACCACCTTTGCCTTTGTCTTCGCTGACCTTGGCTCCCTTGCCGTCGTAGATGGTCCAGGCACTGCTGTTGATGGCCAAGGTAGTGCCGTTGTCGCCATAGAAAAGGCATTCGCCCAATGGCTTTTCCGCCGCACGCGGTGAGCAACTGCTCTGAGCCCACTCCATGCCGACATGTCCGAAGTCAAACACCGTGGTGCCGGTGTCAGGCGTTTCCTGTTTATCATCATGCCAGTAGCGGCCGCCGTTGGAGGTGACACGATGAGGGTATTCCACCTGCAAGCCCCACCGCAGGATGTCCAGGAAATGAATGCCGTTGTTGCCCAGTTCCCCGTTACCCCAATGCCAGAGCCAATGCCAATCATAGTGCAAGTAAGGTCGCATCTCCCGTTCGTCCGGCACCGGGCCCTGCCATAAGTTCAGATCCAAACCCGCCGAGGCTTTGTTTGCGCCCTGACCAATCGCGCCACGAGAATTATAGTAGAAGGCGCGGGCAAACTTCACTTTGCCAATCGCCCCGCCGTGCAACGCCTCGATGGCTTCCTTCATCCAAGTCCGACGCTGATTGCCCATCTGCACCACGCGGTGATATTTCTCGGCTGCGGCCACGATCATTTCCGCTTCGTGAGGGTTCTGGCTGCCGGGCTTTTCCACATAGACGTGCTTGCCGGCCTGCATGGCGAGCAGGGCCGCAGGCGTGTGCCAAAAGTTAGGCAGCGCGATGAAAACTGCGTCCAGCGACTTGTCCTCCAAAGCTTTCCGGAAATCGACGACGCCCTGACAGGCCGCCTCCTGCTTGGCGGCCACGGCCTTTAAGCCTCCGGCTAGCCGATCCGGGTCCACTTCGGCCAGGTAGGCAATCTCCACGTTGGGCAACTGCAGCAGCGCGCTCACGTGCCCCATGCCGCGCCCAAGCCCGAACACGGCCACACGCAGTTTTTGCAGGGCGCTGTCGGCGGCCCGCAGTCGGGGTGCCACGCCCCCGGCGGCCCCCAGAGTAAGGATGGCGTGATGTTTCAAGGCAGAGCGGCGGGAAATATTCATGCCGCATCATGACCGATTGTGGCCGACTGCTAAATCGCGCGTGTGCGGAATTTTAGGGAGAAACAGGAAGTGGTTGCAGGATGGACTGGGCAAAGCGAGCACTTGCCTGTGGGCTGGGCACTCCTTAGCCTGTGGCCGTAATTCCCTATTTGTCGCAACCAAACTGGTGGGTTACTCGTAGAAGAGAAAACCTATTCGTCTTGTTAATGTCTGCCGCACCTTCTCTCGCCCATCGCCTCGTCATGTCCTCTTTGGAAAAGATGGCTCAGGGAGGGCTGCGTCTAACCTTGCCCGATGGCGTCGTGAAACTCATTGGATCCGCAACTGTTGAGCCGCAGGCGGAAATGACGATTCATCGCGCGGGTTTTTTCCAGCAAGTTCTCCGCTATGGGGACATCGGCTTTGGCGAAAGTTATGTGGCGGGAGATTGGGACACGCCAAGCATCGAACGGGTGATTGCGTGGGCCATTGCGAACATCGATCACAGTCCCGGCATGAGCGGGAGTAAAGCCAAGGCCATGGCGCTCAATTTTTTGCGCTCAGCAAATCGCATTCAGCACCTCTTGCGGCCGAATAGCAAGAAGGTGGCGGAGCGAAACATTGCGGAGCATTACGACCTGGGCAATGATTTTTATAAACTGTGGCTCGATGAAACCCTGACGTATTCCAGCGGCATCTTCGCCACGCCGGAGACAACGCTGCACGAGTCCCAACTCGCGAAATACGAAGCGCTGTGCCGCAAAGTGAAACTTTGCGCCACTGATCATGTGCTGGAAATCGGCACTGGTTGGGGCGGTTTTGCTTGTTATGCGGCGGAGCGCTATGGCTGTCGGGTTACCACCGTCACCATTTCCGAGCGACAGTTCGCCTACGCCACGGAACGGATCGCCAATGCGGGTTTGAGTGATCGCATTACTGTCAAAAAGCAGGATTATCGGGATGTTCCTGGGCAGTTCGATAAGATTATTTCCATCGAAATGATGGAGGCGTTAGGAGATAAATACTTGCGGCACTACTGCCAACAATTACACCGACTGCTCAAGCCAGCGGGGATGGTGGGGCTGCAATACATCACGGTGCCGGACAGTCGGCATCAGGAATTGCGGAACGGGGTGGATTGGATTCAGAAACACATTTTCCCCGGCTCGCTGCTGCTCAGCATCGGTCGCGTTAGTCAACGTCTGCAAGACACGGGCGATCTCTTTCTACATGACTTGCAGGATATCGGGCTGAGTTATGCGCGGACGCTGCATTTGTGGTGGGAAACGTTTAACCAGAAGCTGCCAGAAGTGCGCGCACTGGGATTCGATGATGCGTTCATCCGCAAATGGAACTACTATCTGCAATACTGTGAAGCCGCCTTTGCCACCCGTAACATCAGCGTGGTCCAGGCCATCTACACCCGACCCAACAATCCACTGCTCTACTCATGATAATTGCCCTTCGTTTTCTCTTCATCGGAATCCTGCTGGCCATGCTAGCCGTTACGACTTGGGCCAGCACGGAAGTGGCCTTGTGGAATACTCCACGCGCAGTGGCCACCCATCCATGGTTCATCGCCACGTTATTCGACACCTACTTCGCCTTTCTCGCCTTCTGGCTGTGGGTCGCATGGCTGGAGTCCACGTGGCTCCGTCGCACCAGTTGGTTGATTGCCATCCTCCTGCTGGGAAATATCGCTATGGCCATTTTCATGCTCATCCGCCTCTTCCGCCTGCCCCGCACGGCTACGATGGCGGAGGTGATTACGAAGCGATAGTCGCTGAATTCGGGTTGTCTTTCTGCGCTTTTCACATCATTGTGTCACACCATGAAAACAGCCACCATCAGAGAATTACGCCACGACACCACGGCCGTGTTGGCGCTGGTAGAGCAAGGAGAGCAGGTGGAGATTCGTCGGAGAAACCATCCTGTGGAGATCCTGTCTGCCCCGCCGCCGAGAGCTGTCGCGACCTTACCCGATTTCGAGGCTCGGCTCCAATCCATTTATGGGAATGCCACCATGCCAACCACGGCAACAGATTTGAATAGTGAGGCACGGGGCGATTCGTGAAGACCAGCGTGGGCGAACGGGCTGGCATTTGCGCCATCGCACTAACAGCACGGTGGCAAGGGTGCCTCCACCACCTTGTGGTCGCGAAAGGGGCCCAGCCACCAATGAAATATTACGCATCTTTTCGGCGGTGCTATGCGTTTTGGTGCTGTGCCTGATTCTCTCAACAGCTTACATTTAACCTCCATGCCAAATGCCACGCCATCCCTCTGGCAGCGTCGGTTCGTGCAACCGATCGTTACCCAGTTCCGTCAGGGACTGGGAGTGGAGAGTATTGCGCTGACGATGGCGGTGGCGGGGACGGCAGGCATGTTTCCGCTGTTAGGGTTCACCACCGTGCTCTGTGGATTCATTGCGGTGCGTTGGAAGTTGAATCAGGCATTGGTCCAGTTTCTTTGCCTTTGCATGTATCCGGTGCATCTGGCCACGCTGCTGCCCTACTACCGGGCTGGGGAGATGTTGTTTCAGCAGCCCCATGCGGAACTGAGTATCCCGATTATCATCAAGGCGTTCTTTACCGACTTCCTGCACTTCTTTCAAAACTACGGCATGACTGGCGTGCGTGGCGTCATTGTGTGGGCGCTGATTACTCCGGTGCTTGGGGCGGTGATTTACTTCCTAACCCGCTCACCGCTACGCGCTTGGGCCAACCGCGTGCGTCATGAAACCTGAAATTATTTCCCTGCTCCTCATTAGTCTGGCGATTGCCGTGACTTACTTTTTTCTCACTTGGTTGGTGAGTTTGAAGATCAAAAACTACGGACTGCTCGACGTGGCTTGGTCGTATGGCGTAGCGATCCTGGCTCCATTGTATGCCATCATGGGTCATGGATTGCCGCTCCGGCGGTGGGTGGGGCTGGCGCTTGGGGCCGCTTGGAGTTTCCGTTTGGCGACCTATATTTTACTGCGGGTCATCAAACATCACCCCACCGAAGATGTGCGCTACCAAACGCTGCGGGCGCGTTGGCCGGGTGCTGGCATGTTCCTGCTGTTCTTCCAACTGCAGGCGGTCATGGTCGCCATTTTTGCGATGCCGTTTCTGTTCTTGTCGTTTGATACGCGGCCTGAGCTGGGCTTCTTGGAAATTCTGGGTTGGGGTCTGGCGATCATTAGTTTGCTCGGGGAATCGTTGGCGGATGCTCAGTTGAAGCGTTTCAAACAAGACCCTGCCAATAAGGGGACGGTCTGTGCCGTGGGGCTCTGGCGGTATTCGCGGCATCCCAATTATTTCTTCGAAGCCCTCATCCAAGTAGCCTTCTGCCTCATGGCCTGGTCCTCGCCCTATGGCTGGGTGACGCTGCTTAACCCCATCCTCATGCTCTATTTCCTGCTGCGGGTGACCGGAATCCCACTCACCGAGGAATACGCCCTGAAGAGCAAAGGCGAGGCGTATCGGCAATACCAACGCACCACGAGCGCACTCATTCCGTGGCCCCCAAAAGCTCTATGAACCTCGATCAACTTATTGCTTCACCCCTCATTCCGGATGCGCTCATTCGGGCGGGTATCCGTCGTCTGCTGGCACAAACGTTGCGCGAGCACGCTCATGCGAACATTGCAGACCAACGCGCGGCCTTGCTGCGCTACGTGGCGGATCTGAAAACGCGCGGGATTGCCGAACAAACGCAAGCCGCCAACGTGCAGCATTACGAAGTGCCCACGGAATTCTATCTGCGAGCGTTAGGAAAGCATTTGAAATACAGTTCAGGGCTCTGGGAAGCGGGCACTACCACGCTGGATGCGGCGGAGGCTGCCATGCTGAAACTGACGTGCGCCCGAGCTGAGCTGGCCGATGGTCATCGCATCCTGGAACTCGGTTGTGGCTGGGGATCGCTATCACTCTGGATGGCGGAGCATTTCCCCAATGCCAGGATCACTTCCGTCTCGAACTCCCGCACCCAGAAAGCTTTCATCGACGGACAGGCGGCGGCACGGGGGCTGAAGAACTTGGAAATCATCACCTGTGACATGAACAATTTCGACATTACCGAAGGCGAGTTTGATCGCGTGGTGAGCGTGGAAATGTTCGAGCACATGAAGAACTATCAGCGACTGCTGGGCAATATTTCCCGGTGGCTCAAGCCGGGCGGGAAATTGTTTGTGCACATCTTCACGCATCGTGAATACGCCTATCATTACGTCGATAAGGGTCCGAGTGATTGGATGACGCGTTATTTCTTCACTGGCGGTCAGATGCCCAGTGATGATCTGTTGCTATATTTCCAGGACGACCTGCGGATCGACGATCACTGGTGCGTCAACGGCACCCACTACGAGAAGACGTCGAATGCGTGGCTGGAAAACATGGACGCGCATGCGGAGGAACTGAAGCCGCTCTTCGCCACGACTTATGGGGCCACAGAAGTTACCAAATGGTGGTCCTACTGGCGGGTCTTCTTCATGGCCTGCGCGGAGTTATGGGGCTATCGCAAGGGTGATGAATGGATCGTTTCCCATTACCGCTTCCGCAAGCCGGATTGATTGTCGTTAGAATGTCTTCCTCAGGTGCGACGGCAGGATGTTCAATTGCTCACGGTATTTGGCGACGGTGCGTCGGGCGACCTTAATGCCTTGGTTGTCGAGCGCCTTCATCAAGAACTCGTCGGAGAGGGGCTTGGCGCGATTTTCGGCGCTTACGAGCTGTTGGATCGCCTCGCGCACCCCGGCGTTGGAGACCTCGGCGCCGTCGCTGGTTTGGTAGCCGGTCGCGAAGAACGCGCGCATTTCCATCAGGCCGTGTGGAGTTAGAACATACTTCCCGGCGACTGCCCGCGAGATGGTTGTGGCGTGGAGACTGAGTTCGTCCGCGATATCGTTCATGGTCAGCGGTCGCAGGTGGCGGTGGCCCTTGCTGAGGAACAGCGGTTGTTGCTCGATGAGTTTGTGGGCGATGGCGAGGATGGTTTCCTGGCGGAGTGAAATGGCGTGGATCAGGCTGCGGCCGTCGCGGATTTGGTCGCGGAGAAACTGGCGGGCTTTCGCGTCGGTGCCGGATTTTCCGATCATGTCCTTGTAAAAATCATTGATCCGCAAATTCGGCAGATGCTCGCCGGTGAGGCGGGCATACCAATTGCCATCATTATCACGCTCGATGACCACGTCTGGCAAGATGTAGGGGTTTCCGGTTGGGTCATACTCGCCACCGGGATTCGGCGTGAGGCGGCCAATCCGCGAGGCGGCTTCGGCGATGCGCTCGACGGTGGTGCCCAGCGCGCGGGCGATCTGCGGATGACGCTTGCGGGCGAGATCCTCCAGGTGATCGCGG
>JANOAV010000181.1:0-97445 GCA_031411295.1 Verrucomicrobiales bacterium | reverse complement strand
GGACCACCTCTCAATTGACTGCTACCAATCAAGCATGGCTCAACTCAGCCACGGTATCAGCGATGATCTGGATGCCCTCACGGACAATTTCCGGGGACTGGGAGAAAGTCATGCGAAGGCATTGGCGACGGTGCGGCCAGTCGGCTTGCTCTGGGCTGAGACCGAAGAAGAAATACTCACCCGGCACGACGAGCACTTTTCGCTGCTTGAGGATTTCATACAACTCCCGGCTCGTGACGGGCAGTTCAGGAAACCAAAGCCAGAGGAAAAAAGCGCCCTCGCTCTTGTGAATGGCATAAGGAAAACGCTCGGCGCAATACTCGTGCATCCAAGCCTGGGCTTGGACGGAACGCGCTTCATAGAAGGGCCGAATGATGTCACTGCTGATCCGCTTCAGCTCTCCACTCTGCAATAATGGCAGCGTGAGCGCCTGCCCCAAATTCGTATTGGCCAGGCCAATGACGCTGGTCATGGCCGCAATGGCCTGGGCAATTTCCGGGCGGGCGACGACGATGCCTGTGCGCGTGCCGGGGAGCCCTAGTTTCGATAAACTTAGCGTTAGGATCGTCTGTTCGTTCCAGAACGGTTGGGCCTCGACGAAGATGGCCCCGGGAAACGGCAGACCGTAGGCATTGTCGATAATGAGCGGCACCTTGTGTTCGATCGCGAGCGCAGAGAGACGGGCGATCTCTTCATCAGTGAGCACATTTCCGGTAGGATTGGTGGGCCGGGAGACGCAGATGGCGGCAATGGCCTGGGTCCGCAGCACCTGCTCCACGGCGGGGAAATTCACGCGATATTTGAATTCGTGCGCGCTGAGCTGGTCGATGATCGGTTCGCAGGCCACGAACCAATCCGGCCCGGTGCCTTGGTTTTCGTAGCCGATGTATTCCGGCACCAGCGGCAGCAGAATTTTCCGGTGGATGCCTTCGGGGGATTTTCCGCCGAGCAAGTTGAAAAGGAAAAAGAACGCGCTCTGTCCTCCCGAGGTGACGGCCAAGTTAGCAGAAGTAATCGGCCACCCGCATTGCTCAGCGAGGAATGTCGCCAGCGCTGCGATAAACGCTGGATTCCCTTGGGGCGGATCGTAATTCGCCAGCATCCGGTCATACGCCGCTCCATCGGCCAGCATTTCCGCCATGCGTTCCCGCCAGATGGCTTGCACAACGGGAACGTGAGCGGGATTCCCCCCGCCCATCATACGCATGGCAGGATCGGTCGTGAGGGCGCGACCCAAGTCGTCCATCAATTCCAGAATGCCACACGGGCCACCGAGTTTATTGCCAAGTTGAGAGAAAGAGAGATCCATAGCGTGGAATGATGGTTGAGCTTTGCCAAAGGCCAAAGGGAAATTTAAGCCCCAGCAGCATCTGCCATCTTGCTACCCTGCCACGATTAGGCCTCCACGCCTCCTCAATTATGCTTTCTTCTTTTATACTTCAGACGTATTATTTATGAAATAGCTTTACTTTTATTCATCGGACATTTTAATTGGAAAGCACTTGCGCGCGCTTGAGTTTCGACCACTGATGCCTCATGCCTACTTCCCGTTATCGTTTCCGTCCTGCTGAGCTTGAATCGGTGGCGTATTATCATGTCACTTCCAGGGTGGTGGATCGGCGGTTTATTTTGGAGGCGGCGGAGCGGGAGGAGTTGATTAAGCAGATGCGACGGTATGAGGCGCTGGGTGGGCTGCGGGTGGTGACCTATTGCATCATGAGTAACCATTTCCATATTCTGGTGGAGGTGCCGCCGCGTCCGGCGGTCGATGGACCGTTGTTTACGGAGGGGGCATGGTTGCGGCACATTCAACGGAGTCTTGGTATGGGGAAGGCGGATGAATTTCGGCGGCTGTTTGAGATGTATCGGGAAAATGGTTGTGAGGCGGTGATTGCCGAGGTTATGGCGAGTTATGAAAAGCGGATGTTTAGCGTGAGCTGCTTCATGCAGAATGTGAAGCAGGCGTTTTCGGCTTGGTATAACAAGCGGAACGGGCGTCAGGGGACGTTGTGGGAGGAGGCGTTTCGCAGTGTGTTGGTGGAGGGGGCAGGGCCGAGCTTGGCGACGATGGCGGCGTATATTGATTTGAATCCGGTGCGGGCGAAGCTGGTGGAGGATCCGGCGGATTATCTTTGGAGCGGCTATGGGGAGGCCATGGCGGGGGCGCTGGGCGCGAAGGCGCGGGCGGGGCTGGCGATTGTTGGTAAAATTTTAGGCGTGGAGGCTGCGCATTCGAAGGGACCGGAGGCATCGGCACCTTGGGAATTGGTGGCTGCACGGTATCGGTTGTGGCTTTTTGGAGAAGGCCAGGAGGTTCATGGGAGCGATGTTTCTCCGGCGCGGGCTGGATTTAGGTTGGAGGAAATCGAGAAGGTTCATGCGGAGGGCGGGAAGCTGTCTCAGGGGCAGATGCTGCGGCTGAAGGTGAACTATTTCACGCGGGGCGGGATTTTCGGCAGTGCTGGATTTATCAATGCAGTGTTTGAGTCGGTGAGGGATCGGTTTGGGAAGCATCGAAAGACCGGGGCGAGGAAACTCAAAGGTGTCGATGCCGGAGAACTGCGGGTCTTGCGGGATCTGCAACGGGGAGTGGGATGAGCGCAAATCAGAATTTTCTGCATGCTGCTGCGGAGTGGTTTCCCGGGGCTACAGAATTTGAGGTAAATGAAACTCTCTCGGAGGGGGAGCTGGGCTGAATCCGCCGCCATCCCTCTTCCTTTGTCTTCCATTCTGCTGACCCAAGGAGTTACCAAATGCAACGCAGGTAAATCAAACAAGATCAAGCCGCAGCAGAATCTGGAAGAAATGCACGCTAGCCCGCCTCTGCCACCACGGGATTCGTCAGCAAGCCGATACCCTCCACCTCGACGGTGACAGAATCACCCGGTTGCAGATACACTGGAGGTTTGCGGGCAAAGCCCACTCCATGGGGCGTGCCGGTGAGAATCACGGTTCCGGGCAGCAGGGTGGTGCTACCACTGAGGAAAGTGATCAGGGTGGGCACATCGAAGATCATGTCATTGGTGTTCCAATCCTGCATGACCTCACCGTTGAGCACGGTGCGAATCTGGAGGGCGTTAGGATTCGGCATCTCATTCGTCGTCACCAGACACGGCCCCAGCGGGCAGAATGTGTCGAAGGTCTTCGCCCGACACCATTGATTACTGCCCCACTCGCGCTGCCAATCGCGCGCACTCACGTCGTTGGCGGCGGTGTAGCCGAGCACGTAATCCAAGGCGTCGGCGGTGGAGACATTTTTGCAGCGTTTGCCGATAACGACCGCCAGCTCACATTCGTAATCCACCCGGTCACTGCGCAAATGGCGGGGTAGCACGATGGGGCCACCGGGATCCTGCACGGCGGCGGGAGATTTCATGAAGAGCACGGGGAAGGGCGGGATCGGCTGATTGCCCTCTGCGGCATGCTGGCGATAGTTTAATCCGATGCAGAGGATGCTGGGTGGTTCGATCGGAGCCAATAGCTTGGCCACCGCCTGGGGCTCGGCCGCAGTCGCTCGGGCGCCAAACAAATCTTGTTCCAGAAATGGCAACGCGGTCCCGTCCGGTTGGAGAGATCCATAGCGAACCGCTCCAGAGGTGGTTTGATAGCGAATGATTTTCATCGAGTAGGGCGTAACGGGAATCGCAGCGGAGGCGGTGTGGTCAATAGTTGGCCAACCGTGGCTCGGAATCAGCTTCGGGCGGCGGCGGCAGGAAACCACGGTCAACGAGGAAAGCATCCGCCGCGTTGAGGGTAAGCTCATAGAGGCCGGCATCCACATTGAAATTGAAGAATCCATGGCCACACCCCTCGTAGGTCGTCAGCCTGCAGTCGTTCCCACGCCAGCGCATTTTGCTGACGAATTTGCGGGAAAGTTCATAGGGCACAACTCGATCTGCCGTGCCGTGGAACAGCATCATCGGAGGCAGCCGCTTCTTGCAGTGGTGAATGGGACTGGCCGCCTTGGCCTGCTTCTTATCAGGAAACTTCTCCAATTCTGCGCCCTTGCGAGTGGTATCCAGGATTGGATTGAACAGGAGCAGAGCATTGGGGAGGCAGGAGATGGAAGCATCGTCCCCCGAGTCATCAAACCCGTCCAACATGGCGGCCGAAAGGGCGATCTGCGCTCCAGCGGATCCTCCAGCGGCCACAATGCGGTCAGGATCCACTCCTAAGTCCGCAGCATTCAGACGGATCCAACGCAGGGCTGAACGGGCATCCGCCATCGCTTCCACCGGCCCGGTGCCATGGCGAGATGCTACCCGATAGTCAAACAGAAAGGCCACCATGCCCCGATGACGAAAATACATGCAATGGGGTGCAAACTGACTGAGCAAACCGCTGTCCCAACCGCTGCTGTAGAAAAATGCGATGGCCGGCCGGCCGGCTGGCCCGGCTGCGGGGGTATCGACCTCTGGAGGGAAAACGTAGGCGTCCAACTCAGTCTCACCGAGGGTTTTATAGCTGTGACTATCCGCTTCCAACAAGAGTGCCCGATTCCGGTCAATCACCGCAGGTGGCAGCGCAGCACCGTTCTCAGGGGCACGGTTTCTCAGTGGTGAGTGGATCATTCAGATAGGTTGACGTTTTTCGGGGGGGACAATTACAGCCAGTTCATAAGAGGAGAGCAAGTTTCCTGCAAACGCTTTCTCGCACCGTTGGTTTCCTCGTTTTCTCCAACCCACTTGGTTAGGCTATGCGACGCAAAAATCTCACCAGTTCACGACCCTCCCGACCGGGGTGCGTGGCACTCGGGACCATTTCCCGCTCCAAGACAAAATATTTTTCAAACAATGCATCGAGTTCTGCCACTTCAGAGCGGAACGGCGGCCCTTGCGTTTGATCTTCGTCCGGATCCCAGGGATTCATATAAAAGCATGCCACCAACAACCCGCCGGGCCGCAGCGCAGCGGCGGCGGCGGCCACATACCGCACCCGATCCTGCGGCTGGATGGCGCAGAAGCAGGTATGCTCCCATAATCCATCGAACGTGCCCGCCCGCTCGTCTGTGGGCATGGCGAAGAAATCACCCAAAGCAAAAGTTAGTTCAGAGCGGCCTTCGTGCCGGAGTTTGGCGCCTGCAATAGCACTCGGAGCCACGTCCATCCCCAATCCACGGTCCGCACCAGCATCCAGCAAAGCCACGAGATCATCCCCGTAGCCACACCCAGGAACTAGCCAATTCCCACCTCGTTCGGTCCACTTCCGCTCTTGAATAAAGGGGTGCGCCGCTTGTTTATCCCAAGGCGTTTCGCGTTTTTGGTATTGTAACTCCCAGTCTGTGCTCATTTGATCAATCTTATTTCTAGAAATTCGGAGAAAACTTTTGCAAACTAAGCTATTCGGACTACTTTATTTTTAAAATTATCTAATTATGGAAGAACGCAGCACAAAATTCAGCCTCTTAGTCACCGGAATATTCCTTCTGGGACTTCTCATTCTCGCAGCCATCCTAAAGCCGAGTCGGGCACCGGAGTCAAGCCCCACCAGCGCCAATGTGCCGAAAGTGAGCGGGAGCGAGAGTCCCGTTGCGCCCCCCTCCCAACAAATGTTGCCGCCCCCGCCACGGGATGGTCGTCTCCCAGTGCCGCCTCCCGGTGTTGCCGACACTCCTTCGGTGCCGGCCGAAAAGGCCCGTCAGCAGATCCTGACCAATTGCAGATTAAAGCCCGATGTCAGTAATGATGGCGATTCCTTTACGGTGATGACGCGGTCCTGTGATTACCGGTTCTCACTGTATTTCGTAGATGCCCCGGACCTGCCGCTCGATAGCAAGCAAATCAGTGCGCAAACCGCGTATTTTGGGCTAACCGAGGAACAGTTGCGCTTAGTCGCCCGGAGCGGAAAGGAATTCATCACCAAGGTCCTCAGTGACCGCTCGTTCGATGTGGTGACGCGTTGGGAGCGCGCCCCTGAAGAAGCGCCCAATAAAGAAGTGACTTGCCGGGCCTTCGTTTTTCTGACCGCTCGCACTGGTGAGCCGACCAATCTTGCCACCCTGCTGGTGGAGCAGGGACTGGCCACGGTTTGCTCCAGTCAAGAACCGCTCCCAGATCACTCCACTACGGAGACGTTTCTGGCAGATTTGCAGCTTCTGGAGCAAAGGGCCATCGCCCAGAAGCGCGGGGCTTGGCAATACGCCTCTTCCAATACCACCCAAGTGCGCTTCATCACCCACTAGGGAGATCTAAGGAAGGGCGGAGCGGGACGACCGTCGAGGCTAGGTGATGCTGCATGGAAAGCGCGGAGGACCGCATTCCACTTTGTATCGCGTCTAATATGAAACATTGCATGGTCAGTATCTTGCTTGCCTACTGATCCTGAGAGGGGTATACAAAACGCAGTAAACCTTCATCAATGGTTGTCCCGCCTGCGCTCATGAAACGTCCCCTCCAATTATGTTTTGCCACCCGTGCAGCAGAAATCCCCAGTTCTGCCGACGTTCGCAGCAACATTGTCTGGGGTTGCCTAGTCTCTCCTTCATTGGCTCTCCGCTGCTTTGGTCTGTTGGCGTGGCGTCGTCAGTCCCCTTAGTTTGGTCACGCGCCCAGCGAGCGTGACCGATGGTCTTTCCCCTTACCTCTTCCCCTATCATGCAACGCGCCATCACCCTCGGAGTGGCGGTTTGGACTATCCTAGCCCAAGCCGCGCTGGCGGGTAGTTACTCGGAAAATTTCACGGCTTATACCAATGGCACGACCTCCCTTACCAATGCGGAGTGTTCGGCCAATACGACGACTACGCCCACCTCGCCCTCTGGCTCCGCCGTGCAATCCACCTGCGCAGTGCACACCAATGTGCTGCGGCTGACGTCGATGCTTACCAACAGCACCAACGCGGCTTTTAAAATTGCCGACCTTGATGCCGGCCAGGAGATCTCCGAGTTCACCGTTACTTTTAAAGTGCGGCAAGATTATGTGAAGTCCCCAAGTATCATTTTGCCAGCGGAGGGGTGGTCGTTAAATTTCGGGCCCATTCCCAACAACTATGGCAACGGGGAACTCGGGTTCGCGATGTCTTCTGGGCTGACTATTGGCTGGGATACCGGCAGTGGAGGTGACCCGACGTCGCTGGAAGTGTTTGCGGGTGGCGTGAGTGTGGGAAATTTTGCGCGGAGTTGGTCATTTGACACAAACTATCGCACCGCCATCGTGCATTGGGAAGCAGCGACGGGCTTGGATGTCACCTGGAATGCCCAGTCCACGAGCCCAATCATTATTTGCACGGACCTGCCGACGCCAAATTTCTCGCCCAAGCTTGGATCCACGTTTGCTTTCTCCGGCCGCACCGGCCCCGTCCAACGGCAGGACACCACGATTGATGATATTGTTATCACGACTGTGCCCGTAGTTCCCATTGCGACAACGGGACCGATCATCTCGGAAATCCTAGCCGACAACACCACGGGCGTAGAAGACGAGGATTGCGATAAGCCGGACTGGATCGAACTTTACAACGGCACTGCCGCCCCCATCAATGTGGGCGGCTATTATCTCACGGACAGCACGACCAATCTGACTCAGTGGCAAATTCCCACCGGCACCACCATCCCCGCCACCAGTTATCTTTGGTTCTTTGCGTCAGGCAAAAATCGCCCAACTGCGGCCCGACCGCATACCAGTTTCTCGCTCAGCAAAGACGGCGGCAAGGTTCTGCTGGTGGCAGCCAATGGCACCACCATTCTCAGTGAAGTAACTTACGCGCAACAGGTGGAGAACATCAGCTACGGCATCCGCACCACCGCCACCGATTATAGTTATCTGGAGACGCCGACTCCCGGCGGGAAAAATTTCGGTGCGGCCAGTCTGGGCCCGCCGCTGGAATCTGTGGTCGCCTCGCGCGGGAGTGGCATTCTGACGGCTGCGAACACGTTGAGTTTCAGCCCACCAGTAACGCCAGGAGCCGTGGTGCGCTATACTACTAACAATACCACACCAACCGCCACTTCGACGGTTTATACCACGCCAATTAATCTGACTGCCAGCACCGTGGTGCAGGCGCGAGTCTTTCTGGCCGGCCGATTGCCAGGTCCGCTGAGGTATTTGAACTTCGCCATGATTGGGAGTGACCTGTCGAACTACCAGGGCAGCGGCCAACCGTTTAGTTCCAATTTACCCATCGTGGTAATCGACAGTTTCCTCAATAACATTGATTCCGTCAGCAGTTCCACCGCTCCACGGCCCTATCGCTACACCTACGCCACCATCTTCGATACGGTGCATGCCGGGCGCTCTAAAATCTTCACGGACCTGACCGCGGTGCCAGTCGTGAAACCTCAGTATGACGGCATCAGTGGGTTCCATGTGCGGGGTTCCAGCAGTTCCGGCTTTCCCCAGCTTTCCTATGGGTGGGAAACATGGAATGACAAGCTGGATGACAAGGAGGAAGGACTCTTGGACCTGCCCAGTGATTCGGATTGGGTGCTCTATGCTCCTTACAATGACAAGACGCTGATGCGCAACGTCATTGCTTACAACAGCATGCTTGCCTTGCGCGGCGGTGGTTCGGCCATGCGCACGCGCTTCGTGGAAGTCTTCTTTAATCAGAATGACGGCACCATCACAAACTCCGATTATCGTGGGGTGTATGTGTTGATTGAAAAAATCAAACGTGGCCGGGAGCGGGTGAATATCGAGAAGCTAACCGACTGTATGACCGCACCTGAGTTGATTAGTGGCGGCTACATTTTCAAGAAGGACCGCATCGGAGCCAACTCCGTGACCTTTGGCACCACCACGACACAAGCTTGGGGGAGTCAGACGCTCGAACTCGTGGAACCGGAAGCGGCCACGCCTGTGCAGGCAGGGGCGTTGCAGACGTGGATGCAGGGATTTGAAAACTCGCTGAATGCAGCCACTTGGGCGAATCAGCCGGGTGGCTATCGCGATTATATCGATCCCCTTTCCTTCTGCGATAACCATCTCTGGATCGAATCATTCAAGCAGATCGATGGGTTCCGCTTGTCCGCTTTTTATTCCAAGGACCGGGGCGGGAAGGTAAATGCCTTGCCGATCTGGGACTACAATTTATCGCTGGGAAATTCCTACTACGCCATTGGTGACCAGATCCAAGGTTGGTATTACTCCACGATCACTAGTGCTTCCTATCCTTATTATTCCCGCCTCCAGCAGGACCCAGAATTTGTCATGCAATACTGGGATCGTTACTGGCAACTGCGGCGGGGGCCGTTCGCAGAAGGGAAACTGCAAGCGATGATGGACACCAACGCGGCTCTGTTGAATGAATCCCAGGCACGACATTTCGCGAAGTGGAACATCCTGGGACAGTATCAGTGGCCGAATCCTAACGGATGGAAATATCGCAACACCTTCGTCAATGAGGTCGCCTGGATGAAGGAGTGGCTGCGGCAGCGGTTAAACTGGATGGACTACAATTCGCTGGCTCCGCAGGGCACCAACCTCATGCCACCAGAGATTCGGGCGAACGCTACCAAGGTCGTGCAATACGGCGGCAATGTGGCTCCGGGCTTTGCGTTTACGATGGATGATCCTAACCGCAGTGCCGCAGGGGAGATCATTTACACCATCAATGGTCCTGATCCTCGCCAATGGGGCGGAACGCAGGATGCTGCCGCGCTCACCTTCAGTGCGCCAGCGCCAACTCCGGTCACGCCGGTGAACAGTGGAGCCACTTGGAAATATCTCGATGGCAATGCCGCCGCGCCTGCGGGGACGTGGAAGAATGCAGGCTTCGATGATTCTCTCTGGCCGAGTGCTGCAGGGAAATTTGGCTATGGCGACAGCCAAACGACAACCTTGGCCGCGGGGGCGCTCATCGCCAGCACGAACACTGGACCGGATGCCAGCGTGAATCCAGCCACGTATTTCCGCACCACCTTCAATGTAGCCAACGCTGCCCAGACGAATGCGCTGTGGCTGGAGTTAAATGTGGATGATGGCGCAGTGGTCTATCTGAACGGACAGGAAGCCGTGCGCTTCAACATGCCCTATGCGCCTGCGTTGATTGATCGCAGCTCGCAAGCGACGAATGCACTGGATGCGGCGTATGGCTTTGAAACGACCTTTCATCCACTGAAATTAAACCCCGCACTGCTGGTGGAAGGCGTCAATACGCTGGCGGTGGAAGTCCACCAGGTGGTGTATGATGGCGTTAAAATTATCAGCACCGGAGTGCAGCCTGACATGGCCTTCGATGTGCGATTGAAATCCCTCTCCCATGGCTGGTCCGCCACCCCAGTCACCCTGGCCAATACTGGCACGCACGTGGTGCGGGCGCGCTTGAAACAAGGTGCCAATTGGAGTCCGCTCACGGAGGCCACGTTCGTGGTCGGAGCGGTCCCAGCCACGGCGGCTAATGTCGTGGTCTCCGAGGTTCATTACCATCCGGCCGAGCCCAGTGCGGCGGAGTTGGCCTTAGGATTTAACAAAGGAAACGATTTTGAGTTCATCGAATTGCTCAACATTTCGCAGGAGGCGGTGGACCTGAGCGGGGTTACGCTGGCCAGCGCAGTGGCATTTGATTTCACCCTGGGAGTTGCTTCTGCGCGCTATCTACTCCCCAGTCAACGCGTGTTGGTCGTAGAGAACCTAGCCGCTTTTGCCCATCGTCATCCAAGTGTAAGCTCCGATCGCATCGCTGGCGCTTATACCGGAAATCTTAGTAATAGCGGAGCGCGCATCATGCTCCTGGCAGCCAATGGTGGTGTGATCAAAGATTTTACCTACAACGATAAGGAGCCTTGGCCGGTGGCAGCGGACGGACCGTTGCCGCCCTTGGCTAACACAGGCGCTGATTTCTCGTTGGTGCTCAATAATCCATTTACCAATCCCGACCACACGGTGCCAGCCAACTGGCGCGCTAGTGGCGTTGCGGGAGGCAATCCCGGTGGAGCCGATGGCATGAATCCGCCAGCAAACCCCACGGGCGATGATGATGGGGACGGCATTTTAAATCTGGTGGAGCATGTGACGGGAAAGCAACCACTGCCGACGCCAGTGATGCAACTGTATGCCGATCCGTTGCTGGGCGCAGCTCCCACGCCACACCTATATTTCCGCATCCCGCGTCGTTTGGATAGTGACGGATTCACGCTCGCAGTGGAGTGGGCGGAGGACTTGGCAACTTGGGCCCCTGCCGCCCTGACCTACGATCACACGGACTACACGACCAGCCCACCCCAGCAAGTCTGGCGCTCAAATGCACCCGCCTCCCTATTGCCTCCCCGCCTTTTCCTGCGCGGGAAAGTGACCACCGTCCTCCCGTGAACAACTAAGCAAAATTTCCTTTCTCCATCGGCCCGAAATCCGCTACACTAATTCCCCATGAACACTGTATCTCGACTCCTCCTAAAAGCACTGTGCCCCATGGCGCTCCTGGCTGGCCCAATATCGTCCATGGCCGCAGATTTATTTTCCGAGAGCTTCGATGCGCAGGAGACGGCCAAGGTGGCGATGAATAATGGCACTGGCATGACTGTAACTTATGAGGACTATTCGAATATGACGGTGGGGGCGCTGGTGCATAACATTCCAGAAGCTCCGCGGCAGATTGCGGGCTCCACAGCGACTAGAGGGGTGTTGATGAAGGCGATTTATATCACGGCCACACCTGCAAATACCACTGAGCGGATCGCGAATTTGGTGGCGTTAAGTTCGGCGGGAGGCCCCCGTCTGGCGCTGACAAACAATTATCGGCTAAAATTCGACTGCTACTTAAGGCTGTCTCCTGCCGTAACTCTGACCTCATTCGGCTACCCGAATGAAGCTGGAACCACGGAACAGATGCTGTGGGCGGTCGGCTACACGGCCGTCCTTCCGGTCGGACGCAGCTTCCGCACCGCACGTGGTTCGGGCATGTGGGGTTGGCTGGCGACTGAGGGCGGCATCGGCCAGGCTACGAGCGGCGGGGGCGATGCTGCAATTTACTCCGGAGCCTCCACCAATGGCACCCTGCTGCGAAACATTGAGGTAGCGGCGGATAACACTGCCTACTTTGACCCCGCATTCGGCGGCACTGGTGCTGGCACTGTCGTGCCCCATGCTCCAGCCAACCAATGGGTGTCAGTCGATGTGACCGTGGCGGGTGGGCTGACGACAGTTTACATGCAGGCGGTCGGAAGACCTGGTGCCACCATCTTTTCCAATGTCAGTCCCACGGGCACTGGCACGGTGGTGGGCGGGGCCATGGTGGGATATGAGGATTCCTTTGGTTCCGCCAGCTTCGCACCCGATAACCAGTGGATGCTGCTGGACAACATGGTCGTGGAAGACATTACGCCGCCAACCATGGTGGTTCTGCAAACCGCTACGCCAGCAACGTTCACCGGGACACCACAGCCAGGCACGTTTACGATTCAAAATTCCCGCAGCTTGGGAGATCTTACCATCAACGCCATCAATTTTACCGGCACGGGAGCTGCCTCCTACAGCGTGGTAACTCCGCTGCCCTTGGTCGTGGCACCCGGGGCTACGCAAACGCTCACCATCAGCTTCAATCCTGTGGCTCCCAACGGAGTGAAGACGGCCAGCATGGTGATCACCAGCGACGATCCGCAAGTGCCCTCCTTTACCTTTCCCGGGATCAGCGCCCGCCGCAGTGTGGGCAGCTTCTTCGAGGCGCATTATAAATTGGACGAGACTGCCGGTGCTACGGCGGTTGATAGCTCCGGAAATAATGTTAGCGCCACCTACCAGGTCCGTGAGCCGCTCGTCTTTGGCAAACCGTCTCTGCTCAGCCTGACGGATACGGGAACTTCCACCGGGATGCTGCCAGCGAACAGTGGCACCACCGGAAACTATCTGGTTAGCACAGTCGTGCATACTCCCAGCTTCAGCGTATCCATGTGGATCAAACCCTCCGCTGCGGTGGGCGTAGCCACGCGCACCCTGTTCCAGCGGGATTATGATTTCGTAACCACCTACGAAAAAATCTGCGGCCTGATCCTAACACCTGATGGGAATGTAAAGTATCGTGTCGCCCAGACTGAGATTCTCCAGTCCGGTCCCGGCGGTGCAGCCGATGACGAAGTGCGTCACATCGTCGTCACCCACTTGGATGAGGATGGCTTTGCCAATACGACTGCGACTCGGAGTCGGCTCTATATTAATGGCCTCAAAGTAGCGGAAGCCACCGCCAACACGGCAGTCCCTGTGAAAGGCTTCCCGGATTATCCCCTCAATCCCACAGTCACGGGAATGCACATCGGTTCCCGCACCACCGCAGGGTCAGGCTTTATTGGCGACATGGATGACATTCAAATCTACGGCGTGGAACTCAATCCCCACCAAGTTGCCAGCATGTTCACCAAGCCCGGCACCACCGCTGCCGAGGCCGAGCTTAAAATCGTCGGAATCACTTACTATGCTCCCAACACTACCGTGCAAGTCACCTTCACCTCCCTACCCGGCGTGAAATACACGCTGCAGCGGTCCACAAATTTGACCACCTGGGACCCTGCCACGGTTGATATCATCGGAGCCGTCGATTCCTCCACCACCGTCACCAACTACTCGGACGCACCCGCCGGACCCCAGTTCTACCGCATCAAGGTGGACTGATCGCAGGCCATCGAACCTCGTTAGCCATCATTTATTTCCATCCAAGGTTATCTAATCCAAAAACTCATGAAAACGCGCTCCATTATCCTCCCCGCTGTCTTAGCGGTCACTTTGCTAACGCTGGGCGTTCAGGCCGCCATCGTGATCAATGAGTTTCAATATGACGACACAGGCACGGCCGACGATCGGGAATTTGTTGAGTTGTTCAACACGGGCACGGATCTGGTTGATATCTCAGGCTGGGTCCTGGGCGGCTATGATCCTACTACCACGAATCCCTCAGCGACAATTCCCGCCAGCACTTCGATTGCCGCAGGAGGATATTATGTGCTCGGCAACACCGGCGTGCTCAATGTGAATCAAGTGCTGACAGCAAATTTTTTGGAAAACGACAATGAGGTCATTACTCTGCGTGATGCCACCGGAGTCCTGATTGATGCCGTGGCCTATGAGACCAACAAGGGCGTGGGCTTCATCACCACGGGAACGACGGCTCCAGCCGACAAAGCCTCAGTCGCCCTGCAAGTAGGGCCTGGAGTATTCGGGAACCATCAGGGAATCGATATTGCCGGAACGCCCCTCAACACCACCGTCTCCATTGGCAGATACGTGGATGGCCGGGATACGAATAATAACGGCCGGGATTTTGTGCTGCGGCCGGGCACTCCAGGAAGCACGAATAATCCCGGCGGCATCCTCACTTCATTTATCCCGTCAGACCCCACTTCCTTAACCCTCGGCTCGGCAATGCCCGGCATGGTGGGGAGCTTCGTTTCCCCTCGGGTGATTGATCCCACGGTGATCGACCCCAACAACCCGAACGCCATCCCCGCCTCCGGGGGGCCTGCGGGCAACAAGGCGTATGTGATGTGGGATCCTTCCGGCGGCGGAAATGGAGCCACCTCCACTGGGGTCTTTCCCACCACTGCAGCTTGTTTTCTGATCCGGGCCTATCTTGATACCACGGACCTTCCGGTGCAGAGTAACAATGCGGTTCCGCCGGTGCAGTTCCAAGGTTCCGAAATTACGCTGTATGGGCTCGGCGGAGGTGACGCTTTGACGAATCTCACAGATCTAACCGGAGCGGTGGGCCTATCCGCCGCCACACTGCCACAGACGGAAACTGCCAATGCCTTCACTGGCGTCGCTTGGATCTACGAGCGGGTTGGAGTTACTGCCAGCGGCATTGGCCTATCCGAGAAGCTGCATTTAGTGGACGCCAACGATGGCGGAGATGCCGATCTGGACGGCAATACCCCGCGGGATTGGATTATCTTAAAGACCTACGATTTAACTGCCACTGCGTCCGGTTGGCATGATCTCTCGATCTCTCTGGACGCTGCGGGAAATGGGGTGGCCACCTATGATGGTCAAGTGACCACTTTCACCGTTTCTCCCACCGCACACCATGCCTCCGCGTTCAATGTGGGCTATCGGGAAAATCTCCAAGTGGGGGCAGACGGCACTCCTGACGCACTCCTCCGTCCTGCCACCTTTGTGACGGCCCCACTAACCTTTGGGACTCTGGTCTATGCCCCTGCGCCGGCCGGAGCGCGCAAGCTGCTGTTGCCAGTAACCTGCCCTGGAAACACGGGGATTTTCGTCCGTTATTCCACGGATCTCCAGCAATGGAACGACATTGGCACCATGACGCTTTCAGGCTTTAGTGCCACCTTCACCGATGCGGATCCAGGACGATTCAATAGCAACCGCGGCTTTTATAAAGTAGAATTTCGTTAAGCCAATCCAGATTCGTTCACCATCCTCCCGTGGAGGGCGAGGTCACGAGACCAGCACCATACCAAGCCGGACCCACTCAGCGTGTCCAAGGTCTCCTAACGTCGCCCTCCACGTCCCTCACCCTGTGGAGGGCGAGGTCACGAGACCAGCAACACGCAAGGCTACCCGAGCGTAACGCGCCCTCCAGAATGTGGGTCAGCCCGCTGGGCTGATCTGGAATGAATTGAGCCATCCCCGCCCTGAGCAGTCCAACGGACTGCTCTACATTCTACCTGATCCTTTGTGGCGATTCCTCGGTCTCCACGTCCGCTGAAAATCAAGCCAAGCGCACGCTGGCTGCGAAATTTTGTCCGCTCCCGGCACAGGATCCCGAATACCCATGTGCAGCACTGTCTGCTTTCGCTGCCTGACGTCTGGGGAGCAAATCTCTGGGTGAGGCTTGGGCCGCTAACAAGTGGGCGCGGCCTTAGCCTCCCGGTCGGTGTGATGTGTTATCGCGCCAGCTCCAGACGTCCGGCGGGGTAATTTGCAGTCTGACAATAATTTCGAAAAATTTGTCTGGAGTGCCATCTAAATCCCCAATAGTTCTGTGGAGCGCTGACTTTTGTCGAGCCCGCGGTCCTCTTTTGGTCATCTCATCCACTAACTCCATTATACTATGAAAAATCATCATCCGCCGAATCAACGGGGGGCTCTGTTCCTTCGTTGTTTCGCTCCCACCCTTGTGAAGCTACGCCCCTTGTTGGCACTTATTTCGCTAGGGATCACTCCGTTGGCTAAGGCAAACTGGGTCGCTGGGCGCGATCTGATCGCTAATGAAGGTTCCGCTGCGACGGAAATAGTTAATCCTAATCCCACCGCGCCAGCTTGGAGCTACGGGCATCGGGTGGCGCTTGCGAGCACGCCGCTATCGCTTTTTACGGCAGGGGATCACATTAATAACATCGGTGGGTTTGCTGGTCTTGACGGATTTAGGGCTGGAGGCTTGTTTCCCTTTGTTATGGTGAACACTACTGCCGCTCCGATTGTGCGTGCTGGCATGCTCAATTTGAATCCAGGAGACATGGAATTGCACCCCGCAAGCAATGGAGAGCTTGCCATCGTGCGCTGGACCGCTCCAACCACGGGGACATTCTCGATTTCCGCCACTTTTGAGGACCTTAATCCCAGCACTGGCAATTCAGCTGATGGGGCGGTGGGATCCATTGTCGTCAATGGGTTAGTGCAATTTACCAACACTTGGATCAATGGCGGCCCCGCAGTCTCTGTGGCGCTTCCAAACCTGAATCTCAATGCAGGCGACAAGGTGGATTTTGCCGTAGGAATGAATGGAAATTACGCTTCTGATTCTACGCGGCTTAACGCCACGATCACTGCCTTGACCCCTCCCGCCGTCCCCAGCCTGCTGCCTGTGGACTGTGACGAAGCGGTCGTCACCTGTTACTCTGGGGTGACGGGGAACCCGGCCACTGGTCCCGTTGATCCTAATGGCTTTGTGGTGGCGGTGATCGACACCCGCAATCCTGCGGCCAACGGGGCCGTGCTGGGGAATAACTGGATTCCGCCGATGTATCACAATGAAAACGGTGGCCTTAATAACATCTGGAATGCGAGGAATCTGGGACAGGTCTTCGGGATTACGCTGGATCGTGCAACCAAGCCGAATATCTATGTTGCCGCCACCTCGATCTACGGTCTGGCTCCGTTGGGCTATGCCTTAAGCCAAAGTTACGGTCCGGGTGGTCCAGGCGCGGTTTACAAACTGGATGGGGTGACGGGGGCCATTTCTACCTTTGCCTCACTGCCCAATACCATTGGCGCAATGAACAAAGCTCCTAGTTTGGGGAACATTTGCTTCGATCGGATGCGCAATCAGTTCTTTGTCTCCAATTTGGAAGATGGTTTGATTTATCGATTGGATCTCAGCGGGAATTGGTCCAGTGCGCAGACCTATGACCACGGGAAGAACGGACGGCCCAATGTCGCCCCTCGGTTATCCATTGCCGATGATGGTGTCATGGGCGTTATGACTCAACTGGAACGCCGGGTCTGGGGACTTAATGTCTTCGATAATCGGCTCTACTATGGGGTCTGGTCGGAAGATCTGGCCCATGGGTCCAATACCTTGAGTAATGAGGTCTGGTCCGTGGGCTTCGATGCCATGGGCCTGCCCGATGCCTCCACCGCTAAGCTGGAAATCACCCTGCCGGTGAATACCCAGCCGTATTGGGTTACCCCCACTCTGCCGTTGAACTTCTCCTCTCCGGTGAGCGACATCACGTTCGATGACATGGGTCACATGATCCTGGCAGAACGCAGCATGCCGTTCGATGCGCACCTCTCCCGCGTGTTGGAGTATCAGCTCAATACGTCCACTGGTGCTTGGGTGCTGGATCCCAAGAAGCTTTACACTGGATCAAACGATTCCCCCAATTCTTCCGCCGGCGGCGTGGATCTAGCCTGTGATGGTAAGATCTGGGCGACAGCGGATTATATGAAACTTCCCCCCACTGCCGCTTACGCCTACGGCCTTGCTCAGATCCCGCGCGCAGGAAACACGCTGGCGAACCTGAATTCATCGAGCTATATCATTGATTACAATCCCCCTCAGTTCAGCGTCGATGATAAAACGCAAGTTGGCGATGTCGTCATCAACCGCCAATGCTGTGAGTGCGCCCTGGTTAAGGACATCAAAGTTACCTGTGTGCCACGTCCGGCCCCAGCGCTGGGACCGAACTACACGTGGACGTTCCAACTGGTGAATACCACACCAACGCCCATCGGGCATGTCAGCTTCATGGACACGCCCGGCTTCACGGTGAGCGGCGGACAAATTTACAATTTACCCACGCCTCTGGCATCGGGCAGCGCTACAAACATCACGGTTACCCTAATCCCAACGAGCCTGCCGATTCCTGATCACGTTTGCCTTCACATGGGCATCCACTCCGCCATCTTCGAGACCTGCTGCGAGATCGTTCACTGCGTAGAACTGAGCGAGTGCTGTGCGGAAGTCACGAACATGTGCCTCACCCCAGATCCAAAGGGAAATGGAGATTGGACGCTGTGTTTTGATTACACGAATCTTTCTCCCAATGAAGTAAGTTGGGTCTTCATGGTGCCAGCGGCGGGCTATTTGGATTGTGTAACCTCATTGGTCCTCCCTGCCATCCCGCCATTAGCTCCTGGTCAAAAGCAGACTTTCTGCAAGACCGTAACCATTGATCCAGACTGTCGGAAACTCTGCCTCATCTTCTCCGGGCACACCGCTAATTTCGCCAAATGTTGCTCCATCACCAAGTGCCTCGAGGTGCCGTGCATCTGCAAAGACAAGACGTGGACGCTGAATGAGGACTTCGATCGGGGGACGCTGATTAATCTGAATCACAATCCTGCCAATCAATTGCAGATAAACGGGATCACTCAGCCGATGCCCTTCGTGTGCATCCCTTGTTCCAAACGCGGCACGGTGGTGCGCATAGACATCAATGAACCGAACCCAGCCAAAGCTGTCGTGGGGGAATATTGGTCTGCCCCAGCTAGCACCGTCTCTGCGGTAGTGTCACGCAATCCATCGCGGACGACGGTGGATAAGTATGGAAACGTCTGGGTGGGAAATAGAGGTGTAAGCGGTGCCTCCTCAGAGAAGCTCGATGGATCTGTTGCCAGCAGCGCTGCTGAAGCCTGGGGATCCGTGGTGCGGATCGGAGTTGTGATAGGTGGGACGCGGGGTAATTGTGTTGCCGGAAATTTCACTCCCAATCCTCTGGGGCAATATTTGAAAGGACCTTTCAGTTACAACACCTGTGTAGATCGGGATGGCGATGGCTGTATCAAAACATCGAGAGGGCTGGGTGACGTTCTGCCTTGGAACAACGCTAGCAGCGCGGACACCGGAGGTGGCGTGAGCACGGCAGAGGACGAAGCAATCACGATTTACACGCGAGTCCCTGGCAGCGGAACGCGTTTCCTCGCCATAGATTGCTATAACAACCTCTGGACCTCTGGGTGGAACAATGAGGCTCCCTGGCATTCGACGACCTCGCGCGACCAAGATTTCCAAGCGGTGGATGGAGTCACTGGACTGCTCATTCCCAACACCTTCATCAGTTCGATTGCAGGTGGCTATGGCGGTCTCATCGATGGCTTTGGCCATCTTTGGGGAGGGCGGAATCTCGCCCGCTTGGATGTGACAACTCAGCCGCCAACCGTGCTCCCGGTCGCAAACGGGTCCGTTTACGGATTGGGGATCGACCCGAGGAATTGCCATGTCTTTAGTTCGACGTATATCAATGCCGGAATCGGTGGAGCTGGTTCTGCTACGGGGATCATCGAATTCGATCCTTCAGGGAATCCCATTGCCAGCTATCCGATGAAACCCAATAGCTTGGGAATCTGCGTGGATGGGAGCGGACACGTGTTCTCTGCAGCCGGTTCCAGCGTGTATCACCTCACCCCGAATGTCGGCACTGGTCACACACCTGCAGGAGACATCAACATTCCAACCTCGCCTCACCCTTCCGGTGGGCCTTACGTGCGCGGAGTGGCGGTTGATACCAATGGAGACATCTGGGCAGCTGATTACAATGGGAACTCTGCTCACCGGATTTCACACAGCAACTACACTGTTGATAAAACTATCGACCTCGGTTCGGCTTCATCCCACCCCCTCGCCGTTGATGCTCAACCGTATAACTACAGTGATATGACGGGCTTCGTCGCGCTGGGTGCCACTTGCCGGGAAGGCTCATGGACGGTATTCCACGATGGCGGTTGTGAAGGGGCAGAATGGGGCGTTCTGACTTGGACCGCGCAGAACCTGAGCCAAGATAACCGCATCACTGTGGAAATCCGTGCAGATGACGTGCCTGCGAAGCTAAGCAGGCATGATTTCTATACCAGGGTCAGAAATGGAAAGTCTTTCTGCGGCAGGGGAATTATCGGACGTTGGGTCGAATTGCGCGTTCGGTTCAACGCACGTCCGTGCTCCACCGATACGCCAATTTTGACAGATCTGAGACTGACCTGTTGTCGGAGCCACAGTGATTGCATCGAGGAGGTCCTTCCGCCCATCGCTATGCACACGCCGCCTGTTGGCTTAGAAGTGCCCACCCTGCCTGGTGCTGTCACTGGCCATGTGGTCTTGAAGACCAGTGTTGCAGCGCCCAGCGGTGGGGTCTTGGTATTGGACGCCGTGGTCCGTCCTTTCTCTGCTGCTGTCCTGCCCGTGACGCACGATCAAGGAATCTCGTTGGGGCAGATCACCATCCCTGCTTCAGGGCCTCCCACAGTCGGAACCTACACCGTGGATACCGACTTAGCCCTCGGACGCTACAGCATCGGCTTCTGGGCTCAATTTGGGGAGGAATGGATACAAATGGCAGAAACGGCGGTCAACGTCGGGGATCAAACGCCCCCTGTTATCGCACCACTATCAGGCCAAAGCGTCATCGGCTGGACAGCCAATGTGCCCAATTTCCTAACCTCGCTGCAAGTCACCGATGCCTCCTATGTCGTGCTCTCGCAGACGCCAGCCCCAGGCACCCCAAAGGCGGTTGGCAGTTATCCAATCACCATCACGGCCACGGATGCAGCGGGAAATCTGAACAGTGTGGCAACGAGCTTCACGGTATCCCCTGACCTCCAACTACTGACACCAGAGGAATACAGCGTGTTCAACAGCGGAGTCGGAATTCAAGCCTCCGCCGTCACGAGCGATTTCACCAGCCCACCGACTCGTTGGTATTTCTTGGTTAATGGCCTCGTCGTCACTGAAGTAGCCGGAGGAAACCGCAACGCGCTCGTCACGTTGCCTAATCTGGCACCAGGTAACTACAATATCCGTGTGGCGGCTCGCGGCCCTAACGAGGAAATCGCAGAGGGTGCCGAATTTAATATCATCACCGTCAAGCCACCTGCCAGCCAGGGAGCCGCACCGCTCCCCTCGCCAAGCCTCACGATCACCAACGGTAACATCTGCCTCTGCGTGCAGGCTGCCGTCGGTCAGAACTGTGTCGTAGAGACCTCGACGGATCTCCTAACTTGGGCACCCCTGCCCAACGGGTCGTTTGTGGGGGATGGCACTCTGCAAGAACTCACCTTCCCTAAAGCAAATCCCCCCGAAGCCAAGCGCTACTACCGCATTCGCTACGTCAGTTCCACCCCATAGTTGATAGTTAGACATTAGTCCGGCGGGCGGGGCGAGAGCCTCGCCCGCTTATGCGCATCCCGTAGAGGTCGAGGTCACGAGACCAGCACCAGACCGGAGCCTTTCCACTAAGCTCGTTCCTGGGCTCCTTACGTCGACCTCTACATGCGCCGAAATATTTTCCCGGAAATTTTGTCCGTCCTCACTTCGGTTTTACCAAAAGAGAGATTAGCCAGTGTCTCTCGCCGGGTCGGTTTGTCCCCATTTTAGTCGATTCACTCTCGCCAATTGCGCCTGAACTCCCACCACCATTTTCCATGAAATCCTCCAACCCAACTCACCTGATCTTCGATCAATCCCGCATCCTCCGGGCGGGCACACTCGCGCTAGTCCGCGCTCTATGGCTCTATCTGGGGATGCTATGCAGCCTGGGGAGCGCGCGGGCGGCTTTGACTTGGAATTACACCACCGCAAATGATGTGCCGGTCTCTGGCACCTCTGTTTCTGGAACAGCAACGCTGACGTTGGGATTTGCGCCTCCGGCGGGCACCACGTTGATGGTGGTGCAAAACAATCAACTGCCATTCATCACAGGAACTTTCACGAATCTAGCGCAAGGGCAGCCAGTGGCGATGACGTTTGCGGGCGTGACGTATAATTTCGTGGCGAACTATTTTGGTGGGTCGGGAAATGATCTGGTGCTGCACTGGGCAGGCACGAAGGCGGCTGGTTGGGGCTGGAATACCAGGGGAGCCCTGGGGGATAATACAACGACCGATGCCTTGCAGCCTGCGAATGTGCTCAACACGGGCGTGTTGACAGGTAAGACCGTCATTGCTGTGGCCACGGGCTATTATCACAGCTTGGCGCTGTGCTCGGATGGAACGCTGGCGGCTTGGGGCGATGGCACCGGTGGGGCCTTGGGAACAGGTGCTGCGCTCAGTAGCCCGGTGCCAGTCTTGGTATTCAGGGATGGCACGCCGCTTCAGTCGAGGACGGTCATCGCCATTGCGGCGGGGATCCGGAGCAGTCTGGCGCTTTGTTCAGATGGCACGGTGGTCAGTTGGGGGACGAGCGCGTATGGGGAGTTGGGAAATGGTGCGCCTACAGGAGTCAGTCTGGTGCCGATCGCGGTCACGACGACTGGCACAGCCTTGGCGGGGAGACCCGTAGTGGCGATCGCCATGGTGTATCAGAGTTGCTTAGTGTTATGTTCAGACGGCACGCTGGCCACCTGGGGTTACAATGGTTACGGCCAGTTGGGCGATGGCACGACCACGAATCGTTCCTTGGCCGTGGCGGTCACGACTGCGGGAACGCCACTCGCACTCGATTCACCCATCGCGATCTCCGGTGGAGTCGAGCATTGCCTAGCCTTACTCAAGGGCGGCACCGTGGTGGCCTGGGGCCGCAATAATTCCGGTCAGTTAGGAAATGGCACGACTACGAATAGTTCCCTGGCGCTAAATGTAACAACCTCCGGAACCGTCCTGGCTGGCAATCCCGTGAGGGCCATCTCCGCAGGTGGATCTCATAGTATGGCGCTTTGTTTGGACGGATCGCTGGCCACGTGGGGGCGCAATGCCAATGGCCAGTTGGGCGACACGACGAACACGAACAGTAGTCTGGCCATCGATATCAGCGCGAATGGAGTGTTGAAGACGGCTCCTATCGTCTCCATTTCAGGTGGGAAAGACCACAGTCTCGCGTGCCTCTCCAACGGAAAGCTGGCCTCTTGGGGCTCGAACGGATTTGGCCGACTAGGAGTCAACAGCCTCACCGACAGCTCGACGCCCGCGTTCGTCAGCACGGCCAACCTAGAGCCGGGGGCACGCTTCGTTTCTGGGACATCCAGTGGCTCGTCAAGTCATAACCTTGGTCTGGTGGCTGTTGGGCCCACCATCGCATCGCTTACGCCCAGCAGTGGCAGCGTCGAAGGTGGAACTACCGTCACCATCACTGGCACGGGATTCTCCGGCTCTGCGGCAGTGACGTTTGGAGGTGTGCCAGCCGAAACCACGATCATCAACGCCACCACACTCAGTTGCCTCACTCCGCCTCGTGCGGCAGGCGTAGTCAACGTAATCGTCACCACCTCGCTCGGCAGCGTCACCGGCACGAATCTCTACACCTACGTAAATCCAGCCCCCACGGACATCATGCTGAGTGCCAGCAGCATCGCAGAGAACAACGCTGCCAATGCCACAGTGGGCACGCTGACGGCTACGGACAACGTTAGTGATACGAATACCTTCACGCTGGTGGCTGGCGTGGGGAGCACGGACAATGCAAGCTTCACCCTTGCTGGCAACGCGCTGAAACTCACGCCAGTAGCGGATTTCGAGACCAAGAACAGCTACGCCATTCGCATCCGCACCACCGATAGTGCTGGAGGTTTCTTTGAGAAAGCGTTCACGATTTCCATCACCAACGTGAACGACGCCCCGGTCATCACCAGCAATGGGGCGGGTGCGGCGGCAGCCATCAGCATTGCTGAAAACACCACCGCCGTCACCACCGTGACGGCCACGGATGCCGACCTACCAGCGCAGACGTTGACCTACACCAAATCAGGCACCGACGCCGCGCTCTTTAATCTGAACTCCAGCACAGGCGTGCTCACATTCATCGCAGCGCCCGACTTCGAAGGTGCTCATGGAAATACCTACTCCGTCACCGTGACGGTCACTGACAATGGCGGGACTCCGTTAAATGACACCCAGGCACTTACGATCACCGTCACAAACGTGAACGACGCCCCGGTCATCACCAGCAATGGAGCGGGAGCGACTGCGACCATCAGCATTGCAGAAAATACGACCGCAGTCACGACCGTGACCGCTACCGATGCTGACTTGCCTGCGCAAGTATTGACCTACACGAAATCTGGAACGGATGCTGCGCTCTTCAATCTGAATGCCAGCACCGGCGTGCTCACATTTATCGCTGCTCCTGATTTCGAAGGCACCCATGGCAACACCTACACGCTCACCATCACTGTAACTGACAATGGCGTGCCTGTGCTCAATGACACGCAGGCCATCACGATCACGGTAACTAACGTCAGCGAAGCACCAAGCATTAGCGACATTGCGAATCAAGTGACCAATGAAGACACCGCCACCTCTGCCATTGCCTTTACGGTGGCTGATCCTGATGCTGGCACTACCTTCACGCTCAGCGCCACCTCGAGCAACACAGCACTGATCCCAGTGGCCAACATTGCGTTCGGCGGCACGGGCACCAACCGCACGATCACCCTGGCACCCGCAGCTAATCAGAGCGGCACTAGCACCATTACAGTCCAAGTGAGCGATGGCGCGCTTACGGCCTCGGACACCTTTGTGTTCACCGTCAATCCCGTCAACGATCCGCCGAGCTTCGTCATCACCAGCCCCAATGTGAGTGCGACTACGAATGGCCTCGTGAGCGGTCCGTTTTCCTTCTTGGCCGGGATCTCCTTCGGCCCAGCGAATGAAGCCCCGCAGAATGTGAGCTTTACCGTCACGAATAGCAACAACGCGCTCTTTAACTTCCAGCCAACGATCAATCCACTAGGAGAACTTACGTTCACCCCTGGAAGCACCGTCGGTGTAGCGACCGTGACCGTCATTGCCGTGGACAATGGAGGCACCGCCAATGGCGGAAATGACACCAGCGCATCCCAGACGTTTACCATCACGTTCTCGAACCCGGCTCCCACCGACATCACGCTCAGTGCTAGCAGCATTGCGGAGAACAACGCAGCCAATGCCACGGTGGGCACCCTAGCAGCCACGGACAACGTGGGAGATACGAATACCTTCAGCCTGGCAACGGGCACAGGCAGCACTGACAATGCGAGTTTCACGATCACGGGAAACGCCCTGAAACTCACGTCCAGCGCGGATTTCGAGACCAAGAACAGTTACTCTATCCGCATCCGCGCCACAGACAACGGAGGCGGCACCTTTGAAAAAGTTTTCACCATTTCCATCACCAACCTCAACGACGCCCCCGTCATCACGAGCAATGGCGCAGGAGCAACCGCCTCCATCAGCATTGCGGAAAACACTACTGCCGTAACTACCGTAACCGCCACCGATGCCGACCTGCCCGCGCAGACGTTGACCTACACCAAATCCGGCACCGATGCCGCGCTCTTCAATCTGAATTCCAGCACTGGCGTGCTGACATTTATCGCTGCGCCGGACTTTGAAGGTGCCCATGGAAACACTTACGCGCTTACCGTAACAGCCACGGACAACGGCGTGCCTGTCCTCAATGACACGCAGGCCATCACGATCACGGTAACTAACGTCAACGAAGCACCGAGCATTAGCGACATGGCGAATCAAGTGACCAATGAAGACATCGCAACACCGGCCATTGCCTTTACGGTGGCTGATCCTGATGCTGGCACTACCTTCACGCTCAGCGCCACCTCCAGCAACCCCACACTGATCCCAGTGGCCAACATTGCGTTCGGCGGCACGGGCACCAACCGCACGATCACGCTGACACCCGCAGCCAATCTGAGCGGCACGAGCACCATTACAGTCCAGGTCAGCGATGGCACACTCACCGCTACGGATTCTTTCGTGCTTACCGTGACACCTGTAAACGATGCCCCGAGCTTTACGCTGAGCACTGCGGTGGTCACGGCGGTCGCCAATTCTGGTGCGTTTCCTCCATTAGCGATTGCTACCGCCATTTCCCCTGGTCCCGCGGATGAGGCCTCGCAGGTGGTAAGTTTCACGGTCGCTAACAATAATAATGCCCTTTTCAGCGTGCCGCCGACCATTGCTGCCAATGGTAATCTTTCGTTCACGCCAGGGGCTACGCCTGGCACCGCTACAGTGACCGTGTTCGCAGTGGATAATGGAGGAACCCTCAATGGTGGAAATAATACGAGCACCCAACAATCGTTCGTCATCAATGTCTCGAACCCAGCTCCAACGGACATCACGTTGAGCGCCAGCAGCATCCCAGAGAACAACGCGGCCAATGCCACTGTCGGAACCCTAACCGCCGCCGACAACGCAGGCGATGCCAATACCTTCACCCTCGTCACAGGCACCGGCAGCACAGATAACGGCAGTTTCACCATTGTGGGCAATGCATTGAAAATAACCCCCAGCGCGAATTTCGAGATTAAGAACAGCTACGCCATCCGCGTCCGCACGACCGACAGCGGGCTACTATTCTTTGAAAAAGCCTTCACCATTGCCATCACCAATGTGAACGAGCCACCGACGATCACAAACATTCCTGATCTATCTGCTAACCCGAACCAGACCATTGGGACCACCTTTGATATAGCCGATCCCGATGCGGGATCCGGGGTCAGCATTACTTTTACCAGCAGTAACCCAACCCTGCTCCCGGTCGCAAATATCAATTTCATTCACTCCGGTGGCGGGCACTACCTCGTCACGTTCACTCCGGCATCCAATCAGACTGGCTCCAGCACGGTAACCGCCCAGGTTAGTGATGGCACGCTGACGGCCAGTGATACGTTCATTTATAGCATCAACTTCGTGAATCAAGCCCCGAGCTTCACCCTGGCTACAGATCAACTAGGAACCGTTTGGACGCCACGGGAGTTGATTCATAACGGCTGGCGCAGTCTGGCATCCTCTGCGGACGGCATGAAGCTGGTGGCTGGAAATGTCGTGGGTAATGCTGGTAATGTTTACACATCTGCCGATTCTGGAGTCACCTGGAGCAGTCCTGCGGGCTCCCCAATTGGCGTATGGCGCGCGCTGGCCTCTTCTGCAGATGGCACCCGGCTCGTTGGTGCGGTTACGCCCGTTGGCACCGCCCTCAATAACTCCCTGCTCTACGTATCCAGTGACTCTGGTGCCACTTGGACCCCACGCGGACCAGATGGAAATTGGGTGGCTGTGACCTCCTCCGCAGATGGCAGTAAGCTGGCTGCAGCAATGCAGAACTATGGCGGCAGCATTTACACCTCCACAGATTACGGCCTAACGTGGACCGCCGTGGGCCCTGGGCCGGGCTACCCATGGACCGCCATCACGTCCTCTGCGGATGGCACCAAACTTGCCGCCACGAACTTTACCAATGGAATATGGACCTCCGTAGATTCAGGGGCCACTTGGAACCACCAGCCTTATACGCCCAGTGCGTCTTGGACCTCCATCGCCTCATCCGCGGATGGTGCGATGCTCGCGGCTACCATGTATAACGGTTACATATGGACCTCCACTGACTCAGGGCAAAACTGGACGCCACGGGAATCGGTCCGCTATTGGAGGTCAATCGCCTCCTCCTCCGATGGCACCAAACTAGCTGCCGCAGCCACTAGCGGTAAAATTTACACCTCAACCGATGCTGGCATCAACTGGACCGCACGAGAATCAGCACGCGACTGGCGAGCCATTGCCTCCTCCGCAGATGGCAATAAACTGGCCGCCGTGGACTTTGCCTCCAACATCTACACCTCCGCACCCACGACCATCACGCCAACGGTGGCCGCGTGCTCCGGACCCGCCAGCTTTACGAATGTCATCAGCGCAATCTCGCCAGGCCCCGCCTCGGAAGCTGCACAAACGGTCGCGCTGAACGTCACAAATAACAACAGCGCGTTGTTTCTTGTGCCACCCAGCATCACGTCAAACGGCACGCTGACCTTCACGCCAAACAATATTGCGGGCAACGCCCTGGTGACCGTAACGGCCGTGGACAACGGCGGCACTGCCAATGGAGGCGTGGATACCAGCGCACCGCAGACATTCAGCATCGTCGTCACGCCTACCCTGCCTAGCGTGATCTCCATTTCCCCAGCCACCGGCAGCACCGCAGGCGGAAATGTCGTCACCATCACTGGTAGTTGTCTCACTGGAGCCACCAGTGTGAGCCTCGGCGGCACTCCGGCCACCGGAGTAAATGTCATTAATGCCACCAGCCTGACGTGCACCGTGCCAGCCCATGCCGCTGGCGCTGTCAGCGTCAATGTCACCACACCTGCTGGCACCAATGGAACAAATTATTTCTACACCTACATTGCCCCGAACACCCCACCGAAATTTGATTTACCGATTGATGAAGAAATCGGCAACGTCTGGACGCCCCGTGGCCCCGTGGGTAACTGGAAGGCCGTGGTCACCTCCTTTGATAATAGCATCATCGCTGCGGCTGCCACCAACGGTCCCATCTATGTCTCCAATGATTCCGGACTAACCTGGGCTCCAAATGGCCCTGTCGGGAACTGGGTCTCTCTCACGTCCTCTGCTGATGGCACCAAACTAGCAGCGGTGGAATTCGACGGAAGAATCCACACTTCCACCGACTCAGGACTGCACTGGACCGCTAGAGAATATACCCGCCGCTGGTGCGCCCTGGCCGCCTCGGCCAATGGACTTAAGCTGGCCGCCGTCGTCAGAGGTGGATACATTTATACCTCCAACGATGCAGGTGTGACATGGACGGAACGCGCAGCGACTCGCAACTGGATCGCCATCGACTCATCCCTCAACGGAGAACGATTGGCCGCGGTGGATTATCTTGGTAAAATTTACACCTCAGAAGACTCAGGCGCTAATTGGACAGCAAGAAGCGATGACGGCAAATGGAATTCCATTGTGGTCACCTCAGATGGCTTTGGGATTGGGGCGACGGATGAGGACGGCAGATTTTTCACCACTTTCAATGGTGGAGTTGATTGGCAAGAACAGCCGCGGGTAGCCAAGGGATCGGTCGTCGAGGGCTGCCATTTACTCCCCGATAGGCCTGGTTGCCGTAGGGCTGTCTTCATTGATCCCGTAGGGCCCATGGAGATCAGCGAGGACTTTGGTCTCACCAGGCGCGTGGTGGATACTCACAACACTTGGAGCAGTCTCGCCATCGGAGCGAAGCTCATTGCCGCAGAGAATGGGGGTAGAATCTATATCTCCAACCCCGGCATTGCCAATCCCAGTATCAACGCAGGCAGTGGCGCGCAAACGACGCCTTACTTTGTTAGAAATATTTCCCCAGGCACGGCTAACGAGGCTGCGCAGGCTGTAAATTTCATCGTCAGCAATAGCAACAATGCGCTCTTCATCACGCAGCCCACCATCAGTCCAGACGGCACGCTAAACTTCACGCCTGGGAACACCGCAGGCACGGCGGTAGTGACCGTCATCGCCACCGACAATGGCGGCACAGACTTTGGGGGAAACAACACCAGCAACCCACAGACGTTCAACATCATCATCACTCCGCCAGTGGTCACTGGCTATGCGGAATGGAAAGCACTTCATTTCGGCAGTGCCACCGTGGGCACCGGAAGCCAGGATGATCCCGACGCTGACGACGTTCCGAATTTGCTGGAATACGCCTACGGCCTGAATCCTAACAGCAGCATCAGCCGCCAGATTCCTCCGATCCAAATCGCCAATGGGAAATTATCCGTCACCTTTACCGAACCCGCCAACATCAGCGGCATCACCTACGGAGCCGAATGGAGCCCGGACCTCCAAAACTGGACTGCCATCCCAGATGCTGGCGCAGGAACCAACCATAACTTCAGCGTTCCCGTCAGCGGACCGAAGAAATACATGCGCCTCCGGGTCTCGGAGCCTTAAGCCCCACCGCCTCACCACCATAGAGTTCATGTCCCAGCAGGCCACGCCGTTACCTTAGCGCAATGCAGGCTGTCCACCGTCAACGCGGGTGACAGCGCATCTCTCCAGTTTCTGAAAATTCCCCTCGCCAGAGGCTTGATGCCTATCCTAATCTTCGCCCAATGTCCGACTCCCCATCATCCCAAACCCACTGCCGAACTTGCGGCGGGAAGCTGGATGCTTCCCTGCCGGGAGGCGGGTGTCCGGTTTGTTTGTGGGGTGGGTTGATTGCTGGGGAATCTGCGGAGGAAATGGAAGATGATTTGCCGGAGGTGGATGGATACAAGATTCAGCGGGAGATTGGTCGGGGTGGGATGGGCGTGGTTTATTTGGCGACGCAGGAGAATCCGGCTCGGGAGGTGGCGCTGAAGATTGTGGCTCCGTATTCGTTGCGGGCGGCTAGTCAGCGGATGCGCTTTCTGGTGGAAATTGAAGCCATGGCGGCGGTCACGCATCCAGCGTTGTTGCCGTTGTATGCATCCGGGGAGGATGATGAGGGTCGGCCTTGGTTCACCATGCGGCTGGCTAGTGGCGGGACTTTGGCAGAGCGGTTAAAGAGTTATCAAGGGCAGTGGCGCATCGTGGCGGAGTTGATGGTGCGACTGGGTGAAGCAGTGCAGTATTCGCATGAGCGGGGGATTCTGCATCGGGATCTGAAACCGGCTAACGTGTTATTTGATGAACAGAATAACGCCTATGTGGCGGACTTTGGTTTGGCCAAATGGGCGGAGACCGAAGGTGAGCTGACTCAGTCCACGGAAATGCTAGGCTCGCCCGCTTACCTGGCACCCGAGGCGGTGGCAGGCGGGGCCAAGGCGACGACTACGGCCAGTGATGTCTATGGGTTGGGCTCTATTTTCTATGAACTGCTCACGGGCAGGAAACTTTACGAGGGTGAATCGGCGGCGGTGGTGATGAGTCAGATTTTACACAATGCGCCCATCGCTCCGCGGCAGCGGGTGGCGAAAATTCCGCGGGATCTGGAAATCATCACGCTGAAGGCAATCGCACGCGAGCCCAGCAAACGCTACGTTTCTGCCGCGTCCATGGTGGCTGATCTGCAACTGTGGTTGGCAGGCAAAGCCATTACCGCACGTCCGGTTAGTCAGTTGGAGCATTTGTGGAACTGGGCGAAGCGGAACCCCGCCACGGCCACGCTGGCCAGTCTGCTAGTGGCTAGCATTGCCACAGGCGGTGTGCTCCAGTGGCAGGCAAACCAACGCCTCACAGCAGGCGGCCAGTTGCTCTCCGCCACGAATCGTGAACTCACCATCAAGGGGGATGATCTGGGGGATCGCATGGAATACATGACGCATGAACTGCCGCCGCTCCTGGAGCCGATCGGTCGGCTGGATCTGTTGGATAGTGTGTTTCAGAATATTTCCGAGCATTATAAAATCAGTCAAAGCACGGACCCCGTGAGCCTGGCACGCGAAGCAGATTTCCTAGCCCAGTGGGCGCAAATTTTACGTCCCCGTGGGCAGACTCTAGCCGCCATCGAACGACTGCGCCAAGCCATGGACAAGGCACTGGCCGCCATCGCAGGAAAGCGCCCGCCCCTTGCCGCCGTGCGCGCCCGCGTCGCCACTGGCTGGCGCCTGGGCGAGGCGCTCACAGAAGGAAAGCAGCATGAAGAAGCAGAGAAGGTGCTACAGGAAACGATCTCTTACCTTACCGATCAGGCTAGTGACGATGAGCGCCTGCGTATCTTGGATGCGCAGCTTACGCTGGAAATGGGGTATCTGGAATTCAGCCGATGGGATCTGCCCAAGGTTACGAGCTATGCTGAGGAAGCGCTGCGGAAGTGGCAATTGTTGCTGCCTGTGCTGGAGCAGACGCCTGTCTCTGCCAGTCATCAGAACACGCTGGGGGAGGTTCTGAAATGTCATTATCTGTTGCTGAATGTAGCGCTGAATCAGGGGGACAATACTGCTGCCCAAGCACACATGACTCGTTATGAAGCCATGGCGCAGCGTTTCATTTCGCTGGCACCTGAGAATGCGGCATTCCGCTGGCTGCTAGTGTTGGCTCGCATTCGTCTGGCCGGACAAGAGGGGTTGGAACAAACAAAAGTCCTCTCGCTCCTAACTAGCGCGGAGCAGGAGGTCGCAGTATTGATAGCGCGAGACGCGCAAAATACGGGATGGCTCCAAATTGCCATCGAAAGCGCCTGCGCCCTGGCCAACAACTCCAAGCAAAACGCACTGATGGATGAGTTCCATCGCTGGCGCAGCGTTGCCGCTAAGCGTCTTGACCTCATTTACTCTCGGACATCGACGGACATCGGGCATCTGATGAGCAGGTGCCGTTCCTCGCTGGCGTGCGCAAAATTTTTTGCGGACGATGACTGGCCTACGGCCCGCCACCACTACGAGGCAGCTCTAGAAATCCGATTGAGAGGTGCTTCCCTTGATAAAGCTGACTCAGATCTCGATTACTGGGTAACATTTCTCTTCGATGCTATCGAGAAGCACGAAGGCCGAGCTGCCGCTGAGAAATGGCGTGCGGGAATTAAAAAATAACCCTAGCTTAAGCAAAATGAATTTAATACCCCGCCCACCGCGTCTGAGAGACTACTTCGACCGCATAGCCGTCATTTCCCTGCCACAGCGCACGGACCGTCGGGAACGCCTGACGGCAAATCTTCAGGCCCGAGGACTAGCAGAAATCACGGATCTCACGTGGGTGGAGGCGATGGACGGCCGTCGGGTCACGCTTCCCGCGTGGTGGCAGAACGGCCCTGGCGCCTGGGGTTGCCGCGCCTCACAGTTAGCGGTGCTAGCGGCGGCTCAGCGCGACGGTTTGGAAACAGTGCTCATTTTAGAAGACGACGCGCATTTCCATCAGAGAGCACAAGAGTGGCTGGGCATGCTAATGTCACTGGTGCCGGATGACTGGGATCTCCTGTTCCTTGGAGGGCAGCACATGGCCGAGCCAAGGACCACGGCTGATCCAAGGCTCTTAAAAGGCACTGCCATTACTCGCACTCACGCTTACGCCGTGCACCGACGTGCGTTCGCTTCGCTCATTGAACAAGTGAGTGATGATTCACTCTACCAAGCCAATCCCAGTTGGCATATCGATCACCAATACGGCCACGGCATAGCGGACGGACGATGGAAGGCCTACGCGCCTGCCTGGTGGCTGGCAGCACAAGAAGAAGGCGAAAGCGACATCGGTGAGCAAGCATTTTCCCGACGTTGGTGGGCTGCGGGAACTCATTACTGGAGGCTGCCGTTCGTGACTTTGCCGGCGGCTAACATGGCAACAGAATGGACCTATTCCCCGACTGGAGAGCAGGAAGTAATTCCAGAGGACACCTTGTCCCGGGCGTTATGGCTAAGGGACATTAGCCATGAGGCATGGATGCAGGGACGACTGCCCTCGTGTGAATTACCGCCTGAAGAAATCAGGAAACTATGGCCGGGCGGGCATCGCAATGCCAACAGTTTAACAGAATTAGCTGCGCTGGCGGACTATCCTGCCAACAGGCTATTCCCACATCCATTTGCTGATGCGCTCACAACACAAACGATCACCCCGATTCCGCAACATAAACCAAACTAACTAACATACCATGATACAAAGATTATACACGTTCGTAGGCTGCACCACAGCTCTACGCTTTTACATCAACCGCTCCACCGCAGCAGACAAAGCCACTGCTCTCTCTGCTTGTGATGCATTAAATGGCGTCAGCGAATCATTGCTGGATGCCGTGGGTAAAAACACCAGCGAAGAAGCATTCAAAGAACTCTGTGGAGAGCACGTAATCACCGTGCTGGAGGCCATCGAAACTCTACGGAGCACGTCAGTGAATCAGGAATTCAACGATACCTTTCTTTCGCTGCTGGAGTATTTCTACACGGCGGCGGATGGACTTGCAGGAGGAGGTGGTGGTTCGGTTGGACCATCCACCTGGCCACGCCCCATATAACTGTCAGCCATTTCGGTCAACCTACTGGGACAGCTCATCTGTCCCAGTAGGGAAACTGTAGTCAGAGATTCTAAGCTGTTCTACAACTTTTATTTACTAGCCATCATGCCGGAAACGATTACTACTGGAGCTATCAAGCTCGCCATCCCGCGCCACCTACAGGACTACAACGGTTACTGTGGGCCGGCGTGTGCCATGATGGTGCTAGATCAGACTGATCCTAACTCTACAGGCTCGCAGCTTGCAAAGCCTATGGCAGGCCAGCCGCAGCTGTTCCGCAGCATTCGGGAATACGCCAAAGAATCCAGCGACAAGCGCCCCATCAAGTCGCCAGCGGAGAGTTTACTGACGTTGCTAGTGAAACAAAGCGGCCGGAATTGGAAGAAGTTCTTTGATCCCGAACCCGCCCCCATAGCCGAACTCGTGCTGCGTTCCATCCAGCAAGCAGGGCAACCAGCGTTGATGCTGATTAGCAAAGGAATGCATTGGGTGGTGGCGTTCGGACGAATGCTGAAGGAGGACGGGACTCCTGCCGGAGTGCTGCTGCGGGATCCCGCTTGGGCAGGAATGCCTGCGTTTTTCGGACTGTCCATTTATCCAGAGAAAACAACGTTTACCCACAGTAGCGTTCAGGGTGCCTGCACCTGCCTGCAGTCCGACCATCAAGCTGGCACCGTGCATGAACGCTACTTGGCACTGGACGAACTGCTGAGCCCACGCGGCCTGCAAGGCACGCCGGACTGGGAAGGCCGGGGGGCCATCGCGTTGATGCCTGCTGAAGTTAGCACCGCCGCCGCTGTCAAGTTAGGGACAAGCGGAAAAGGCATCGCTGGAGCCGCCGCAGTGGCTGCTGCTGCAGCGTATGCATCACCCGCCGAAGCAGCCCTGCCGCAAGCGTTGGAACACGGACTGTATGGCCGCGCAGAGTCACCAGCAGACTGGCAGGCTGCGTTGGAAGGTGGACAGCCGGGCGAGCCTATTCTGGTGAAAGATCCCGATGACCCACGGGATGATTTTTATCTGGTGCCGATTATTTCCCAAGGACCTACGGGACCTACGGGACAAGAGGGACCTATGGGAGTAACTGCAACCAACCGAACCGCGTGGTTCATGCTAGATGCGCAGACGTTAAAACTGCGCGAAGCCTCCCTGTTAGATAACTGGAAGGCGCCAGCATTCCCCAACCGCCAAGATACCCAGCAGCTCTCGGAAAGTGAAGTGACTTTGCCAGACGGAACGCGCACCCAGTATCGGGCCACGGAACTAAAGCCCAACCAAAAGAACCTCGTCTGGAAAGCCAGTGCCGCCACCATCCTACCGTATTGGCCAGTGAAGGAATGGCTGGCACCACATCCGCTAACAGGCGAGCGTGTTTCCATTTACCAGACCCAGGAGGGAAAAATTTATACCGCGCTAACGCCAGACGACCTCGTCCCTTCTGTCCCTGATATCACTAACGTCCCGCCCCCTAAGCCCAGCAAGCCATGGCTTGCCGCATGCGCAGGCGTCATAGCGGGTGCCACTGCATGCTACTTCTGGCCGCGCCCAGCACCACCGCAGACCACCGCACCCACTGCAATCGTGACGGATTCCGCAACTACCACGCCTCTCTTAAAGAAAATCACACAACTGGAAACCATCATTGATGAAAATGGGACCACGATCGCCACGCTGAGACGCGAGATCACCCAACTAACTGCCGACGTTAAGCCCCTTCGGGACCGCATCGCCACTTACGAAGTCACCATTGAGGGAATCAAGGCGGAGAAGGAAATGCTAAAGTCTGAATTGGAACGATACCGCAAAGGAGAAAGGCGTGGAGAACTGGAAATTCTGCGCACCCGCAACGAGGCCTTGGAAAAAAAGGTGGCAGAACTAACGAAACAGTTGGAAGTGTCAGGATTCGATTTTGAAAATGCTGAATCACCTTCCGGCGGGCGCGGACCTGATGCCGGAGGACCAGCACCGCCGAAGCCCGCCGCGCCCCGACCTCCGCAGCCCGCCTTGATCGACCAATAATTCGATTTTACTTCCCGCAAAGCTTCTCTTGTGGTAAAAATGTGGCATCCCCCAAGGAAATAACCACAATCAAGAAAGGAACCGTTATGAATCCAACTGAATTAGATCTAGCCGGACATCCTGTAATCCAACAACTCACCCGCCGGATCGAGGCCCTCGAAACCCTGCTGCGAGCGGAACACGAGAAGCTCGAAAAACTGGAGCATGAGGTGGAGCACGATCACCAAGTGTTGGGTAAAATCGAGCACAAAGCGATCCAGGTGACGCCTCCGCACCGGCCCACCCATGTGGCCGTGGGCTTGTGAACTTGGGCGCTTAGATTTCGAACGAGATATCCGCTGGCTTGGCCTCCCGAGCGACGACATCCGCCACGGTGTTACGCTGCAGGAAGCTGTAAACCTCCTTTTGCAATTCACAAAAGATCTTCCCTAAACCACAGCCGCCAACCTGCCCGCATTCACAGGACTGGCGGCCAAATTTCTCGGGATCGCCCGGGGTGCAGGAAATCGGCTCAAACGTGCCATCAATAATGCGGATAATTTCTCCCAGCGGAATGTCCGCCGGGTTGCGCTGCAACTGATAGCCGCCCCCCACCCCACGCCGGCTGCGGAGTAAGTCCGCGCGTCGTAATTCCAACAAGATGGCTTCCAAAAACTTCACAGGAACCCGCTCAGCCTCCGAAATGTCTTCGATGAGCCAAGTAGTCCCCATGGGCTTCCGCGCCAGCGCCACCATGGCACGCAAGGCATATTCTGCTTTCTTCGATATCCGCATGTCCCTGCTTAACGCATTCTGGAAATTTTACCAGAGCGGATTTGCGACTCGACACGTGTGGTTCGTTGACTGTGTTTAGCGTTGCTTCGGATCGATTAACTCAACTTTGATGGTAGCGGCCCCCGCACTTGATGGGGAGATAGGTGGCGGAAATGCGATTTCCAATTTCAATTCCTCCCCATCTGCAAATGCTGCGAATTCCTCGATGGGCATTAAGAATTTTTTAGCGACGCCCGATTGAGCTTTGGCATCGAAAGCCGTATGCGGATGCAATCCAATGCGCCAGAGTTCCTGGCGCTTGGATTGATCTGTGGGAGCCAGTATAACGATGAGTTCCCCCGCACTCCCGGCTGGTGGCGTGTAAGCCTCCACGATGACGACCAAGCGCTTGGTTCCACTCTGCAGCGCGGCTAGATCTGCGGCGTTAACTTTGAGTGACCAGCGGGCCGGTTTGGCAGGGGTGGCAGTGTGCATTTCAGCTTCAGTTTCGATGGGCGTTGGGACCGACGGTTTGGGTGATGAGCCCACCTCAGCGGGCCGACAGCCCAGCAGCGGACAGGTTACCAGGAACAAGAGTAACCCTAAGCTGGCTGGGTGTCGGATCACAAGTGCCATCTCGCTTCGGAACTGGCTGAAGTTGTTGGACACCTTGAGGTTCTAGATAACGACAATTTCGATGGAATCGACCGAAACCGCTCCGACCTGATCGATGAGGACCCCGGGGTTGGGCACCGGCTGGAGTTGAACATGGATGGTGTCCTTATCGAATTGCTTGATGCCCAGGGCCTGGATGGTTTCGGTTAGATTGATGAGTGACGAGTGTTTGGGCATCGTGGCATCGTGGTCCGCCGCGTTCAAGGCATTGCTCCGATGGGAGAGAAATGAGATCACACTGACAAAACTCGGATCCGTTTCCGGTGTATCCAAGGTGAGGCCATCTTTGTTGATGAAAACCCTGACATGGCTCACCCCTTCAGCAAGCTCAATGCCGAGGATCCGGGCGAATACTTCCTTTTGCCTCTCACCTGCTTTGAGCGGAGCGATCACCTTATCTAGTGAACCCGCTTCCATCGCATGGGACGCTGTCAGTGACTGCACGGCCATCGCCCGAAGCTTGGTTCCGCCCGTAACTCGCTGGACCCCTGCAATCTTGGTTCCAATATTCGTTTTGTGCATCGCCAGCATGGCGCTGACCCGGTCTGGATGCGGCACAATTCCATCCGGACCCGGCAAGTTGGGATAGGTGTATCCAAAGTCAGCGGTATTTTGGAGATCCTTCACAACTTTGGCGTAAGTCTGCCCATTGGGGTCGATGTAGTTGTCCGTGAAAGGCATGTCCAACCATAATGAATCAGATGAATTTTTTCGTCCAAGCGCATTCCATTGTGCCCAGATGCGGTCAATGTTGCCATGGTGCATAAAGAAGATTGGGTCTCGGGGAGAAGCCCATGTTGGCATAAAGGCCCCGATGCGGTTGTGCACTTGGTTGTGCGGCGGATTCTCCAGCGGCCCCTGGGTGCCCCCGCCCATGGGCACCCACTTGGGATTCAGATCGTTCTGGACCTGACCGCTTGAGTCCTTCGGACGACTCGTTCCGAAAGCCTCAAAGTCAGTTTCGCGATAGATCGCTTTCATGACGTTCGGCCCAACCACGCCATCCGATAAATCGTTGGGAGAAACGAGCTTATTGCGATTAGGCACATAGAGGGGATTGGGTTTGCCATTGTAGAGCTTGTCGCTAAAAGCTTCAGGGTAATCGCGATCAGCAGTCCAGTCCCAATAGGGCATCGCGAACTCTGGGGCGTTCATGATCACTTGCGCGGCCTGCTCATACATCAAAACGTAGGCGCGATGTCAAGGGAGAAAATACCAATCTCCATGAGGACAAAACTTGACCCCATTGTTCAGAGAGCCGTGCTGCAAAGAGAATCCCAGCCAGCTCAGCGGCTTGGTTTGATCGTAGGACTTCATGACGCCAACGAAGTCGCGATAGGTCGCCAAATCGGGATCATTCAGGGCCATGCCGTGCAGATTACGGCGGACGCGCAACTTGTTCTGCGCAAATATGGCCTGGCCTGAGCAGGCAGTGACGATGCCTGTGGCCAAGGTTTTGAGGGTGGTTCGGCGGGTGATCATAGGTGTGTTTTGGTTGGTGTTAGTGTAGAGTCGGCTGAGAGCAGGATTATCGTGTTTTATTGACTGGAATTTGCCCTGCGAGCATGCAGCCAGTGGCGGGAGTGATGGTTCCGTTAACTGGCGGGCTGGGGAAATATTGCATTACCACTTGCACCGCCTTGGCGATTTCCTGGCCTGCGATAAGTTGAACCAGGTAGATGGCTTCATCCAGTCCCGAAGAAATGCCGCCGCCGGTAACCCGATTGCGATCATGAACGAATCGAGGATACCCTTCGCTGACCTGCACCGCAGGGTAGTTCTGGCGCAGGCACTCAATGAATCCCCAATGCGTGGTGGCTTTATAACCGTCCAAGAGTCCCGCATCAGCGGCAATCAAGGCTCCTTCGCAGACAGAGGTTACATACTGGGCGTGCTGACTCCGGGAACGGATGAAGTCAATATACGCTGGATTCTTCATCTGTTCGACCAAGGCATCTGGCGCACCTCCCGGAATCCAGAGTAAATCAACGTGCGGCACTTCGTCGAAAACCATATGGGGCTGGAGCAGAATGCCGGGAACCGCTCCGCCACCGCGGGTGCTCACGAGCGACGACGTTTCCGCCACCAGATAAACTTGCACCTGTTTTTCCTGCCAATTTCCTGCCATCCATTGAAAAATTTCAAAGGGGGCAGCGAGGTCCATTAGGTCCACGTCGTGGTAAATCGGAATGGCAATGATATATTCTTCAGTCATGAGGATGGTGCTGTTGGTGGTGGTGCCTCTGGGTCTATTTTTCTGTTTGCGGTCCGAGGTTCGGATTAGGAGCGAGTTTTCCAATGAGATCTTGAACCCCCAGGTAAGGGGAGGCCCCGATCGTGCGCCAAGCGACCTTGTGATCGGCGTTCAAGGCAAAGGTTCCGTGCAACAATCCGCCTTTTGCAGCGCAGCCATACTGGCTGAACGCGACGCCCTGTGGATCCGCCAGGATCATAAATGGAGCGGGTGAATCAGCCAAGGCGCGCATCAAAGTGTCTGCACTGTCGGAGGTCACGCCGATGAGGCTGATACCGTGCTCAGCAAATGCGGCATAGTGATCCATGAAAGCGGTGACTTGCTGCGCGCAATGCAGGCAACCATGGCCTTTGAAGAAAAATAGCACCACCGGTTTGTCCTGCATTTCCTGGAGCGAATGCATCTTCCCATTGGCATCCGGCAGCGAGAAGTCGGCAGCCACGGAACCGACGCCCGGGGGCTTGGGTAAATTGTCCGCCGTCTTGGGCAATTTCCGCACAATATCGATCAACTGCATCATCCCCTGATCTTCATGGTCTAAAATGTGGCAGTGCTGGACAAAGGTTCCGATGAAATCGGTATAGCGGGTCCGTAACTTGACAAATCCTCCTCCGGGGATTTTCACCGTGTCCCGCCAAACCGGGCCATCTTGCAACTGTTCCTGCATTTTGGGCTGCCCATTTTCCATAATAACTTTTCCATCACTAGTGGTCACGGGTGCCATGATGGAGGTGACCTCAAATGGATTCACATGGATGTGGAAAGGATGCGTCACCAAACCGACATCGTTGATGGAACTGACGGTCCATTCCTCGACGTCCTTGAGTTTAAGGGTGCGAGCGGTCTCCATATCGAACGACTTGCCATCGATGGTAAAGATAACGTTTTGATTTGGTTTCTGCCCCACCAGTAAAATGCCGTATTGGGCTTTTTGTTGACCGGTGATTTCCTCATCCTTGATGGCAGGTAAGCGCAGCTGGGCCATTTGCTCGTTGGTGGGCCATTTCATGACCATGGGTGCCCCGTCGATCACGATCCGAGCTACGTAGCTGAGCGGCTTATCCTGCCCACTTATGGTTCCAACTCCCGTCATGGAATCATCAATCAGATAATACTCGCCTGGAACAGCCGGGGCTTGGACGAGCACCTCTGAACGATAGCCTGGCCAGAGTTCCAGGGTTGATTTTTCGACCGCTTTACCCAGCGCCAGACCGTCCACCGCAATCTCATGAAACTTGATCTCCGGGGACGCAATCGGTGCGGCTTTCGGAGCAGCGATAATTTTAAGCATGATCATTTCCCGCTGTCCACTATCAACTATGCGCCAGCGCTCAATCTGCCCGGGCCGCAGATGAATCACTGGAAGTTGCACCCCATTGACGGTGGTGTATCGCCCCAGCGCGGCCCAATCGCGGGGGCTGAAAATATAGTCGGCATACTTCGCTTCGATCCGGCCCTCTTTTAAATCAAATTTCTTCTGGGGCTTAGGGTTTTCTTTGGTGCTGGTGGGATCATCCAACGTATTCTTATAGATGTAGGGGATTTGATTCAGCACCATGACACGCTCTTTGGCTGCTTTGATTTCCGGGATCTCATCCAGACCTCCTTCGATAATAATGGCTCCAGACATACCACTGCTAACGTTGCCTGCCGTGGAACCGTGGCGATGCGGGTGATACCAGTAGGTTCCCGGGGTATGGTCGAGCGGGATGTGAACTTCATACTGTTGCGTTTGTTGCGGACCAACCTGGATCAAAACGTTGTCACTGATTCCGTTGGGTGAAACATGCAGTCCATGATAGTGCAAATTTGTGGTATTGAACTCGTTCAACGTATTCATCATGTTCGGGGTCCAGCGCTCGCCCGACAGGGAGTTCTTCAGTGTGATCCGCAGGGTGTCTCCCGGTTTGACTCGCAGCGTCGGTCCGACCAGCTTGCCGTTGAACGCTCGGAGATACACTGGATCCTCCCCGATCTTGTTACGAGCATAGGCCGCCTCCAGCGTTAGATCCAGCACGCCATTTTTGGAGTAAACTACGTCCGGTTGCGTGAATTCCGCCCGTGAGGTCCGCGCACGTGACTGTCGTTGCGGCGGCTCAACGGATTTCTCCTGCTCCAGCTCCTCCGCTGGGGACAGCAAGATTTCAGGGGCACGTAAAATGGTGTGGCGAATTTGCGGGCGAGTCGCGTAATTCTTGTAATACTCGGCGGACTTCGCACTCAGACGGCTGAGCGCGGCCTCGGCTTGCTGACGTTCGGCCAGTTCCACGGTATTGGCGGGCGGTGGCGAGGCTGCATCCTCCTGCCCCTGAGCGCAGCACGCTAAGCTTAACGCGGTGGCTGCGAGGATTGATGCTGGTGATGGTTTGCGCTTTGTGATATTCATGATGGTAGGCAGGGATAGGTTTAGCAGGGAATAGCTTTACTCATTAATTCGCAATCTGCGTCAATTCGTTTCAAAATTATCTCATCTTTTTACACTATCATGAAACCCGCATATACCTTGTAGGGCGATTCACCTTATTGTGCTAGTTACATCTCCTGATGATGTTGGCTCGCTAATTTGAAAATTTGCCGGAGCTGAATCTTGCAACCTGCTCAGATGAGGACACACTGCAGCGCATGCCCGTTCCGCTCCTTTCCCCCACGTCGTTCCGCCAGTCGCTCCAAGTAGCTGGTTGGGCGTTGGTGGTGGGCGGGTTGGCGGGGAGTGCCAGCGCATTGTTTCTTTGGTTGCTGGAGCTTACGACCCGGTTCCATCAAGCCCATCCTTGGCTCCTCTGGGCCCTCCCGGTTATTGGGTTACTGGTGGGCTGGCTCTATGCTGCGCATGGTCTTGGGGTTGGGCGCGGAAATAATTTCCTGCTGGAGGAAATCCACCATCCGCGAGAAGCCATCCCGCTGCGGATGGTTCCGTTTGTCCTGCTCGGCACGCTCCTAACCCACCTCGGCGGAGGCTCCGCTGGCCGTGAAGGCACGGCGGTGCAGATGGGAGGGAGCTTGGCGGATGGCGTGAGCCGCTGGCGCAAGCTGGACTCCCGAGCCCGACGCTTAATGCTATTCGCTGGCATTGCCGGTGGCTTCGGGGCAGTCTTCGGCACGCCGTGGGCGGGCGCGGTTTTTGCCCTGGAAGTGGTGGTTATTTCCCGGCTGCAATGGTCTGCGTGGCTCCCGGTCTTGGTTGCGAGCTTCGTCGGTCAATACACCTGCCTGGCCTGGGGGATGACTCACACAGAGTATCACTGGTTGGCAGGCCGAGAGGTGAACTTCTCCTGGCTGGCGCTGGGGAAATTTGTCCTCTTGGGAATCAGCTGCGGTTTAGTGGCTCAACTCTGCGGCCGCAGCGCGCACTTGGTGCAGTGGGGATGTGGCAGGCTGGCTCCTTGGGCTCCATTCCGTCCGGTCCTCGGCGGGGCTCTGGTGATTGCGCTCGTCTTCCTCACGGGCAACCGGGATTTCCTTGGCTTGGGCGTCACCAGTTCCACCTCTGGCGGGGCTTCCATATTGCAATCATTCGTCCCAGCGGGCTTGGATTCGTGGGCTTGGTTGGGGAAGCTGGTTTTTACGGCAGTTACGGTAGGGAGCGGTTTTAAAGGTGGTGAAGTAACCCCGTTGTTTTTCATTGGAGCAGCCTGGGGCCATGCCGCCGGAGTCTGGACCCACGAGCAGGTTCCGCTTTACGCAGGTTTGAGCTTCGTGGCCGTTTTTGCGGCCGCTGCCAAAACCCCGCTCGCCTGCGCCATCATGGCGGGGGAACTCTTCGGCTGGCACTTGCTGGTGCCCGCAGCCGTCGTCTGCGAAGCCGCCTTCCTGTGCAGTGGAAGATCTGGGATTTACACCTCCCAGCGGCACTATCGGCAGGTCTGACTCCACGCTCCTTGAAACTCCCGGCGTAACAATTCCGTTGCCAGACGGAAACTGATTGCACCAAAATCGGGACTGGCTACAATGACACCTTTCCCCGTTTTCTCTTTTCCTCCCCTTACATGAACGCAATTGGTTTTTTCTTACATCGGCTCGCCTGGCAATTCGGAATCCGTGGCGAGCGCGCTCGTTGGGGGTCGGTCACCCGGGAGACGCAATTTCTCAGCGAAGCGCAGGATTTACTCGGTCGCCTGGCTTGGAAACAAACCGGGGCCTTGGAAGACCTGACGGGCGAGTTCTGGCAATTGAAAGACTTGGATGCGCAACAGGAAAAGTTGCGCTCCACCAGCGAACAGATGCTGGGCCAGATCGACGTGCTGAAAGAAAAGCTCAACAACATCGAGGATCGCTATGAGGAGCAGATTCAGGACCTGCGGGACCACAAAGCCAATGTCATGGAAGGGGCCGCAGAGATCGCAGCGGAAATCGAAGAAATGCGCCAAAGCGATGGTGCCACAAGGGATCGTTTCAACAGCTTGAAAATGAAACTCGACGTCCTCAAGCGTCAGGAAGGGGTGGACTTGACGGAGGAAATCGAGCGGACTCGCGTGACGCTGCAAGACCTCAAAAATACTCATGAAGCAAACAAGAAGGCCATTGAACTTAAGGAAGCGGACGTGCGAAAAATTGAGTTTTCGGTGCAAGGAGTGGATGGCGACATTTCCAAGAAACGCACTGAAATGAAGGAGGAGTCAGGAGATCTGGTCACCGAAATCGGCCAACTCTCGAAAAACGTTGCCGAAACGTCCGCCAAAATCGGTGCCCTGGAGACCGCCAAGTCCGAGCTTTCCTTCAAAGTAGGGGTCTATCTGAGTGACCACGCCGACAGCCGTGACCCAGCGATCCGCAAAGCGCTGGGCAATTTTCGGCCGCTCGTGGCGAAAATCATCGCGCTGCGAAAATCCATCTCCTATAACCAACGACTGGCCCGCCGCACTCACAATTGAGCGCCTGGTTCCGGACTGGATCCCCCTGCGGGATTTTGCTTTGGCCTGAATTATGCTCAGGGCTAATGTTCTTGACCAACGGCATTTTTCCTGTCTTTCTGCTCTGTGCTACCCTCCCCTGACTCTCCCCTTCCTTCACCAATCTGGCCCCCTGCCCTGCGGCGGCTGCAAGATGACGCTTGGCTCTCACCGTATGATGCTGATTTCTTGCGGCGGCGGATGAAGTATTTGAAAACCTTGAATCGGCTTGGCACCGGCACCCAGCTCCTGAACTTTGCCAACGCTCACCAGTTTTACGGCCTGCATCGCACGCCCCAGGGATGGATTTTCCGAGAGTATGCCCCTAACGCCACCGCGATTTTCTTAACGGGCGACGCCTCAGGCTGGAAAGATCTTCCCGCCTATGCCATGCAACGAATGGAGAGCCACGGAGACTGGGAACTGCATCTCCCGGCCGAGGCCCTGCAGCATGGGCAGCATTTCCAACTGCATATCTGCTGGCCCGGTGGTGACGGCTTGCGGCTGCCTTCCTACGGGCGTCGGCTGGTGCAGGATCAGACGACGAAACTTTTCTCCGCGCAAGTCTGGGACGTGCCCGCCTATCAATGGCAATTTCCACCCGCCCCTCCCGCCGCTGAACCAGCGCTGATCTACGAAGCCCATGTGGGCATGGCGCAGGAACGAGGTGGCGTGGGCACTTATACTGAATTCCGGCAGCACGTCTTGCCGCGCATTGCCGCTGCGGGCTACAATGTGGTGCAACTCATGGCCGTCATGGAGCATCCGTATTACGGATCCTTTGGATATCATGTTAGTAATTTCTTCGCCCCCTCCTCGCGTTTCGGCACCCCGGAGGAATTGAAAGAACTTATCGATGCGGCCCACGGAGTCGGTATTCGCGTGATTATGGATTTGGTCCATTCCCACTCCGTGAAGAACGAATTGGAGGGCCTGGCACTCTTCGATGGCACTCCCTGGCTCTATTTCCACGACGGCCCGCGTGGCTACCACGAGGCCTGGGACTCCCGTTGTTTCGATTACTCCAAGGATGAAACCCTGCGTTTCCTGCTCTCCAACTGCCGCTACTGGTTGGAAGAATTCCGCGTGGATGGCTTCCGTTTCGACGGGGTCACTTCCATGCTCTACGATCACCACGGCTTGGGGAAAGTATTCTCCGGCTATGGGGACTACTTCACGCCCGCCACGGATGAAGATGCTTTGGTTTACCTAACCCTGGCAAATCGGTTGATCCATGACCTGCGACCTCAGGCCATGACCATCGCAGAGGATGTTAGCGGTATGCCTGGCCTGGCCGCTGCCATTTCCGAGGGTGGAGCAGGGTTCGACTACCGACTGGCGATGGGTGTGCCGGACCTGTGGTTCAAACTTGCCACCACGCAGCGCGACGAAGACTGGAACATCGAGCACCTTTATTTCGAGCTGATCAATCGGCGGCAGGATGAGATGACCATTTCTTATGTTGAATCGCATGATCAATCCATCGTGGGTGGGAAGACCTTCTTCTTTCAACTTGCCGATGCCGCCATCTATACCGACATGCATTGCGATCGCCCCAGCTTGGTGATCGATCGGGCCCTGGCCCTGCACAAGATTGCCCGCCTGATGACCCTGACCACTGCGGGACATGGCTACCTAAATTTCATCGGAAACGAATTCGGTCACCCAGAGTGGGTGGATTTCCCGCGCGAAGGCAATGATTGGTCCTATCACTACAGCCGTCGACAATGGTCGCTGCGGGATAATCCCGATTTGAAATACCATGGACTCGCCGATTTTGATGCCGCTTTAATCCATGTGCTGGGGACGGCCGCAGTCTTCAGCCAACCGAACCTCCTGCACTACAGTCACGTGACGGATGAGATCATCGCTTATAGCAGGGGAGAATTCTTGTTTCTCGTGAATCTTCACCCGACCCAAAGCCAGCAAGACTATCCCCTCAATGTGCCTGAAGGCAAATATGAGTTGGTGCTGGACACGGATGAAGCCCGTTTTTGTGGCCTGAGTCGCCTGCGGCCTGGTCAGGAATACTTCGCACTGGAAGGACGGCTGCTCGTCTATCTGCCCAGCCGCTGTGCTTTGGTGCTGCAGAAGGTCCCTTGATCAGGCTTAGCGCACGTTGATCTCTTGCAGTGTCCAATGGTGGGCGTGCAGATCAAAGGGAACGCGAATCCGCTCGTCGAAATCCGTCGCCCAAAGCACTCCTTCGACGCTGCGGAAGTTGCGGAAAGTCACGTCCACTTCGGCTCCTCGCGTGCTCTCCAGTCCATTCAGGGTCATTCCCACGCGTCGCAATTGTTTGCTGGCCCGATCGATAAATAGCACCACCCGATCTTCCTCTGCCATACCGAAACCAGGCCGCAACACCGCCAGCACTTCATCGCAGAGATATTCGTCCACCTTGGATGATCCATGACTCACTAACGTGACGCCCTTCCGGTCGAAGTAATGCGGCCCCAGCAGGAACATGCTGTAGGCGTCGGCCACCAGTGCGGCGGCTTGGTTCTTCTCAGCATCGGTTGAGGTGGTTCCGTTGTAGGAAACGTTAACTTTACCGGGCTGCCGCACCACGACTTTCTGCCCTGCTGCTCCAGTATGAATCTGCTTCAAGGTCCGCATCCCTGCGTCCCAATGCTCCTTCGAATTGCCACGGAACTGTCGATCCACTAACACCGGCTGGAAACGCGGGCCGATTGCGCCCCATTTACCCTCATAGGCCACTGTGATCTCCTTAACCTTGCGGAACGCATTCCCTCCGTGGGCCTGCTGCGAGGCGGATACCAAGGCCACAGCCCCAGTCTCAGATGCAGCCACGGGCCGGGAGCTGATCTTCGGGGAAGCGCATGAACTAAGGAGCAGTGTCGTTAAAGCAGCTATGGTGGGAACGTTTGGATATTTCATATGCATGATTAAGGATTCCTCCGACAAACGACGCCCAATGCAGCTTGGATGCATCATTGCTTCAGCAAACGCGGTCCGCCATCCCGGCACTTATCATTATTAGTGATAAAACTATGATTCCGATTTACCCTCCTTCTTGCCAGCCTTTTTCCCAGCCTTCTTACCACCACCTTCATTCGGATAAGGTTTTACATTGGCGCGGATCGCCCAGGCTTCCCACTTGGCTGCCAGTTCCTTCACCTTGTCCGCTTGTTCAGTCGCGAGGTCGTGTTGTTCGGTGCGGTCTTTGGCGAGATCGTAGAGTTCCCATGTTCCATTACGGCCCAGGCGCACGAGCTTCATATCCCCCACCCTCACAGCGGCATTTCCTTCGTGCTCCCAGTAGAGGGCGTCTCGCTCAATGGGCTTGTCAGAGAAGGCAGGAACGAGGCTGCGGCCTTCCAGCGGCAGAACTGGCTTGCCATTCAGTTCCTTAAGTGGAGTCGCTCCGGCCACCTCAACACAGGTGGCCATGATATCAATCAAATGCGCAGGTTGCTTGCGCAGTTCGTTCCTTGCCTTGATGCCATCCGGCCAGTGCGCAATGAGCGGAGTGGCAATGCCTCCCTCATGATTGAAATGCTTGTAGCGACGAAACGGCGTGTTTTCCAAGAACGCCCAACTCTCTCCGCAGAACCAATCGGAATCTGCAGTGGTGGGATCTCCCGCTGAACGTCCGTTCGGCCCGGATTCAGCGTTACCACCGTTATCGCTCATAAAGAGGATCAGGGTGTTCTCGAAGACTCCGCGTTCTTTCAACCCTGCCGTGAGATCGCCCATCGCTTTATCCATGCGGGAAACTGTGGCGGCATAGACGGCCATGAGGTGATCAAATTCGTCCTTCTGCTCATCCGTTAGGCTATCCCACTCTTTGATATCTTGGGGACGCGAGGCCATGGTCCACGCTTTTTCGATCAGGCCCAACTCCAACTGCTTGGCATGCCGCTGCAGGCGCAGCTTGTCCCAACCTTCTTTGTATTTGCCCCGAAATTTTGCGATCTCCTCCGCTGGCGCTTGCAGTGGAAAGTGCGGGGCGTTGTGCGCCAGATAGAGGAAGAACGGTTTCTTCGCCTCCTTGGCTTCATCGATAAATTTCAAACCAAACGTGGTCCAAAGATCTGTGGAATACCAGCCTTGCGGCAAACGCGCGTCGTCTTTGGCAAGTTTCGTTCCGTTCAAGAAAAGCTCGGCCCGTGGGCTGCCAGCTTGATAGAAGCCACCGGCTGGCGCATTCAAACTGCGTTCAAACCCACGACTCCACGGTGTCACATCCTGATTCTGTCCCACGTGCCATTTCCCGGCCATGGCCGCAAAATAACCCGCAGGCTTCAGCACCTCCGCAAAAGTGGCGCATTGGTCATTCAAACGCCCCACATAGCCCGGAGCGTTTTTGTTCTCCACCATGTGCCCCACCCCGGCTTGATGCGAATACAATCCTGTCAGCAAGGCCGCACGCGTGGGACAGCAACCCCCGGTGTTATAGAATTGGGTGAAACGCAATCCGTTGGCCGCCAGCGCATCCAAATTCGGAGTGGGAATCTCGGAACCATAACAACCAAGGTCTGAGAACCCCATGTCATCCACCAGGACGACGATGATATTAGGCTTCGTTTCGGCGGCACCGACGGCATAGGACAATGCGGCCATCACAACGGTGGCCATTCGCAGAAAGTTTATCATTCGCATGGAGATGGGGAAAGAGTCAGGAGGTTGCGGATATTAGATTCAGCTAAGAGATATCATTTGGCAGGCGCGGCAGCCTCTGCTGGGGCTTGTTTCGCCTGGCGTTTCGACTTCCCCTTTTTGCCGGGCTTTGCCCCTTCGGTGGCTTCGGTTTTTCCGGCTGCGGGGTTCAATGTTTTGAGCACTTCCGCCAATCTGGTGCGGGCGGCTTTGCTGGCTTCGGTATCGTCCGTGGCAGCGATCAGTTTTTCCACGTAGGGAGCATCGCTTACGTCGAAGAGTTCGTTGGCTTCGGTCAATTTGTAGTTCGGTTCCCGCACATACCACTGGTTATGAAATTGCACGAAAGCCCATTCGCGCGGACTGCCTTTCTTTCCCTGAAGCTGCGGAGCAAAACTATGACCATCGGTCTTGAATCCTTCTGGAAGCTTGCCTCCAGCCAGTTCCAGGAACGTGGCGTGAGGATCGGCAAAGCTCACCAGATCCTTGGAAACGGCACCCGCCGCTGTCATGCCTGGCCAACTGGCGATGAGCGGCACCCGCGAACCGCCTTCCAGCATGCTGCCCTTCTTGCCATGCAACATGCGACCACCGATGGTGCTGGGATAGGTAAGCGCGGTGCCGTTGTCACCCGAAAACAAAACCAGCGTCTTTTCCCGGAGTCCCAGTTTTTCCAATTCTGCGATCACGGCTCCGACCTGCTTATCCATGTAGGCAATGTTCTCGTCATAGAGCGCATCCTTGTCGGTTTTGCCGTCCTTGGCGGTGTCGGGAGTCTTCAGAATTGGACCATGGACGTGATGCATGGAGTAGTAAAAGAAGAACGGTTGTTCCTTGTGCTTGCGGATGAAGTCGATGGCAAACTCATGCACCACATCCCCTGCGTAGGTTCCCTCTGGCTTGGTGACTTCCTGACCATTTTGCAAATGTTTGGTCTGCCAATACCATCCGCTGGCAGTGGGATCCGTGCTGTATTCATCGAAACCCCAATCCTTGGGCGTTTCCCCGACCTGCCGCCATTTGCCAGCCATGCCAGTCGCGTAGCCGGATTGTTTCAACAGCTTCGGGATCGCATTCTCATCGACGGATTTCGCCCCGGGTCCGCCTGCTTCCCACGATTGGTTCCCCAAGCCCCCGGTGCGAAACGCATAACGCCCGGTCATTAACAAGCAACGGGAGGGACCGCACACCGGGGCGGCATAGCAGGTCTCGAATCGGGTGCCAGATGCTGCCAACTTGTCGAGATTGGGAGTCTTATGTTTGTCCGATCCATAGCAACTCAGGTTGTCGATCCCAAGATCGTCTGCAAGGATGAAAATGATATTGGGCCGTTTGGCCTCTGCCGCCGTGAGCGAGGTCGAGAGTGAGCCAATGAGCAGGGAAAGCGTAATGATGAAATGGCGCATGAACTAATGAAGTGGTTGAAACAGGCCTACAGCATCGGTCGGGGAAGTTGGGACGCAAATATCGTGGTGCGGATAGAAAGCGGATTTCTTGAAAGTCATCAATCCCGGGATGCGTAGTCAGGAAATCATGGCTTTTCTTTTCTCTCTTAATCCATTACGCTGAGGTATGTCTCGACAACTTATTCTATCTGGTCTCACGGTTTTATGCCTCACTGGTGCTGCCATGGCGCAAGCGATCCGACCACCGACGATCTTCCTGCCACCGGCCCAGGGTCAGGGGAAATTGAAACCGATGACGGTGGAGAGCGTGGATGTCGATATCAAAATTCGGGGGCATCTTGCGACTACGACGATGGACATCACGTTCGCTAATCCGAACGGTCGCGTCATTGAAGGGGAGCTGATTTTCCCACTGGGGGAAGGGCAGACGGTTTCTGGTTACGCCTTGGAGATCGAGGGCAAACTGCGGCAGGCCGTAGTTGTGCCCAAGGAAACGGGCCGGGAAATTTTCGAGGACGTAGTGCGGCAAGGGATTGATCCTGGGTTGGCGGAACTGACCAAGGGCAACGTCTTCCGCACCCGCATTTATCCGATCCCCGCCAATGGCACCAAGCGCGTTTCAGTCTCATTTGAGCAGGCGCTGGGAGCCGACGCCAAGGGATTGCGTTATCTGCTGCCGCTAACCTTCTCCCAAAAACTGGCGCGGTTCCATGCGCGGGCCGAAGTGGTGAAACAAGAGGAGGCCCCGGTGGGAGAGACGAAGGAGGCGGAGGCAATTTCGTTTGAGAAATGGCGTGATAGTTTTGTGGCGGAGATCACCAAGGAAAACTACAAGGCAAACAAACCGCTGGCCTTTACGGTGCCCAAGGTGGCGGACCGACCGCAAGTGCTGCTGGTTTCGGAAAAGTTGGAACCAGCGAAACTTTATTTCAATGCGCGAGTGGAACCTGCGCTCCCCAAAGTGCTCCCTGCCACGGCGGCGGCACAACGGATTGCCTTATTCTATGATGCTTCCGGCAGCGCAGAGAACCGGGATCGGAAGCGGGAGTTGGCGTTTCTGGAAGCGTGGCTCAAGTCGCTGGGAGCGGTGGAGGTAGAATTGGTGGCATTCCGCAATGAAGCTGACGCGCCCGTAAAATTTGAGATCAAGGAGGGCGACGCCTCTGCCTTGCGCAAAGCCATCGAGGCGCTGCCACTGGATGGTGGGACCTCGCTGGGCTGTATCAATGTTAATCAAGTCAAGGGAGCAGATCAGATCGTGGTGGTAACGGACGGACTCAGTAATTTCTCGACCGAGGAACCGGGCCTCACCGCGGCAAATGGCAAGAGTTCTGCACGCTGGATTTTTCTCCATGCGGCAGCTATGGTGGACACGAATCGCCTGGAACGCTTGGCCCGCCAAGGACAGGGCGTGGTGGTGAATTTGCTAACGATGGACACCGCGACTGCTTTACCGTTAGTGCAGACCGGTGGCACTTTCCAGTATTTGGGGGCCAAAGTCATTAGCGGTAAGGCCGAAGATTTCGCGCCGGCACTGCCGACCTTGGTAGCCGGGGGCTTTACGCTGGCGGGACGTTGTGAAGGACGCACCGAATTGGAATTGAGTTTCGGCTATGGTGGCAAGTCGCAGGTGACGCAGCGTTTTGTGCTGGATCCAGCGGAAGCCCTGCCTGCGGAGCATGGAGATTTCCTGCGGCGGGCTTGGGCGCAACAACGGATTGCGGAGTTGGGGCTTGATCCCAAACGCAACGCTGAAGCGATTCAGAAGTTGGGGATGGAGCATCGCGTAGTGACCAGCAACACCTCACTGCTGGTGTTGGATCGGATCGAAGATTACGTTCGTTATCGGATTGAGCCAGCCGAAGAGGAGTTGCAGAAACAGTATCAGAAACTGTTGGCGAAGGAACCGAAGGATCGGGTGATGAAGGATGAATCCAAGCATCTGGAGGAAGTGGCCAAGCAGTGGAAAGAATTTCAAGAATGGCATCGCAAGCGCCATCCCTGGCTGGAGTCCGTGCTGGAACCAACTGCCAAAGCAGAAGTCAAACTATGGCAAACCATGAGCAAGGCGGAGAGCTCCAAAGGGAAACCGCTCATTGACGGTCAGTTGCTAGCCGAAGCCAAAAGCATCCTCGACGAATGCGCCGCTTTGCAAGGACGTTGGAATAAGGAAGGCAAGAATCCGGAGACTCGACAGGCTTGGGAAAAAACGGCGGTGGCAACGATGTTAAAGCTGGATGCGCTGGAACAAAAGCGCATGGATTTGGTGGCGAAGTATCCGCAATTCAAATCACTAACGACGCCTGCAAGCGAAAGTGGTTTAAGCAATGGTTTACGCAGCGGCCGAGGAGAACTAAGACCAAATACTGGGGCGGACCCTTTTGCAGCTCCCGCGGGTGGCGCTGGCTATGCTCCAGCCTCGCCACCACCACCGCCACCGCCAGCCGTAGCTAGCCCTACCCCAAGTCGGGGTGCAATGCCGAAGCCCATGGCCGGAGCAGACGAGGCAACACCTTCGTCAACCAAACTCAGCGGCAGCATTCAGGTGAAGCCGTGGAATCCAGACGCCCCGTATTTAAAGAAGATTCGCGGAGCGGATGATCCCTATGCTGCCTACATGAAGGAACGCAAAGCGAACGCTAGTAGTTCGGCCTTTTTCTTGGACTGTGCGGATTATTTCTGGGATGAGAAGAAAGACGCTCGGCTAGGCTTGAGGATCGTTTCGAATCTCGCAGAAATGGAATTGGAGAGCGCTCCCTTACTGCGCATCTTGGCCTATCGCCTGATGCAGCAGGATCGCTATGAATTGGCATTGCCCTTGTTGGAATCAGTCCTGGAGATGCGGGGCGAAGAACCGCAGAGTAGGCGGGACTTGGCAATTGCACTCACCCGCATGAAAAATCCCGATCCCGTTAGAGCTGCTGGTCTGCTCTGGGAGGTCATTCGCAAACCTGACAACGGCCGCTTTACTGGCATCGAAATCATCGTCCTTCATGAACTCAACGACATGTTTTCCCGGCTTCCTGCCGATTTCCAAGAAAAGGTGCGGACCCTCGGCGTCGAGAAACGTTTCCTCAACGAACCCGTGCCAGTGGATCTTCGCGTGGTGCTCTCTTGGGATGCCGATGCCACCGATATCGATCTCTGGGTGACCGATCCTGCGGGAGAGACCTGCATTTACAATTACAACCGAACCAAGACCGGCGGCCACATGAGCAACGACTTCACGCAAGGCTACGGGCCAGAAGTCTTCACCATCAAACGGGCGCTACCAGGAACCTATACGGTGGAGGCAAACTATTATGGGAATCGCCAACAGAAATTTGCCGGTGCCACCACCGTGCAATTGGAATTCCAAACCGCCTTCGGCCAACCCAATGCCCAGCGCCAAGCAATCACGCGACGGCTCAAGGACAACAAACAGGTCATCGATGTCGGGAAATTCACGTTTAAGCCCTGATATTGCGCTGGCTCAGTCAACGAAAATCAGTTCACTGGCGTTGAGTAAAGCATGACAGAAATCCGCCAACGCTAACGTCGGATCGCCCAGTCGAACAGTTTGCTGCGTTGCCAAAAACTTTAGCGCCATGCTTTTCTCCACAGCGCTGGGTTCACGGGTGAACGCAATGCGATAGGCACGCTCGATTTGCTTCCCGGGCTCGTTGCCGGCTTCCTTAACCAGGCGCTCTGCGAAATGTCCTGCCTGCTCGCGGGCGAACTCGCCATTGAACAACGCCAGGGCTTGCGGGGCTACGGTGGTTTGGGGGCGGGCGGCACAGGATTGATTCATGGGCGCGCTATCGAACACTTCCAGCAGCGGGAACGTGAGCGTCCTGCGCTGGAAAAGATAGATGCTGCGCCTGCGATCATCTGCTTCACTGCCGGTTCCCCAACTGAGTTCCTTGTCGTTGTTGGGAAACTCAACGTTGATACCCTGCGGCAGCTTGGCATAGACGCCGGGCCCACCCATGGCTGGATTCAGCGTGCCGCTCACGCTCAGGATGGTATCGCGAATCGCCTCACCTTCCAATCGCTGACGACGGTAGCGCCAGTAAAGTTTATCCTGCGGATCTTTGGCTACGGCGGCATCGCTGGCAATGGAGGCGCGTTGATAAGCTGCGCTGGTCATGATCAGGCGATGCAGGTGCTTCACACTCCAGCCGGAGCGAATGAACTCGGCCGCCAGCCAGTCCATTAACTCCGGATGCGTGGGCCGTTGGCCATTGCGACCGAAGTCGGATGCCGTGGCGACTAACCCGATTCCGAAATGATGCTGCCAGACGCGATTCACCATCACCCTGGCCGTCAGCGGATGCTCTGGTTTCGTGAGCCAGCGCGCCAAGGCAGTGCGTTTTGGCTCGGCAGCAGGCTCGTTCGGGCGCGTCATCGCAATGATGAAGCCAGGGGCAATTTCATCGCCTCGACGGGAAAGCTCGCCCCCTTTCAGCAGGTGAATCTTTTCCGCTCCGCCCGTCACGGCCTCCGCTTTCGGCTCATGGAATCGGATGCGTGCTTCCAATGGCTTGATGGCTGCGTCCAGTTTTTCGAGTTGGCCGGGATGCGATTTCTCCGCTTGTTTCCGCACCGCATCATCCTCGATCTTCTTTTTGTCTGAAGTCTCCAAAGCCTTCTTGGAGGCCGCCCAGAGCGACTCCCTTTCCTGGCACAATTTCGTCAGCTCCGCGTGATCTAGCCGATAGGCCTTCGTCACAAACTCCGGTTCCACCGGCGGCACATTCATCGTGGGAGTCTCGCGCTGCGCCCCGGCAAAGAAGGCCTGCATGGCGTAATAATCCTTGTGGGAAATGGCATCGTATTTGTGATCATGGCAGCGCGCGCAGCCCAGCGTCATCCCCAGAAACGCCGCGCCCACTGCGTCCGTGGCATCATTCAGAAAATCCTGCCGTTGCTTCTCCGGCTCCTTGGACATGCCATCCCAAGCCCCTAACCGAGCGAATCCAGTCGCGATCCAAGCATCCGGCTCCTCCGGCCACATCTCGTCCCCAGCGATCTGCTCCTGCACGAAGCGATCATAAGGCTTGTCGTCATTCAGCGCCCGAATCACATAATCCCGATACCGCCATGCATGGGGCCGCAGCTTGTCATCCTCATAGCCATTGCTCTCCGCGTAACGCACCACATCCAGCCAATGCCGAGCCCAGCGCTCACCGTAGCGTGAGTCCGCCAGCAACTTGTCCACTTGTTGTGGAAATGAAAGTTTCAGCAGCGCGTCCGCTTCCTCCGGAGTCGGTGGCATTCCTAGCAAGTCAAAGCAAGCCCGTCGCAGCAACGTCCGCGCCTCCGCTTGAGGCACTGGGGAAATACCTTCTCCGGCCAACCGCGCCCCAATGAACCGATCAATCGGATTCGCTTCCTTTCCCGCAGGCACCGCCATTTCCCGTAGGGGTTGGAATGCCCAATAGCGATCTTCCGTCGGCCATTTGGCACCTTCATCGATCCATTGACGCAGCGTGGAAATCTCGCTAATCGTGAGCCGGGCGCCTTTCGGGGGCATTTGTTCATCGGCCTCATGTGATGAAATGCGCTTGATCAACTCACTCTGCGCAGCCGCGCCTGGAACAATCACCGCCCCCGATTCCCCACCGCGCAAAGCCGCTTCCGCAGTATTCAATCGCAACCCACCCTTCGCCTCCTCCGCCCCATGACACTTCACGCAGTGCACCGCCAGCAACGGCTTCACCTGATCATGAAAATCAATCTCCCCAGCCACTGAGCATGTCAGTGCCAGCAATTGGAGGGGGAGCAGGAAATGTTTCATGCAGTGGACTCCTGTGTTATTCGTTGGCTTTGGTGAGTTAGTCGAGTCAAAGAACGAGCAGGTTCCTTGAAGTCGCACCACGCACCGGGGGTAAAAGGATGCCTTTGTCAAACGTGACCAAGCAACCTTTTCGAGTCATAGCCAAAGCAAGCAGATAGTGGTCTGTTAAATGGCGCGACGTTAGCATTACCGAGTAGTCGAACAATGCGGTATCACAGATGCTCACATCATCCAGCCAGAAATGATGATCGACCGCGGACGTGGCTTGACTCAGGCGACGTGTAATGTCGGCAATTGGCAAGCGACCGGGGTAATTTGCCTGCGAAATGATGCGGACGCAGGCATTTTGGGTAAGCGGACAGGTAGCCCAACCGCGGGATCGATTCTTAGCAAGCCAAGTGTGCGCGTCTCGATGGTGAATATGAGCCGCATCGAATAGGGCGATCAACATATTGGCATCCAGCAAAGCGATCATGGCAGATCTGATTCCTCCATGAGTTTTTGCACGAGTTCCGGAGTAACTACTCGATCGTCCGCGTGTAAGATCTCAAAACCGTTCACCAGGACAGGAGAGACATTTCTGGAAGACTTGTTTCCGACTAGGGAATTCCGAGCCAAATCAGATAGGACTTGGCCACATGTGCGCTTTGTCCTAATGGCCATTTCTTTAGCTGCCTTTAGAACATCCAAATCAATATCTAGGGTGGTTCTCATCAGGTAAGATAATCAGCATCAGATGCAATTGTCAATGATTGATGCACAGCTTTAACCTTCACTTCTCCAAGTCCGTCCATACGGCCCAGTGGGTGGGGCCTTGGTGTTTGCCGAAATATTTGTCCACGATGCCGCCGAGGTAGTGTTCGTCCATGGGTGTTTCCAGGGCCATGTGGTGGAGGTCTCCGGTGCGAAATTGGCGGAGGTTTCCGCCGAGGTCTTTGACGCGTTTGTCGGCGGCTTCGGACCTTGGTTTGGTGGGGTTGTAATGACCGATGTAGATGGTGGTGCCTTTCTCAAGAGAGCCTCGGTGGACGGTGACTACCTCGTATTTCAAAATGGCAGCGTAATCGTAGAGATCGCGTTGGAAGATGGCTCCTTCCGGGATTTCCAGGAGGCGGGCGGTTACTTCGATGGTGCCTTGGGTGGCGAGATGGGGATCGGGCGCGGCCGCTGCGGCCGATTTCTTTTCGCAGGCGGTTAGTCCGATGAATGCCAGCGCGATGAGGATCAGGTGGTGGAGTTTCATTTGGCAAAGGTGATTTCCGCTGCGGTCCAACATGGTTCCCAGCCTGCGGGAAGTGGCAGCACGGGGCCGGTCTTGGCGTTGGGATGGAGTTTGCGCAGGGTAGGCGTTTCCTTGCCGAGGATTGGCGCATCTGCCACCCGCATGAGAGCCATGGGGGCTCCGCCATTGGCGGGATCGCCATCCTCCTGAGGGTTGCCGGTAAAGAGGACGTAGTTTCCATCTGGGGAAATGTGTCCGCCGTAAATGTGGCGACCATCTTCAGCATAGACTAACTGAAGATGCTGGCCATCTGGATCTGCCATCCAGAGCTGGGTCCAGCCGGTCTTGCCGAGACTAACATCCGATGCGTGACGGTTGGAGAAGATCATGCGTTTGCTGTCAGGAAACCAATCGGGCGTGCAGTTGTCCTGCTGACTCACGGCGTTGGCTTCGCCCGTTTCCACATTCATGCGGGCCACCATCCAACCGGCTCCAAACGCGTTGGAGACGCCACTGAGCCATTTGCCATCGGGCGACCAAATTAGCTGTTGAAAGAAGCCATTCCGTTTCAAGGTGCGCAGCGTTTTGCCGGTCTCGGCATCGACGAAGGAAATTCCTTTCAGTGACAAACAGGCGAACTTTTTCCCATCCGAACTCCAACTGGCCCACGGCAAGTCTCCTTCCTTGCCTAACTCCTTGGGATCGGTTCCGTTGGCTTTCGCGATGACCGGCACACCTTGGTCTCCGTAGCGATTACCATCAATCGTTTCGCTCTTGGGTAAACGGCGGAACAGCAGGCGTGAACCATCGCGCGAGAAGAGTGGATAGGATTCGTTGATGTTTGGCGTGTTGGTGATGTTGCGTCGCTCGGAACCATCCGAGCGCATGAGAAACAAATCCCAATCGCCTGCGGCGGAGCGAGCCGGGAACGCAATCCAGCCTTTGGTGCGCACTTCGTTAGCGAGTTTAGAGACGTCGGCAGAAGTCTCTGCGGCCAGAGCTAGGCTGGTGGATGCTAGCAGCGTCAGGGCCAGGAATTTAAAGGTGGATTTCAGCATGGCGGGTGAGTTGTAATGGTGACAGGAGCGCCCTCTTCCCTCGGCAGGCTTGGCGGATAAGCATGTTGTGGAGGGCTTGCAAAGCCCTCCTCCTTGGGTGGGTGGCTTTTCATGTCAGAGCCTGGGCAATCAGTTGGCCGCCATTTTCGGTGAGACGATAATTTCTGCCGTTGAAATAGTAGGTCAGGCGCATGTCGTCCAAGCCCATGAGTCGCAGGATGGTGGCGTGCAAATCCCGCATGTGATAGGGCGATTCCACCGCGCGATACCCGAGTTCGTCCGTGCCGCCCACGACAGTTCCGGCCTTGATGCCGGCTCCGGCCAGCCACGCAGTTTGCGCGGCGGGGTTGTGGTCGCGACCACTGCCGCCTTGGGAAATGGGCATGCGGCCGAATTCGCTGAGTCCCACGACCAGGGTTTGCGAGAGCAATCCACGGGCTTTCAAATCCCGCAGCAATCCGGCTACGGGGCGATCAATCGATTTGGCGCATTTGCGATGGCCGTTCTTCAGATCGCTGTGGGCATCCCATGCGCCGCCGCATTGGGCTGAGCCGCTGTAAATCTGCACCACACGCACACCGCGTTCTACTAACCGACGCGCCAGCAGGCACTTCCGCCCGGTGTCCTCGGAATCGGGATCGTCGAGGCCGTAAAGTTTCTTCGTTTCCTCGCTTTCCTCATCGATGTTAACGGCTGCGGGCATCTTCTCCTGCATGCGCAGGGCCAAATCATAACTTGCTAGTCGAGCATGGAGATTCGTATCGTCCTCGCGTCCTTTGAGGTGCTCCTGATTCAACGCGCGGAGGAATTCCAGGCTGCCTTGCTGGGCCGCTGGAGGGAAATCTTTGGGTGCTTCCAGATGCAAAATGGGCGTGGTGCCGCTGCGGAGATAGGTTCCTTGAAACGTTGCCCCAAGGAAGCCCGCGCCCCAGTTGACGGGACCTCCATTCACCAACGCGTTCTTCTGCACCATGACGCAGAAGCCTGGCAGGTCCGCGTTCTCGCTGCCCAGGCCATAGAGCAACCACGCACCCAGCGAGGGGAAGCCCTGCTGAATGCTGCCGGTGTTCATCTGAAACATGGCGGGAGTGTGACTGTTGGAATCGCATGTTAGTGAACGCACGAAACACATGTCGTCCACGCAATCGCCCAGCGCTGAAAACAGCTCGGAGACTTCCATACCGCACTGACCACGCTGGGTGAATTTGTAGGGGCTGCGCATGATGGGCGAGCCGTCCTTGCCGCCGAAGAACGTTTTCACTTCCCCAATGCCCGGCATGATTTCCGGAGTGAGTTTCTTGCCGTCGTAGCGATCCAACGCTGGCTTCGGATCAAAGGTATCCATCTGACTCATGCCGCCCTGAGTCACGAAAATAATCACTGACTTCGCCTGCGCGGGGAGCATGGGCGACTGCTGCGCCAACAATGACGGAGCAAGCCCTGCGGCCGCACTGGTGGTTAGGAAATGACGACGGTTCATGGATGGGGGATTCGCGAGTTTGACGAGTTTGAAGTGGGTGCAATTTTCCGCAGGAGAAGCCGGAAATCCACCGTCACGGACCTCGCATTCGCGTTAACTGCCGTTACTCCCATGGCATCTGCGGTCGATCTGAAGCCGTGGAAAACTTGATTTCCAACCTGTATATTTTGTGATCCTCGTGGCCAAATCCAGCCAAAAGCCGAGCACCCACCGCAGCGTTAAGCCACTTACTTTTGGTATCCCCTCTATCCAATGATTCAAATGCCTCAACCACCCGAAAACCTCTTGTTCGGATCCATTGATGGCTGATGGTTGCAGGATGTTCCTGCACACCTATTTGAGTATCCCATTAGCTCTGGATCTGGCGGATCATTGGTTCCGGCTTCCTGACAGATCCAGTTTAACCGCAGAGGACGCTGCGGGACGCAGAGATTCTGTTGTTGGACTTTCGATGCAGTTTCTTTCCTTTGCCCCCACATGCTGTGGTCGGAGCGTGCGGCGGCTCATCATGTTGCCCCGCCTAAAGGTCGGGACTCCAACGTATGTTGCGGAGCATGCTACGGAGCGTTTCTGGAACATGAGTTGGACTCATGCTTTTAAGCGGAGGAACATGCTGAGGTCAGTATGTGTTGAGACTCTTGGCAATTCACCAATCCACCTTCAATACCCCGTCACTTTGGTGCGCAGGAACTGACGGGTGGTGGCTGTAGATAAGGGATCTGCGCTGCGGAAAATGAGGATGGCGGTGCCCGCTGGCGTGTTGGCGGGAGTGGTGTCCACGCCTTCATAGATCAGACCGTTAGTGGTCCAGGAACTGAGGTCATCACACCATTCGGGCTGGATGAGGGCATCGGTATTAAGTTTGCGCACGCAGCGGATGATGAGGTAGTCCGCTGGGGTTAACGAAGGTGCAATTGTGCGGGCTTCGGTGGCTTGAGTGACTGGAGGCGCTCCGCTGGCAGTTAAGCCGGTGGCATAAGTAACTCCATCGGTGTAGCCGTCGTTATCGGTGTCGGCATTCCATGAGCCTGTGAAGGCTGGCGCATCGGCGGCACCGGGAGATCCATTGCTGATGAAGCTTGGACGCCAATTGAGTGGATTATTGTGATTGGGATTCGTGAAGGGCAAATTCAGCACCAAGCTGGGACCGGAACCGTCGGCTTGTTTCGGCCAGGGTTTGCTGTCGAAGTAGGTGAAACGAAGTAACTCTGAGGCCCCATTTTTGAGAATGATTTCCTCGGTATCATTTGCGAAATTTCCACCGTAAGCCCCGGCTACTAAAGGATTCGCGCCACTGGGAAGTCGGGAAGTGAAGGCGGTCACATTTTCCACCACCAACACGCGAGCCCCGGGCACCAAATAACGTGCGGCAGGGGAGGCTCCGGCAAAATTAAAGACCACCGCGCCTTCAAACAACACGCCGCTGAGGTCGAGCGGATGATTGGAAATGTTCATCAATTCAATGAACTCGAAATCATTTTCCTTGTTATAACCCAGCGCCAACTCAGCGGGCGTGGGATCGGTAGGATGATAGTGCAATTGACTTACCACCAATTCCCCAGCCACCGGAGCCGTGCCGCCGACTACGAATACTGCTTCTGTGAGGGGCGACCAAGTGGTGCCATTCTGAATCCGGGTCCGCACTACGTGAGTCCCGGCGGAGGCCAGCGTGTAAGCCGGACCAACTGCGCTGGAGGTGAATCCAGTGATTTTCATGTCGAAGCGCAGGTCGGAGAAATCATTGCGCGGATAAACGTTGGTGGGATTGGGCGGGAACGAATAGTTGGCCTGGTGGACTTCGACCGCCAGCGTGTTCACGCCATCCCTGAGCTTCGTTTTGTCGAACGGCACATTGAAAAATGTGCTTTCAATGGGAGCGTAGTTATTTCCATTATCAATCGGGCCTAACGCCTCGGTGCCGTAGGCAGGAACGGTCGGGGCCAATGGATAATTGAATCTTGCCACTTCAACCCCGTTGAGAAAAATCACCGCTCCATCGTCCGCTTGGATTTCAAATTGCGCACTGGTTAGGCTGGGAGTTCCCGTGGCAGTAAACGTGGTCCGAAAATAGGCGGCTCCCGGTTCTCCGGTGCCGGCGGCATTAAGGGCATTGGCATAGGTAGGCGCAGGGGTTGCGATTACGGCGGTCAATCCCGTGGTGGTGCCGGGCTTGTAGTATCCTAACGGAGCTACACCACTGCTCCAAGCACTCTCCAGAAATGCTTCCGCAGTCCAAACGGCTCCGTTGGTGTCATTGGCAGGAGCGGCGGTCGGCAGCAGCCATTTCCAAGTTTGCGCATTTGGCATCAGGGTGCTGGCGGAGACGGTTTTCGTGGTCGCTGTGAGTGCGGCAGGGTTTAACGTGCCGCCTGTCTGGCGGGGATCAGCGCCATCCACGGTGTAATAAACCGTGCCGCCAGCACTGTTGGGATTTTCGATTTGATACTGATAGCCCACCGGCACATTACCGCCGAACTGCGGCAGCCCAGTGGCCGCATTTATGATTTCCGTGGGCTTCAGGCGTGGTGCCAGGACGGTGGTGCTCGTGGTTTGCGGAGCCCCATCCAACCACTCCAAGCGTTCGGAAATCCAGGTCTTCATGGCATCCACTTCCTTGCGCCACGTGTTGTGATCCACTTGCGCGCCTTGCCCACCGGTAAAAGAATTCGTCCCCAAGATCGGATACTTCCGATAATGACGCGCAGCAGGAACCTGAATGGCCATCGTGGCTACGCTGGCGGTGTTGACAATGTCTGCGGTGCTGTTTTCCGTGAGTTGGCTATACACGCCTTCGATCCGGTTAAATAACGTGCTCTTGGCGAAAATGGAGCGCCTGAGTGCGGTCCAGCGATTCCAATAGCGGTCGTTGAATTCCGCATCATCATCGAGTCGCGTGTAGTAAGTGTAGTTGCTGCCAGCCACCCACCACTTGAAGCCGAAGGTGGCGTTGGAACTCGCATAATTGCTGTTTCCCAAGCTGCGATCCACGTCCCAGAAGGGAAAAGCGCTCATGGGGCCGTTGCGATCCTTGGAGAAGTAGTAACTGAAAGTATAGGCATCCACTTCCTTGCAGAACTCATACCAGAGCGTCTTGTCGATGAAGCTGCGTTCATCCAACCACTTGCCATAATAGTTGGCACTGGCGGGATCATTGTAGGTGGCGGAGGCCAGCGCGGTGGTCATTTGATTCAAGTAATTCACCAACGCATTGGCCTGCAGGGTGGTGACTGGTTCGGGATCGTAGATATCGTAATCCCTGCTGGAACCGGGGATAGCCGCGTTCGAGGTGGCGTTGATTTTATATTCGTAGGGCGTTTTGTCGTTCTTGAAAATGAAGCCACCATTGATCAACGATGGATCGCTCATACTGTCGTTCAGTTTGGCAAGGTTCGTGCGCTCCTTGGCTCGGCCCACTTTTTCCATGAGCAAATAGACGCCCCGGTAGTCCGCGTAATCCAGCGTGCTATTGCCCTGGTTAAAGAACACTTCCACAAAGCGACAGCGCACGCCTGCACCCGGTCCGTTGGCATCCAACATCGCCTGCTGCATGATGTAGTTTCGCATCATGGATTTGTCCAACGTCAACGTCATGAGCACCCAATCACTGTGGGAAGGCATGCCCAGGAGCGGTTCATCCCGGTCTGTGTCCTCATCTTCTTTCCAGAACTCCAACGAGTAAGGCCGCTCGGCCTGGCCGGAGGAACTCTGTCCTCGCACATGCGTGGCGGAGCGCAGCACCTGCGTGGGTGCACTGCTGAAGCTGGCGCGACCAGTGGCAGGGTTCACATCATAGACGGCGGCTTGTGTGAAGCGCTGAGGCCGCACCCCGGCTGGGTTCGTGACGCCATCCACATTCCGCAAATAACTATCCAGCACAATCACGGGCAGGCTGGAACTGAATGGTTGCCCGGAACCGTTGTAGTTCGTGGCCACATTGATCAAGGTGGTGGCATTGGTATCAGCGGCATTGGAAAGCCAGATGAAGGAACGATTTCCCGTTTTGGATGGCAGCCATCCGGGTGCGAAGACCTTGGCTTTGACCGCCGTGCCCGTGGTGATCGCGATGGGCCCGGTGTAAAGCGTGGAGGTGCTAGTCGGCTCACCAGTATTTAGGGTGTAGCGAATTTCCGCGCCAGCGGGAGCATTGGCTGGCGGAGCAATGCCCAGCGAAGTGCTGGCGGTGATGACTGTGCTGGGCTGATCCGCGACCGGAATGATTCCGGGCTTGAAGAAGTCCGGGCCGGGTAATTTAAAATTCGTCGCCTGTAGTCCGGTGTTGTTTTTTCCAGGCGTGGGAACGTCCAGGAAACCAAGCGTCTGCGCATTGCCCAAACCACCGAAGGAAACGTCCTCCTTCTGTGGTCCGTAGCTAAGCGCGTGGACAACGGTGCTTCCGTCTGCCGCCAGCAACTCCAGCGTGCCACCTTCCTTGTTGAGATTGAAATTCGTGTGCGGGCGCACGTTGGTAAATTTATTCTTGCTGGAGGCGAAGACGATTTGGTGACTGAAGGCCGGAAGGCTGAGCGTCGGCAGGGGGTAGGTTGCCGGAGGCGGAGTGACCTGTGGCAGCGGCAGCGTGGCGCTGGTATATCTGAGCTGCCAGCCAGCCACAGCGACGGCCGTGGCCGTTCCGTTGTAGAGATCGATCCAGTCCGGCTGATCCAGGTCTTCATCCTCCAATCCCGAGGCGTTGTCCGCCATAATTTCCTCGATCACCACATTGCTAGTGACCACATTCGGCGGTGGAGCCGAGACTGCGGTGGTGATCACGATGTTATCGATATAAGCATCTTCCGTGGAACCTCCCGTGGCCGCATTGAAGGCAAAATTTGCGTTCGGCTGCGGAAAGAAGCCGGGAGTGGGAAGATCGTTGAAGATGACTTGTCCACCGTAAGTCAGGTCCAAGCCGTTGCTGGAGTCCCAGTGAAGAAAGAGGTGTCGAAAAGTCTGATCATAGGTGAAATTTCCACCGGGCAACGCGGTGGCCAGAAAATTTCCCACCGACAGCAAGTCAGAGAAGATTTCAATCGAACGCGGATCTGCGGTGGAGTTCTGGAAGTTGTCAAAATTAACGACCAAGCCATAAGCCGAAGTATGCCCTCCCGCGCCACCCACGCCGCTCAAGGCAACATTGCCGCTGGAACCGAAACTGATATTGAAACCATCCGCCGGAGTGGCTGCTGCGGTCTTGTCCAGCAGCAAATCCAACTCCACCGTGAACTCCCCCACCGTGGCCGTAGCGCCATCCAGCACGGGGACAATCATGGCGCCCGCAGCGCTTCCCGTGGCTTTATCCGCCAAGCGCAACGCCGTCGTCCCAGCCGTGCCTACGGCCGTCTTGATGACGCCCACGTTCACCGTGGTCACAGTCGTTTCCTTCTTGTTGGAAATGACCGTGCCGCCAGTGGCATTGGTGCCATTGAGATTGCCCACCACGTTAATGGCGACATTCGGAGTGTTGTTGGCCAGACCTTCGAAATTTTGGGAGAAGGAGCCAGCGATTAAAGCAGGAGGACACAAGGCTGCGCAGCCGAGGAGCAAGGAACGGGGAGTCATATGAGGGAGGAGCAAATCGTCGGGGAATTCCGATTTATTGCGCAATGATGCACGATGTCGGTCCTTGGCGGCAACAAAAAAATGGGACCTTGCAGTCAGGGTATATCAGCACCACAATCTCTGGTCGTTATGCACCGATGAAACCGCTCCCCCCGATCATTTTTGAACAAACCTTGCTGAGTGAAGCCACGCCGGGGATGATGGATTTTTTGTGGGCGAAGGGATGGCGGCATTTTGGCAGGGAATTCTTTCGCTACAGTATCTCCTTCGACGATGACGGCCAACGTGTAATCCAACCACTCCGACTTGATTTGACCAAATTCGAACTGAGTAAAAGTCAGCGTCGCGTGCTGCGCAAAAATGCTGATCTGTCAGTGAAGTTTGTGCCCGCCTCCCTCCATGATGAAGTTTGCGAGATGTTCCAGCGACATAAGTCGAGATTCGTGACCAATATTCCCGATCACCTATCGAATTTCCTGGGTGATGAACCAGGACTGCTCATTCCATGCCATGAATGCCAGGTCTGGTGCCATGACCGTTTGATTGCCGCCAGTTTTCTTGAAGCGAGCGACACCGCGGGATCGGGCGTTTATGGGATCTTCGAGCCGGAATTTAGCGAGCGCAGCTTGGGAGTGTTCACCATGCTAAGCGAGATCCGTTGGTGTCTGGAGCGCGGGCTCCGGTATTACTATTCAGGATATGCCACCAGAGAGCCAAGTCACTATGACTACAAAAAGAAGTTTTCCTGTTTAGAAATCTACGACTGGGCCTCCGAAAGTTGGGCACCATTCATCCCGAGGTCTGCTGGTTGAGCCACCAACGCCTAACTGGCGAAGGAAAATGTCGCTCCGTCCACCCGTAAGTGCATTTTCGGGGAATCAGTGCGACACTCCCCTACCAACCGTTGCAGATTCCCCTTAGTCACATGTCTCCCAATTTATCCGTCCGAACCACCGCCGCACTCCTGCTCTCAGCAGCAGTGGGATTGATGGGGCCATCGTCGGTATTAGGGGCAACGGATGCGGCGGGGTTGGTTTTTTTTGAAAACAGCATTCGGCCAGTGCTCGCGGAGCATTGTTTTGCCTGCCACAGCGCTGGGGCGAAGAAGATTGGGGGCGGTTTGAAGTTGGATACGAAAGAGGGTTTCCTCAAAGGTGGCATCGATGGGATGGTGTTCGATGCGGAGAACCCTGAGGCAGGTTTATTGCTGAAAGCGATTGGTTATCATGACGTCGAACGCCAGATGCCGCCGCCGAAAAGTGGCGGGATGAAGTTGCCGGATGCCGTGATTGCCGATCTCACGCACTGGGTAAAAATAGGTGCCCCTTATCCAGCCACGCCAGCGGCAAACAAGCTGGTCGTGAAGCTGCCGTGGTCGCTGGATCCGGTTAAGAAGAGTCCACCACCGGCGGTTCAGGATTCGACTTGGCCGACGACATCGATTGATCATTTTATCCTCGCGAAGCTGGAAGCCCAGAGACTGAAGCCTGCGGCCAAGGCCGAGAAACGAACGCTGATCCGACGGGTGACGTTTGATCTCATCGGCCTGCCGCCAATGCCGGAGGAGATTGAGGCCTTTGTCAATGACGTCAGCCCGGAGGCTTTCGCCAAAGTGGTGGATCGCCTGCTGGCATCGCCTCATTATGGTGAACATTGGGGTCGTCATTGGTTGGATGTGGTGCGCTATGCGGATACCGCAGGCGACACCGCAGACTATCCTGTGCCCGATGCCTGGAGATACCGGAACTATGTCATCGATTCCTGCAACGCGGACAAACCGTATGACCAATTCATCCGCGAACAAATCGCGGGCGACATTCTGGCCCAGCAGGGGCTCAAAGAACGCTATGCGGAGCAAGTGACGGCCACGGGATTTCTGGCGTTGTCACGGCGGTTTGGATTCGACTCTGAAAACTACCACCACCTCACCATTCAGGACACCATCGACACGCTGGGCCAAAGCGTGCTAGGCTTGACGCTGGGCTGCGCCCGCTGTCATGATCACAAGTTCGATCCCATCTCCGTGCAGGATTACTACGGACTTTACGGCATTTTTGAGAGCACGAAATACGCGTTTCCCGGTTCCGAGCAAAAGCAGAAAAATCGCTCCACGGTGCCGCTGGTGCCGCTGTCAGAAGCGCGAGCGCAATGGAATCAACTGCAGGCAGGCTTTGCTTCCCTGAGCATGACGCCGGCCGCCGTGCTGCGTTCGCTGGACGACATGGATGGAGATTTCGAAATGCAGAAAGCAGCGGCGGGTGGTAGCAATGGGGTGCTGGTGCCGCCTTGGCTCTTTGCAGGGAAAGTTTCGGTCACGAGCAGCCAGAGTCCGTTCAAGCATCTGTTTCCATTTGGCACGGTCGGGGCTCATGTGGCCGAGGGATCGGAAAAATATGTGATTCAACAAACGTTTCATCCAGCGCCTACCAAAGGTGTCGTTCATGTGAATCTAGAATTCCGGGCAGCAACGAACAACGCTGCGGCCAAGGGGCGTCATCGCTTGGCGATTGGCCTCCAGGGCAAGTTGCCTGTGGTCGAGGCGTTCATTTCTGCCAACGAACTATCCTTCACTAACGGGAGCGAACCGCTGACGATTCCGCTGCCCAAGCCGGGCGACTGGCAGTGTTTGCAACTCGCGTTGGACTTGAGCGCCCGCACTTTCAGCGGCTCCGTGGGAGTTCCTGGGAACACCGTAAACGTTGCGCCAAGGCCGTTTGGAAGCAATGTGCACGACGGCATCAATTGGCTTGCGCTTGATGCCGCATCGTCAGGAAACGATCCGTTGCCAGCCTTGGATTTGGATAACATCAGCGTGCAATCGGAGTCGCTCGCTGCTGTTTCGCTGACCCCGGTGGGCGTGAGCGCTGAGGCTCCGGTGCTCGCTACCCTAACAGCGGAACTGCAGGCGCTGGCGGGCATGGATGGTGATCTCGAAGGGCAGACCAATGGCACTGCTCCCGCAGCCAATTGGCACCCTGGACCTAACAGCGCGGTGATTATTTCCACGGCCGCTCAGAGCCCGTGGCAAAACATTTACTCGCGCGGAACCCTGGGAATCCACCTACCAGCTACGGCCGAGGGTGCTTACAATGGTTATGGCAATCGCTTGCCGAAAGCCTGGGCCGCAGAGCAAGCACCGCAGCTCCACGTGAGTTTCGATTTCCGTTGTGGGGTTGACGAGGCGGCCAAAGGCACGTGGCGATTCCACATCGGCCACAAGCCTACTTCCGCCGCAGTGCAGTTAGGATTGAACAGCAATGAATTCTTCCGCCGCAGTGGCGACGTGAATGAACTGGCCGCCCCGCTCCAGCCGGGTGAGTGGCATCAGGTGCAACTGATCCTGGACCTGAAGGCGAAGACCTATACGGGATCGGTGGCGACCAAGGAAAAGCGGGCGGAGTTCAGTGGCAACTTCGCCAACGGTTGGGATGGCCGGATCGACTATCTCTTCATCGATAGCAGTGGTCATGTAAATGGTGCCAAACCCGAGCTTGATACGGACAATTTTCAGATCACGACGGATCCATTACCCGCGTTGGAAGCGCCTGCGGTGCAATATGCAGGCGATCCTCGTTCATCGAATAAACAGACCCGGATTAAAGAGCTGAGACAGCAGATCGAACAACGCCAAAGCGAAATTGAAAAGAGTCGGAAGGAACTGGAGGCCAAACTTTCCCATGGTCCCGTGGCCATGGCTTACGGGGTGGCAGAAGGAACGCCCCATGCGGCCAGAATCCAGATCCGCGGGGAGCCTGAAAAAACTGGCGCAGAAGTTCCTCGAGGATTTATTCGTGTGTTAGGCAATGCATCGCTGCCAGCGGAAGTATCCGGCAGCGGACGCTTGGAGTTGGCGCACTGGATCACGCGACCCGACAATCCTCTCACCGCCAGGGTCATGATGAATCGTGTCTGGCAAAGTCATTTTGGACGAGGCCTTGTGGCTACTCCAAACGACTTCGGCGCGCGCAGCGAACCACCAACGCACCCGGAATTGTTGGACCATTTGGCTGCGCAGTTCACCCGCAGTGGCTGGTCGCTCAAGGCCATGCACCGACTCATTTTATTGAGCGCAACCTGGCAGCAAGCCAGCGCCACGACGGCTGCTAATCCTGATGCGGAAGCATTGTATGCGGCCTTTCCCCGTCGTCGGCTGGGAGCAGAGGAAATCCGTGATGCCATCCTCGCTGTGAGTGGCACGCTGGATTGCGCCCCTGCACTGGCTCATCCGTTTCCACCCGCTCAATCGTGGGCTTTCACGCAGCATGGGCCGTTCTCGGCGTTGTATGATCACGACAAGCGCAGCGTTTATCTCATGGTGCAGCGCATCAAGCGTCATCCGTTCCTGGCGCTCTTCGATGGGGCTGATCCCAACGCGTCCACGCCCACGCGCCGCATCACGACGGTGCCGACACAAGCGCTCTATTTCCTGAACGATCCATTTGTGCATGCCAAAGCGCTAAAGTTTGTCGAGCGCCTGCGCGCAGTCAGCAGCGAGGAACCCAAGCAGATCGAGCTCGCGACCCGTCTGGCTTTGGGGCGGATGCCCACCGATGACGAACGCGCGGATGCCACGGAATTTTTGGCAGCCTATCGTATGGCGTTAGGGGCCGCTGGTGATAGTAATGCCGCTCTGGCGGCTTATGTGCGCACGCTTTTCGGTAGCAATGAATTTCTCCACTGTGATTGATCCAAAGATATTCGAATAGGTCCTATAGGGCCTATAGGGCCTATTTCCAATGTTAACGAAGACCATGAACTCTCCCTACACCAGACGCCGCGCCCTGCGATCCATGATCGCAGGATCTGGGATTTTTCCTGGCGTGCTGTCGCAGTTGCTTGGGGAGTCGGTTGATCCGCTGGCCCCGCGTCCGGCACCATTTCCCGCCAAGGCCAAGCGGGTGATCTTCCTCTATATGAGTGGCGGGGTGTCGCACGTGGATTCATGGGATCCGAAGCCGCTGCTCTTTAAAAATCCCGGTCAGACGGTTTCCGTTGATGAGTTCCAAGGCCGAAAGGGCGACTACAAAATGTTCCTTACACGGCCGCTCTGGGACTTCCATCCGTATGGTGAATGCGGCACGGAAGTGAGCGATCTGTTTCCTCACACCGCCAAGTTGGTGGACGATATTTGCGTGCTGCGCTCCATGCGTTCGGATCACACCAACCACTACGAATCCACGCTGGGGATACACACCGGTTCGTTCAATTTTGCCCGGCCCAGCATCGGATCCTGGGTGAGCTATGGACTTGGCAGCGAGAACAAAAATTTACCATCGTTCGTGGTGCTCTCACGGGCGACGCCCTATGCGGGAAATCAAGTCTGGGCCAGCGATTTCCTGCCTGGGGCGCATCAAGGCACGTTGGTGGTGCCGGGCGCGGAACCGATTGCCAACGTTAAACGTCGGGCGGCCACCAGTGACCTGCAGGAGTTGGAGCTGAAGGCCATGGCGAAACGTGACCAACGGCATTTACTAACCCGGGCTGGGGATCCGTTGCTAACGGCCCGCATGAAATCGTTTGAAACAGCCTTCGGTATGCAAATGGCAGCTCCGGAGATTTTCGATCTTTCCCAGGAAAGTGATGCCACGTTGGATCTCTACGGACTGAAACGCGGCTCGACTGATGGCTTCGGTTGGCAATGTCTGGTGGGCCGCCGCATGGCGGAACGCGGCGTGCGGTTTATCGAACTGATCGATGGTGGCTCCAGCAACAACTGGGACTCGCACGGGGATATGAATGCCCATGCTCCCTTGGCGAAAAACGTGGACTTGCCCATTGCGGGTTTGCTCACCGATCTCAAACAACGCGGCATGTTGGATGACACCCTGGTAGTCTGGACCACTGAGTTCGGCCGCACGCCATTCAAAGAAGCCGCCAACCAACCCGGACGCGAACACCACCACTGGGTCTTTTCCTCGTGGATGGCGGGTGGCGGGGTCAAAGGTGGCACGATTTATGGCGCATCGGACGACTACGGCATCCGCGTCGCCAAGGACGAAGTCCACGTTCACGATTTCCACGCCACCATCCTGCACTTGCTGGGAATGGATCATGAGAAGCTAACTTATCGACACAATGGTCGGGACTATCGCCTCACAGATGTGGCGGGAAATGTGGTGCACCGGATTATGGCGTGAGTGCGGGCGTCCTCCAGAGCGTGTTGGCTGCGGGGCGCTGCCGACTGAGGACAGTCGGCACACGTTGTTTAGAAAGTGTCCCGGCTGTCCTCAGCCGGGAGTAAGGGCTGCGCAGGAACGTGCTAGCACACCCCGCCTGGATCATCCGCTGGAGTTCCGCCTTCAGGCGGTGGAGCATGCCGGGCTCATGCTGCAGGCCAGGCGGATGCTCCGGCTGAAGCCGGGACTCCAACGGTTGTTGCAGAGTCGAAACTTCGTAAATCGTCATTACTCCATTAATAATGCCGCGATTGACAGCACGAATACATTGAACCCCGGAGATCAGGCGATGGCTGGCGTGGCCTTCTCCTCAGGCAATGATCTCATGAACCACGTGGCCATGCACATCAGTTAATCTGTAATCGCGTCCCGAAAAACGGTAGGTTAGCTTCTCGTGGTTCAGTCCCATCAAGTGCAGGATGGTGGCGTTTAGGTCATGGACATGGACGCGATTTTCTATGGCGGAGCAGCCGAACTCGTCGGTGGCTCCGTAGCTGAAACCCTTCTTCACTCCCCCGCCAGCCATCCAGACGGTGTAACCGTAGTGGTCGTGGTCCCGGCCTTTCTCACCTTCGGAGGTGGGGGCTCGTCCGAACTCTCCGCCCCAGACAACCAACGTTTCGTCCAGCAATCCGCGGCCTTTGAGATCCATCAGGAGAGCCGCAATGGCTTGGTCACAGGCTTTGGCCAGCGTGGCGTGACCGCCCACGATGTCGCCATGGCCGGTGTCCCAAGCGATGTCGTAGCCATCGATGCTATGCGAGAGCTGCACGACGCGGACGCCTTCTTCAATCAATCGACGAGCCACCAGACAGCCTTTGGCGAATTCGGTGTCACCGTAAAGTTTGCGCGTTTCCTCGGATTCCTTGGAAACATCGAGCACCTCCGGCACCGAGAACTGCATGCGGAAGGCCATTTCCATGGCTTGGATCCCAGCTTCGAGATTTTGATCCTGCTCCAGTCTAGCCAACTGCATTTGATTGATTTTCGCGAGCAGATCGAGTTGCTCGCGTTGCTGTTCGCGCGAGAGCCCAGCGCTTTTGAGATTACTAATGATGGCATCCGGTTTCATGTTCTGGATGTTCACATAAGCTCCAGCATAAGCCCCGGGAAGAAAGGCATTCCCCCAGTTGGCACCTCGGCCGCGTGGTTCGGCCCGAGGGGACATCGCCACGAATCCAGGCAGATTTTGCGTTTCCGCACCCAACCCGTAAGTCAGCCAGGCACCAAGGCTGGGGCGATTCGGCTGGGGCGATTCGGCTGGAGCGCCCCGAGGTTGGTCATGAGGATGCCGCCAGCATGTTCCGGAATGTCCGTGTGCATGGAATGAATGAAGCTGATCTCATCCACGCATTTGGCGACTTCCGGAAAAATGTCGCTGACCCATTTCCCGCACTGGCCATATTGCTTGAAGCCGAACGGAGAGGGCATGAGTCCCAGCTTGGTATTGCGCAGGGTCTTGCGATCCACCAACGCAGGCCGCTCGCCCGCGTGCTTGGCGAGCATGGGCTTGTAATCAAAAGTATCCACCTGCGAGGGCCCACCAGGCATGAACAATTGAATGAGTCGCTTCGCCTTGGGCGCAAAATGTGGCAACTTGGGAGCAAGGGGCGACTGGGGTTCGGAAGCTTCGGCGGAGTTTCCAAACATACTGGCAAGTCCAATCCCACCAATCCCAGCGCCCATCTTGAAGAGAGCTTCACGACGTGTCAGTTGCTGGGTCGCTTGACGGTAAGCGAGTTCGTGTTGGAGAAATTTCATGGCGAAGAGCGATCTGGATAAATAGCCTCCGCTCTGCTCAATTGCCAGATCTTTTGCATACGCGATGCGATGGCCGGCTCTGTGGAGCTTCCATAGCATCCACCCACTGGCATCACGCCAAAGAACGCTTTGCAGGAAATTACGGCAACGTGTCACCTCTGATGGATTTGTTGTTTGGAACCTATCGTCATCCCGGTCATGAACCGGATGAGTTAGGCGTGTCGGAACCGATGCCAAAGACCTATCTTGGTCACATGCTGCATCCATTCCGCTGGATCTGGAAATGGGTGCGCAGCCTGGGGTGGTTTCGGGCTAAGGAACAGCGTTGACGCATGCGCTTCCGCTAGGATAAATGAACCATGCTGCAATCCATTCATTTCTCTGGTTACCGATCCCTGCGTGATTTCCGTTTGAAGTTAGGCCGAGTAACGGTGGTGACGGGCGAGAATGGAGTGGGGAAATCGAATCTTTATCGGGGGCTGATGTTGTTGCAACGGATGGCGGAAGGGCGGTTGGCGGCAGCGTTAGCAGAGGAAGGCGGCATGCCTAGTGCGCTGTGGGCCGGCCCGACGAAGGCGGGGGAACCGAAGCGGTTGAAGTGGAATTTGCAGCACGAAGATTTCTCTTTAGAGACGGAGTGCGGCTTGATCCCGGCGGGTCCGGGCGATCCCACGATGTTCAGGACGGACCCTGATGTGAAACTGGAGGTGCTGCGCTATGGTCAGGATGGTGGACGCATCATGGCGCGTCGCAAGGGTGGCTCGATGAATTTGAAGGCGACCGATGGCACTGCGGAACTGCGAATTCTGCCGGCCCCATTTCCTGAATCCATGCTCAGTGAAGTGCGGGACGGCATCCGGTTCCCTTGCCTCACAGCGGTCCGGGAAGCGTTGCTGGCGTGGCGGTTTTATCATCATTTCTCCACTGCTCCTGAGGCCGCCATTCGTAAACCGTTGATAGGCTCATGGTCGCCTGTGCTGGCGAGTGATGGTGCGAATCTTGCGGCTACGCTGCAATCGCTGATTGAGTCCGGGCTGCGTGATTCACTCGACGCAGTCATCTCCCTAGCCTTTCCTGGATGCGGTTGGTCTCCGGTGGACGAACAGGGTCGATTCCAATTGCAGCTCATGCCAGAGAAACTTTCCCGCTCATTAAATGCAGCGGAGTTGTCCGATGGCACGCTGCGCTTCTTCTGCCTCTGTGCTGCGCTGCTCACGCCCAAGGCTCCACCCTTTCTCGTGTTGAACGAGCCGGAATCCAGTCTGCACGGTGGCCTGATGGGGCCGCTGGCGGAATTGATCAGTAATGTCTCCCCCGAAACCCAATTACTCATCGTGACCCATTCGCGCAGCCTGGCAGGAGAAATTGCTGGGCGTTGCGATGCCAAGGTGGTGGATCTCATCAACGTCAACGGAGAAACTCGCTACGCTGGGCAAGATACGGAAGGCTTCGTCTGGAGCAGTGAATAAGTCCGGCAAGTTCTTAGCCATTCTGTCCTGCAACCGCTCCGGTGCACCATCCACGCAACCAATGCCGATGGCAGCCTTAAAGAACTCACCGCGCCCGCCGGGGACTTCGCTTGGCGGCATTACACGGCCCCACGAACAAATTTGTAGCCGACACTGCGGACGGTTTGCACGCAATCCGCGTGGGCCCCGAGCTTCTCACGCAACCGTTTGACGTGGGTGTCCAAAGTGCGGGACAAGGTGGTGTCCGCATAGCCCCAAGCTTCCCGCAACAACGTTTCCCGGTCCACGGGTGAACCATCTGCTTCGATCAGGATCCGGAGTAATTTGAACTCTGTGGCCGTGAGATCCACCGGGGCCCCAGCGAGGAAAAGTTTTAGCGTATTGCGGTCGAGATTGAAGTCCCCAGACACCACCGAAGCATCCACGGTCGCGCGCTTGGTGCGCTTGAGCAGGGCTTTCACGCGCAGCATCAATTCCTTGGGACTGAAGGGTTTGGAAACGTAGTCGTCCGCTCCCAATTCCAATCCGGAGATGCGCTCCTGCAAGTCGCCCTTGGCCGTTAGCATGAGCACCGGGATATGCTGGGTGCGGGCATCGGCCCGCAATTCCCGAAACACCATGAACCCGTCCTTCTTGGGGAGCATGAGGTCCAAAATGAGCAAGTCTGGCAAATTCTCCTTGGCACTTGCGACCGCCTCCACCCCGTCCGCAGCGGTCAACGTGGTATATCCTTGCCGGTGAAGATTCATGGTGATCAGGTCCAGAATGTCAGCTTCGTCGTCAACGACCAGAATAGTATGCATGGGGAAAGGAGGAAATTATGAAAGAGGGAGTCAACCCGATTTTGCAACAAAACCGTCACCGTAGCAAGAGATTACCTATCCTCAGCGTGACATAATCGCACGATTGGAACTTCCAGGGACGGAAAAAGCCGCAGGAGACGACGCTCCTGCGGCTCTAAAGTGCGAGCAATCTCGCAGGGAATTACTTCACGTGGAGCACGCCATGCATCATGATGGTGTGGCCCGGGAACGTGCAGATGTAGGGGTAATCCCCGGCGGCAGGCGCGGTGAACTCCAACAAATCGGACTGGCCGATGCCGACCAATTTGGTGCCTTTGAAAAGAACGTCAGGGGAATCAATGAAGCAGTTATTCTTCATGAAATTAGGGTCGGCCATGGCCTTGAGGGCTTCGGCCGCCACTTTGTCCTTGGTGCCGGGCTTGAGAATGCAGATATTGTGCTGCAGTGGGCATTTTTCGTTGGCGAACAAGAGCATCACTTTCTGACCAGCTTTGCACTCCAGTTCGGCTTTATCAAATTTCATGACCGCCGGAAGGACGCCCAGTTTGATCTTAGCCACGTCGCCAGCGGCGGCTGGAGCTGCGGGAGCGGCTGGAGCAGCGGGGGCAGGGGCTGGTTCAGCGGGTTTCGTTTCCTGGGCAAAGCCAAGGGTGGTTAAGGCGACGAAGGTAGTTAGGAGGGGTAGTTTCATCTGATTAATGGATTAGGGTTAGTGGGATGAGACAGGAAATTTCCACGTTTTCCGCCGTCGTCAATGCAGCAATCCATGTGATACGCCGCAGTTGCGGAATCGCAAAATCCATTCTGAACCAGGTGATTTTACCACTTTCCTTTTGCCGAAGTCTGGGCCAAACAAAGGTCTATGAATCTCGAAAAACTCATGAAACAAGCGGAGCAGATGCAGGCTAAAATGCAGGCCGCGCAAGCCTCCTTGGGCAGTCGCATGGTGGAAGCCAGCGTGGGCGGCGGCAAAGTCATCGTCGTGGCCACAGCCGCTGGGGTCGTGCAATCCATCAAGCTGGATCCCTCCATCGTGGACCCCGCAGACGTGGAATTCCTCGAAGACCTGATTCTTTCCGGAGTCCAGCAGGCCATTGCGCAAGGCAAGGAACTTTCAGCCAGCGAAATGGGCAAACTCACGGGCGGAATGGGCCTGCCTCCCGGAATGGGCTTCTAAATTTTATTTCCGGGGCCGAAATTTGAACCAAGCGGGGTGGTCTCGGTCTCACTTCCATTGAAAGTGCCGTTTTAGACTACTCCTGCGACATGACGAAATTAATGCCCTGCCTTCGTTGGTGCCTGCGTGTGGGAGTGCCCTTGGCCTCGCTCGGGTTGCACTTTGTCATCGTGGCGGCGTATGCCCGACGGTGGGATCACGCCGCTGCGCTGACGGTATTTCCCTTCTGGGCTTGGTGCCTACTGGGCCTGTTGCTGGTGGGATGGAGCTGGCTGGTGTATCGGCAACGATCCGTGCTAGTGCTCTGCGGACTCTGGCTCGTAACCATGGTGGTGGGTTCGGACGAGACCAAACCTTTACTGCGTCTTAACACCGCCGTGCCAGAGCGCGGTATCCCTCCGGAGCGCAACGGCCAGCGCTTGATTCGGGTCATTTCTCTAAACTGCCGCTTCCTGAACCCCATCGCAGCTGAGGAAGTGATCCCGTGGCAACCAGACATCGTGCTCTTCCAGGAAGCCCCTGCTCCGCAAGTCTTGGATCACCTGGCCCGGAAGCTCTATCAGGACGACAAACCCGGCCACGTCATCGGCGGATACGAGGTGGCGGTGGTCACCCGCGGGAAAGTCAACGGCTTCGTGACTCCCGTGCAGAGTTTTACCACGCCCAGCATCCTGCGCGAGCTGCCGTGTTCCATCGAACTGGACGGCCGCATGATTCATGTGGTGTGCGTGCATCTCAACGGGGCCGTGACGGATGTGGGGTTGCATCGGCCCTCCACGTGGGAATCACATTACCGCAATCGCCTCTCCCGACGGGAGGAAATGAAGGATGTGCGGCAGTATTTGGAGTTGCAGAAGGTGCTGCTCAGCGCGCCCATTGTGATTGGCGGAGATTTCAACGCTCCGGCAGGCGATGCCGTTTTTCGGGAGTTGATGCCTGAATTTAAGGATGCCTATGCCGCCGTTGGCGCTGGCTGGGGCAACACTTTTCCCAACAAAACGCCCTTGCTCCGGATCGACCACATTTATGCCAATGCTCTGCTGGAGCCGATTGCGGCCCGCACCGTGGAGACGGCAAATTCAGATCATCGAATGCTGGTGGTGGATTTCGCTCTGCGCTAACTGTTGTTACGGGATCGGAGCAGCGTATTCTGTGGTGTTGAAATCCACGTATTCCTGCGAGAGATCGCTGGTGTAAACATTGTATTCGGCCTCACCAATGTTCAGGTCGATGCAGATGCGAAATTCCTTCTGGGCCGCCACCGCGCGAAGTTTCTCCACCGGAGTCTCGGCCACTAAACCATGACAGGTGGCGGGAATTCCATCATAATAAATGTCGATGTCGGACTCCCGAATCTTGGCTCCGGAATACCCAATGGCATGCATGATCCGACCCCAGTTAGGGTCTCCGCCATTCCAGGAACATTTCACGAGCAGAGAATTGGCTACCGTCTCCGCCACCTTGCGCGCATCCACTTGCGTGGCGGCATTGACGACATGCACTTCCACGAACTTGGTAACGCGCTCGCCATCGCGCACAATCATCTTCGCCATTTCCAGCAGGACGTGCTCCAAGGCATCGGTGAACAACTGCATGGAAGGCGTCTTCGCCTGCAGCTTGCGTTGCCCGGAAGCCCCGTTAGCCATCACAATCACCGTGTCGTTCGTGCTGGTATCACCATCGATGGAGATACGGTTGAACGAGTGGTCCACGGCATGATGCGTGGCGCGTTTGAGATCCGCCAGGCCGATGTTGGCATCGGTGGTTACATAGCAGAGCATGGTGGCCATGTTGGGACAGATCATCCCCGCGCCCTTGGCCACCGCTCCGATGCGAATTTTCTTGCTGCCCAGGGGCACTTCGACCGAGTAAATTTTCGGCTTGGTGTCACTGGTCATGATGGCCCGGGCGAACGCTTCATTTTGCGTGCGCTTCAAACCCTTGGCCAGTTCCGGGACCTTCGGGAGCAGGCGTTCCATCGGCATGGGCAGGCCAATGATCCCAGTGCTGCCGACCAAGACTTGTTCTGGCTTCAACTTCAAAGCTACAGCCGCGGCCGTGGCCATGCTGCGCGCATCGTTAATACCGCGTGGCCCCGTGCAGGCGTTGGCATTGCCGCTGTTCACGATCACGGCCCGCACGTCGTGGCTGCGCAGGTGCTTCTGACACAAGCGCACCGGGGCCGCTTTCACTTGATTGGTGGTAAAGGTTCCCGCCGTGACGGTGGGATGTTCGGAATACAGCAACCCAAGATCCAACCTTAGTTTGCGGGGATCCTTAATGCCGCATGGCACGGCATTGCAGGTGTATCCTAACGGGGCAGTGACTCCGCCAGGGACTTCGTAAAATTTTTGACTCATGCGCTTAGTAAATTGATTACCTGCGACGTATCAAAATAATCCGCCTGCGCTAGTCGAATTTTTAAAAAATCTTCATGTGCGCCCCGCAGGCTCGTGACACAATCCTTCGACAAAGTCTTACACAGAATCTGACAGCACATTCTGCACCAGCCATTCCTGCACGGCGGTGTAGATTTCGTAATGAATCTGGTCCAGGAACGGACCGTGGAGGTTGCCGTTCTCTTCGATCCAGAGCGACTTCTGGGCCATGAGGAGGCGGGCCTGATTCATGGCACGGAACCAATCGTCGGCTTGCTCACGGGGAATCGTTAGTTTAAAGTTGGGCAACTGATTCAGTTCGACCGGGGGCGATGCTTCCTGAAGTTTCAAGGCACTGTCCACGTCATCGTCACCGTTTTCGTCTTCCTCCTCCTCTTCCTCGTCGTCTTCCTCGTCATCATCATCATCAATGGAGGCATCGTAGGGGGCGGGCGTGAGTTGTTTGAGCGTCTCGCGCACACGGGCGACCGAGCCCTCAAAAAGTTCACGCAACTCCGGCACCACGAATTCCTCCCAGTCTTCCTGGTCCCGGGCGGTTTCGAACGGGTCGTGCTCCCCTTCTTCGGGATTGGCCGTGAGCGGCGGATAGAGTCGCTCCTCCACGCCGGGGGCATCCGTGGCGTTGGCGTGATGCGGGATGGCCAGCAGCGCGCCTGCTTCCAGCGGATGCAGATTGGTGAAGGAAATATCTCCGGTGGGTAAGATGGTTAGGCGCATGAGGGGAAGGAAGGAGGGAAGCTGCACAATATTTAGGGGGATGACTCTATCCGTAGCGTAGCTGCGGCCTTGCGTCGTTCACCAAAAAATTCTTTTAATAACCCTCTACTGGCATCCGCCAGCACGCCGCCAGTGACTTCGCTGCGATGGTTCAAATTCTCGTGCTGGAGCAAGTTGATGAAACCCCCGCCAGCAGCCCCGGATTTGGCATCTGCGCAGCCGTAGATCACCCGCCGAATCCGACAGTGCATGATGGCTCCGGCACACATGACGCAGGGTTCCTTGGTAACATATAAATCACAATCCACCAGCCGCCAATCCTCCACCACGCCCTCGGCCTGAGTCAGGACTAACATTTCGGCGTGAGCCGTGGCATCCTTCAAGGTTTCCACTTGGTTGAAGGCCCGGGCAATGATGCGCCCTTCCCGCACGATCACTGCTCCCACGGGAACTTCTTCCCTGGCATAGGCGCGCTCCGCTTGATTCAAAGCTTGGCGCATGAAGAATTCATCGCTCGCAAAGTCAATGAAATCGGGGGGCGGAAATTGGATGGACGGATCTTCGGAGGACATGGGGGAAATTTGGATTTTAGAGCCAGGACAACAGAATTTTGCCAGAGCGCTGACTCAGCTGTGCCGCGGTCACGGCAGCGGTGATTTCCTCCACGGGGAAGGTCTGCGCAATTGGCAATTGCAAGGATCCGGTGAGCACGTGCTGGGCCAGGAGTTCATACAGTAAGGAAATTTTCTCCACACTGGCTTGCCTCATCCACCGACTGAGCCAGAAGCCGGTAAAGGTTAAATTTTGAAAGATCAGAAAGCGATTCGGCACGCTGACCTTTTGGCGGCTCATGGCTCCGTAAGTCACATGGATCCCTTCGTCCTCCAGCAAGCTCGCCACGCGCAACGCGCTCTCTCCGCCAACGGCATTGAGCGCCAGCTTCGCACGCTGTGAACCCATCATTTCCGCCGCCTGCTCTTTCCAGGCCGGATCGTCCTCACGGAGCACATACTCCGCCCCCAACGCGCGGCATTGCGCTGCGGCATCGGCCCGCCGCACCAGATTCAAGACCCGCCAACCTTCCGTGCGGGCCAATTGCATCACACTCAGTCCAACCGCAGAATTGGCGGCATTCTGCACCACCCAATCTCCCGGGGAGAGCCCGCGGAAATTCGTTAGCATGATCCAAGCGGTAGCCGGATTCACCCGCAGCATGGCTGCTTGCGCCAGATCGATGCCCGGGGGCAACTTGACACATTGGGCCGCAGGCACCGTCAAATACTCCTGCCATAATCCACGAGCGCTTACGGGCAGCACCAGATCTCCTGGCACAAACTCCGTCACTCCCTCGCCCATGCTTTCCACGATTCCCGCTGCTTCATTTCCGATGGCTGCTGGCAAGGTCGGCAGCGAGCCATAGGTGCCCTCCATGATATTGATGTCCGCTGGATTAACAGGCGCAAACTTGGTGCGTAAACGAATTTCCCCAGCCTGCGGGGCGGTTGCCTCAGCCGGTTGCATGCGGACGACCGACTCTGGTTTGCCAAATTCTGCCAAGGTTACATTTCGCGAAATCATACCACCACCATCCCGCTACTCCCGTCCCCTGCCAAAGGAAAGTTCAGGAAAAACCAACGCAGACGATCCCTTGCAGAACTTCGAGTGAATCCGTCGCTTTCCTCGTTTCGAACGCCCAAAAGAAAAAAAGCAGAAATTAACTTGCAGACCAGACAAAACTGAGACATAAATTAGACATACTCAATCGAACCATATGACTACTAACGAAACAAACCCACTTTTGTCCTCCGCCTCAGCCATCTCGATGGAAGATTACGAGGAAATTCGCAGCCTCTTCCGTCGGGTAGCCGCCAAAGATCGTGTGGCTTTCCAAGAATTGCACCGTCGCTTTTCAGGCATGGTTTTCGGAACCGTTTACCAAGTGCTGCATCAACAGCAGGACGCCGAGGACACGGTCCAGGAAGTGTTCGCCCAGTTGTGGAAAAAGGCTGATCTCTACAGCGAGGAGCGCGGCAAGCCCACGACTTGGCTCACCACCTTGGCGCGGAATCGGGCGATCGATAAATTCCGCAGTCGGGATCGGAGGAATCGCCTCAACGACCATTTCGAGCAGGAGCCGCAAATGGAGAAAGGTTGGGCAGCTCCCTCTCCTTCTGGCGAGGTGGAGGGCGCAGAAATAGCGCTCGAAACCCGAACAGCCGTGATGCAACTAGCTCCAGAGCAGCGCCAAGCCATCCAACTCGCGTTCTTCGAAGGCCTGACCCAAGCTGAAATCGCGGAGCGCACCGGAGCCCCGCTCGGAACCGTCAAGGCCCGCATTCGGCGTGGACTGGGGAAACTGCGGGCACTCATTAAGCGTTAGTCTGCGGGCTGGGTCGGAGGGACCGCTAATTTCACGAAAAAAACACCTCCTCGCGCGACGTTTGGCCGAATCCATGCTACATCGTGGATCCCTAAATCGCACTTTCCCCATTGCCCATGCCCAACTCATTCCACAAACTTCCGCTCGAACGCCGCGTTGCTGCGGCCTACGACATCCTCGAACAACTCCGCCGCCCCAATGGTGGCTACATCGCAAGCCCCTACTCGGCCGATGATGGATCAGGCGATGCTTATAACGTCTTCTGGATTCGCGATATCATGTTCGCGACCTATGCCAACGAATATCTCGGATGCTTTGACAAAATGGTGTCTAGCTTTCGTCTCGTGATGGATATTTTCAAGCGTCACCACTTGCCCATTATCCGCGCCTCGGTGGTGAAGCCTCATTTGTTAAATCAGCGCGGAAAATTCATGCCGGCCCGCGTGCATCCCGCCTCCCTGGAAACGATCACCGATGACTGGGGGCACCACCAACTCGATGTCTTTGGATTGTTCATGTATAAGATGGGTGATCTGATCAAGAAAGGATACGGCTTCCGCTTCACCTCCGAAGATTTCACCCTCATCAGCCATATTCGGAATTACATTCTGAACATGGGCTTCGAGGAAGATTTTGGCATGTGGGAAGAAGGGCCGGAGGATCATTCCAGCAGTTTTGGGGCCGTCCTGGCGGGATTAACCATGTGGTTCGATCAGGGTTATTACGAATACAAATACCGCACCAACGTCCCCATCAGTGACTACGTCCCCGTGAGCGAACGCCTCGTGGCGGAGGGCCGTGCCGCCCTGACGAAACTTCTCCCCACCGAATCCCCCACCCGCCCCTACGATCTAGCCCAACTCAGCCTCATCTGGCCGTATAGCATCATCGACTTCGAAATGAAGCAAACCGTGCTGCAAAATGTGGAGACCCACCTGTTGGGCAAACGGGGCGTGCGACGCTATCCCAACGACATTTACTGCGGCAAAGGTCTCGTCCCTTTGGAAGGCGAGACCGCCGAGTGGCCGCTGGGCTTGGCTTGGCTGTCCATTTGCTACAGCAAGCTGGCCGAATACAACATCGTGAAATCACCCGCAGGAGATGATCGTCCTTTAGGCTGGGAGGAACGCACGAAATACTTCAACCAGGCGGTCGAGTATTTTCAACTCCTGGAGTCCACCATGACCCCGGAAGGTTACGTGCCGGAAATGTATGTGGGCGATCAGGTGGGACACAACACGCCACTGGCCTGGGCCCAAAGCTTCTACATCATCGCTGCGCAAATGCTGCTGAATCTGGCTTACAGCAACCATAAGCATTTCAAACTCCCCGCCGAATTGGTGCGCCGACACCAACCTTGAAGCGGATCTCAGCTTCCACGCGCTGGGAAGAAAACAAAATCCATCGCCAAGCTGCGGGAATGCGGCATAGTGTGATTCATGAGTAATTGGGTGATTATTGAGCTGATCGTCATCTGGGTGCTAACCTGGGGATTGATTCCACTGGTATTGGCGCAACGGACCAAGACCCCGGTGGCCATTCTGGCATGGATGTGGGCCATTCTGTTGCTGCCAGTGGTGGGAGCGCTCGGATTCCTTTTGTTTGGCTCCGAGCGCGTGCAGCGGAAGCGATTGCGCCTCGTGGAAGCCTTTCGCAACGAGGTGCATCCGACCGGAGAAGCCCTGGCGGCGGAAGGCCGGGGGCCTGATCTGGGCAAAGAGTGGCCGGAGTTATACCACATCAACAAGGTGCCTTCCAGCCAGGGGAACCACTTGGAGTTGCTGCCAGATGGCGTTTACTTCTTCCCTCGCCTGTTGGAAATCATTGCCGCAGCCCAGCACCATTTATGTTTGCAATTCTACATCTGGCACCCCGATGCCACGGGCCGGACGTTGCGGGATGCCTTGATTAGCGCAGCCCGCCGGGGCGTCAAAGTGCGCCTGTTGCTGGATGAGGTGGGCAGCGTGAAGCTCCGTCGCTCCTTCTTCAAAGACCTGCTTGCCGCAGGCGGAAAATTCGCCTGGTTCGGGACCTTCGCGCCGCTGAAGGGATCGTTTCATCTCAACCTGCGCAACCACGGGAAACTGGTCGTAGCGGATGGCAGCATTGCCCTAACCGGAGGCATGAACGTCGGAGACGAATACTGGAAGGGCGCGGGCCGCCACCGGCCTTATCGTGATCTGCAAGTAGCCGTGCAGGGACCGGCGGTCACTCAGTTGATGCAGCAATTCGCCCAAGACTGGTATTTCGCCACTCGGGAATCTCTGGCCTCAGCACAATACTATCCCGTGCCCACGGCCTCCGGCAATAACTCCGTGCAACTCGTAGCCGGTGGACCGGATAACGATTTAAACGAAATTCAGCTCTCCCTGCTCTCGCTGCTCCATCGCGCGCAGCATCGCATCTGGATCATGACGCCGTATTTTGTGCCCGAACCACCGCTCATGGCCGCGCTGCAACTGGCTGCCATGCGTGGCGTCGAGGTCCGCATCATGGTCCCCCGGCAGGGAGACCATGCTTACCTAACGGCGGTCACCCGCAGTTACTATGAGGAACTCTTGCCCCACGGGGTGCAGATCTTCGAGTATCAGCCTCGGATGCTCCACGCCAAAGTTTCCATCATCGATAGTCGGTATGCCATGGTCGGCAGCGCCAACATGGATATCCGCTCGCTGCGCATCAATTTTGAACTGAACTTGCTCATGGCTGGCGAGGAAATTATTCACCAAATTGAGGAAATGATGGAACTGGATTTCAAGGATGCCAAACCCGTGCTCTGGGAAAAATTCAGACATCGTCCCCTGCGCCAGAAAATTGGTGAAGCCATCTGCCGACCGCTGGCACCCATGCTCTAGCCGCGCTTGCAGACCTCGTCGGGTTGGGCTTTGTTTCCATGTATGAATCAACCACCTCCCGATCCTACCCTGCCGTCAAGTGATGGCCAGGAAACAGACACGCGCCCTATCATCGTGGCCGGGCTGGGACGATTGGGACTCAGTATCGTGCTGCGATTGCGGGCCCAGGGAGTAGCGGTGAGAGTCATTACAGATGTGAGCTGCCCCAGTTGGCACGTCCACACGGCGCGCGAGCATGGGGCCGAGTTGTTTCTGGGAGATTTTCGCGACCCAGAACTCTGGACCGCAGCGGGTGCGGCCGAAGCCCAAGCCGCAGCCATCACCAGTGCCGATGACAGTCGGAATCTGGAAACCTCCATTCGCGTGAAACGACTCGCTCCCCAGCTTCGGGTGGTGACGCGGGTGGATGCCCCGCATCTGGGCCATCGGCTCCAGTCGGACTTCGCCCTGCATGCCGCGTTGTGCCCTGCAGCCCTCTCCGCCGCTCAGTTTGTTACCTCCTCCTTAGCTGCCTCCACCCAAAGTAACCCCATCCCCCGGGCCACCCAGCGCGAATCGCGGCGGAGACGATCGTGGCAACTGCTGGTGTTGACACTGCTGGCAGTCTGTCTGGTGAGCGGCACCCTCGTCTTCCATTACGCCAAGGACATTCCCTGGATGACCGCCACTTACTTTACCATGACGGTCCTAACTACAGTGGGATTTGGCGATATCAATTTACAGAGCGATCCGGCCTGGGTGCAGGCATTCGGGATGTTGCTCATGCTCGCTGGCGTGACCTTGATCGCCCTGCTCGTATCTCTCTTCAGCCACTTTCTCATCACCGGAGAAGCCTCGCGCCAACAGCACGAGCGGGCCGCCCGGCGGTGCCAGGACCACGTCATCATCGCTGGCATGGGAACCCTCGGCTTGGCCGTGCTCAAGCAATTGCAAGAGCGTGGCATCCCTGTCGTTTGCGTGGAAATGGACCATGCCCGGATGGAGTCCATCCCCCTGACCTCCGACGTGCCCATCATTGAAGGAGATGCCACCGGAGCGGAAGCCTTGCTGCGGGCCGGTATCGACCGCGCGCGCGCCGTGCTGGCAGTCACTTCCGCTGATGGCATTAACTTGGAAATCGCCCTGCGCGCCCGCAGCCTAACAGATCATCGCAATTCCAAGTCTCCGCTACCGGTCATCATTTCCTGCCAGGATGAACTCCTGGCCGCCCGACTCCTGGCCGCCGATAGCGCCTACTTTCCGCTCTCCTCAGCGGATTTGGCTGCCCCTGTGTTTGTGGCTGCGGCACTCGGGTAGCATGGAAGCGGTTTGGACCCGGTTAATGCAGGTCTGAAGCCAATACCGTGGTCCGCTGACGCAACCCCAGGACACGCGCTTGGCGAATAATTTGCAGCACTCCTTCTTCGAATCGATAACTGGCGCAATTCGGACACACTGCGCTCTTGGCCATGACGATAGAATCGCATCCCTCGCAGATCTTATACTGCGTCGGATTCTTGACGATCTTGTCCGCTTGGCGGGCGCGCTCTTCAGTTGGTTCGGCTATAGTGGTCATGGAAATTGAATTGAGTTGTTATATCGGGACTATAATCAGTAATAATTATAATTTCAAGAAACAATTTTGAGAATCTGCACTTTCTTTTAAGCGGATGGGGCTAATTCTCGGCAATACAGAGCAAATGTGATCCGTTTTCTCAGAAACGAAAGGGATATCCATTTCGCTAGGCCTATTTTTCGATGACGCATTGTTCTAGAAAACACAGTTGATCCTCCTGAATTTCCTAAATTTGGAAAATTTACATTCATTTGGACAATTTAATCATTTGTGTAGGCTAATGATTATGGCAGAACCTGCTTTGCTTGGAACCGGCATGCTTTCAGAACCAAAGCCTCTGGCTAATCGCACTTGAACAAACTCTGATTTCATGGAAATTGTGGATCTCTTTAAAATTCATGTCCAAGGCTCAACGTATCCTCATCACTTTTGACACTCACACGCCCTATTTGGCATTTCGTGTGCGGGAGCTTCAACGCGAAATTGAACGGCGGGGTCTGGCTGCGCAAATCGAGTTGGAAGTGTTACTCATCGCCCTTGAGGAAACGAGCTATCAGTGGGAAGCAGGGCAACTTTCCGAACTTTATGGTGGGGTGCCAGTGCGGGCGTTGACGGATAAATTTCGCGGACTGGGCTTCGGAACTTGGTTGAAGTGGACGACCGTCAAAACAAGTTTCAAAGTGCTGGCTCATTACCTGAAGCGTCGCCCCCACGTGACATTTGCCGGGGGTTATGATCGCCCAGAAAGTATGATTATGGCATTGGCTTCGATTTTTACCCGAGGCCGGGTAGGCGTTTTGCACGACTCCCGATTCAATGACGCGGAGTCGTTCGCCAAGCACCTTTGGTTGGAATTCGCCAAAGGGCAAATGATGCGACGCTATGATTTCTTCATGTGCCCGGGCCGGGAGTGTGCGGAGTATAGTCGCTTCCTGGGCGGAGCCAGCAAACCTACCTATCTGGGAGGATGGGACATTGTGGATAATGCGGAGATTGCGCGCATGGCGGAGGATGGAGGCAACGACGAGTTGATCCGGCAACATCTGGGAGTGGCCGCAGAGGAACGGTATTTCTTTATGCCAATTCGGTTTATCCCCAAGAAAAATGCCGTGATGGTGCTGCGCGCTTTTGCCAAATCCCATGCCCGGTTAGTAGCTCAGCAGCGCGAACCTGCCCATCTCATCATTTGCGGCCAAGGCCCGTGCGAAGCGGAGTATCGTGCGGAAATTTCTCAATTGGGAATGGAGCCATGGATTCAACTGCGCACGTGGCTGCCCTATCAGCAAGTGCCGCGGGCGAATCGATTGTCCGTGGCGTTATTGCTGGCCAGCACCCATGACCAATGGGGGATGACCGTCAATGAAGCCCTGGCGGCGGGGGCACCCGTGCTGTGCAGCTCGAGGGCTGGGGCGCATGAGGTGGTGAAAAATCACGTGAACGGCTACACGTTTCACCCGTGGGATGAGGATCATTTGTCCGCGCTGCTCTTTGCCTTGGCGTCGGATCCACCCCTGGCAAAGCGCTTGCAGGACAATGCGGCGGCTTCAGTGGGGAATTTCTCTGTCACCCAGTGGCTGGACGCATGCTTCTCGGAGATTGGAGTCGCTAAATAAAGCTGCGGCTAGCGGGAAGGCCCCAATCACATTCCCTGTCGCTGCGAATGCGGTGTTGCCAAACTCAGAGGTATTTTGGTAAACTAAAGGATCCATTCCGCGCATCCCCTCTCCTCCCCATGTCTCATTCCCCACGCTGGCTTTTAGTTTTGCTCATCCTCAATTCCCTTGGAATGCTGTCGGAGAGCCATGCCAGCCCCTTAATCACAGAATTCCTCGCGGACAACCAAACCGGACGCGTCGATGAAGAAGGGCTGCGGGGAGACTGGATTGAAATTTATAATCCCGATGCCTCCAACGCAAATATGAGTGGTTGGGCTCTCACGGATAACGCTGCGATCCCTATGAAATGGATTTTTCCCGCGGTCTCGATTCCTCCTGGACAATTTCTGTTGGTTTGGGCGGACGGGAAAAATCGTCGGGTGGTGGGCGCGCCACTGCACACGAATTTCTCGTTGAGTGCCAGTGGGGAATACTTGGCGTTGGTCCGACCGGACGGTTCCGTGGCCCAGGATTTTGGAACGGAGTATCCCCAGCAGGACCCGGATCGGGGCTATGGTCTGTCCTTTAACGGAACTCCGCTGGTAAGTGCCAACGCGCCTGCGCGGGTGTTGATTCCGGCAAATAACACGTTGGCCGCCACGTGGACGGCTTTGGGTTTCGATGCCAGCAGTTGGTTGTCAGGGCCCACAGGGATTGGCTTCGGCGTGCTGCAACCCGGCATGACCGTGCGCGTGGTGAAGCAGAATTCCGCCTACGGCAGCCTGGGATCTGTCGCGCTCACGGATGCGCTGCTGGCACTGCCGGTCGGATCACCGCAGATCGCCCAGGAATACACCTCGCTCTTGCAAACCTTGAATTTACTGGGGGAATACGGGGACGGTCACTATGGGAACAACACGGCCGTCACGCTGGCGGATCCCAACATTTATGCGGTGCGCGCGACGGGCTTCATCAACATCAAGACGAGTGCTTACTACAGTTTCGGCCTGAATTCCGATGACGGTGGGCGCATCAAGATCGATGGCCAGAATGTCATGGTGGACGATACCAATCACGGCCCGGCGGATCATATCGGCGTGGCTTATTTGAGTGCCGGGCTGCATAGCTTTGAAGTCATCATGTGGGAGGGCGGCGGTGGCGATGAAGTGGAGTTTTATGCGGCGTATGGCAACGCGACGACTTGGAGCACCTCGTTTCAACTCGTGGGTAACACCGCAGTCGGAGGTTTGGAATGTTTAACCCCGGCGGAGGGCAGCGGAGTTGGCGGCCCCATTTCCACCAATGTGGAAACCGCCATGCGCAACGTCAACGCCACCGCCTATGTGCGCGTGCCGTTTACCGCGCCCGATCCGGCGTCATTTTCCTCACTATTGCTCAACATGCGTTACGCGGACGGCTTCGTGGCGTATCTCAATGGCACCGAAGTGGCACGCAGAAATGCTCCCACGCCTTTAAATTATAACTCGGCAGCCACTGCGACTCGTCCGGTCACCTCGGTCATCACCCCTGAAACGATTGATGTGAGTGCTTTCAAATCATTACTGAATATTGGCAACAACGTGTTAGCGATCCAAGCGATGAACAACACAGCCGCAGACAGTGCGTTCCTCATCCTGCCTGAGGTAAGTGGAGGAGGCTTCAACTTGAGTCAGCATTATTTCTTCAATTCGCCCACCCCGCTGGCGGCCAATCCAGCACCTTCCAGCTTTGGCAAAGTCGCCGATACGAATTTCAGTGTGAAGCGGGGCATCTTCCCTAACACCACCACTCCCACCGTCCCATTTCCCCTCACGATCACCTGTGCCACCCCGGAGGCCACCATCCGCTACACCTCGGATGGCAGCATGCCCAGCGCCACCAATGGAACCATCTACAGCGGGCCGATCAACATTACTGGCACCACAGTGATCCGGGCGATGGCCTCCCGCCCAAACTGGGATTCCACGAATGTCGATACGCAAACGTATCTGGTTCCGAATGACATCATCACGCAATCCGCCAATGGCGATCCCCCTGCGGGTTGGCCTGCGAGTCCAGTGAACAGTCAAGTGCTGGACTACGGGATGGATCCCGATATTGTGAATCACCCCAACCCGTTGCTGGGTGGGGCGCCAGCCGTGCGCGCAGCCTTGCAGGCTATTCCCAGCATGTGTCTTACAATGCCGGTCAGTGACCTGATGAACCCTGCTACCGGCATTTATGCGAACCCCGGAGCCCGAGGTTATGGCTGGGAGAAACTGGCGTCCATTGAACTCTTGAACGATCCTAACGGCGGCTTTGGTTCCACCTGCGGCGTGCGGATTCGGGGCGGATTCAGTCGGGATCCCAGCAATCCCAAACATTCCTTCCACATCTTTTTCCGTTCCGAATGGGGAGCCTCGAAATTAAAGTATCCCCTCTTTGGCGATGCCGGCACGGACGAATTCGATGCCTTCGATATTCGCACCGCGCAGAATTACTCGTGGTCTTTTGGCGCGGATGGCAACACCACTTTCCTGCGCGAGGAATTCACCCGTGCCACCCAGGGGGCCATGGGCCAGCCGTATTCGCATGGCTTCTATTTCCATCTGTATCTCAACGGACAATACTGGGGATTGTTTAATTTGGATGAACGTGCCGAGGCTCCATTTGCGGCAAGCTACCTGGGGGGAGACAAAGATAATTTCGATGTCTTCAAATCCGCCGGATCGCCCGGTGGCTATACCACAGAGTTGGCCCAGGGCACCACGACCATGTGGCAAGGCTTGTGGAATCAAGCCGTGGCGCATTCGACTGCGCCAGTCGGGGAGTTGCAGGAACGCTACTTTAAAATGCAAGGTCTGGCGGCCAACGGGAGCACTCCGTTGAATCCCCTGACAGATCCTGCGTTACTGGATGTGGACAACGAGATCGACTATATGCTGCTCGTGTTTTACGTCGGCAGTAGCGACGCCCCGCTGACTGGTGGGGGCGACGCCGTGAATAATTGGTTTACCTTCCGGGATCGCACCACGAACCGTGGTTTCGTGCACCTGGCGCATGACATGGAGCACTCGATGTTTGCGGGCGGAGACCGCACGGGGCCATTCAGTAATGCCAATCTGACGAACTTCAGTTATGCCAATCCGCAGTTCATTCACCAGCACTTGCTCAATAATCCTGAATACCGCAGTCGCTTTGCGGATCGGGCGCAGAAACATTGTTTCAATCAAGGGGCCTTGACTCCCGCAGCCAGCCTAACCCGCATCAATGCCATGGCCAGCGTGGTGGAAAGCGCCATCATTGCCGAGAGTGCCCGCTGGGGCGATGCCAAGACCGCCGTGCCGAAAACCAAGGCCGATTGGGAGTCCGCCCGCAATTATCTAACACAGAATTTCCTGCCCAATCGCACCACGGATCTGATCAACCAACTCAAGGCAGATGCGCTCTATCCCACGACGCTCCAGGGCGTGGGCTTCAACCAATTCGGCGGTTATATTTCCTCCGCGAGTCCTGTTACGCTAGCATCGAATGCGCAGATCTACTACACCATCAACGGAGCCGATCCCCGCCTGGTGGGAGGCGCGTTGAACTCATCTGCCGTAGCATTTCAAGGCGGCACCACCAGCACGACCACCTTGATAGACTGGGGCACGACCAATGCCGGAGCCACTTGGAAATATCGGGATCCAAGCATTGATCTGGGTTCCAGCGCCGTCACGGTGGGCCATCCGTCCTACAACGCCAGTAACTGGAAACATCCCAGCTTCATCGACACCGGTGCAGAATGGAAATCGGGCGATGCAGAACTGGGGTTTGCTGATGCCCCGCGCACTTCCATCAATATTGGGGCGTCGGGTTCGCGCTTCCAGCTGGTTTATTTCCGCAAGAAGTTCACCGCCACGAACGTCGCGCAGATCACATCCCTGAATTTAGAAATCAAACGCGACGACGGTGCGATCATTTATCTGAACGGGCGCGAAGTAGGACGCAGCAACATGCCCGGCGGTGACATCGGTTACGAGTATGTCCCCAGCAACGGCGTGGGAGGCACCGATGAAGAAACGTTCTTCCCCGTGGTCGATCCGCGCTTGATCCCATCCGCGTTAGTCGAAGGAGAGAACACCATTGCCGTGGAGATTCACCAGACTAATGCCACCAGCAGCGACCTAACATTTGATCTGCGACTGCAATCTGTGAAGACGACATTTCCCCAACCGATCCAGCTGAGCGGCCCCGGTCTGGCCACCATCAAGGCCCGCAGCTTCGATGGCACCAACTGGGGCGCGCTCACCGAACCCACGTTCCTGGTTGACACCGAAGCGCCCACGCTCAGCAACCTGGTCATTTCTGAAATCATGTATCATCCCTCCGATGCCACGCCCGCCGAGGTCGCGCTGGGTTTCGGAGGCTCGAATGACTTTGAATATGTCGAACTGCAGAACATCGGTCCACGCGCCATCGACTTGGCCAATGTCCGTTTCGTGGCGGGCCTTGAGTATGATTTCGATAACTCGACTCTGGGCCGATTGCTGCTGCCCGGTCAGCGCATTTTGTTGGTGGGAAATACCACCGCGTTTCAATCACGGTATGGCACCAACCTGCCAGTGGCGGGCGAATTTACCGGCACGCTGGACAATGCTGGCGAGACTCTCACGTTGCTCAATGCGACCAATGGCACGCTCAAATCCTTTACTTACGGAACTTCTGGGGCTTGGCCAGTGGAAGCCGATGGCATTGGTCACAGTCTGATTTTGAAATTGCCCACCACCGCCCCGGATCATGCATCCGCCGGAAATTGGCGCGCCAGCGCCACCACCACTGGCAATCCCGGCGGCACGGATGCGCTGAATTTCACCACGTGGAAAACCTCCCAGAACGTCATTGCCGACACTGCCGACGATGATCGTGACGGTCTCACCAACCTGATCGAATACGCCTTGGGCTCGTCCCCCACCCAACCCGCCTCCGCCGCCACACCAGTGGCTGGCCTTTTGGAAGAAGGCGGAGAAACTTACGTCACCCTCACGTTCACCCATCGCATCGGAGCGGACGATTGCCAATGCACCCCGCAAGCCAGCACCGAACTAACGAACTGGAACGCCGCCGCCATGACCGCACTGAGTAAAGTGAACACAGGGGATGGCAAAGAAACCATCGTTTACCGCACCGTCGCCCCGCAAGCTGCTGAACAACGGATCTTCGTGAGGTTACTGGTCACTTTCCCGTAAAGTGCGATCTTGACCGACCTTTTGTCTGACAGTAGTGTCAGACAAATGAAATCTCTTCCACTCAGAGAACTCCTGCGCCATCCCTCCAATGTTAAGAAACTGACCAGTGCTGGGCAGCGCGTTCTCATCACAGATAACGGCAAGCCCTTGTGGGTGCTGGCCGCCAGCACTTCACTTCAATCAGAGATCGACGCCCTGGAAGTGGATGACGAGTTAGATACCATGCTGGCTGAACCTATCTCCGCCATCTCCGCAGCCGATTTGGTCATAAACTCCCGCCGATAAGCCGATGTTCTACGCAGACACCAGTTTCCTGATGCGATTGCTTAGCAACGAAGTCGGCTCCGAGACCGCTGTTGGGATATTTCGCAGCCTCAGCAGACCGCCCCTAGCCTTCACCTCCATGCACCAACTGGAGGTGCGGAACGGCTTGCGAACTAAAGCATTCATGGAAAAGAAGTCGCTCCCCAGTGCGAAAAAATCTGCCGTGGACGCTGCGTTGGCATCATGGGAGGGGCGGCTGGAACGCTTCCTTCAACGAGGGACATTCCAAATCGCGGACGTGCCATGGGAAGATGCCGTGACCACTGCCTTGGCGCTCTCTCAAAAGTTCGGCCTAAGGCTGGGCACGCGTGCCTTCGACACCATCCACGTGGCTCTTGGCATGGAACTGAAGTGCCGGCAGTTCATCACCTGTGACCTGCGCCAGGCCGCATTAGCAAAAGCCGCAGGCCTCAAAGTCACCATGGTGGAGGCAATTTAGGTAAAGGAGTCGATTCTTATTTCAGAAAGTTTAGATAAAATACCCAGCGTCTGGCGTCCTTTACCCAAAGAGCCGATCTTCGATCCTGCATGCAATCCCTAACCGCCCTCGACCTCCAGCGCCTGCACACGGCGTATGCGGATGGCGTGTTCCGATATTTCTGGACTGCCACGGGCCACGTCACGGATGCCGAGGACTTGGTGCAGGAATTTTTTGTTAAACTAGCGACGCATGGTCGGGCGATCCTAACGGCACAAATCGAACGCGCTTGGATCTTCACGGTGGCGCGAAAGTTAACGCTCGACTGGCATCGACGTCACCAACGCCGACCACAATGCGATGCATCAGCCGATCCCACCGATCTGATCCTAACCACCACCGAAGATCCTGATGCTGCCCTCTTGGGAAATGAGCTGCTGCTCGCTCTGGCCAGCCTCCCACCCGACCAGCGTGTGGTGGCGGAGCTTCGGCTCTGGGAAGGACTTAGCCTGCGAGAGATCGCAGAATCACAGTCCATTCCGCTCCAAACCGTCGCCAGCCGTCTTCGCTATGCTTTAGATAAACTGCGCTCAAAATTGCAACACCTCTACTCCGAAATCTCATGAACCCAACCCCCGAATCCGATCCCGCTTGGCTCACCGAGGGTGAACGCCTGCCCAAACCAACCCTGCGCCCAGAAGCGCGCCAACGAAGTCTGGAGGCTGCCTTCGCTGCGCTGTCCAGTGCTCAGCGGATTTCATATCAGGAGAAATCTCGCCTGCGGAAATTCGTGAATTTCCACACCTTGGGCTGGGCCGCCTGTTGGATCACCGCAGGCATCCTCTGGCTACAATCCCCGCCCAGTGCGCCCAGCAGCGATTCCAGCGCAACCGTGATGGGTCCCATTTACCAACAGCCCATGCCGCAAGATCCGGAAATGGCGAAGATCATCGCTTCGTTATATCCACAACGGACCGATGGCGGCGGTTATTATTTCGGCCTCAGATATTAACCAAATGAATTCCCCTAGTATAACCGTTAGAGTTCGGGCTTTAGCCCGCAGCCACCCGCTGCACACTCTCAACGGGCTAAAGCCCGAACTCCAACTGCGTCTTGTTCCGCATTCCTAACACCATGACCGACCAACCCGCCCCATCCATCGCTCCAACGCAGCCTTCCCGTTGGTTCACCATCCGCTTCGCCAAATGCTGCTGGCGGCTGATCTCCCAGCCACTGCGCTGGTTCCGTCGCCATTTCTGGAAGCTTTGCATTTGGTTCATCACCCTCATCACCCTGGCCTGGCAATACGAGAACTGGCACGGCCGACGCGCCCTCGAAGAACAACGCGCCCTGTGGATTCAAGAATACGGTGAAATGAAAATGTCCGATTTCATCGAGCCCAGCGTGCCTGATGAAACGAATTTCTTTGCCGCTCCGGTGTTTGAGAAGTTTGTAGTTAATCGTGGTCCACGAGACATCGGCCCCAATGAAAGGCCATTTGAAACCGCACATCGAAAGGCGCTTGAGGCCATGCCACACGGGCGATTTCTGCAATTGAGATTCCCTGAACTCAAGCCGATCCCAGGTGAGATCAAGGAGGTAACACTCACGCCTGGTGTAACTTCCATTGATGCTCCAGCTTGGGCGGCAAATGAGGTCAAGCTTGGGCATAAGCGCCCGCCCGGACTCTCGGATGCGCAGTGGCTCTATCAATCGTTGCCACAGGAGGAAATCTTAAGGGATCTGATAGCGGCACTGAATCGGCCTAATTCCGTGATGCTGCCAGATAATGCAGAACGCTTTGCAGTTGGTAATGCGTTGGACGATCCCGCAGCAGTGCCAATTCAAGCGCTGAGTCAAATTCACGCTTTTGCTAGCAATATCACCTTGCGAGCCAAGGCTGCTGCCAGTGCCGGAAGGCTCGAGGAATTCATGGCGCTATGTGAGGTGCTAATACGATTTTGTCACTCAGGCGGCAATTCCACTAGCTTGGTTTCTTTTCTAACAATAACACCGATTGAGCAGGTTACTTTGCAAGCAACGAGTGTTGGCATTGCAACCGGAGTCGCCTCGGACGAATCGCTTCGCAAATTAACGACACTCCTGACGCATATCGATGAAGAACGCATGCTGCGGAATAGTTTAACATGGGAAGGGTTTGGACTGCACATCTGGTCAGTGGATAAGATTCGCACGTGGCATCACCGATTCCTTCCTCCGCTGAAGTATCTTCCGGAAGGTTGGATTGATGCGAATATGGCCAATCACCTGAGTTGGTGGCGCGAGATAATCTTGCCACGAACTAACGCTGATGATCTGCTGGCATTTACGCAAAAAATGGACGCAGGGTTCCAAAAAATGCGCGTCTCGCTATCTGCGACGCCTAATCCACGCACACTGTTAGCGGCCGTAGCATGTCCCGCACTATCCGGAATTGGCAACACCGCCCTCCAACTCCAAACCCGCCGCCGCCAACTCCTGCTCGCTATCGCTGCGGAGCGATTCATCCTCAAATACCAGCATCCGCCCACCAACGCCAGCGAGTTAGTCCCCGAGTTCCTCCCCGCCATCCCGGGCGATCCCTACGCTCCTGGTCAACCGCTTCAGTTAACCGAAGGCGAGCCCAACGAACGCTATCGGATCCTGTCTATCGGCCCGGAGACCACGCTGGCGTTTCCGCGTTAGGCCATCGCCACAAAGGATCAGGTAGGATGTGGAGGAAACCGCTGGGCTGCTCAGCTTTTTTAAGATCAGCCCAGCGGGCTGATCCACACTCTTCGCGTGATGCACCGCTTAAAAGCCAATGCCTTTAAGGATTCAAAAATATCTGGAATTCTGTAATTTCCCATGGCGCCCTGCCAGCTTCTGATGGATTGGGCGGATGCCCCATAACTCCCTGCCGCTTCCCGCATTCTTTTCC
>JANOAV010000180.1:0-1917 GCA_031411295.1 Verrucomicrobiales bacterium | reverse complement strand
TCCATGATGCCTCTCGACACCTTATTGTGAGTAAGTTCATCGATCTTCACCCCATCGTAGAGATCCACATGAGAACGCCCCCGCCCACCGGCGCACCCGCAGGCGAAAAGAGCAATGATCGCGCACATCCAAAGGAATTTCATCTACCTGTTGTCGGCCATGGACCGCAACGTGTCAAAATCGGAACGCCGGGGGGCATGGTATTTTGCCTTCTCGTAACATCACCTTCACCTTTCCGTGACTTTGGCCGGAATATCCAGACGGTTCCCAGACATCTCCATTCCCCGGAAACGACCCACTGCCAATCGCCTTGCGGGCTTTTCGGGCACGGATCCTTCCACACTTGAGCGCCAGAACAGCCCGAATACTTTCACCTCGTCGTAACCAAAGAGTCAGGTTCATGCCATGCACTCGCGATAGATTTTGCGATCAGTGATCCCAAACAAACGAAAAACGAGTATTCACATGAACAGAAAGCGAACGAACCCATTTCCAGGCCTGGCCTCGGCGCTAGTGCTGGCTGTTGCCAGCACGACAGCAGTCGCCGATACCGTCCAGGTAAACAACGCCAGTATCAGCGGAACGGTGAATTGGTACCGCACCAACACCTACGTAATGAACGGCTTCGTCTTTGTCGAAAACGGCGAGGTGCTGAACATCGAAGCCGGTACCGTTGTGAAGGGTGAAGGCGGCGAAGGTGCCAATATCAGCGCCCTGGTCGTTGCCCGTGGCGGAAAGATCTTCGCCAACGGCACACCCGCTCGCCCCATCATCTTCACCTCCGTCCTCGACGACGTGAACGACTCTGACGACCTGGGAATCTGGGACCGCGGTCTGTGGGGTGGCATCGTCCTGCTGGGCAAGGCCAAGATCAACACAGCCTCAGACGCCACCGGCAACGCAGCCAACCCCAAGTTCGATGTCTACGAAGGCATCCCTTCCACCAACCCAAACTACCAGAACTTCGCCTTCGGTGGTGATGATGATGACGACAGCTCCGGCAGCCTCCGCTACGTCTCCATCCGCCACGGCGGCAAAGTCCTCGAATCCAACAAGGAAATCAACGGACTCTCCCTCGGTGCCGTCGGTCGCGGCACCACCGTCGAATACGTCGAAGCCTACGCCATCAAGGATGACGGATTTGAATTCTTCGGCGGAACCGTCAACACCCGCTACCTCGTCAGTGCCTTCAACGACGACGACGCCTTCGACGCCGATCAAGGCCACAGCGGCAAACATCAGTTCTGGTTCGCCATCCAGGCCCCGGACGTACGTGACAAGGGCTTCGAGCTCAACGGCGAGCCAAACGGCCTCGCGGTGGGCAACCTGCCCCTGGCCAAGTTCACCGTGTTCAACGCCACCATCATCGGCGCAGGCACGGGATCCGGCGGCAGTGCAAACAATGCCTTCACCATCCGAGAGAACGCCTCCCCCAGGATGTACAACAGCATCTTCACGGACTTCGCCCAGCGCGGCGTTTCCATCGATGCCAAGTCAAAGGTGCATCTCGACAGCGGCGCTCTGGATCTCCGCAACAACCTCTGGTGGGGCTTCGGCGGCGGCAACACGGTGGCCAATCTCGACCTCCTCAACTCCGCCATCCTTTTCAACGATGCCGCCCGCCAAAACGTCATCGCAGACCCCATGCTCGGCTCTATCAGCCGCACCAATAACTTCGGCCTCGATCCTCGCCCCAAAGCAGGAAGCCCGGCCGCAGCAACGGACCGTGTGGCTGAAGCCGATGGCTTCTACACCCAAGCCTCCTACAAAGGGGCCTTCAACACGGTCAACTGGGCGGCAGACTGGACCGCACTCAGCGCCTATGGCGTGCTGACGGCCAACGGCGCAGGCATCGGAGCGGGTCCGAGCTCGGCAGTGGTTAACCCACCGACCGTAACCATCACCCTCACCTCCAGC
>JANOAV010000179.1:0-2789 GCA_031411295.1 Verrucomicrobiales bacterium | reverse complement strand
TGGGCTGGAATTCTCCGTGACGGTGGTGCGATTGCCGATCTGATCGTAATTATAGGTGGTGTCCAAGCCTTTGAGAATTTCCTGCCCCGCTTGATACCGTTTCTGGGCCGTGGCCACTTGGCCCTTGGTATCGTAGGTGTAACCCCAGACATTACTGTTCTCCCGCGTCACTCCAGTGACGTTATAGCGGTCGTAAGCGTAGGTGAAAGACTGGAGCATGGTGGAGCCTGAAGTGTAGCCAATGTAACCTGGGCGACCCGCCGTGTCCAGTGTTTGAGTGCGTGTCATGTAGGTGGCGGCAGTGGTTGGATTGGCCCCGATCTTGAAATCCATCGTGCCAGGAAGATTCACATCTGCAAAATTACTGAAGGCAACGTGTCGGCTCATTCCGCTGACGAGGTTGAGTTTGTCCGTCGTGGCATCATAAACATACTCGATCTGCGGCATGGTGGCGGCAGCGCCCCAAGTAGCATCCAAGTAATGCAGGCGGCCCAGAGTATCGTGGGTGCGCGTCAGGGTCTGCGTGCCATTATGGAATTCAAGATATTTCAAATTGTGCATGTGTGTATTAAGCCTGGCCCGTCTTGCCTTCATGTCTTTTTGTTAATGCATTTAATAAAATAGATGCTACCTAATCTGCACAACCTGTCACTTCGGCAAAGCAGTAACTGTGATTCCCCCTTCATCATTGATCGAAACTATGCTGGGCAGGTCTGCAAAATAAATAGCAGTAAGTGCCAGTAATGTATGAGGCGTCTCGCGCCTAGATACTTCCTTATAAAAGGCAAACGTCCCCCCTAACCTCCCATTGGCACCGTAGCTTTCTGTTGATTGGTGGAAAAAAATACATATCCATTTTGAGGATACTACATTCGGCATAGATTTTGAAATATAATCAATTCGATATTGGCTGAAATAATCATCCATTTCTTGTTTAGTGTAGAACCAATGTTTTAAGACTCCATCTGGAGCCGTAGATAAAACCGGGTTTTTAACGGTAATAAGGTTTGAATCATCAAATATAAAATCTGATTTCTGTTGCCGTGACTTATATAAATACAGTATACATAACACCAATACTAGCGTAATAATTATACGTTTCATAATGAGGCTTAATTCTTATTTTTAACACACATTTCACCGCAGTCCTTGCTTCCCTTGTATCCTGGGGGGTTAGCTGGATCCGGAACTGGCTCAACTTTTTTACCTTTTCCGGGACGTTGATACCATTTACCATCATTTGCTTGCCGGATGGCGTGGTGTCCCCTGCCACGCGGAGCTTGAGGATTGTTGAAAACTCGGATTTTATGATAACAGGCCTTGCACTCCCCCGATTCCGGGACGTCTTCAGCCCCAGCGTTCCGCTTGAACCAGTCTTTCCACTCAGCGCAGTTAATTGGCTCAGAGTCGAGGTCGTCCTTAAATTTTTTGGGGTGACAAGCGTAACTAACGCAGTCTCGACCATCGTCATCGCCGCCGCCACCAATGTTGGGAGGAAGGTCATCCGCCCATTCCGGTGGGGCCGGCGGCCCGTTCCGTTCAATTCCCCACCTATCAATAAATAAACCCAATCGATCCCATCGATTCACTGCATCATTCTTGACCATCCCAAACAAATTCACCCCGCCCCGCTCCCCGATCGGATCCTTACTCAGCCACCGTCCCTTCGCAGAGTCATACCAGCGGTAACCATAATACACCAACCCCGAGGCATCGGCAAATTTCGTGCTGAAGTGATACGGAACAATGTCCGCGGCGGGGCCAGTGCTGCGGACTTCCTGGCCGAAGGCGTCGTAATCGTAGATGGCGTCTAGTTGGGCAGCGGGCGTGGTGGTGCTGGCTTTCTTGTAGCCAGTCACGTTCCCCATGCGATCCATCAGGGGGAAATAGTCGTCGTCGATGGGGTTGGGGTCAGAATTAGCGGGGTTGTATTCGGCGGTGGAGACACCGTCCAGCACGAGCAGTAAGCCGCCCACACCACCTGCGCCTTGCATGGAGCGGCCTGCGTGGTAGCTGCTGGCAATATCTGGTCCCCAGACGTAGGTGGCCACGCGTCCGGTCGCGGTGATAACCGTGCCGACCAGATTGAGTCGCACGGTCATGATGTGGTTCCAGCCGTCATATTTATACCCCACCCAATCCATCACGGTGGTTACGTTCGATGAAGATGTGAGGGTGTATTTTCGACTGACACGTCGGGACAGGCCATCGTAGGTGTAGGTAATGTTCCCGCTGTAGCCTGCAAACGGGCTCTGCGCTGCGGTCCAGTTGATCTGGATGAGCCGATTCTCCGCATCCCAGACGTAACTCCGCCGACCGTCGGAAAGCAAGTTGCCATCCGCATCATAAGTCGGGGATTCGGTGGTCGGTGGCACATATTGGAGTCCGTAGTCTAGCAAATTTCCGTTCTCATCCGTCTGCACGGTGTCCCACAGGGTATTGCTGCCGCCATGGTCCAGCCGTTTCCAGAAATATTGCCCCGTGCTGGCGGGTTGATAACCTGGAGTCTGCGCGGTGCCGCCATTTTGGTAAATGGCAATGCTGGCACTGCTGTTGCTCCGATACCCCGAGACATCAAATTTCCGGGCGGAGACATCCACCTGGCTGTATTGGTTCAACGCATTGGGCGTGTAGGTCGTGGTCAGCGCTGGGCTGGAATTCTCCGTGACGGTGGTGCGATTGCCGATCTGATCGTAATTATAGGTGGTGTCCAAGCCTTTGAGAATTTCCTGCCCCGCTTGATACCGTTTCTGGGCCGTGGCCACTTGGCCCTTGGTATCGTAGGTGTA